>JBBDIM010000066.1:0-36681 GCA_040880405.1 Pirellulaceae bacterium | reverse complement strand
GGCATAAGTAATCAAGTCTTTGGTAAAGGTTGTTTAGCCACAGAGGACACAGAGGCAGCATTTTGCATTCTTCATTCTTCATATTGCACTACTCATTCGTCCTGTTTCAGAAAAATGAGTATTGATTAATGAAGAATAAAAAATGCAAAATAGAAAGACGAAGGCCCTAAAAGCACTCTCCTTTCCTCTGTGATCTCTGTGACCTCTGTGGCTAACAAAAAAACCACGGATGAACGCAAAAAATCCGCGGATAAGGCTATCCGCGATTCGACGTTCAAATCGCTTGCGATCCGCGTTAATCCGCGACTAAAAAATGAATAACGAAATGGGGCGTGATCGGTTTCAAAACAAGATTCACTCCGGGCAAAAACACCATGTCTCTATTTATGTCGCCCCGTTGGGGCTAACGAATTTGTTAATCATTCCTTACCAGCGGCTTACGCCCCTGGCTATTATATGCCGCCCCTGCCGGGGCTAGGACGTTGGCTGGGGGACGTCTCTTGCCGTTGGTAAATCACTTCCAGTTACCGATGGTAAATCATCTCCAGTTACCATTGATAAATCACTTCCAGTGGGCGATCGGTACTCACCGGCACCCGCCATTGCTTGGTTTCAGGGTTCTTTTTGTCTTGCCACAGAATGGCACCCTCTGCTTCCGCTAAGCGGACGGTGACGCCGCCCGGCTCGGTGCAGGTCGCGTTTTGTTGCTTTAGGTTTTTGCCTTGATGGGCCTGGAACCACAAGGTTCCTCGCGGGGCATTCCCCTTGCCCGGCTTGATCTTTAGCAGGCGTTTCAGGCCACCATTTTCCAACGCCTCGATCCGGTCTTCAATCACATAGCCGCGATACGCGTAGCGGAACGTGGGAACGCCTGCCCGATCGAGCCGGTAGCCCAAAAACTGGTACTGTGCCGCCTCTTTGTCTTCCGGGGGCCATGGCTCGTCCCCGCCAGGTAACATCGCAAACGGCAGGCCAGGCGGGAAGGAAACAACCTCCGTTCCCAGCGGCACCGCGGGTGGCGCGGACCGTACGAACCAGGTCCCGTAGGCATCCAGAAACTGGCCCCGCCAAGCCTCGGCTAGACGCATCTTTTCCCCGTCAAACGCGTAGTGAACCCCGGCGGGGTTTCCGACCGCGATGGCGTGCGGGCCGGCCGAGTCCATGAAGGTCCGGAGCACAATCGGACGACCTTCCGGGACCAGTTCGAACTGCTGCGATCTCGCCTCTTCAATTTTGTCTGGCAGCTTTTGCGACTTCACATCTTTCAGGTAGCTCCACATGGCCGTGATCTGACGATCCATATCGCCCTCCAAAATATCCGGATTGCCGCTTTTGCCGTTGGGAAAAAACGATGGCATCCGCGTCCGCTTTTTCAGCTCGGCCGGATTGCGGAGAAACTCCCAAAACCACTGCGGCCGGACCCGCTGAGCAATCCCTTCCAGGTCGATCCCCACCGCGCCATCGGCCGATTCCCCGCGGATCGGATGGCACTGGACACAGCCCGTATTGAGCAGCAACCGGCCCGCCTCTTCCATTCCTTTGTGATTGGGAAAGACCTCCGCTTCGCTCAAGGAGGCGGGTTGGTCCGCCGCGGCAAAGGCTGCCGGCAACGGCTTGGCAATTTCCTGGGGGTACTTGGGCATGCGGACCCGCATGTGAGGCCGGATATCGCCGGAGCCTGCCAGCACTTTCGCAAACGCCCCAGGCGTAAGCTTCATCCCGACATGGTCCAACGGCGGAGGCAAACGCCCCTCGTCTCCCAAGTCGACATGCGAGACCGTTTCGAAGTATTGCTCCCGATCAGGACCGACACCCCCGCGCTCATCGCGGGAATGGCAGGCGTAGCAGTTTTGTTTGAGGAGGGTAAGGTCCAGAGAAACCTCCTGCGCTGGTGCCTCGTCCCGGGCCGCCAAGGCGGTCAGGGCCGCGGTGATCGACTTCACCTGCGGCTCGTCCAGACCGAAGTGGGGCAGCCCCGGCGTCGGTTTGCCGAGACAGCCCAAGCCATCGGCCGCCGCGAGTTGGGCGAGTGACTTGGTGGCTAGCGGCGCTTCTTCCGGCGGGGGCACGCCATCCATCTCGTGGCAATTGACGCACGAGAGCGCGGTGAAGAGTTTTTTCCCTTGGGCGACCAACGCGGGATTCTTGGAAGCCGTCCCTTGCTTACCCTCCGTGGAAGCATCCCGAGTTAGGTAAGCGACCAGATCGGCCGCTTCGACCAGTTCTAATTTCAGGTTCGGCATCCGCACGCCTGGGCGGACCGTTTCCGGCTCCGCCAGAAAGAAGGTCAACGCCTTGTTAGTGTACTTGTCCGCCAAGTCCGGCAGCGGGACCGAAGTGACCGGCCGAGCCGATTCGGTCAGCCCCATCTCTTCGATATCTTCCGGCTCGAGCGTCGCCAGCAGGGCCGACATCGCGGAGGGCTGAGCGTGACCACCGTCGTACTGAGGGTCCGGCTGGTGGCAAGCGACGCAGCCGACCAAGTGATACAGCTTCTCCCCCCGCTCAGGGTCACCCTGGTTCCAAAATTCGTGCGGCAAGGGGTTTCCTCCCCCCGCCTTCGGCTCGGGAAAGGAGGTCTCTTGGCTGGCAAGAAACGCGACCAACGCCTCAACCGCCTCGGCTCGATCCGCCTCAGGGAGGAAAGCTAAGACGTCCGGCATGGTGGTGCCTGGTTTGGTGTGACTCGGATTGTTCAGGAACGCCCGCATCCAATCGGCGCTTACGCGGTTGCCACTGCCAGTAAGGATGGGGCCCCGTTTCGGCTCCAGGGCAAGATCCTCAGAATCGTGACAGGCGACGCAACTCAGCTCCGCCAGCAGCAATTGCCCGCCGACGTTCTCCGGGACCACGCCATGCCGCGCAAACCGCTCAAAACCGGCGACGAATGGCACCGGCGGGTGTTGCCCCTGGGCGGAAGATCCGAGCAACACAACCGCGAGAAGCAAAACTCCCGCGAACACTTTCGATCCAGTCACATGAAACTCCGTATGAAAAAATGGCGAGGAGGAAGCACATACCGCTTGGGTGAACGCTTAATAGTCGCCAATGAATCTCGATTAATTCTTTAGGAAAGGTTTATTTAGCCACAGAGAACACAGAGGTCACAGAGACAAAATTTTGCATTCTTCATTTTGCACTACTCATTCGTCCTGTTTCAGAAAAATGAGTATTGATTAATGAAGAATGAAAAATGCAAAATAGAAAGACGAAGGCCCTAAAAGCACTCTCCTTTCCTCTGTGCTCTCTGTGTCCTCTGTGGCTAACAAAAAAAACCGCGGATGTTCGCGGAAAAGGCTATCCGCGATTCGACGTTCAAATCGCTTGCGATCCGCGTTAATCCGCGGCCAAAAAATGAATAACGAAATGGGGCGTGATCGGTTTCAAAACAGGATTCACTCCGGGCAAAAATACCATGTCTCTATTTATGTCGCCCCGTTGGGGCTAACGAATTTGTTAATCATTCCTTACCAGCGGCTTAGGAACAAGCGTTCGCTGGATTGGGTTGGCACTTCTCCCACGCTTTTGGCAAGCGTGGCTACGTTGGTGCTTTCCCTGTTGCCAAGGTTGCGTAGGTTGAGGTTGTCGCGGCTTACCAATCGGCCAGCGGGTTTTCTCGGTTGGCTAGGGGGAACGAAATGGCCCTCCCCTGTTCTCGGTGCGACTGGAACACGCCGCAGATCATCTCCACGGTGGTGGCTCCTTCGTGGACGTCACAGGTGGGGGCGCGGTCCGCGTCGACCGACTCGATCAGGTCGCGGATTGGCAGCAGGTGATTGTGGACCGAGCGGACCAACTCCGGATTCGGTTCCGGCTTGCCGACTCCGGCGGTCGTGATCGGGATCCACGGTTTCCCCTCCGGCGAAACCTTAAACGGGTTGCCGGGCGTATAGTGAGCGATCGGGGTACGGTCGACATGCAGGGTCACCACCCCCTTGCCGCCGATCAGTTGGAGGCAAAATCCATCCGGACCGGTGGTATCGTCGACTACCGAATCGAAATAGGCGATCGTGCCATCTTCCATTTCGTAGCGGGCCCGGATCTCGTCGGCCGCCAACGGGCCCAGCCCTTCGTTGCCTGGCTTCACATCGGCCGCCGTGACATGACGGCCTTCCTGCCGCATCAGGGCAGAGACGGTTTTTGGGGCCCCGGTGAAATGGCTGATTAGGTTCAGCACGTGCGAGCCAAGAACCCACAGGTCCTCACCACCACCCCGCCGATCCCCTTTCCCTTTGCCACGAATTTCCAATAGGCGTCCCATTTCACCCGAGGCGACCAGCTCCGCGATGTGGGCCAAGGCGGGATGGTACCGGTTGCGATGGGCGATCGCGATTTTGGTCCCTTGCTTTTCGGCGGCGGCGATGATCGCGTCCGCCTCAGCCGGGGTGCGGCAAAACGGCTTTTCGATGTAGATTCCTTTTGCGCCCGATTGGATCGCGGCCAGTAGCATCTCTTTGTGTTGGTCGGGATGTCGCGGGCCGATCGAGACAAACTCCGGCTTAGTCTCGTTGAGCATCTCGTGGTAATCGGCGTAGCCCCGCTTGAGCTTCAGCTTCTCCACTGCCTGCGCGAGCCCTTGCTCGTGCGGATCGGCGACCGCGACGATTTCCGCCTCGGCAATCTTTTGCCAGACCGTATCCAGCCCATGGCCATAGTTGCCTCGACCGGTGTGACCGATGACGGCGACGCGACGCTTGGAGTTTTCTTCGGCTCGGAGCGAGGAAGCCAGCAGCATCGCGGCCGAGGAAGCGGCCATGAAGGTACGGCGTTGCATGAGAACCTCGGGAATGACGCCTAAGCGGCGGGATGGTGAGTTGGGGAAATAGCGGAGTTTACAAGTTTAACAGGTCGGCACGGCCCACGCCACGAACCAGGGAGCAAATGGCCTCTCCCGACGATTGCCGAGGGGCTCCGCCTGCCGGAAGACCCGTTGGACGAACTGTTTGGCGACATGATCACCGAGGATCTCTGCCGCATGCTGGCGGTCCTGGATGGCGACGACCTGGAGGTAACCGACCGGTTGATCGCCCGCAGCCCCCAGTGGAAACCATCCGCAAGGAAGAGCCCCGCGTCGGCCGCAACGATTCGTGCCCCTGCGGCAGCGGCAAGAAGTATAAGAAGTGCTGCGCCAAGGTGTAGTGACGAACCAAAAATACTTGCCGGCTTGGCGAGAGATTTTTTTAGCCACCGAGGTCACCGAGGCCACAGAGAAGTGACTGAGGGTGAGGCTTGGCTCGCGCCTTATCCCTGAAGCCGGGAAGGTGTTTTTCTCGCGATCTTGAGGGAAAGCTTTACGGCTGCGTTACATCCCCTCGCTTTTTTAAGCTGGCGGTCGCTTTCAGGTTGTAGGTGAACGTCAGTTCCAGTTTGCCGTCGTCGAAGGTAAGCTGGCCCAGGTCGTCGGCCACGGTCAGGGTCCGGCGCGACCCCGCCTCTTGGTTGTTGGTTTTACGCAGCGCCCCAAACACCGAGGAGAGTTTCGGCTTGCCATCCGGGCCGAGTTCAATCTCTTCGGTCTCCGCTTCGCCTGCGGCATCCGCGTCGGCGGACTCGTTCGGCTTGGCACCCGGCGCAAGGGTCAGCGTTTGTCCTTCGCGCTGCCACGCCCCCTCTTCCAATCCGGTTAAGGCCAGAATGGACGGTTTGAGGATCAGGTAGCGGTAAGTGCCATCGGAAAGCAGCTCCAACTGGGCCGTCACCTCGGCATCGCCCGCCCCCGCATGAAACAGTCCCTTCCCCAGCCAAGCCCCTTCGAGCGTCGCGGGCGCCGTTGGCGCGGTACCAACACCACAACCACAAAGCCCAATTCCCAGCAGCGCCCCCAGCAGCAAGATCGAAACCCGCATCATTTCCCCCATTTGTGACTGGCACCCCGACGGCTTCAGCATAGCCGCGCCGCCCTGGCAGGGCAAATGTTTGAGCGAGCTTGGCGGGTGATCAGTTATTGCTGCGTCGCTCGCCCGCAAGTGTTCTCGCCAGATAGAGGTTCAAGGCAATGACCGAGGTCAGTGGCGGTCCATCGATCAGGTACGCGACGATCAATTCCTGGTTCTCCGCCGCTAAGGTTATCACGGTCCGGCACCCATTCCGTTCGCCACTTCTATTCAGGAAGCGGTGTGGGGGCCACGACGGCGGAAACCACGTTCTCTGGGGCCGGACTTTCCGGGAACCAACCCTCGAAAAACTGCTTCAGGGGGCCGGGGTGGATCGCGGTTCTCAATGTTGTCCAATTGGCTTGATTGCCGGCCGCATAAAACAGGTAAGTGTTCCTGTCGATTTCGATTAGGTCGACGTCCGAATTATTTGTCCCCTCTTTCTCTCCCGCCTCCAGCACTGGGTTCAGCGGACTTAGTTCCCAAGTTTGCAGATCTTTGGATCGGGTGATATACGAGACATGCCCGTTGTGTCCCGCCACGGGTGCGTGAAGATAAATCACGTAGTAGTACGGTGCGAAGTACCGAATGACGGGACATGCGCTGTACTCTTTCTGGGCACCTGTGAAAATCAGGTTCGGAATCGTTTTCCAATTCTTCAGATCGGTCGACCTGGCGAAGCGGAAGCAAAACGTAACGGGAGAGCTCGACTCATACGCCATCAAATAGCCTTGGTCATCACGGCAGACGGATGTGTTGAAGAGGTGTTCGTCTCCGGTCCTGTTAATCGCTGGTTCTTCGTGCCATGTCACCAGATCGGTCGTCCAGAAATGGGTGATATCAGAAAACCAGTGGTGATTTGTGCCGCGGCTCGCAAACGCATGCAACGTGTCGCCATCGACGTAACCAGAGACAAAGGAATGGCCCTTGCCGAACTCGCAAATTCGTTCGCCGGTGTCGAGATCATCGGCAAGCAGCGTCATGCTCGCTACGTATCCATCCGTATTTACCTTGGAATCGTCACGGATGTTCGAGAGCAAGATTTTACGCCCGGCGAAGATCACTGGCGTGTTTTCCATTCTGTCGAGGAGGCCGCCGGGAAGTTTGATGATTTCCGGCCGAACGACCTCTTCGGCATCGCCAGGCGAGATCAGCCCGGCAACGCCAAGCAAGATCATGAGGACGTTGGTCCAGGAAGTCTTGAAACTTGATCGGGAAGGATACGCGATCCGCGGCGAAGACGTGATGTTCATTGCAAGGTGCTCTTCGGAGAGTTTCGTTGATGACTGCAAAGCATGGTGAAATGAGATGTGAGAGGAGACCGCGTAACGAAACCATTTCTTTACGTACGCAATCCACTTTCCGTTAGCCCGTATTATTCATGGCGATCGTCGCAGCAGTTCGACCGTGAATAATCCGGGTTAGCATGAAACAATGGGACCTGCTTTCAGGTTCTAGTCTCCGGATAAAGCGGTGGTTTAACGAGGAATTTTGAAAATGTTTACCACTGGCAATCGACGATGTCAGGATTCGCAAGCACTGCCATTGTCTTCTTCCTCGAAACCCGACTGAGGGTAGCAACTCGGCGGAATGCCAAGCCCCGAGGCCTGGCCCCGACAAGGATTGCCGGGGCCTTTCGTTTCGCTTGGGACGGTCATGAAGGAGACGATTTTTCCTACGGGTGCGGCTCTACTGCGCCGGAGAGGGGCGGGGGAGCGATTGTTGAAAAGAGATCGGCCGGCCAGACTCCGACTCGCTCGAGACCTTCTGGCAACTCCTGCTTGAACTGGAGATAGGCCGTGTTGCGTCCGGTCATCGTGTAGCTGGCCAATTTGCTGGAGGGGCCCGGTGTGAAAACGCTATACCCGGCCAGACGACAGTCTTGCAGATCGACATGCAGCGCGCCGCCAGCGGAGTTTCCTTCAGTGCAAATGATCCCAGTCGACTTCCCGCCCATCTCAGGCTGCGTGAAATTGAGCGCGATCAACCGACAGTCGATCAGCTTCACACGCGTCTGTTTTGCCGCATAGGAGATCGCGATTGCATTGTCGGAATGGACCAACGTGCAGTCTTCCAGCACGACATGGGGATGCTCTGGCATGGCGTCTTCCGAACCGCCGACAAGCACAGCCGCCGTATCTCCGACCCAGTCGAGTGCCAGAAAATAGCAACGACGAAACGTGCTGGGCTCATCAGGGCGAACTTGCGGATAGACAACCCCGCCACCAAAAGCTCGGCCAATCCCGACGCAATCTTCGACTTGCACCGTAAAGCCTTCGCCGCTCTTGCTGGTCAGATCCCAAAAGAATCCCGCGTCACCGCCTGAAGTGTATAGTCGACGCAGCGTCCAACGATCCCAAACGATGCTGGAAAACGTTTCTTGGTTGTTGCCGCCCGGCCAATGCTCATCAGATGCGCGAATCGTGCTCCACCAATCCCAACTTTTAAATCCCAGCTTCGGATCGCCAGAGTCGATCATCGCCCAGCCTTTGGCCTTCGATCCTAACGATCCGTCGTAGTCGCAGATGAGCGTATTGTAGGCGCCCTTGGCACCCTTCTGGGACGGGGCGAGGTTGGCTTCGACATAAACGTCCGGTCGGACGATCACGCAATGTCCTCCTTTATCATCGGGAACAGCGTTGATGCCTTGTTGGATTGTGTTAAAGGCTGTCTCCCAACTTTTTCCATCCGAGTCGTCGCCGAGCTTGGAGACATAGATCTTTGTGCCGATGCGGCCAGCGTATCCGGCTTGAGACGGATCGGCGGTCTCGGCAAATGCTTCGATAGTCAGCAAACAAAGGACCAGGCCGGTCAGTAGGATTCTCGGATTCCAGCTCATAAAATCATCGCTTTCGTTAAATGCTCAGAGGTGAATTCAAAATCAAAGGTGAGAGAATGCTCAAAACGCAGGATGCGACGTCAGCACCAGCAGGTTGCAGGGGGAGGTGGTGGAAAATAGTTCGCGTGATGCAGAAGATGCGCCGTCGACGAGGAATAAACCACGCAACTTCTTCACGGTGACACGATATCGATGTCAAACGTTACCGTCTGACTAGATGTAATTTCCGTTTTCAAATCGCTGGTTTGAACTTCGGAATATTTTCCGTAGGAAGCAGGAGCGCCAGGAATGGGAACATCCTTCGCGATGAAATTTGGGCCCATTTCTGTCTGGCGGCGTTTCGGAATCACGACAATACGATACTCGCCGAGTGGGAGAACGATTTCCTTCGGCGGACGGTACTGGTACTTTCCATCCGAATCGACAGGCGTCATAAAAGCGTCCGACTCGTTCGCGATATTGGAAAAGCCAATAATCGTCCCTTCTGGCGCTGCGGATCCATTGATCAGGACCGTGCCTTGGACGCCAGAGATTCCTTGGTCATCTAAGCCGCAGCCAACAAAAACAAGGCTGCAGCTCATCAAGAACCTTAAAGCTGTTGGATTCATTTGAGTTTCCTATCGTGCCTGGTATACCAACTTGTCTTAGTAGTCGCCGCCGACGATGCCGTCATCGCGAGTTGCCAAGTGCTTTAACGTATCCAGGTCGATGGTCTCCGCGATAAAGTTCACGTGGCCGTCCGCCGACAGCACCATGACTCCGCCGGGATGTTGCGACATCAGCGGATTGTTCGCGCCATGGTTGGCGTTGATTCCAGCGCGATCGTAGTTCAAAGTATTGGGTGCATAGCGGATGGTGGTCAGATTCCAAACTCGGGCAAATAATGATGCCGACGGGACGCGGCTGGTGGAAGCGGCACCCATCAACCATCCATGCGGATTACCACTCGCGGTCATCGGAACTCGCGGAGGACTAGGAGCCGCTGTCGTATCCGAAATGGCGCTCGTGGTCACCATGACCGCCCCGATTTCACCCACGATAATCGTATTGCTGGTGCCGTCGGTCGCATTCTTGAAGCCAAACGCTTGATTGGGAACCAGCAGACCTCCCGCGGCGAGGATGCCTGTATCGGCTCCGGTTGCCGATGAGCTGCAACAGTCACAACAAGTCGCGGTCCGTGATTCAGTAAATTGGGACGAGCTAACCGCTCCTGCTATTCCCGCATAAGTTGCATTCGTATCGATGGTTACTGCCCATTCCGGGACTTCGCCACCGAGTTCCCCGGAATAGGAAGGACAACTCATCACAGGAAATACGATTCCCGAGATTTGCGGCTTCATGTTGTTACCGACAAAACCGCTATTGGCGATGCTGAAGTCGATCGCCTCGTAGACCGCCGGCTGTTCGAGAAAGGGAAGCAGTCCGGCCCACCACGAAGGTCCGATATTCTGAACCGCCTGAACGACGCCCCCTCGAGCACCGATCGGAAACGAAATGTGGGAGTCGTGATAGGTGTGCAACGCAATTCCAATCTGCTTCAAATTGTTACTGCAATGCGATCGCCTTGCCGCTTCGCGCGCCTGCTGAACCGCAGGCAGCAGCAGTGCAACCAAAACACCGATAATCGCGATAACCACAAGAAGTTCAACTAACGTGAAACCGGAGGATCGTCGTCGACGGGACATTTTGGGACCTCATAAATAAGTAAAGAGATGCATGAGAAGTGGATAACAATAATCGCAAACTCCAAGAGCAACAATCGCGCCATCTGTTTATCTGACAATCAGAGTATTGGGCAGATTAAATCCTTTGTCAACTCCTTTTCCGAGGTAAACAAATAATTATTTTGCGAAGCTGCCATTTTCCCTGAAAACCATCGCCCGGATGATTCCAGGCAATCGTCGCGAGAGATCGTAAGTGGTGTCCCGGCAAGGCGGACAGGCAATTTACCCGCAGGCGTATTGGTAAATACGTCGAGCTCGAAATCGGTCGAGGTCTCCTCATGGCTCAGGCGACCCCCGCTTCGGTCGATCACCAACAGCGGTTCGGCCGTGTTGGCCAGCGAGATCAAGATCGCATAATACCGAAGGCTCAGGTGTCGTGATGAGGAAGGGCAACGTGACCAACGACATCACAAAAACTAGAAACCTTCCCACGGTCGTCACCGGTGGCAGCCATAGGTTCAGGCAGAGAAAAAGCAGGCCAGTCCGGGCAACGGCAACCCCAATTTTATCTACAACAAATGCCGGGCCTTAATCTCCAGATACTGGTTCACCAAATTCGCCGTTAAATCTTCCGGGAAGAGGTCGAGCGCGAGCACCCCTTTATGCGAGAGATCGGTGAGCACATGATGCCGCCAGGTTAAGATTTCGGCGGCGGCGGCGGCGTTGAAGAGGTGGCGGCCGTAGGGCTTTTCGTTTTCGGCGGCGTCGAATAGGCGGTGGTCTCGCAGGAGGACGCCGAGCGGCAGGTGGCGGCCGACTAGGGTGCTGAGGTATTGTTGGATTTGGTGCGAGTTGACCTCGTCGATCACGTTGCTGATTAGCACCACCAGGCTCCGTTTGCGGCAGTTCGAGCGGAGGTACATGAAGGCTTCGTCGTACCGAGATTCCACCAACTCCGGGAAGCGGTCGTAGCTGGCGTGCAGCAGGTGGTTCATTTGGCTTGCGCCGCTGCGGGGCGGGACGAACGAGAGGACCCGGTCCGAGAAGCAAATCGCCCCGACGGAATCTCCCTGCCGCAGGGCGACAAAGCTCATCATCAGCATCGCGTTCAACGCGTGGTCCAAGAGGCTGATGCCGTCCGCTTCGTTGGTCATCATTCGGCCGCAGTCGATCAGGAAGATGATCCGCTGGCTTTGGCTGGTTTGGAACTCGCGGACGGTCAGTTTGCGGCGGCGAGCGGTGCTTCGCCAGTCGATGTGCTTGTAGTTGTCGTCCCGGGTGTAGTCGCGCAGGCGTTCGAAATCGTGGTCTTGGCCGACCTTCCGGGTCCGGCGAACTCCCAACAAACTGAGCCGATTGGTCCGGGCCAGCAGGGCGTACTCAGAAAGCTGCTTCATGTCGGGGTAGACACTAATCACCTTTTCCAGCGGGACCTGCAAGATTTTCTTCCAGAGGCGGAACCGGCTATCGATCCGGAGGTGGACAAACCGCATGGGGAACGAACCACGTTGGGTCGGCTCCATCTCGTAATGGACGGTGGCCCGGCTTTGCGGTTCTAGCCGGAGGTCGAACTCTTCCGGCACCGTGATGAACTGCTGCGGGACGTCGTCCCGGATCGAGAGATGGATCGAGCGGCGGCTGAGGTTGCTGACGGTGAGGGTCACCTGATGCTTTTTCATGAGCGAGGCGATCCGGAGGGTCTCGCGCTCGACATTGATCCGCTTGGCCAGCGGCAAGGTGCAGAGGTCCACCGCGGCTAACACCAGGATCAAAACGTTCACCCCGACCAGCGTCCAGGCCAAACCGCTGAGCCCTTCGCCATGGGTCACCATCACGCCGAACAGCGGAATCGGGATCAGGGCCACGAACATCCCCACCAACCACATGCTGGGTGAGGTCCGCAAGGCCCGAGCGATAACCAACAGCGGCAGGGCCATCAGCAGAAGCTGAAGCAGCGGCAGCCCGCCGAGGGTCTCCGTTACGAATTGCACGAACCAATCGATCACAGGCGGGGCACCTCAACGGTGCGGATGAGCTCGGTCAACAGGTCATCCGCGGTATGCCCTTCGACTTCGGCCTCGGCGGAAAGGATCACGCGGTGCCGCAAGGCGGGAATCGCGATCCGGACGACGTCGTCCGGCACGGCGTAGTCGCGGCCGTTGAAGGCGGCCATGGTCCGCGCCCCCTGCATCAAGGTGAGGCCCGCTCGGGGTGAGGCCCCCATGTGAAACTGCGGCCAGGTGCGAGTTAAGCGGACGATTTTATTGATGTAGTCGATCAGCTTGTCGTCGATCAACACCTTGGCGTTCTGGGCGGTGACGGCGAGGATTTTTTCTGGGGAGGTCAACACTTGGAGCTCGTCATCCAGCCGCTGGTTGATATCCTTTTGCTGGCTGTGATCGCGCAGGATCGCGGCCTCTTCCAGTTCGGTGGGGTAGTCGAGCTTCAGCTTGAACATGAAGCGGTCTAGCTGGGCTTCCGGCAGGTTGTACGTCCCTTCCGACTCGATCGGGTTTTGGGTGGCCATCACCAGAAACGGCCGGGTGATCTGGTGGCTTTCGCCGTCGATGGTGACGCGGAACTCCTGCATGATTTCCAAGAGGGCGGCGTGTGTTTTGGCGGGGGAACGATTGATCTCGTCCGCCAGCAAGAGCTGGGTGAAGATCGGCCCCGGGCGGAAGCGGAACTCGTTCGCCTTCATGTCGAAGAAGGGTGCCCCGGTGATATCGGACGGCATCAAGTCCGCGGTGAACTGAACCCGGCCGAAGTCGCACCCTAGCACCCGACCGAGCACGCGGACGAACAACGTTTTACCAAGACCCGGGGCGCTTTCGATCAGCACATGCCCGCTGGAGAAGAGGGCAACCAACGTGCCCAGGACCATCTCCTCCTGGCCAACGTAGATTTTCGCGATCTCCGCGGTGATTTGCTCGAACAGCTTACGCGTCTCGGCGAACTCCGGGCTCAGTTCGCGACGCTGGCGAGTTGAGGCTTCTTGATCGTCCGGGGCCAGCGCGGCGGGTGGTGTCGGCTGTGCTGGTGCTGGCCGGGTAGGAGCGGTTCCGGGGACCTCGTCCCATGGATCTGGCGTGTTGCCGGAGGGGGTCGATGGGGAACCGGACGAGAAATTGGAAGGGGGCGTCTGCTCAGGTGGACTGGCCGGGTTGGTTGCCGTGCTTCCCATTTGGAGCGACTCCGGGAGGGTCAACCCAGGCGCGGGGGGCGTGATCGGTTGGGCCGGGACGCTCTCTTCCTGCGCGAAGTGCGGTTCTTCCCCCGGGGGCCGCTCAGGGACCGGTTGGATTGATTCGCATTGAGGACAACGGGCCCGTTTGCCGGCCGCGGCGATCGGCACGCGGAGCAGTTTCTCGCAGGCGGAGCACTGGAACTCGATCACGTCAGTAGGACTATTCATGGATGCAATTCTAGCGGCTGGCGGAATAGGTTGCGGGAGTTAAAAAGGGGTCAGGACTCTTTTTAGGTGCGCGTGTACCAATGGATAACGGGTCGTTAAAAAGAGTCCTGACCCCTTTTTAACCCTTCCGTCCACGGGAGCGGCGGTACACCGTGTCCCCTTTCACGAGTTGATGATACTGTTTGATGCGGAGCTGGGCATAGGCATGGTCGCCGGAGGCTTCGAGTAGCGAGCCTAAGGCGTCGATATGTTTTTTGAAATCGGACGAGCCTTCCGAGGGCAACTGTTTCGCTCGGCCGAAGATCGGGAACAGGGCGAAGCAGAGCATGATCAGGGCGATCGCTAGTTGCAAGCCGATCATCCGGAGTGGCCATTGGCTCAGCCATTCCCAGCCGCTGGTCCCGGCCGCTCCGGGGTCTTGCTGGAGGACTTCCGGTTGGTTGTAGGTCTCGACGAAGGCGATCGAATCGGCCCCGTTTTCGCCGCACGTTTCAATCAGCTTGGCGGCCAGTTTGCGGTGCTCTGGGTTGACCAGCGAAAAGTTGAGCAGGAACGAGGCGTTGTTCACTAGGATGATCTGGTTGTTCCAGAACTCATCGGAGAGCCGCACCACGATCGGCTCGTCGTCGTCGCCGGTCAAGAGGTTTTCGATAACCAGCCCGTCGTCGTCACGGCGGACTCCGTCGCGGCCGGTCGTGCCGCTGGTCTCCATTTTGGACCACAAGCGGATATCGGTCGCCCCGGCGTCGACCCCATCGGCCCAGGGACCATTGAGCATGGTAACTTCGCGGGCCGGGACATCTCCGTTGAACGTGAACCAACCGAAGTCCCGCGTGCCTGCCCCGTACCGCGCCTGGTTATCGGAATGCTGAACCGCTTTGGCCCTCGCCCGCCGCGCATCCCACCGTTGCTGCAGCGGGACCCGATCGATCACCTTTTCCCAGTAGGCCAGCTCGGCGTCGAAGTCTCGACCTACGAAGATGAAGGTCCGGTACTGGTCCTCTTCTAGCCACTCGGTGATCGCGTTGCGCAGCTCCAGTTCCGGGCCGGTGAAGGATTCCGGGAACCAAATCAGCACATCGCTGCGGAAGGTGCGGGGGGTGATCCGTTGGTGGCTGGAGACATCGATCCCCGCCTCGCGGAACATGTCAGACAGCACGCGTGTCCCGTTGACACTGGCGGGCTGCGGCTGGAGCCGACTGCCGTAGCGGGTGGGAAGTTCGGTATCCGCCACAGGGCGGCAACCGGTTGATCCGACCAAGACGAACAGGGCCAGGCAGAGTGAAAAAGGGGTCAGGACTCTTTTTAGCGACCCGTTAACCATTGGTACACGCGCACCTAAAAAGAGTCCTGACCCCTTTTTCACGGCCGAAGGATCGGAGGTCTCGCGCCCTACCGCTACTATTGAAGGCGTCAAAAATAAAAGCGGAAGGGCGCAAGCCCTCCGGTCTTTGGCGTGAGATCCCTTCAATGGCAACGCCGCCTGATGGAACCCGAACCGTGGTCCAGACGCCTCAGGGGCGGCATAATCAACTCGCACTTCACCGGAGGGCTTGCGCCCTACCGCTATAAATTTTGGCGGAGCAGCTGAGTTCATGCCGGTCGGGCTCCTTGAATCAGCGATTGAAACCGCGAAAGGTGTTCCCAGCAGGCCTCGAACTGACCGCGGGTCAGTTTCCGGTGCCCGAAGAAGACATCCTCGAAGGCGTCGACCGTGGTTCGCAAAATTCCTTGCAGGGGCCGTTGGTGCCGCATTTCCATGAGGTACTGCCCGTTGGTTTTGCCTTTGGCCAAGCGGATGATCTGCCCCTTGTCGAGCTCCAGCAATTGGTAGCTGAACAGGTAGATGATCGCCTCGCTGTAGTCTCCCTGCTGGTAATGCCGCCGGGCCTCGTCCAACAGGTTGGCGTCAGGCCGCTTGACTTCAAACGGCAGGTGTTCGACTTTGTCGACCTGGCTGCTGATCTCATCCAGGGTGCGGGGTGTCTCGTCGGTTTTGGTCAGATTGGCGCGGGAGCGGACCACGCCCCAAATGACCAACCCCAGCAAGCTCCCGAGAATCAAGATCACGCCCACCACAATCAGCCAGGAGAGCACGCTGCCGCCGCCTGTGCCGCCGCTGCCCCACAGGTTGCTGCTCTGCCGCTGTTTGGCCGGTGCTTGGCTGCCGGGCCGGGCATCAGGATTCGCTTCCGGAGGGACGTGCCCCGCCGTGATGTCGTCCTCCTCGGCGTCGTACCAATGGTTGCCAGGCAGCCGGGCCAAGGATCGCTGCCCGGTGGCGACAGGGTCTTCCAGCGTGGTCTCTTGTTCCTGCTCCCACCAGTCTTGGGCGGAAGCAGGGACCGGCGCGGCGGCGAAAAATAAGCAGAGAATGGCCAGAAGGTTCATCGGGTGCCATGCCCACGCCCTCCAACGTGGGCATGTTTTGGCGCGCCTGTTCTCCACCGGTAACCCGATTAACAACGATCGAGATGGTTGACCATTTAACATCGTCCGGGAATTGCCTGTCGAATTTAAAGTCTTTGAAACGCAGAGGCGCTGAGGGCTCTCTGCGATCTCCGCGCCTCCGCGTTTCAGAAAGTGCGCCTCGCGTGGATCAGGGCAGACGCAATCAAGATAACGAGACCACGCATCAATCTCGTCCGCAAAAAACTTCCAGAAGGAATTGATGTCACCTCGCTCAATACCGTAGCGCAATTGATTACGCGATGCTTGTAGACAAGCCGCTAGTGAAAGCGTGTCGCTCCGGCAAAGCCGTCCGATAGAAGCCGAGTAGGCGACCAGCCTTCCCAGAAAAGTCACGATCATCTCCCACTTCTCATGCCCACGTTGGAGGGCGTGGGCATGGCACCCAGTAACCAGGTGCCACTCATCAACTCCGGCTGGCTGGACCACTCGGGAGTCCTCTCGAACATCTCCACTCATGCGGCCACCTCGCGGAGTCGGTTGGCCTCGGCGCGGACGACCAGCTCCACCTCCCACCCTTCGCGGCGGATGCGGAGATCGAGGTAGCTCAAAAAACGGACCACTCCCATGAACAACACCACCAGCCAAGTAGCCAGCGGCAACCACAGGAACAGAAACCAGCGATCCCAATCCCACAGCCCGAACAGATAACCCCGCATTCCCCAGACATTGGTCAGGACCGAGGCGAACAGGAGGATCGAGATACTGGAGGCCATCGCGCGGACCACCATATCGCCAAAGTTTGGATTGTGCAGGGCCGCGCTGCGGCGGCCGATGGTCATCACATCCGGATTCCGCGAGCGGAGGGGGTTTCTCTCCAGCACGATGACCTCGCCGATGTAAGGCCGCACGGTTCGCAAAATAGTGACTCCCAGGCAAAGCAAAAACAGCAGCACCGACATCCCGATAAACGAATCGTCAAAGTAGGTTGCCACGCCAATAATCAGCATCCCCGGCAGCACGCCGCGGAGGATGGCGACCGTCCAAAACAGCCGGGGGATCGCCTTGCGAAACCCCTGGAACATCCGCTTCCAGTCGGGCTGGTCATGGAACAGGACATCCCCTAGCAATAGCGTCACCGGAATCGTGGCCGCCGGAGCTTGCAGGACGATTAAGGTAATCATGAGGGTGACAAACGCGTTGGCCGTGTCGTTCAATCCCAGGTCGGGTTCCAGCGGCCAAAGGATCAGCGCGTTGAGGATCGTGAACGGCACCACCGCCATCCCAATCGCCAGCAAGAGCCGGCCCCAGTACGCCTTGGTGACCAACAGCGACAGGTCGTAAATCTCTAGCAGGCCGCGCTCGCGGATCGCGATGCGGGTTTTATCCAGTTGCATCGGGACCTCGCCGGGGATAACCCAACAAAATGAAGTAAACCATCAAGGCCCCGCTGGAGATGATCGCGACCATCTGCTTGACCCATTCCGGCAGCGTGGTGGGGGAAATCCACCCCTCAACAAACGCGGCCAACACAAACAGCACCACCGCGGCCCCCATCGCCGGTAAGGCGCGGCGACTGGCGATCTTGAGCGAGTCCAGCCGCGTGAAGGTGATCACGCGGTCGCGGTCGTCGGTGTTTTCGTAAGTGTCAGGCACCTCTTCCGGCAAGAGGCGGTTTTGCTTGTGCCGCGGATTGATCAAAGCCATCCCCAGTCGCAGGCCGGCCCCGGCGGAAAGGACAATCGCCGTCAACTCGAACGGACCATGGGCCGTGACGAACTCGTAGAAGTTCGCGGTGGTCGCCTCCGGGACACTGGGGCTGGCCATGTGCCCGAACACCGTGCCCAGCATCGCGGCATTGAACAGCAGCACACCCAGTCCACCCACGACGGTGATCCCCAAGGCGAAGCACTGCAAACCAATGCTCGTGTTGTGTTTGATGTAAAACGCCGGTCCGCTGGCCGCCGGGGTGCCGCTGTGCCGCGAGAATGTCTCGCCATACATCGATTCCATCGCGTCCAACTGTTCGGCACCCGCGACTCCCGCGGCGAACCCGGGGAACCGCTCGGGGTCGGCGGCCATCATCGCCGAGAGCAGGAACACGCCCCAAAACAGACAGAAACAAACCTGCACGCAGCGGTCGTTAAAAATCTGCTGCGGCACATCGAACATCAGCGACTTGGCCACCTTGGCCCATTGGATGCGTCGGCTGCGGTACAACAGGCCATGGGCCCTACCGACCAGCTTGTGCAGGTAGTCGACGATGTTGGGCGGCAGTTGGTACGAGTCGGCCAAAGCCAAGTCGGCGCAGGCCGCGCGGTACAACGCCGCGAACCGCGCCACGTTCCGAGCCCCGAGACTTTTGGCGCGGGAAGTCTCCATCTGGGCGCACAGCCCTTCGAGCTCTTGCCAGTAGACGCGGCGGCGTTCGATGAGTGTGGCGACTTTCACCTGGGGCCGAGCTCCTGGGAAGTGGGTGACGCGGTGGAATCGCCGGCCGAGGTGACTCCTTTAAACGGGGAATTCGCGGCCGCCTCCGGTCGCTCTTGCAGCAGCACGTTTTTCAGGAGGGTGCTGTCGCCGGCGGTCCCGTCACTCGATTGCTCCGAGAGGAACGACCGGTAGTACATGGCGCACAACAACAGATCGTAACTGGTATCCTCCGGCAGGCCAAATCGGGCCAACAGTGGTTGAGCCAAGTGCCTCGCGATCTCGCGTCGCCGGGCGGTGGTGAAGTAGCGCCGCCGCTCGACATAAATCGCGATCGCCTTGCCGGTACTCCGCGGCATTACATAGTTGGGCGGAATGTAATCGGCGAGCAGTTTGGCCCGTTGGTCCTCGATCCGCGCCACCTTCATCAACCAGGCCCGATCCTCGATCACGACCATCGTGCCGCTGACCAAGTCGCCGATCCGCTGCAGCCGCCGCGTAAACAGCGGCACCAACAGGGCCAACATGAAGGTCAACAGCACGGGGGCTCCGCCGCTCTCCTCACGCAGCGCGACCAACGGAATCGGGTACATCGGCATCATGTCGACATACCGCAGGACATTCCGCAGCCCGGCTTGGAGGGCGTTGATCGGCTCTCCCTCGTCGGTCAGCACGCGGAGATTAAGGACCCACTTGCCGGGCGTCTTGCCGTTCCAAAAATATTCAAACCCGGCCATGTAGAGCCAGTCGAACAGGAAGTAGACCACCAGCCCCGCGGCGGACAGCATGTCGCCGGCAGTCGTGGGATCGAACTGACCGACGGCGATGAACAGAAAGATCATCAGCAGGTAGACGACCAGCATGATCAACAAGCGGATCGCCAAATCCAACAGAAACGCGATCAACCGCCTGAACGGTCCCGCCACTTCATAGCTGAAGGCGATGTTCTCCGGCGTCACCACTTTGAAGCGGGAGTCGATCGGTTCCTGGTCTTGATGCATTCATTTCTCGCTGGCGCAAACAGACGACGCGGCTACCTGGTTGATCCGGTAACCGCCGATTCAGCGTGGCACCAACCCAGCCCACGTGACTCCGCTACTGCCTATCTTAACCGGAGGTACCCGCCCCTCTCCAGTAGCGCGAGAGGGAATTTACGCGTTCCGCCGAAGTAGCCAAGTTTCCGAAGACCGTGGCGGCCCCGCAGGTTGAGGTTTGCCCCTAGAGGGGAAACTCGGGTGCCATGCCCACGCCCTCCAACGTGGGCATGTTTTGGCGGGCCCGTTTTCCACCGGCAACTTCGCCTGAAGGAACCCGAACCGGCGTCCGATCTTCCCGGAAGAGGCAGGATCCTCTCGCACTTCACCGGGCAGCTCGCGCTGCTCCGCTTTTAATGATTAATGAGTATTGGAAAATGAAAAATGCAAAATGAAAGCGGTTGGCCGCGAGCCCGCCGGTCTTTGGCGTGAAGATCACCCAATGGCAATGTCGTCTGATGGAACCAGAGAGGGCGTCCGGTCTTCCCGAAAGAGACAGTATAATCTCTCACTTCTCATGCCCACGTTGGAGGGCGTGGGCATGGCACCCAGCCCCTATGGCGGAGCGGGTTAGCAATTCCCCCACGCTTTTAGCAAGCGTGGCTACGACAGATTCGGAGGCGTCCCCATCCGGGAAAATAAAACAGCCGCCATGGCCAGAACCCAACCCAAAGGGGATAATCCACCACTTCGACCTCTCCCCCTTTGGATTTCTATTGTGGCCCACACCTGATGAAAAGTCCCCCGTCTCAGCACTCGTCTAAGCCTTCTTGGCAGCTTCCCAGGGGTGTGTCTCGGGGGACGATGGATTATCTCCAGTCGCCGGCGATCGCCGATGACTACGACGAATTTTTTGCCTTTTGCGATCTGTTTCAGTTCGACGAGCAGGTGATCGCCGAGTCGATCCCGCCGACCGGCCTGGTCGCCGACTTGGGCTGTGGCACTGGCCGGGCCTTGGTCCCGTTGGTCCGGCGGGGCAACCGTGGGTTGGCGGTTGATCTGTCGGCCGAGATGCTCCGCGTGGTGCGGGAAAAGGCCCAGGTAGACCAGCTCGAGATCGAGACCTTGCAGGCCAACCTGGTTGAGTTGGATGGGATCGCCAGCCAATCGGTCGACCACGCCATCTGCATGTTCAGCACTTTGGGGATGATCAAAGGGGCGGAGAACCGGCGGAAGTTTTTAGAGCACACGCACCGCATCCTCAAGCCGGGCGGGATCTTTGTGCTGCACGTACACAACTTTTGGTTCAACCTCTGGGAACCCTCTGGGGCATGGTGGGTGGCCAAACACCTGGTGCAAAGCCGAATGACCCCGGAGATGGAGCGAGGCGATAAATACTACCGCTACCGCAACATCCCCAATTTCTTTTTGCATGTGTTCAGCCGGAAAGAATTCTCCGCCGCCCTCCGCCAAGCAGGCTTCCACATCCGGCGGCAAATCCCCTTGGCGATGAACCGCCAAGCACCACTGCCCGCCCCTTGGCTGCTCGGCGGCCTCAGGGCCAGCGGCTGGATCGCCGTTTGCGAGAAGGTGTGAGCTCGCAGGGGATGAGTCCGATTATCTGGAAGTGGCAAGGCCCGTTGCCCCGTGCTCCCAGCGATAATTGGACTTATACCCTTCGTCGCGTTGGAGTGATGACGCGGTGGAGAATGGTTTCATCCTTGGCCAGCAACGCGGAAAGGGGATAAGTCCCGAGTTGGAGGCTGCCCGCAAGGGGCTTCATTGGCCGGGATGGAGACCGAGGGGACTCATCCCCTGGGAGGTTTCCCGTGTCGAATGAAATGACTACAGAATTTCCCTTGAACGCGCCGATGCCATATGGGGTGAATTATAACGAATCTCCGGCTTAGGTTGAATTAAATGCTTTCACCGCTTGCAACGCTGTCGCGCGGCGCTCTTTTCTTGGTCCTGATCCTCGCTCATGTTGCTGCGACCCATGGTCAAGGCATCACGGTCACGGGGGTTGGCCCGATCAATCGCTCGATGGGTGGCGCGGGTACCGCCGCCCCTTTGGACGCGATTGGTGCGGTCCACTGGAATCCCGCTTCGATTAGCGCCCTGCCTCAATCGGAGGTTTCGTTCGGGATGGAAGGGTTGCTCGCCGATGTCGACCTGACCTCCGACATCGGGGGCGTCTCCAACACGACCAGTGGCGAAGCGGGGGTCGCGATGATTCCGAGTGTGGGCTGGGTCGACCACATTGAAGGGACGCCCTTCACCGTGGGACTGGGGATGTATGGGATCGGTGGGTTCCGAAACAACCTGCCTCGGGACGCGGGCAATCCGCTGCTGACCGATGGTCCGCTCTATGCCGACGCGGAAATCATGCAGGTCGCGCCGACTCTCTCCTACACGATTTCCGACCGCTGGTCGGTCGGAATCTCCCCCACGATTAGCGTCGCGAGAATGACCTTCGACCCGCTGGGGCCTTCGGCGATCACGCCTGATGCGACCCCCGGCTCCGGCAACCGTGTGCATTGGGGTGGTGGCGTGCAGGCGGGTGTTTATTACGCACATCCGAGTTGCTGGCGGGCCGGTTTCAGCATTAAGAGCCCGCAGTGGTTCGAGGACTTTCGGTTCTTCACACCCTCGGGCGTGGTTCGATTCGATCTGGACTACCCGATGATTCTGTCCGGGGGCCTCGCCTATTACGGCATGCAGCGCTGGGTCTTCGCCGCCGACTTGCGGTACTTTGATTACGCCAACACTTCCGGTTTTCAAGAAATGGGTTGGCGGAGCGTCATGGCCGGGGCGGTAGGTGTGCAGTATCAGTTGAACGACTGGTGGCAGCTCCGCGCGGGGTACAACTGGAACCAAAACCCGATCCAAAGTGACGCCGCCCTGACCAACATTTCCACCCCTTTGATCCAGGATCAAAACTTCGCCCTGGGTACCTCCTGCCGACTAACCGAGTCCGTCGATTTGACGCTTGCCTATGTCTACCTGGTGGAAAACAGCGTGACCGGCCCCTTGCCCTCGCCACCTTTCGGCGCGGGGGATTCCTTGACCCATGAGATCAGCGCCCATTCGCTGGCTGCCGGTATCCGGATTCGGTACTAGAGCGACGTTGATGAGAGTTGCAAAATGAAAGCGGCAGGGCGCGAGCCCTCCGATCTTGGGCGTGAAAATCCTCCAACGGCAACGCCGCCTAGTGGTACCCGAACCGGCGCGAGAACTTCTCGGAAGAGGCTGCACCGCCCCTCCGCTGGATAGGTGCGGTTTGATGGGTTGAACCGAATATTCGGGAGGCTTGCGCTTTAGCTGCGGGATACGGGCAACCGTACGCCCCATTCTTTGACATCCCCGACAAGCAACCTAATCTTTCGGGAGTAAAACTTTTGTTTTTCCACTTTCAACCGCCCAGGAGGCAAGTGATGAACTTGCAGTCCAGCCCTAAAGCACCTCCTTCCCACATGTTGGATTGGGAGGCATTACGGCATCGTTGCCTGGGTCGTGACGATCTGTTGAACAAGGCGCTGGCTCGATTTCAGGTCAGCTTCGAACGTGATCTGAAGGAGCTAGAGGTTGCCGCCGACGCGCGAAACTGCCCAGAGCTCGCGCGAATTGCTCATCGGATCAAAGGGGCGCTACTTACCATCTCCGCCAATGGGCTGGCCAGCTCGGTGGCGGAACTCGAACAAATCTCGGCGGGTGATTGTGCCAATCTAGCGGACCAATTGAATGAGGTACGCGAGGATTGCGATCGGCTGAGCCAGCTAATCGATCAGCATCTGGTAGGAGCCGATTAATGATTCATGAACGTCGCACGCCCAACGCGCCCATCCTGCTCGTCGATGACGACCAGGCCTGTCTCGGACTGCTGAGTGACGTGCTCGAAGCGATGGGCATCGAGACCGAAACCGCGCGCGATGGCGAGGAAGCCCTGCGAATGATCTATCGGGGGGACTACCGGATTGTCCTGTCCGATTGGCAAATGCCGGGGATGTCCGGAGTCGACTTGTGTCGCCGCCTGCGGCATCGCCCCTTAAGCGAATACATCTACTTTATCCTGCTGACCTCCCTCGATCGGCGCGACAATCTGGTTACCGGGCTCCGCGCCGGGGCGGATGACATCATTACCAAACCGTTCGACCCGGAGGAACTGCATATCCGCCTCCGCGCGGCGCAGCGGATCGTCTCGCTCGAGAGCCGCAACGTGATCATCTTCGCGCTGGCGAAGCTGGCCGAATCGCGCGACCCCGAGACCGGTGCCCACCTGGAACGAATCCGCGAGTACTCGCGCCTGCTGGCCAGCCGCTTGGCCGACTTGCCCAAGTACACCGAGATCATCGACCCCGACTTCGTGCGGACGATCTACTCGACCAGCCCCTTGCACGATATCGGCAAGGTCGGCATCCCGGACCATGTGCTGCTCAAGCCGGGTGCCCTGACTCCGGACGAGTTCGAGATCATGAAGCAGCACGCGATCATCGGCAGCAACACGCTGGACGCGGCCCTCCGCGAACAGCCCGACGCCGAGTACCTCCGCTTCGCGCGGGACATCGCGTCTTCCCACCATGAAAAGTTCGACGGCTCCGGCTATCCGTTCGGCCTGGCCGGCGACGAAATCCCACTTTGCGGCCGCATTGTGGCGCTCGCCGATGTTTACGACGCCCTAACGACCGTCCGCGTGTACAAGGACGCGTTCAGCCACGAAAAGGCCCGAGGGATTATTCTCGAAGGTCGAGGCAACCACTTCGACCCCGACGTCGTCGACGCGTTTTTGTATCACGAGAAAGATTTCATCGAGATCCGCCGCCGCCTCAACGAAACCATCAAACCGGCCGATTTCACGACGTTGCTCACAAATCCCGCCATCCAAGCCGGTTTGCCGACGGGATAACGAGTCTTGTCCTGAGTCCCAAGGGGACGTCTAACGACAGCCCAGGACGAAGTCCTGGGTTCAGGTTTCTATTTTATTCTTGAGTCCTGAAGGGACGATTCAAACAGAAATCATCGAAGACTTGGGGGCTTGGGGGCGAAACCGCAAGGTGGCCATCTAATCGCACTCATTAAGTTGCCGCTGGAGTTCCTTAAGACTAATCGCGGATTCGGGGTTAGCGTCATGTTCCGTTAGGCGGCGCATCAGTTCCTGTTTTTGCTCAGGGGTGAGTTCATTGATTGCTTGTTGGTTATTCATGAGCTTGGCTCGATCGAGGGGTTGTGCCGGGTGATGCCTTCTCATCATACGTACCGCGTGGGGCGCGTGCCACTTTGTAAAGCGACGACCACCATCGCCAAGGTACAACGGAAAAACAACTTCCCGCTTTCACCGCACTCCTCTAACGCCTCAATCCCCGGTCGATACGCCAGAAATCGGCCGGTTCATTTTCCCTCCCATCAATCCCCTTTGCGACTTGGCGAGAGATTTTTTTAGCCGCGGACCGGCGCGGATGTAACGCGGATCGCAAGCGAGTAGAACGACGAATCGCGGGTGACTTTATCCGTGCTTATCTGCGCCGATCCGCGGCTCCTTTTCTTAGCCACCGAGGTCACCGAGGCCACAGAGAAGTGACAGAAGATGAGGCTTGTCTCTGCGGCAACTTCCTGCTTATCCGTGAGAATCCGTGCCCATCCGTGGCTCAACTTCTTTGCTTGCCTTGGGCCAGTAACGTCGTTAGTAAAGGCGTGCGTTCCAACTGCTTCTCTCTGTGACCTCTGTGTGCTCTGTGGCTAACCTACTTTCTGGCCACATAGCCGGAGGTCACCTCTCAAGAAACAAAAACGGCCCCGGTGAGGATTGGACACCGAGGCCGTTTTCTTATGGAAAAGTGCGTCACGAAAAGGATGGGTGGAGCTGTTCTCAGTTGAAAAGCGCGGTAACGGCTTCTCCTTTGACCAGCTCGCGGGGTTGGTTTAGGTGGTTATGAACGATGGTTTGCGGGTCGATCCCGATGGCGTGGTACATGGTCGCCAGCAGTTCGGTCGGATGGACCGGGTCTTTCGTTGGGGCGGAGGCGGTTTTGTCCGACTCGCCGTAGACGATGCCCCGGCCGATGCCGGCACCTGCCAGGCAGGCGGTGTAGCAGTAAGGCCAGTGGTCCCGGCCGTCGTCGCTGTTGTTGTTGCCAGAGGTGCTGACGCCGCGCTGGGGGCTGCGTCCGAATTCCCCGACTGCGACCAGGAGCGTTTCATCCAGCATGCCCCGGTCGTCCAGGTCGGCGATCAGGGTGGACAGGGCCGAGTCGAACATCGGAGCCGATTGGTTTTTCATGCGGTCGGACAGACCGGTGTGGTGGTCCCAACTGTGACGGTCGGAGTTGGCGACCTTCGGCCAAATCACCTCGACTACGCGAGTACCCGCCTCGACCAGCCGTCGGGCCAGCAGGCAGCTTTGCCCGAAGGTGTTGCGGCCGTAGGCATCGCGGAGCTGTTCCGATTCCCGAGACAGATCAAACGCGTCGCGGGCCCTGCCGGAGGAAATGAGGTTCAAGGCGGTTTCGTAGTATTTGTCCAACTCGTAGTCGGCGACCGCTTTGTCGATCTCCGGCATCCCGGCATTCAACAGGTCGCGGAGTTTGGCGCGGCGGTTCAAGCGGCCCGTGCTGATCTCGGGACGCATCCGCAGGTCGTCGACGTTAATCTTGTCCATCTTGGTCATATCCATATCATCTCCCGGCGGGAAGAGATAATACGGATCGAAGGCCCTGCCCAGGAATCCGGCGGTGCCAGACTTGTTGACGACGCCACTCTCTTGGAGCGGGCGGGGCATCATCACGAACGGCAGCATCGGGACTTCCGGCGGCTTGAACTTGACGATGTTGCAGCCGAAGTTGGGGAAGTCTTTCGGGGTAGGGGGCTCCAACTGACCACTGGGGCTCACCTTATCCGCCGTGTAGCCGGTGTGCATCTGGTAGATGGCGGCGGTGTGATTGAACAGGCCGACCGGGGCGTAGCTCATCGAGCGGACAAGGGTCACCTTGTCGGTCACCTGGGCGAACTTCGGCATGTTCTCGGTCAGGTCCATGCCGGGGACCTTGCTGCCAATCCGCTTGAACACACTCCGGACGTTGTCCGGAACATCGTCCTTGGGGTCCCACAGGTCGAGATGGCTGGGGCCACCTTGCAGGTAAAGCAGGATGATGCTCTTGGCCTTGCCAAAGCTACTGCCATGCTTGGCCTTTAATTCGGCGGCGGTCGCGTCTTGCAGATTAAGGACTTGACCGAGGGTCAGCCCCAACATGGCGGAGCCACCCACCCGTAGCAAGTCGCGCCGGGTGGGGCCAAGATGCGGATCGCAGAGATCCTTCGCTCGTTGTTGACCTGGAATCACGAGCATTGGCAATGCTCCTTCGCCGGTTTTGAGTCCTGACTTGCCACCACCCTGCGTTAGGGCGGCACGTGTCAGAGGTAGGATGGCACGGTGAAGGAAACACAGACCGCTTGTTCACTTCATCCGCTCGGTGGGAACCATCCGGCGCTAGGGGTTCGCGCTGTCCTCTCAAGCGACATGACCACCGGCTACGACCCCGTAGGATCCGGCGGCACTTGCGGAGTATAGCCAAACGCTAATCCTAATGTCAACCATTTTGTCTTACGGCCAAAATAATGGTCGCCAATCCGGCGTTGTGCTGCAATGCGAAGATTGCCCGCAATGGCGATGGAATATCGGGGGTGAGCATGCTAGCTTCCGGCGCGCCTCGCTAGATGACTTCTCGCGCCCAATTGCCCTTGTCGCGTGAGGTTCCTTTTGTTAACTCCTGCGCCACGTTGCCATGGTGCAAAATGCCATGGCAAGGGTCTGTCTATCCACCCATCGGTTCTGTCCTAGGATGACTTATGCTTCGAAAACTCCCCGCGATCCGCCCCTTTGCTCTGGTTTTTCCCTTGTTTCTGCTCGCTTTAACGATCTCCGGCCGTTCCGCGGACGCGGTCGAGCCGGTGTCGTTCGACGGAACGACCGCCCAGGGCCAGGTCGCCAATTTGAAGGACACGCTCGAAAAAGGTCTGAAGTGCCGACTCGAGCGGGAATTCCGATTTGTCGACCGCGTGGTCATCGCGGTGGATGAAGGAGACCTGCCGGTAAAGATGGTCCTCGAAATGTTCTCCTACGCGCGAAGGAAGAATCAGCACCGTCCTTTCGTCTATTTTGAGCGAGGAATGATTATTAGAGCGGCTGAGCTGGGGATAAAACTCGAAGTCTTGTAAGGTGGTTAAAAAATGCACTACACCCACTCTACAATGGGTTAAGGTGGCGTTAAATTCCATAAAATTCTCCCAACAGGCTATTTTTCTCTGCCTGTGAGCCCGGATTCCGGATAAAATGAGGTCACGATCCTCGCCCTTAGAACTGCTCGGGGCGAGCATCGTGATCGGAACCAGGGCCTTTTCCACCTGAGGTCGCCTTCCACCCACGGAATCCGACCTGCGGCACCGGTGAACTGAGGCAAGTCGATCGCTGAGCGATCAGTGAAAGACTCTCACCGGAAACGAAGGCCAACCGAGTTCGGCTATGTCCCACCATGCAGCCCCTCCCCCATGCGCATCGTTTTTTGTTGACCTCCGGTAGTCAGGCGAACGACCCAAATCGCCCCCCTGCCGGAGCATTCGCGCAATCAGGTTTGAGAACACTGGGACTGGAACATGAAGAGCATCTATCGCACGGTTACCGCCCCTACTTTCCTTTACTCGCTGCTGTTGATCGCCTTGGGCGCCGCCATGTATGGTGAGACCTATTTGTCCAAGGCCCAGGAGGCATGGTTTGAATTCCGATTGGAACGGCCCGACCTGTTGGCCGGGCGGACGTTTCAGATGCGGCACAAGGATCGATTCACCAGCGAGGACGGAAACGAGTATCGCATTTACCTGTTGAGTGACCTCGAAGAGGGAGACGGCGCGACGCATCGCGATCGGTTTGTGGTCGCCAGCACCGACCGCGAAATCGTGAGCATCACCGAGCATCACCAAGTTACTCCCTTCAACAGCGCCGCCATGCTGCCGACCAATCTACGATCGGTGTTTGAGGTGGTGCGGTATCTGCCGCACTCCGAGTCGATCCACGTCCTCCGCTACGACCTTTCCCACACCGGGGTCCGTATCACCAACTTGTTCGGAATGCAGAACCGCGATCCGGACGAAGCCCACTGCTTGGTGCAGGTCCGGACCACCCGCTCGCAAGACTTGGCGGGTGGCCAATCGATCGGCGACCGAGCCGAGGCCAATTACTTCACGAAGAAAATGTGAAGCGACCGCGCGCCATGGGCCCCAATCACCAAAGACTGCTCAATATCGGCGGTCTTGGAGGGGCCTGAGATAAAGGTCCCGAAGAAGTTTTCGCCCAGGCTTACTCGCTCGTAAGCCTGGTGCATATTATCGACCACGACCCGCTCGGCCCCCTCCGGTGCCGGGACCACCAGGGCGATATGCTGCGGCAGGAAGTAGAGGACACGGTGCTTGATCCGTTTGTCCTCGACCCACACCGCCCCATTCTCCGCCACACCAAAAATCCCCGGCAGCACCGCGTAGTCGATATCTTCCAGTAGGTGCGGGTCGTCGATCTGTTCGGCATCGACATTGCCGCTTACCCCGGGAACCAAGCTGACGGTCTTCTTAGCATCCGCCCAAGCAGGAATTTCGGCCAGCGCCTCCGGCAGGGCATCGCTTGAGGGCAACTCTTCCGCCACACCACCCACCGCCCCCAAGACCTCGCGAAAGTGGGTCCAGCGGTCGTCGTAGGTGATCCAGGTTTGGTTCAAATCAGGCAGCGCCACCTGAGGGACAATCTGGTTGCGGATGTTTTTGAGGATCTGGGATTTGCTGGACTGTTTGCTGGACATGGGTTGTGGGCGTTGGGGGACGGTGAAGACTCGGAGTTGGTGAATGGTATTTCCCCATCTTAACCCTCATCGACTGCTAAGCTCAACGGCTCGCTTGTGTGCCACTGGCATGTTGCCAGTGCTTTGGTTCTCTATCTTCAGCGAGCGGCGAAACCTCGCGCGGGGGCGGTCCAGCGGAACTCCATTATGACAAAAGGTAAATCACCAGGCCACGCGATCCTTTGAGCGGCAGGGCTTTAACCCTGCCGGGAATCAAGTGGTTCTGGCTGAGTGGACCGGTGATTTAAGTCTTGCCATAATGGGAGTCAGGATAGGAAACGCCGTGTGCCACTGGCATCTTGCCAGTGCCTGACCTTTCCATTCTGAACAAACGTCGACTTGCTCTTACGGATCCCAACTGACTGCCATTGTCGCAAGATTTGAATCACCACTCGAATTGCCGAAACCCTTCAATTCAAGATGTGCGAATCACTCATCCAGTGTAATTCAGGTTCCATTTCTAGGGAAACTTCATCACGATTCCAAACTGACGAAACCAAGTCGGATCTAGTTTTGTCAGCCGAGGCAAATCGGGGTCTTCCACCCCTTCCACATAATATCGAGCACTCGACCATTTCCAGTCGATGGCTCGGCGACAGAGGCCGCGTTGGACCGGATTGCGATGAATGTAGTTGATACTGGCCTCGATGGCTTTAGGGCTATATAAATTTCGATCGAACCCGGGCCCCTCCTGCCAGAACCGAAAGCAGGTTCGGTCGGGCCTCTCGCGGACTGTTAATCTTTTCAGGAGGGGCGAACGATGCTTGACAAGGATCTCCTTGATCTCAATCGAAGTCTGCCTTTTCGTGCGACCGAGCAACTGGCTGACCCGGGGTAAGTCATGTTGCGGCAAGACCAGCAGATGAACATGCTCCGGCATAAACACGAATGCCACCAAACCATATTGCTCCGCCTCACAGGCGGCATTGAGTTCTTTTGCCAAAATTCTCCGCCAAGGATCATTCGTCAGAAGCGGGATGCGTCGGTAGGTCGAAAACGTCAACTCATGAAGGTGTGGCACCCCTTCATAGTGACGGATCTGTTTACGGTGAGGCTGGGAAGCAGACATACTTCAATCGTAATTCCCGGCACTAGCAAGATGCCAGCGGCAGACGGGATTTTTCACTAGTGAGAGCGCCATCCGTTCGATTCAAGTCTTGCCATAATGGGAGTCAGGTAGGGAATGCATCGTCGGGGCGACGCTTGTTCACAATGGCAAAGCCCAAGCACTGGCAAGATGCCAGTGGCACACGGAGTCGTGCAACGTTTTGATAGTGCCACCCAACCCCGCCCTTTCAGGGCTTTTTACTTCTTCTTCCGTTTCGCGTACTGCTCGCGAAAGCTTTGCTTTGGTGCCGGGGGCATTTCTCTTTGGCGGCCCCAGGGGTTTGCGCCGTGGTAGATCATCCAGCGGGGCATGCTGCGGAGGAAGAACTTGCCCCAACCACCGACGAAGTTGAATAATCGCGGCCGTTTGAACATCCAAGTGGCCAGCTTCATCGGCATCGTTTTGGAGGCGGGGAGGTGCCCTTGGTGGTTGATCTCTTTGCGAAAGGTTAGCAGTTGGTGGTGCAGGTCGATTTTTACCGGGCAGACATCGGTACACGACCCACACAGGCTACAGGCGTAGGGCAAACTCTTGTGGGCTTTGGCGTCGCGGATGGGAGCGAGGATCGAACCGATCGGCCCCGGTACGGTGGTCCCGTAGCTATGCCCGCCACTGCGGCGATACACGGGGCAGGTGTTCATGCAGGCCCCGCAGCGGATGCACTTGAGCGAACTGCGAAACGCCTCGCTGTCCATCAATTTGCTGCGGCCGTTATCGACCAGCACGATATGCAGCTCGCCACCTTCCATGGGGCCATGGAAGTGGGAGGAGTAGGTGGTGATTGGCTGGCCAGTGGCGCTCCGGGCCAACAGCCGCAAGAAAACGCCCAGGTGTTCCGGTTTGGGGATCAGCTTTTCGATCCCCATGCAGGCGATGTGGACCTTGGGTAGCGAGACACCCAGGTCGGCGTTTCCTTCATTGGTGCAAATCACGATCCCGCCGGTCTCGGCAATCGCGAAGTTCACCCCGGTGATGCCAACATCCGCCTGGACAAACCGCTCCCGCAAATGCCCCCGGGCCGCTTCGGTCAGGTAGTTGGGGTCGCTGTTGCCCTGCTCAGTGTGGAGGTGCTCGTGGAAGGTCTCGCTGACGTCTTCCTTCTTGAGGTGGATCGCCGGTAGCACGATGTGCGACGGGGCTTCGTCCCTTAGTTGGACGATCCGTTCACCCAGGTCGGTATCGACCACCTCGACGCCATGCTCATTCAAGAATGGATTGAGGTGGCATTCCTCGGTTAGCATCGACTTCGATTTGACGACGCGTTTGGCCTCGTGCCGATTGAGAATCTCTAGGACGATTTGGTTGTGCTCGTCGGCGTCAGCGGCCCAGTGGACTTGGGCGCCCAGGGCGGTCGCCTGTTGTTCGAACTGTTCCAGGTAGTCCCCCAGCTTGCCGACGGTGTGTTCCTTGACCTTCGAAGCGACCTCGCGCAGCGTCTCCCACTCCGGCAGGCTGACCGCCATCCGGTCGCGCTTCTCGCGGATGAACCACAAGGCCTGATCGTGCCAGTGGGTCCGCTCCTGATCGGCGGTGAACTTCTCCGCGTTGGTGGGGTGATCGAGTATCGGCAATTTCATGCGGGTACCTCGTAGCCTGCTAGGATCTCGGCGATGTGCATGATTTTTAGGGGTGATCCGTCCCGCTGAACCAATCCTTGCAGGTGCATCAGGCAAGACATATCACCGGCGGTCATCACCTGGGCACCTCCGTGGAGATGGTCGGCGATGCGGTCGCGGCCCATCGTGCAGGAGACCCCCTCTTCGGCAACCGCAAAGGTCCCGCCAAAGCCACAGCACTCGTCGGCCCGTTTTAAGGGGGCGAGAGTCAGTCCCTGGACTAGCTCCAGCAGTTGCCGCGATTTATCGAAGCCGGGCTCGTTTAGTTCGCTGCTTTTGGCCAGCCGCAACTCACGCAGCCCGTGGCAACTGGAGTGCAGCCCGACGACATGCGGGAAAGTGACGTCCAGTTTGTCGAGCTTCACCACATCGACCAGAAACTCGCACAGCTCAAACGTCTTGGGGCCGAGCGCAGCATAGCGGGGATCGTCCCCCACCAGTTCGTGATAGTGGTTGCGGACCATCGAGACGCAGCTTCCGCTGGGGGCCACCACGTAGTCGAACGGGGAGAAGATTTCGACGAATCGCTGGGCCAGTCCCTTCGCCTCCTGGTCGCAGCCGGTGTTCAGCATCGGCTGACCGCAGCAGGTTTGCGCGGTCGGGAAGGTGACCTCGATTCCGAGGCCTTCCAGCAATTCCAGGGTCGCCAGCGCGACCCGGGGGTAAAGTTGGTCCACATAACAGGGAACGAACAGAGCGACATGCATGCCAGCGATATTCAACGTGGGGGACAATTTGGATGGGCAGAGTGCGGATAGGAGTTGCGCGGAAGTGGATTCCGGTCAGGCAATAGGAGCCTGCATTATACCCCAAAGCGAGCCACACGTTCAGTCCGGGACGGAGTCGCGGGGGATCGAAGCGGAGGGATTCGTGTCGGAAATCGCGTTTGGATCTGGCGGAATGAAGGGGAGATCGACCTCAACGATGGTCCCCGCGCCAGGTGCGGAGATGATGTTGGGGCGGACGCCGAACTGTCGGGCTCGCTCGGTGATGCCGCGGAGGCCGAAACCACCGGAGGATTTTTCCTGGGGGTCAAACCCAATACCATTGTCCACGACTGATAGCAGCAGGCAATCGTCCGTTGAGGTGAGTAGGATTTCTGCGATGCTGGCCTGGCTATGGCGATTGATGTTGGAGATTCCCTCCTGCACGATCCGAAGAACGGCGGACTGGAGCGGAAGAGAGATTGGGCGGGCGATGACATCGTGCCGAAAGCGGATCGCGCAGCGATCCGGCCCTTGCTGTGCGACGAGCTCTTCAATCGCCGCGATCAGGCCCGTTTCTTCCAGGGGGGCGGGGCTTAGCCCCTGCATGATTCGCCGCGCCTCGGCCACGCTCCCCCTCAGCATTTCAATCACTTGGGCGATCTTATCTCGCTGAGGTTTCGGAAGGTGCGGCGACATCGCTTCCAATTGCATGATCGAGGCGACAATCCCCTGGACCACGCCGTCATGAATCTCAAAACCGATCAGGCGGCGATCGTTTTCGAGTTGGGCGATCGCTTCGGCAAGCAAGGCACTGTCCGACGCCTGCGGAGCTTGCTCCGCCTGGGGTGCGCCGCTCGACGGGACTGTTGGCTGCGGTGGTTCGTTCAAATGAGAATGCTTTCCATGGGATGGGTCTCGGATCCGCTGCGGGGAAGGCTGCCGAGGTGCCCTTATTTTATCCGCCGGAGGATCCGATTTGCAGCCTCGGATCTTGCCGGAAAAGCGCAATAGCGAGGCGAGTGGGTATCGGAGTCTCGAGGGGAGCTACTTGATTTTGCTTGAAGAATGAAATATCGCCCAGACCTCGTGGGGGATAAGTGACCAGCAAACGAGCCGCCGCGAATTGATTTCACGCGGTAGTCGACGGCCCAAACGTTGTTGGTTCAACGGTTTAGCGTTTCGATCGAGTAACTTGGACATAATTCTCCGTAAATTTCGCAAATGCCTGATTTAACCCAGATGCCATAAGCGTTAAAATCGGAGGCTGCCGCAGAGTATGCCGCATGCTACGTAATTGAAAGCGGCGTTTTGCGGCGCTAGCGCGAACAAAACACGCGGACTTTTCGCTGGTGCCCGGGTTTGAGAACCCAGGATTGTTGGACTCCGGCGAAGAGTCCGAGAAAAGAGACCCAGGGACGGGAATCGCGCGAGCACACGATGCTGGCAATTTAGTGTTTGCAACTCCCATTGTTTGCAGCTCCCAATCACCCGTCATTTCGAAGTTGAAGGAAAATTTTATGATGATTCGATCCGCCGCCATGTTGGTGGCCACTGTCCTGTTTGGTTTACCGCAGTTCGCGGACGCTGGTCTGCGTGGACATGGCGCTGGTTGCAACACCGGTTGTAACACCGGTTGCCAGACGTCGGCTCCGTGTGCCCCGTCTTGCCAGCCAACTTGTGCTCCGGCCCCGTGTGAAGTTCAGTACGTCGAGAAGACCGTGATGGTTCCGCAGCGTAGCTGGGAAGTCAAAACGGTCACCTGCACGGTCAATCGTCCGGAAATGCGTGAGCGGACCGTTCAGGTTTGCCGCCGCGTGCCGGAAACCAATTACGTGACCAAGCAGTACACGGTCACCGTGCCGGAGTGGCAATCCAAGACGGTTGATTACACCGTCCGCAAGCCGGTCTACGAGACCAAGACCACCACCAAAACCGTGATGGTCCCCCACTACGAAGAGCGGGAAGCAACCCGTCAGGTCTGCAAAATGGTCCCCACCACCGTCACCAAGACGGTTTGCAAGGACCATGGCACCTGGGAAACCAAGTGCGGTGTGGATCGCTGCGGTTGCCCCACCACCTGCAAGGTTTGGGTCCCCAATGTCGTGCAGGAAGAGGTCGAGTGTACCGTCATGAAGCCGGTCATGGAAGCTCAGCCGTACACCTACAAGGTGTGCGTGATGAAGCCGGAAGAGCGTGAGCACACCTACCAGGTTTGCAACATGGTCACCGAGACTCGCCAGAAGGAAGTCCGTCACATGGTTTGTCGCCAGGAAGTCCGCGAGAAGCAAGTTGCTTGCACCACCTACAAGACCGTGATGGAAGACAAGGTGGTTCCTTACTGCGTGATGGTTCCGACCCAAGTGACCAAGGAAGTTCGTGTCCCGGTCTGTAACATGGTCCCCAAGACCATCCAGGTCCCGGTTCGCAACTGTGCCCCCTGCGTCGCTTGTCGCTAGTCGACGGACGTTGGCAGCCAACGATAACGCAACAAGCCAGGACGTTTGTCCTGGCTTGTTGCCGTTCTTGGGGAAGGGATTTTCCGCTCACGTTGGGCCGCGTAAAAGGGGTCAGGACTCTTTTCAATCAGGCGTTATCCACTTGGATGGCGTGTTCCTGAAAAGAGTCCTGACCCCTTTTACGCTCGTGGCTGAGTCCCCCTAAGGCTGACTGTGGCAGCCGCCGCAGCTTTGCACGATGGCCAATAGATGGTTCTGCTGCCATTGGCGATCGACTGGGCCGTGCGGTCCTGCGGCGTCTTCTCCGCCGTGGTGGCAGCGGCTGCAACACTGGGAGGCGGCCGTGGGGGGAGGAGTCCTATCGACTTGCTTGCCACCATCGGAGATCAACCGGAGCGGCAGGTTCTCTGAGGAGGATCGATCCGCGGCCCGCATCTCCGGGGCGCTCAAGGAACAGAGCGAGGCCCAGGCAGGGATGCCTGAAGTGGAGACCTGGGAATAATCGATGGTCGAGCCGGAGCGTGGACCGGAAAGTGTCGGCGTGGCGGGATCAAACGTCCCTAACCGTACCACCACCAACAGGCAGATCGCCGCCGCCAAACCAAACCAGGTAGAGCGCCTCAGCGGGATCAACGGTTGATCGGTGGAGGGGGTGGAGAGCGACGCGGTAAAGCAAGGCAGGTTTGTCTCGGTGGACTGGGTCTCTTCCTCCTCCGGCAACGAGTGGGCCAGAGCGGTGGTGGCCGGCCGTAACGCCTCCGCCAACTGCCGGCACTCGTGACAGCAGGCCAAATGCCGACGAATCGCGTCGTCGCTTTGGCGGTTTCCCGTAGGGAACGGGGCTCGCGTCAGCGTGTCGAAGACCTCGTCGCAAGTAAGCAGGGGAGCTGAATGGGGGTGGGTCATCGCGAACTCCCTTCACCAACCAGCGCCAATTGCGACTCCTCGGTGCTCGCCAAAAGTCGGGAAAGCTGGATCAAGCCGTTACGAACCCGCGCCTTCGCGGCCGAGAGGGTGCAACCTTGGGCGTCGGCGATCTCTTGAAACTTCATCTCACCAAAAAAGCGGAGGCGAATCGCCTCGGCGTGGGTGTCGCTCAAGCTAGACAGGAGGGCCTGGATTTGCTCGCGGCGTTCATCCCGGATTAGCCCCTCCAGCGGAGCGGCGTGCCCTTGGTCGATGTTCATCGCCTCGCCCGCCGGATCGGAATGCTGGAGGCTGGCACAGCGCTGGCGGCTCATCTTTTGGGCCTGTCTGCGGCAGACATTCAGCAAGATGGTCCAGAGCCACGTTCGGAAACTGTAACGGGAGTCGT
>JBBDIM010000065.1:0-5945 GCA_040880405.1 Pirellulaceae bacterium | reverse complement strand
TTCTACCGCGATGTGCTGGGCTTCCGCGAACTCCAGCGACCGGGGTTCGATTTTTCCGGGGCCTGGCTCGCCGGGGCCGGCGTGCAGATTCACATCATCGAACAGCCGCACGCCGAGGGGGAGCGGACCGATTTCATCGACTCCAGGACCAACCACTTCGCCTTCGCGATGGCCGATACCAGCGACGTCCCTCGGATGCTCGACGAGCATGGCATCGCCTACCATCAACGGGTCAACGCCGGGGGCATCCACCAGACATTCTTCCAAGACCCCGATGGCAACCATATCGAGGTCGCCGTCTACCCAGCCAACAACCCGCCCTTTTTGACGTAGATCGCCGGGTGTCGCGTGTCGGGTGCCATGCCCACGCCCGGAAAGCGTGGGCATGTTTGGGCGGGCTCGTTCTCCACAGGCAACCCCTACCTACAGCCACCGAAACGGCTAATTTCAAATCCCTTCAGCGGCCCATGTTAGCGAAGCGCCGGTTTGTCCAAACCGAGAACCTGCGAGTTCGAAACATCGTTCCCCAGAGTATCGTGCATGTCGAGAGTCCAAACGACCTTCTTCGATTTAGGCTCAATCTCAACCAACAGCGGCTGTCCGCTCCCCGCGTGGCAGTTGCCGATCACGTAGTTTCCGTTGGGCAAAACCTCCAGGGTCGTGACCCAGGCCAACGTGATTTCCGGCAGGTCGTTTTGCGAGAGCTTCCAAACCACTTCCTTCTCCGGGGTCACTTCTAGCACGCTGTGTCCATTGCCGGTGCCGATCAGGGTGTTGCCATTGGGCAGGCGAACCGCCGAGAAAAGTTGGTTGCCGTAACCCTCCGGGCCATGCCCGCCCCGCGGTTCTCGGTCGAACAGCGGGACTTCATATTCCCAAACCACTTCGCCAGTCTCGCCATCATACTCCCGGACCTTGCCGTCCCGTTCGTGGCAGGCCAGGTAGTTGCCACTTTCCAGTTTTCGGGCCAACCGGGTGTCGTGGTGAGGGTGCGGGTTGTCGACCTTTAGCTTGATTTCCTTCTTGAGGTTTCCCTCCCGGTCGATCTCGATAATCCGCCCCGGTCCCGATTCGGCCAGCATAATGTTGCCGTCAGCCAACGGCTGGAAGGCGTGCACTTCGACCGGTCGGCCTTCATTGCCATTGTTGCGGGCCGCATCGTAAGACCAAACCACTTCCTTCGTCTCGCGGTCGATCTCCACAATCCGCTGCATCCCCTGCTGCGTCATGATGTTGCCGTTTTCCAGCACATGGATGTCGTGGATGCCGCCCCATGGGAGCTCCCACTCGATGTCCCCCTCGGCATCAATGATCACCAACTTGCCACCGCCATGGGTGATGACCCGTTGCCCCGCCTCACTCGTCTCGGGAGAGAACGCTAGGGCAATAATCGAAAGCAAAAAAATCGCGGTGCGGAGGTACGACATTCAATTCACCTGGCATGAGAAGTGGGGGAATTCTGACTTGTCTTTTCTGCCTTGCATCCTAATCGATGCCGCCCCCCAAGCCAACGAAACAGAACATTTCATAAGCGAAATGAGTTTTTGGTTGCGCCTAGCGGACCATCCAATCAGAGTTTACGTGTAGAGCAGGTTGTTGGGTGCCATGCCCACGCCCTCCAACGTGGGCATGAGAAGTGCGAGTTGATTACGTCTCTTCGGGGAAGTTCGGATGACCTCTCCGGTTCCACTAGGCGGCGTTGCCATTAGGGAAATTTCACGCCAAAGACCGGAGGGCTCGCGCCCATACCGCTTTTATTTTTGATTCCAATTCCAATAGTAGCGGAGCAGCGCGAGCTGCCCGGTGAAGTGCGAGTTGATCTTGTTTCTTCTGGGAAGTTCGGACGCCAGCTCCCGTTCCCTCAGTCAATAATGCCGGAGCGACAGGGTTCCACAAGCGGCTTGTGCGGTGAGTAAGAGCTACCAAAAATTAGAAATAACCGTGGGTTAGTGGTCGGCCATTTTGCTGATGATTCATCGAGTTGCCGGTGGAAAACAGGCCCGCCCAAGCATGCCCACGTTGGAGGGCGTGGGCATGGCACCCGGCGCTAAGAGCATTGCTAAACCGCACTGCGCAGCGGCATTCGCTGCTGCAAGCCTGATTGCATTTGCTCTAACAGATTCCGCCAATTCGCGGGGGCACCGGGGCTCAGGCTGCCCAAAATTCGGGCCGATTTGGCCCCGGTCAGTTCCGGCAGATTGCCGCAGATTTGATCGACATGAAGCGTCGCGGCGATGGCCGCAAGGGCCGCCTGGGGCGCTCCGGCGATCCAGCCTAACTTCGGTTCCGCGACTACTGAGATTCCGTCGATCGCGGCGGACAAGCTTGCTACAAACGGTTCGCGGCGACCGCCGCGTCCCAGCACCACAATCCTGGAGGGTTGCGGCTGTTGCGGAAACAAATTCGCCAGCCCCTCGCGAATCCGTTCGATCCAAATCGGAAACGCTGCCCGTTCGCAATCGGCGAATGTCGGCCGAGGCTCGGTCGCTGCCCACACGGAGAGAAGCTCCTCGACCGCTTGCTGCGTGACGGTCGTGGGCGGGGTCCAAGCGGTTTGGATTTCCTGAGCCTGTAGGTACGCAGTCAACGGCGTGAGGTTCGTTTCGTGGGAAACTTCCCCCTCCGTCGCGACCTGGTCCAACAGCCCATAGCCGGCTCCCAAGTCAAGCCAGGCGATGCTGGGCACGTCGCGTCCTCGGCGGCGTGGTGGCAGATGAAACATTTCCAGCGTCTCATCGAGAACCACCACCACCTGGGGCCGCTCGGAGTTGGAGTCTTTGGCCTGGGTCAGCAGCAGCCACCAGAGAAGCGATTCCAGCGGCCCGCCGGTTCCGCCGGCCGCGAGGTCGCGCTCATGGAGTCGATCGATGACACTCACGCCGGTCGCCTCAGCCAGTAGCTGAGGGCAACCTAGTGGCATGACCGTGCGCCCCAGTGATTCCGAGTGGCTCCAGAGGTCGCACCCCGTTTGGCCGATCGCTACGAGATTCATCGGATCGGTACCCGCATCGTGCAGGAGCCGTTCGATGTTGACGATTTGCAGTTCCGCGACATACCGCGCGGCCTCGCACAAGTCGGCGGGAGGTCCCACTTGGCCGGTGATTTCCGCCAGCCGCTGCCGCACTTCCCGCGGAACGCGAACATTGAGTTGATGCACTGCCTGAAACGCCGCGTCCAGGCCGCGGTCGCTTACTCGCAGCAGCACCCCACTGACGTACCTCCGGCAGGGCGAGAAGTTGGTTCCCGCGAAGTACCGAGCATTTCTCGCCCGGAGCGTGTGTAAGCCGATGGTCTTCGGATCCATCCGAGCCTGGCCTTTGACTGCCGATAATGGAGTAGAAAAAAGACTCGGGGCAGGGCGGAACCCCGCCCCGAGTTTGTTTTGGCCGCTTGTCAACTCTCCGAACCGCAACCGCACGGGTGACCTATTGGGCCACCAATCGTTCCGCGGAACGCCCAGCCACGATGCCTTCGACAAATTCCTCGAAGATCCGCTGATCCAGGGCCGATGCGGAATCGGCTTCGGGATGGAACTGGGTGCCGATGGCAAACCAATCCTCCTGCACCGATTCAATCGCCTCGACCACACCGTCAGGGCTCCGAGCGGAAACGATGAACCCCGGCGCCAACTCGTCGATCGCCATGTGATGACTGCTGTTGACGCGGACCTCGCCGTCTCCGTAAATTCGCTCCATCAAAGTACCAGGCGTCACTTCCAAGCCGTGCCGGTGGCTCGGATCGATCAAATCCTTGTGCGGTAACGTTCCAGGCAGATCTTCCGGAATATGGAAGAACAAATTTCCACCCATGGTGACGTTCATCAATTGCAGGCCCACGCCGATTCCGAACACCGGCAACCGCCGCTCGGCGATTACCCGCATCAGGGCCCGGTCGCAGTCCTCTCGACGTGCCTCCATGGGTCGGACCGCCGCGTGACGCATGAAGCCATCACGATGCGGATCCAAGTCGGGTCCACCCACTAGGACGAACCCGTCCACTCTGGAAATCGCTTCCCGCAAATCATTTTCGTCCGAGACCGGTGGCAACACCATCGGAATCCCACCCGCCGCGATAATCGCGTCGTAGTAGCCGGACGAAATGAAGGAAAACGCGGGCCGATCGTGGGTCGCGTTTCGGTAGTTGGCATTCAAACCAATAACGGGTTTCGAAAACATCCGGGACTCCTAGTGGTGCGTCGTGCACCGGTAAAAAACCGGATCGTTTCAAGACTTGGGTTAGCTGGTGGGCGAGCGTGAAGAGCAATCCAAACCCAGGGGATGCGAAACGGGCGAGAGCTAAGAATTCGGCGAACCGATCGGAAGTTTCCGATCTCATCACCACGTGTCGAGACAAAGAAAAACAGCGCGTTAGTCCGACACGCAGCCTTCCTTGGCCAAGACTCTTCTTCAAAGCAAGAGCCGTAAATCACCCCTCTTGGGATCTCTTCCCGCGAAATGACCTCCAAATATCCTGAAGTCTTGATCGGATCACGAACTCACCGTGATTTCCCAGATCAATCGCAAGTTGAGTCAAACTTTAGCGAATCCCTAAAGATTGACAATGATAAAATCATATCTTGTGCCAGAAAATTCGTAAAGCACAACAGGTAGATAAAAGTGGCCTTGCCTTGCTCACCCAGGGATGTTCCAACTTTTGCTGAGAAGGCCTACCGCGGAGATCTGAGCAGGGCATCCTGGGTTTTGCGGCCTGGTTTGGGTATCATTGCCGAGGAAACCTTTCGCGACCTTAATCGAGCCGCCGATGCACTACCAAAACGTCTGCCTGGAAAGCCTAGGGTACACCCTCCCCCCGGAATCGGTCACTTCGGCCGAGATCGAACAGCGGCTGGACCCCCTCTATCAGCGGTTGCGGCTGCCGGAAGGGCGGCTGGAGCTGATGACCGGCATCCGCGAGCGGCGGTTTTGGCCCGCGGAGGTGATGCCGGGGGATATCAGCATCGAGAGCGGCCGCCACGCGATCGAAGCAGCCGGAATCGATTCCGCCAAAATCGGGTGCCTCATCCATGGCTCGGTCTGCCGCGACTTCCTGGAGCCGGCCACCGCCTGTCGGGTCCACCACGCTTTGGGCCTCCCGGCCGACTGTGTGATCTACGATGTCTCCAACGCCTGCCTGGGCATCCTCAGCGGGGCCTTGCAGATCGCCAACATGATTGAGCTCGGGCAGATCGAGGCGGGGCTGGTCGTCGGAACTGAGACCGGCCGCCACTTGGTCGAGAACACGATCGCCACGCTCAACAAAAACCTGAGCCTGACCCGAACCCAGATCAAGCTGGCGGTTGCCTCGCTCACCATCGGCTCGGCAAGCTGCGCGATGCTGCTGACCCACAAAGACCTCAGCCAAACCGGCAACCGGCTGCGAGCGGCCGCTGTGAGGGCTCATAGCCAGCATCACGACCTGTGCCACAGCATCGCCGGCCAATCAGAAACCGGAGTCGGCCATCCCTTGATGCAAACCGATTCCGAGCGCCTGATGCATGAAGGAATTGCGACCGGAGTCGCCACCTTCGAGCGTTTCCTAAAAAACGTCGCCTGGGACCGGGGCGACATCGACCGCAGCATCTGCCACCAAGTGGGGCTGACCCATCGGAAGCTCATCCTGGAAAGCCTCAAACTGCCAGAACAACACGACTACGCCACCGTCCAGTGGCTCGGCAACACCGGCAGCGCGGCCCTGCCGGTCACCTTAGCCCTAGGGGCCCAAGCGGGCCACATCCAATCAGGTGATCAAGTCGCGCTGCTCGGCATCGGCTCCGGCATCAACTGCGTGATGATGGGAGTCGAGTGGCAAAAAACTTTGGTGCAAGGGGAGGGCAAATTGCCTGAACCGGTAAAGAAGGACGCTACGGCGACCGTCATGCCCTGAAAGGGCTTTTCACGACAGCCCAGTTGGTAATACAGAGTCAAAAGAAACAGGGGATGCCTCGA
>JBBDIM010000064.1:0-37802 GCA_040880405.1 Pirellulaceae bacterium | reverse complement strand
TGCCCGGTGGTGTGGGAGGGAAGGAGCCGCAAGGCTCCTCCCTATCCCGATCCAAAAGGCCAGGGGGAGAAAAAGGGGAGGAGTCCAATTTGTCAATCAAACGGCGGCCTTGAAGTTCGACCGAGGTGAGAGGACAAATTGGACTTTTCCCCTTTTTCCTTATCACCAATAGAGCACCGAACTGCCGCTCGAATAGGGCTCGCAACGGTGTGGGACTTCCTGAGGGCATTGCCAACGCCAGTCCGACCACGGGTGACCCCTGCGCGATGGTTTTCACTTCCTCTCACGCCAAAATGAAAAAGGGGAAAAGTCCAATTATCAATCCGCTGGCCTGTGGCGATCGCTCGAGATTTTGATAATTGGACTCCTCCCCTTTTTCTGTCCATGGGAGTTTTCGTAGAAACAAACAGGCCCGAGAGGTAATCGCTCTCGGGCCTGTTTCGTTTTTGGTTGTTCGCGTGGTTCGTTAGAACGGGGCGGGGTCGCTGCCGTTTACTTCCAGGGGAGTTGGCGGGTCGGCTGGTTCGACGGCTGCGGCTTTGCTGGGCGCGGTTCGCTTGGCTGGCTCGCCGCTGGGGGCTTTCACCAACACCTTGAGGGCGTCGAGGCAGCGGATCATGTCCTCTTCGCTGATCTCGTCCCAACCGGCGGCGCGGTGACGGATGATCGACAGTTTAAAGGCGTCGAAGGCGTCCATCACGTCGTCCGGCAGGCCGGTGATTTCGGCGAACGGCTTGACCCGTTCTTCCCCTTCGGGGTTTTCATCGTCGTAGTCGGCAGTGTTCCGGGCCAAACCGGCTTGCTCGTCTTCGTCGCCGAAGTCGGGGCCTTCCGGGGTGGGTGGGCCACTTTCGATTTCGCCGAACGAGCCTTTCAGCTCTTCCGAGTCGGGGCGGCTGTCGTGTTCCGGTAAGACATCTTCATCGAGCTCGGTGCTGATGATGTCGCCGTCCTGGGGCCGCTCGCTATCGAGCTTGCCCATTGTCTCCCAGCGGCTGTTCCGCATCTGGGCGACCGACCAGCCACTTTGCGTGGCCCCTTCGAGCCACATCTCGGCGTCTTCCCAATCGATGGCGGACTGGAAGTGGCTCCAGTACAGCTTGGCGTATTTCTGGTGGGTATCGCCGAACCGTTGGAACACCCTTCGCAGCCGGCCGACATGCTGGCTGGTGATCCCGCCCACACGGCGGCTCCAGGCCTCGTCGGAGTATTCAGTCGCCGGGGCGTCGGTCGCTTCGAGCGACGTCCGCCACTGGGCGATGATCTGTCCCTTGTCCCAGTTCGTGGTGCTGATCAGATCGGTCCATTTCCCCAGGTACGGGGCCGAGGCCTGATCGAGCTGCGCCTGTTGCTCGGCCGTCAATTCCGGTTGTTCAGCGGAATCGGTAAAGTCAGCCGGGATTTCCATCGCCCCGTGGTTGGTAACGCTGGCCTCAGCGGAGTCGTCGTTTAGTTGCTCACGTGCCGGATCTTCCATGCCACATGTTTCCTCAAAGAAGCGGTTCTACAATGGTCTACGTCGGGCGAGCGCCATCTTTGGGATCACGCTCACGAGACGGGGCGAATTCTAGAACTCCCGCCATCGATCGGCCAGTCGCGGCTGGCATAGAAATGGGAATCGGTTCGCCGCCGTCGATCTCAACCCGCCGCAAGGCAATGGGTTACCACGCAAAACAGCCGGGCTCAAATCGTGAACCCGGCTGGGGAAAACATGTCGGACAAATGTCGGTGAGTGGGTATGGCTAAGTGGCCGCGTCGGCTCGCTCGGCACTTTGGAAGTTGCAGCGGCCGTGGGCTCCGTCGCAAAACGGTCGATTCTCCGATTGCCCGCAGCGGCACAAGGCGATCACCGGCTTATCGATCGTGTAGGAGTTACCCTGCGCATCCTCCAGTGTAACCGGACCTTCCACTAAAAACGGCCCATTGTCGCGCACGCGAATTTTCGTTTCGGACATCCTTAACCTCTCTCGTGGTATCAAACCATAGATGGGGACCAGACGCGTTATTCTATCGCGTTGGTCAAGGAATGTCAGGTGAGCGGCGAAGAGGGGATCCGTTAAGCGTTGAGGGGCGTGATCCCAACCGGTTAGGTCGTCGGGTGCCATGCCCACGCCCTCCAACGTGGGCATGTTTTGGCGGGCCCGTTTTCCACTGGTAACTCGATTAACAAGCAGCGAAACGGCATCCAGACCTCACGGAAAAGGCCTAATCAACTCGCACTTCACCGGGCAGCTCGCGCTGCTCCGCTTTTAATGGAGAATGAGTAATGGAGATTGAAAAATGCAAAATAAAAGCGGAACGGGCGCGAGCCCTCCGGTCGTTTGGCGTGAAACTGCTCCACTGGCAACGCCGTCCAGTGGAATCCGAAACAGCGTCCGGACTACCCTGAAGTGACAAAATCATCTCGCACTTCTCATGCCCACGTTGGAGGGCGTGGGCATGGCACCCAGTTGGTTGTCAGGAAGGCATCACCGGGCCGAGCGGCCCGCGTGGTCGCTTGCTAGGAGCTCTAGACAGTCCTTCAGTTGCAACCGTGCCCTATGCAGCCGACTGCGGACGGTGCCGATTGGCAGGTCGAGCACCCCGGCGATTTGGTCGTACTCCAGACCTTCGAGCTCGCGAAGGACCAACACCGCGCGATGTTCCTCGGAGACTCGCGCGAGGGCCAGGTGAACTTGCTGGACCTGCTCGCGCTGTTCCATTCGCTGCGTGGGGCCGTCCCCTTTTTCGACCGGTTCGTCCCCCAGGACCTCGCGGACGTAGTCGATCGAATGGGTTGGCTTCTGCTTGCGGCGGTGGGTGATCGCGATGTTGAAGGCGATCCGGTAAAGCCAAGTGTAGAGGGCGCTATGGCCTTGAAACGTCGCCAGTTTGAGGTAGGCCTGGACAAATGCTTCCTGGGTTACGTCCTCGGCGTCTTCGCGCGTGCCGACCATGTGCAGCAGCGTGTTGAACAGACGCAACTGGTATTTCTGCACGAGCTCGGCGTAGCACGCCGTATCGCCCGCGAGTATTCGTTCGATGAGGACAGAATCGTCGGTCACGGAGGCTCCGCCCGGAGGCACGTCGATGACGAAAAGGAGGACCACAAGGCCCATCCCGAAACGGGAAGTCGCACTCAGGTCGTCAGACGAGTGATAGTTTTGAATCCGTTGAAAGGGCAATCCACAGAGACCGCGAGCTCCGGATCGACCTACCGCCGCTCCCGCGAAATCCCGCTCACCCACCAGAGGCAACGCGATCCTTCCTCGGGACACCGCCCTGGCATCCATCCAGGCCGATCTCCCTATGGTATTCCAAGCCGCCTGAAAATTCGAGAACCAGGAGCAATCAGCCGCCCCTCAAAAGGGGTGCCTGGCTCCGTTTTCAGCTTTCCGGGTCACGATGGACCGTTTGTGGCGAAAATGCGGGGCGGCAAACCGAGACGTAGTCGCACCCGGCGGCACCGGGGGTCCGGTAGCGGACCCACTCTCCCTTGTACACGATAATCGCCTGGCCCGCCGAAACGGTGAATTCCCCTTCTTTCGTCTCGACAACCAGCTCTCCCTGCAAGACTAGGGTGTACTCTTCGAATTCCGGAGTCTGCCCCGGTTCTTCCCATCCCGCCGGGCTGGACATGTGGGCGATGCTCAGGTCGTCGGTCTTGCTATTGGCCCGGCCGATGAACTCGCGGATCTGTTTGGGTGGCGTGCCATGAGCCTGGATGACCGTCGGTTGGTCGATTCTCGTGGGCATGAGAGGGGCTTCCTGGAGGAGGTACAAGGGGCATTGGCCGTGAGAAAGGGGTCAGGACTCTTTTTCATCTGACGCTCACCAATGGAAAACGGGTAAGGAAAAAGAGTCCTGACCCCTTTTTCACTCGCGACCCGTCGCCGTTTCCCTTAGCGGCCAAACGGGCGGTGTTCCCCGTAAGCGGACGTAAAACCATAAGGCCACCGCCAGCCCAAACACCACTAGGCTGACGTTTTGTGAGATGGTGAGCCCGGTGCCGCCGATCGCGTATTCGTCGCTGCGGATCATTTCCATGAGGAATCGCGTGGCAGAGTAGGAGGCCAGCACCAGGGCGATCACTTCGCCATCACGCTTACGAAACGGATAGTAGGCCAGAGCCAGCAGCATCAGGATCAAGGCGTTTAGGCTTGCGTAAAGCTGCGAAGGATGGACCGGCAAGGAGCGTTCCGGCAACTCAGCCACCGAAAGCCGCACGGTCCCTTTCTCAGCGAGCGTCAACACCAGCGAGCCGGTCGGGTCTTGCCGCCGATCCCACGATTGGCGAATCATCCCCCGCGCAATTTCCAGCGCCGGGATCTCGCGGCCTGTTTGGGTGTGAGTTTGGGGCTTGATGGGGTAGCCGTTGATTCGCTCGATCACATCTCCCGCCGCCACTTGGCCGCTCGACTGGGCCGGGCTGTTCGGTAGGACCTCCATGACAACGATCCGCCGCTCTTCATCCTCAGCCAGTTGCAGGCCGTAGAAGGCCCCGTTCTCCATGTGCCGCTCGTAAGGTGGCGAGTGCTGGTCCGCGTAGCCGGCCGGAAAGGTTACGGCCCAAGGCAACATGCAAAGCCCGCCGTAACAGCAGCCATTGAGCAGGCAGCCCAACCGCCCGAAGAACATCCCCACCAACATGCTCGGGGCAATCACATCCGCCAGCGGCAAGGGTGGAATTTTGCGGTACCAGCAAAAGGCGAGAAAGGCCGCGGCCCCGCCAATCAGCGAGCCGTACACCACGATCCCCCCTTCGTTGACCTGCGCGATCTCGCCGAAGGTCGCCCGCCAGTCGCCGGGGACGTAGAACTTTTCCCAATATTGAATCACGAAAAACGCCCGCGCGGCGAGCACGCCGGTCAGAATCATCCACATCGCCAAGGAAAAAATCACTTCGGGATGAATGCCCATCCGCTGGGCTCGGTGCGCACCAAGCCCGACCGCGCCCACAATCGCCAGCACCAGCATCACGCCGTACCCGCGGATCGGGAAACCCATTTGGCCCCATTCACTGACGCGTAGGATCGGCAACACCCAGACAATCGCGGCGGCCACGATCAGCATCAGCGGCAATTGCGCGAGGGTCTCGCCGGAGAATCCATGGCGACGAACCAACAGGCCGATCCAGACCGCCGAGAGCAACACCCACACAGCCAGCACCCAGCCGAAGCCGAGGACCGGAATCCCCAGCAGATCGTCCGGGACGGGAATCACAAACAAGGTTCGCTGCACGAAATCGGCCGTTGGCTTTAAGGGGGAAGGTCTAATCTACTTCAAGTTTGGCAGCCACAGGTTATCAATCAACCGCGTGGTGCCGACGCGAACTGCCACCAGGATAACGACCTCCCGCGCGATTGTCTCTACCGATTCGAGGTTCCGCGGGTCGGCCACCGCCACATAGTCTATCTCGGTGATTCCCGCAGTGGTCAGGCTTTCTCGGACCACTTGGGAAAGGATCAGGGCGTTTCGCTCTCCCGCTTCGATTCGCCGCTGGGCCTCGGCCAGCCCGGCGGAGATCGCCAAAGCCCGCTCGCGCTCTTCCGCGGAAAGGTAGCGGTTGCGGGAGCTCATCGCCAAGCCGTCCGCTTCCCGGACGATGGGGCACCGGGTAATGGTGATCGGCAGCAACAGGTCGTGCGTCATTTGCTCGATGACGCGGCACTGCTGGAAGTCCTTCTGGCCGAAAAAGGCCTCATCCGCCGGAACCGCCATGAATAGCTTCAGCACCACCGTGCAAACGCCATCGAAATGGATCGGCCGCTGGGCCCCTTCCCACGGCCGAGCAATCTCCGCGGCCTGGACCACCGTGGAACTGCCGGGCGGATACATCGTTTCGACCGCCGGAGCGAAGACCCACACCGGCTCGACCGACGAGAGGAGCTGCAGATCCGCTTCCCACGTCCGCGGATAGCGCTCGAAATCCTCACCGGGGGCGAATTGGGTGGGATTCACGAAGATGCTAACCACCGTCACGTCGCACTTCGCCGCGCTTGCTTGGGCTAAGCTCAAATGACCCGCGTGCAAAGCCCCCATGGTCGGCACAAACCCGATGCGTTTGCCGGCGGCTTGGAGTTGCCGGATCTCGCGCGCGAGTGCCGCGGGATCCTCGAAAGCACGGGGTTGGGTGGGCATGGGGTGGGGTAATTCTCGCGTGTGAAAAAGGGGTCAGGACTCTTTTTCACCAGGCGATCACCATTGGAAAACGGGTGAGGAAAAAGAGTCCTGACCCCTTTTTCACACTCCCCCTACGGCTGGACGCTCAGCTCGCGGCTTGAATCGCGGCGGCGATTTCCACAACAGCCTCATCAGCCGAAGCCCCTCGCAAATGAAGCAGCGGGCCATGGACGCTGGCCTCGACCAGATCGCGGAGGTGCTCGTGGTACTGCTGCCATTGTGGAGCGGTCATCTGGGCGCGGCAAGTGGATGACGCTTCGGCGTAGCAGATTTCCCAGCAGACGGTCAGCCGGGGCACCTGGGTTGCTTGTGGACCCATCAGGGCGTCGGCCGATTGGTACGGATCGACCATCTTGCGGCAGGCGGCCGCGATCAGCCGCCAGGCTGGGACGATTTGCCCTGCGGACGGTGGCGAAGTCTCTTCGGCAGTGGGAAAGATCCCCTGGTGACGGTCCAGTTCCAGTAGCTCCGCGGCGCGGCGCTGCCAAGGGTGGGAGGTGGAGAAATCGAGCCAATAGGAGGACCGCCAGATGGAGCGGTAGCCAACCTCCGTGGCAACTTCCCCGGCCATCGTTTCCACCAGCGGATCACCCGCCGCGGCGATTTCCACCAGCGGCGGCGCGGTGGTCAGAATGTGGTACAGCTTGGCTAGGTCGCATTGAAGTCGCGGGTGCCGCATCTCCGGTGCGACTTCCAAGGCCGGGGCCAGCACAAAGCGGCGGAAACTCATTCGCGGATGGGGCACCTGCAGCGTGCGGCTTTCGATAATCCGGTCGTCGTACAAAAGCAGATCGAGATCGAGCTTGCGAGCGCCCCACCGTTGGATGCGGACTCGGCCTTGCTCTTGTTCAATTTCGATCAGCCGCTGGTGGATCTCCGTGGGAGCGAGATTCGTCGTCAAACGCACGGCCGCGTTGAGAAAATCGTCCTGTCCCTCCGGACCGCCGACCGGTGCGGTGGCGTGGAACGTGCTGGAGGTGAGCCGAGAGACACCGGCGGTTTGACGCAGGGCCTCGATCGCGGCCAGCAGGGATTCACCCTTATCCCCTAGGTTCGATCCCAGGGCTATCAGAACATCCGCCATGAGACCGCTAAGCCCATCTTGGGCTTCTCCGCGAGGCCACCAAACACGGGTGCGGCGCGAATCCGTTCGCAGGCGACTCGTCCTTAACCTGTCTTCAGGCTCGCACCTCGAGAATCAAAAAAGCGAGAAGGGTGCATCCGAGCTCCGACAATCGTCGTCGACGTCGATCCGATCAGTCGTCGCCCCCCCACGCATCACGCGATAAATCCGTCGACCATGGTGGCAAATCCTTTTACCGGTCGATGGATGTTGTCGCTCCGTTTAGCACTCCGATATTTTGTTATTTTGACCGCAGCCAACCGACTTGTCCTTCGCTCGGCGCGCACTCCGAGACGGAGGACACACCGAGTGTTTGAACAAAACCCCAATCAGAACGACTTGCCCTAGTCTTGTAGATGGCCGACTGTTGGATGTGTGTGGTTGGATGAGGCGTTGGTTTGGTCGTAGGCGAGTGTGAAATTGCGATTCGCTTTGCCGCGAACACAGGCTCGCTCACATTCAATTAACATAAGGGCCTATTGTGAGAAGCGACGCCCGGTTGTCAAGCAACCATCCAAATGTTTTTTCAAATGAACGTGTGAATCCTGTGATGATTTTCCACCGGCATTTCTCGGCGGACTCGTTCCAAGTCGGACAGGTCGATCTCCGCCATGACCACTCCTTCGCCATCGCCAGGTGCCATCGCCAAGACGTCACCCCAGGGACCGATTATGCAGGTGTGGCCATGACACGCGATCCGCCCATCAATCCGTCCCGCTTGGTTGGCCGCGACGAGGAAAATTTGATTTTCAATCGCTCGCGCGCGAAGCAAAATTTCCCAGTGAGCACGCCCTGTTCGGTCGGTAAATGCCGATGGCAGCAGGCCAATTCGCATCCCCTCGTGCGTCATTTGGCGAAACAATTCGGGAAACCGAAGGTCGTAACAAATCGCTTGCCCCACCGGTCCGTACGGGGTTGCGGTAACTCGCACCGAGCGGCCCGCGGCGACCACCGTCGATTCCCGAATTTCGACGTCCGGCAGCTCGACATCGAAGCAGTGGATCTTGTCGTAGGTGGAAATTACTTCCCCCGTCGCGTCGATTAACAAGCTCCGATTCGCTACCTTCGGTGAATCTTCGGAGTCGCTCGCGGAGTAACTTCCCGCACACAGCAAAATTTCCAGCCGCCGCGCGGTCTCGCGCATCGTCGTCACGGTCGGTCCATCCGGCGGTTCGGCATGTTCAGATAGCGAATCCAGGCAGCCCAGGTAGTTAAAAAGTTCCGGCAGCACCACCAACTGGGCACCTTGCCGCGCCGCTTGTTCCACCAACCGCACCGCGCTGGCCAGATTGGCGTCCCGGTCCACGCCCGACTCCATCTGAATCGCGCCCACTCGAAGCGTTTCTTTCACAATCTTTCTTCCTAAACAGGTCTCGCGGTTAAAGCCGGGTCATCGTCATTTACTTAGCCACAGAGGTCACAGAGGTCACAGAGAGATTTTTTTACCACGAATGACACGAATAACACGAAAAGCAACCGGCGAAATCACCGCATTCGAGGCTTTCAACTTCGGTGGTTAAAGGTACGATTTCTTCGCGACGTTTGAGAGTCCAACAGCCCTTGAATTCTTTCCTTCTTTTTCGTGTCTTTCGTGGTTAAAAAAATCATCCCGGTAGCCCCTCCCCCTAAGTACAAGATCAAACCGACGACCCTTCCTCTCTGTGAACTCTGTGGCCTCTGTGGCTAAAAAAAATCCCGCGGCGTAAGCCGTTAAATTCCCCCCCTCGTCGCAAGGTGGAACGCCGGTTCCGTCCCTTTTCGATCACAAATTGCGCCACTCTTCGTTCGGCTCGGCACTCAAGCTATACTGGAACTTGGCCTGCGAAGCGGGGTCACGATCCGCCTGCACCTCTTTGATTTTAGCCAAAGCCTTGAATATCGACCCGCATTCCGACATTTCCGGCTCCGAGATCCGCGAGAAACTTATCGACGGTGGCCCATCCATGGGGAACCAGGCCGAACGCGTCGCGCTGGCCAGGCAACTTTTGGGGGGCTCGGTCTGTCGCAAGTTGGCCATCTATGACATCCCCGCCGACTTCATTCTTTCGGTTGTCGTCCCGATTTTCAACGAGGTCGATTCCCTCGGCCAGGTAATTGAGGCGATCCGGGCCAGTGGGTTTCGGTGCGAGATTATCCTGGTCGACGATGGCAGCACCGACGGGACCCGAGACTTGCTGGAGTCGATCAAGGACCAAGCGGACCTCAAGGTCGTGCTGCACGCGAAGAACCAGGGGAAAGGGGCCGCCCTGCGGACCGGGTTCCAGCAGGCAACCGGCGACGCCGTGTTGATCCAGGACGCCGACCTGGAGTACACCCCGGAAGATTACCCCGCGTTGCTCCAGCCGATCATCCTGGACGGCGTCGATGCCGTGTATGGCAGCCGCTTTGTGGCAGGCTCACGGAATGTTCCCCGCGTGCGACACTACCTGGCCAACAAGCTGGTAACGTGGTGGTCGAATTTGTTCACCAACCTGCTGCTGACCGATATGGAAACCTGCTATAAGGTTTTTCGCCGCGAGGTGATCCAGGAGATCGCCCCCACTTTGCGCGAAAGCCGCTTCGGGATCGAACCGGAGATCACCGCCAAGCTGGCGCGGCGCAAAGGGCTGCGCATCCGCGAGGTCCCAATCCGGTACTACCCCCGCTCGTACGAAGAGGGAAAGAAAATCGGCTGGCGGGATGGACTGTGGGCCCTGTGGTGTTCGGTTCGATATTAACCGCCTCGGATAGTGCATGAATCGATCCGCAGAGACGCCACCTCACCAGCAAATCCATACCGCCACGCGGTATGTGCTGTGGGCGCAATTCGGGAGCCAGATCGTTTCACTGGTGGTCCTGGCTGGGCTCTATCGGATGATTGATCCGGTCCAGTTTGGGCTGCTGGGGATGATCATGCCGGTGGTCCTGCTGCTGCGGAGCTTCGGCACGCTGGGGTTTAATGTCGCCGCGGTGCAGCACCGTGATCTGACCGATTCTCAGGCCACGACTTTGTTTTGGTGGCAAGTTGCCAGCGGCGGCGTGTTGACGCTGCTGCTGTTGGGACTGACGCCGCTGTTGGCCTCGCTGTACGATGCCCCGGAGCTGCTGCCGGTCGGCTGGGCGATCTCCGGCACGGCCCTGTTGGCGAATCTGTATACCCAGCATCAGGCGATGGCCGAACGGAAATTGCGGCTCGGCCGGATTTCGATTGCGCGGCTAGTTTCGCTGAGTTTTGCCGGGATCGTGGCGCTCGTCTTGGCCTGGTTCGGCTTTGGGATTTGGGCCTTGGTGGTGCATCAGTATTTGGAACTGCTGCTGCTGATTGGCGGCGTGTGGTGGATCGAACCGTGGCGGCCTGCGCGGCCGAGCCGCGGCGCGGATGTTCGCGAGCTCTTGAAGTTTGGCGGGATGTACACTCTGAGCGGGATCTTTTTTGCCCTCTCGCAGAACCTCGACAAGCTGCTGCTCGCGTTTTTCCTGGGGGGGAGCACCGCCGGGCAACAGTGGATCGGTTACTACACCCAGGCCTTCAACCAAATGAACCGCCCGGTCTTCCTGATCACCACGCCGGTCACCAGCGCCATGCTGCCTGCCTTGGCCAGCGTGAAGGAGAACCGTCAGGCCCTGCTGGAGACCGCGCTCGACTTCTACCGCTTGGTGGCGATTGTGCTCGCTCCGAGCGGTGTCGGGATTTTCCTGGTAGGAGATCAACTGATGCCGCTGCTCGGCGGACCCGCCTGGCAAGAGGCGGGCAACCTGCTCGCTATCTTAGGGCTGAGCGTGGTGACCCTCGGGCTAATCAACATCGGCGGAAGCCTGCTGGCGGCGGTCGGCAGGGCCGACCTCCTCGCGATCGGGGCTTTTCTGTTGTTATTGCTGATGGGTCAAGCGATGGGCTTGGTCACCTTTATCTCGCTGGGGGAACAAGAGGTCGCCTCGTCGCTGAGCCTCGGCCTGGCCTGGGCCTATGCCTTGGTCACGCTCCTGTTTGCCCCACCCTATTTACACTTCTGCTTCCGCGCCGCGGGGCTTTCTTCTGGCCCGATGTTCCAGGCCCTGCGTCGTTCGTTTCAAGCGGCTGCGATCATGGGCGTCATGGTTTTTCTGATCCGGCAAGCGACCCTCACCGCGCCACCCTGGATCACCTTGCCGGGGCTGATTTTGGCAGGCGTACTGATTTACACGGTCCTTGCGCGAGGAGAAGTCGCGTGGCTGCTGTCTCGGCTAAAGAGACTTAAAAGCTAGGCCCCTCGCCACTCCCTAGGCAACCTGCCACGTCTCCACCGCCGCCACCGGCGACGAGGGCTTGCGCAAGATTTTGGAGGAACGGCCTGACGTGGCCCTGGTCGATATCGGACTACCGGAAATCAGCCGCTACGAGATTGCCCAGAAGGTCCGCCAGTGACTTTCCAAAAACGAAGTGAAGCTCATCGCCTTCACCGGCTACGGCCGAGCCGAAGACCGCCAAAAATCCGGGTTAGCCCAGGACGAAGTCCTGGGGTATGCGACGACATGAAAACGCGAGTCCTGAAGGGACGATTCACTAGAAGATTCCTGTTTGAATCGTCCCTTCAGGACTTACGAAGTCTAACAAAACTTAAACCCAGGACTGTGTCCTTTTCTAAGCAGTGTCAAGGGTCAAAACGCTAGGGGATGCTGGATTAAGGGTGTGCTGTTTACGGACGTTGACTGGGCTGTCGTGAGACGCCCCTTTGGGGCTCAGAAGGATGACACGCGGTGGAGCGCGAGATGAGGTTCCGGCTACCCTGAGAAGACGTGATCTTCTCGCGTTTCACATTCACCGGAGAGGTGGGTGCCGGCCGGATGTTTAAACTGTGACCAACCGCTACGCGGATTCCACTTCGAGTTCGCGATTGAGTTCCCGCACGAAGGCGGGTGGGGCGATTGGCTTGGAGAACCAGTGATCGACGCGGCGTGAGGAATCGTCGGTCAATTCCTTTCGCTCCGATCCGCTGACCACGAAGATTTTCAGGTCCTTGTATTCCGGTTTCGAGCGGACCGCGGCGATCGTCTCTTGGCCGCTCATGCGGGGCATGTCCATGTCCAGCAGGAAGACATCTGGCAGTGGGTTGCGGGCGAGATACTCCAGTGCCTCGACTCCATCGGAAACACCCGCCACTTCGTATCCGCTGAGGCGGAGATAGGCGGCCAACAGTTCCCGTTCGTTCGAGTTGTCCTCGGCGATCAGGGCCTGCGGCTTTTTCTCCGTTTCGGAAACCGTTTGGCCAGACTCAGGTGGGTTCGCTGCCGGCTTTCCGGTCGTGGCGCTCGCGGAACTCGCGACCAGCGAATCGAGCGTGGTTAGTTCACTCAAGGCGCGCCGCAAAGACTTCTCGGCGTCCACGTACTGTTCTTGATTCAAATGCTTCTGCGCCAAATGCAGGGCCAGGTTGGCCGTGTTCATGCGATTTCGCAACGTATGGCGCTGCGTTCGGGCCGCCTCGGTAATCCCTTCCAGTTCAGCCGTGTCGACCACTTCCTCACGAAGGACGCGAACATTTGAAGGAGCCTCCACTCCCACCTTCACGGCACTACCGGAAACCCTCAGGATTTCGATGGTGATTTCTAGATTGGGAAAGAGAATACGTTGATTCTGCTTGCGAGAAAGAATGAGCATTTCGGTGGCATCCCTTTCAGAGTCCCGTAGGGAGGACGGTCTCTGCGAAACAAGAGTTGTAGGTGGCTAAATGTGACGACTTAGCGGGCGGATTAATTCCGCACTACCGCAAGGTGTGATGTCCGTATCACACTTTCGTGCCGTGGTGGGAGAGGCTGCTCCCAGTGGCGAAGTCAGGATTCTTTCCCTACAACGAGCCCTTTCGATGCTTCTGTCAGTGTTGACCATTGCCGACCCGGAAACAAGGTCAATATGGCGGATTTCTATAATTCCCGGAGCCCCGCAATCCGTTGCGTTGATCGGCCAATACCCATGGCAATCGTCCCCCGTCCCGAATTCGCCATAAAAACCGGCGGATGGGTTGATGATGGTCGCCACCTCGGCTTGGTGGATGCGGTGCGTCAATCAGCCACGTGATGCCAGCGAGGTTTGTCACACAACTGGGGGTCCAAGAAACGAAGCACGGCCGAAAGTCCCTGAGACCATGAAGGTTACAGAAATCTTCCGACCGTCGCGCTTCGTTGGATTGCCCCTCGTGCCGACCACGCTCGGAGTAGTGGTCGACCAGTGCCGCAGTGGCCCAGTGTTGCGGTGGCTCGAGGAATCGTGTTCGTATCGATCAGTGATCGACGATGAATTCGTTACTGTTGAGCAGTGCCCACCAAATGTCTTGGAGTGCTTTATTGATTTCGTGCTGGCGAGTTTGGATTATTTCATCGATTGCTTTTAATTCTCGTTTATTCGGTTTGCGCGACAGGGATGCCATGAATAGGTGTTCCACCTTTTCCCGAGGGGACATCTTGCTGGCGATCACCCCCTTTAGCACGCCGGAATGGAGGTCGGTGGCATTGTTCATCAGGTGGCCATTCATCATCAATAGCGTCTGAGAGACGGTGCCATCCAGGGTGGAGGTTTCGGTGTCTTCGTCGTTCCCCATTTTCTGGGTTACCTGGCCGAGCCACTGATGCCGATCATCCCCCGACGCGATAATCCCGCCATTCGCCGACCGAACCTGAGCCAGCATCGTGAGCGAGTGGAACAACTGTTCCGCTTCCATCTGCCGAGAGTAGTACCGCGCGAACAGCGGTTGCCCCTGGCTGGGGTCGTCCGCCAAGTTGCCGTCGGTGATTTTGCTGGAAAGCCCATACGCATCGCTCAAGGTGATCCAACGCATCAGCCGCCGCATGTCGAACCCGCTGGCGGCGAAATCATCCGCCAAGGTTGCTAGCAGCTCCGGGTGCGAAGGGGGATTGTGCGGGCCCATGTCGTCGACCGGAGTCGTGAATCCAACCCCCAGGAAATGTTGCCACATCCGGTTAACGGTCGCTTGGGGCAACAGATCGGAATTGATCACCAACTGGGCCAGTTCCTGGCGTCGATCGACCTGAGCCAACTTACCGGAGCGGGGGATCTCGGTCCCATCGACAAACCGGGGATAAGCGACCTTGAGAATGCCGTTTTGCTGTTCGAAGTAAACCTCCGCCTCATCGGCACCATCACCAGCCGAGCCTTGGAAATCTCGGTTGACGATCCGGATCGGACCGTTGTCCCCCTTCCGCTCCGTTTTGATTTGGCGGAAGAAGGCGTTCATGCTCCAGAAAGTATCCTGCTCCCAGCCGTTGGTCGGATGGGTATGGCACTCGACACATTGGAGCCGCTGTCCCAAAAAGGTTTGACACGCCTTGGCGGTCGCCAGCTTGGCGTCTTGATCGAGCGTGGCAACTAGGAAGTTGGTGGCGGGGTTGAAGTCCTCTGCCTCCGGTCGATTCGAACCGCTGGCGGTCAGCAACTCACGGACCACGCTGTCGTAAGGGCGGTTCTGCGCGAACGCCTCGTGCAGGTAGCCTTCCAAGCTTTTGCGATCGATCGGGCTATCGGCCGACATCCCGCCCGCCTGGCCGACCAAAATATTGGCCCACCGCGCACTCCAATAGGACGCGAATTCCTCGCGGTACGTTTCCGATTGGATCAACCGATCGACCAGCCACGCGCGCTTATCTTGGCCGCGCTTGTCCAAACTGCGGCGACTGGCAAACTTTTGCACCTCGTCCACGGTCGGGATTCGGCCGAGCAATTGCAGGTAGGTCCGACGGCACCACTCGCTATCGGTGGCGGCTTGAGCCGGCTGAACGTTTTCCGCTTTCCAACCATCGGCGATCACGCGATTGACCCGCTCGACGATCTCGGCATCCGACTTGGCCAAACTAGGGCGCTCAATCGGGGTGACATGCCGCGGCGCGGAGTTTTCACGCGTTTCAAGTCCAGGCTTTTCAGGTTGGGTCTCTTGGCTGTCGCGTCGAGGAGGATTTTCGCCCATCCCGCCCGGCAGCCGATTGTCGCGCGAGGAGCCGAGCGTCTCATTTGCCGCACGGGACGAATCGATAATGTCACGGCCGCCGTGCTTTTCGATCTGGCCTTGTTTGTTTTTCTCCTGGGCGGCGGTATCGCCGTAGCGATCACCCTGGGCCAGTGAGCCATCGTTCCAGTCACCCGCCTGCCACAGTAGCCAGCCAGCCCCGACCAAGACCCCCAGCAGAGACAACGAGATGGCGAACGAAGCGTACGTTTGCCACTGCCGAGCCCGACGCACCCGCCGCCGTGCCACCATCACGCGGCTGTCAGAGAGCCCCCGACCATCGGCAAGATTGTCATCTTGGGAAGCTGGTGTGGCGGCTTGAGACAACCCGCTTTGGGTGGCACCGTTGCGTTCTGGGCTTGTGAGTTCTCGCTGACTCAAACGAGTTAAGACACGCGCAGTCAGATCCGGCGGGGATTGCCCCCCGAGCAGTTCCTCCAGGAGAGGATCGATGATGGGATCTTCGTGGTTCATGATTGAAATATTGGGTGCCCCGCCGTTAATCGGAGGAGGGGCGATCCGCCTCGGCCTGTTTATCGTCCAGACCCTGTTTGTCGTCTAAGCACTGTTTAAGTTGTTGTTTGGCTCGCTGCATCAGGTTTTTCGCGCCGTGAGGACCAATCCCCAAGGCCTCTGCAATTTGCTCTCGCGTGCAGTGATCTTCAAACCGCATCCGCAACGCTGTTTGGGCCCGGGCGGTTAACCCTTCCAGGCAATGTCGAAGTGTATCGATTAAGTCACGTTGTTTATCTTGGCCGGAACGCGCTCCGTGTTGATTGGACGCGTGCCGATTCCAAAACTCCTCGACCTGCTCAATATTCTCAACCGCGATCGAGCGGCCTTCCCGTCGCCGACGATCAATCAGTTGATGCTTCGCGACCCTTAGCAGGTACGACCTCGCGGCCGCCTCCCCCATTTCCTGGAATGGCTTCTCCAGGACCTTCAGGAAGGTCTCTTGCGTCAGATCCTCCGCCTCATGCGAATCACACCCGAGCGACCGCAAGTATCGCCACACGCCGACTTGATGCGTCTGCACCAAGAGGGCCGGATCGACCTTCTGTCCGATCGGGTGAAGTGATTCACTCATGAAGTAAAGCGGGCAAAAAGGAGAAAAGTACTCAAACCACTCGGTTTGGCGCGGCGGGGGATACACAAGAGTAGGTTGTCGGCGCTTCGAGGGAAGGAAGATTAAACCGCTGGCAAATTCACCGAAAGACCGCAGCCAAACCCCCTAAGTCAATTATAGGAAACAAGTTCCGAAAAGTCTCGCACCGCGCGGCTGTGAGTCTGCCCGCTCACATTGCGCTCTCAATGGCATATCCCACGAGGGGATAACAGGCCCGCTTCGCTTACGGTACATTCGCCCGCGCGAAGGCCGATTATTGCATGGCGACGGGTGGTGGAGCTGGACAAGATGAGGGTGGGGTGTTCGACGATTTCAAGCCGTTGGCCAAATTTCTTCTTCTGTGACACCCAGCGCCTGCGCGACCTTGCGAACAGTCCGTTTTTGCGGTCGGCACTGACGCGTTAGCAGCAGCGAAACCGCGGGCTGGGTGATTCCGATCGCCTCGGCAAGTTGCTGTTGATTCATTCCAAGTCGTTTCATGATCGCCACGACTTGGCTAGCGAATTGCGACTCCTGCTCGTCCATCCGCTGAAGAACACTCTGGGACTCCTCGGAGTTTTCCCACAACGTCATCCCATCCGACTCATCGGCCGCAATCCCAGGAAACAACGCCTCCTCTATGGTATCGACCGCCATCTGACGCTCCTCGTCCGAGCTTTGATCGTCCAGCAGAATATCTCCCATTCGCGCGACGACTTCCAAAATCTCCGCGTCGCACTCCCGGGCAGCACGCAGAAATTGCGTGGCAAAGCGGAAGTAATGCTGCTTCGCGGCCTGCGGATCGCTGGGGATTGTCATCGCGAACTCCTCCGCAACCGAGCCTAAGGCATCAAGAAAAGCCAGATTGGGCCATGCGCCCCGCCCTCTAAATGTTATATAACAGAATTGCATCCCAGGAAAGAAAATATCCGCGTTTATCCGCGTTAATCTGCGGCCAAAATAAATCGAGTTAAGCCGCGGATTAACGCGGATGTTCGCGGATAGGTCGGTGAGCCGATTTTGCCATGCCGGATGGGCAAAGGCGTCAATATTATTTTGAATCGGGTTCTTCCTGATCCGTGAAAATCCGTGCCGATCCGTGGCTTCTTACCTTTGTTCGCCAAACAAGCCGGTGATCGCCAGCGGTCCAAGAAATCAGGCGGCGGATCTTGAATGCCCCCAAACCTACCCACTGCCTCCCACCAATCGCTCCAGTAGCACCCCCGCACCATACGCAATCGCGGCCGCCAGACCTCCGGTCGCCACGGTTTCCACCACGGAGACCAAAGTGGAGTGACCCACCACTTTGCCGCGGAACACCCCAATCAGGGCGAACGCCACCATGGTGACGATCGCGCACAAGGCAAAAACCTCGTCCCGGTCGACTCCCCAGTACATCAGCGGCAGGGGCAACAGCGGGACGGCCCCGGCCAGTAGGAAGCCGCAAAAGGTGACCAGGCCCGCTTTCCAGGGGGAAGGGGGCGCGATTTGCAGGCCCCATTCCTCAACCAGCATCGTATCGACCCATCGCTGTTGATCGTCGCAAATCGTCTCGACCACCTGCTCTAGCAACTCGCCGGAGAACCCCTTGGCGGCGAAGATCTGGCGGATCTCTTCCCGTTCGCGATCCGGCAGGTGCGTGATGTGGAACTCTTCCATCCGGCGGTACTGCTCCAGCACCTGTTTGTCGGCCCTTACCTTCAGGTAGTTGCTGACCGCCATGCTGAACCCATCGGCCAACACATTAGCGACCCCCAACACCAACGCCACCCCCACCGGATAATTCGCCCCGGCCACTCCCGCGACAATCGCGAAGGTGGTAATCGCCCCATCGACCCCACCGAGCACAAAATCCCCCACAAACCCATGCTGCGTGGTGGCGGCAATCCGAGCGGCGATCGCCTCGTCGGTATGCTGCTCGTTGAGTTTTTGGATCTCGGGGGTCGGCATGGTTTGGTTTCGCGCAGGTTGGATGTTGGCGGCAAGGAATGAACCAACCTATTGAAACATCGATGCCCCTCAGGTGATATTACCCGAGTCACTTTTGAGCCACAGAGGTCACAGAGCACACCGAGGAGAGGGAAATGATTGATGGAAAATGAAAAATGGGATCGAGTCATTTTGTATTTTCATTCTTCATTTTGCATTCGTCATTCCCACTCTGTGTCCTCGGTGACCTCTGTGGCTAAATCCGTCTCCGGGGCAATGAAGATCTTTCATGCCGGGGTGATAGTGGGAAAGGCCCGGGCCGAGAGCATTCCCTACTTCCGCATCTGCAGGGCTCCATGCACTGTTAACACCGCGCCGGCCGAGAGGCAGGCCCAGGCGATCCAATCGGGAGGGGTGAAGGTTTTGCGGATCTCCCCGCTTTTCACTACAAACTGCTGCATTGCGCCATTGGGGGTGTCGGCGGGGGGACCGAACCACCGTGACAACAGTTCCGTGGATTGCGGGGTCATTCGATACGCCTCCACCGCATGGAGCTGCACACCGGCCACAAACAGAAACACGCCGGCGTAGATAATGTGAATCGCGTACTTTTTGATCGGGAAGGGCATCCGTGTCGTCTCGCTCGGGCGTGGAAAAACCGGGGCACACTGGCCCCGGCCCCCAATTTCACCGCAAACGCCGTTCCGCGTAAATGCCGATTTTGGACGACGGGAAAAGCACGTTTCCTGTCCTCCGCAATCGTAAACTCATGGCGACTCATCCGCCGCGACCACTTCCTCCGGCAGCATCAGCCGCTGGGGGTCGTGCGTTAAGTAGGGGGGAACCGTCATCAATAGCCGTTGGCCTTGGCTTTGCTCGAACTTCCAGAGTCGGCCCGTTTGGTCGGCCGGGACCGGGACTTTGAACCAACCCTCTTCCCGCTCGGCGAAGTCGAGGACCTCCTCGCCATCGGCGTTGAGCAGCTTGCCGGAGATCCGGGGGGCCCAGTTGGCGACTCGAGCGGCCCAGCCGCCGACCGTTTTGGTCCCGCGAGGAACATAAAAATACATGCTCCATTGGCCCCGAAAGTGCGAACTCGCCTCCGCGGAGTCGAGGGCCGTCGGGACCATCGCCGGCATCCCTTCCGGCCACTCAATCCGGGTGTGATCACCACCATCGATTACCTCCAACCAGTGCAGCCCCGCGTGCTTGGTTTTCAGCGAGACCGCGACCGTTTGGCCGTCCGCCTGGTAATCGGTAAAGGTGTCGACCGGATCGAGCGAGACCTCCCGCGGTGAATAGAGCCGGAGCTGCGGTGGCCGAATCGCCCACACTTTTTGCACGGTCACTTGCAGGTCGATCGTGTCCCCTTCGTTCTCGACCCACAGGGCGTACCGTTGCCGATCCTGCGGCGCGGCGGGCAAGCTGCCGAGCTTGTTTTCGCCCAGCTTGAGCCGCTGGAACGCGGGGACCAGCTTGTCGCTGAACTCCACGCTGGTGATGCCCGACTCGACCGGTTCGTTGTGGGCAATCCCCTCGGAAAGGATGCCGGCCAGTTCCGCCGCGGTAAAGGGCTCCTCGCTTTTGAGCGGGTGGCCGTCGGTCAGGGCCGCTTGTTGGCTCAGCAGCCGAGCCCACAGCCCGTAACTGTGGATCATCATCGTCTTCCGCATCCGGTAGGCGTGCCGCACAGCATCCTCTTTGGAGCCTTCCCCCGCCGCCAAGGCGTAGTACAGTTCGGCATAGCGGGTATAGAGCGTGAGGTCATCCAACCGGGCCAGCACCTGGGGGTCGTCGGTCGAGCGACGGGCCTTGTCGAGCTGACGGTACATCCGGCCGACGATGTCTGACGCGGGCCTTTTTTGGCGATCCTCATTGATCAGATGGTAAAACTCGCGCATCGGCTCGGCAGCTTGGCCAAAGGCCTTTTCGAGGAAGTCGTCGATGATCTCCTCCACCCGCTCTGCCTCTTCGATATCCCACAGCACCCGGCCGGCGACGTAATAGCCCAGACCACAAGGCCCCCAGCAATCGCCCGATTCAGCGTCGTAAAAGCGTACCCCCTTGGCATGCAGTGCGGGCAGGAACTTCGCGACCTCCCGTGGCCGAGAGGCCTTTGCCCCGCGGGGTAGGTTCCAGTCCCAATCGACCACGCTCAGGTAATCGTAGGTCCCCATCTGGGCCTTCTTCGCCTGCCAGCCATCGACCACCTGGTCAAACGTCAGGCCTTCGCCGATGAAGGCGGTCGTGGCGCTGGGGATGACGCGGGGATGAACGTCGATTTCCGGAGGGGCCGAATGCCGGTTGTAGGCGTACATGCCGACATACTTTTCTCCCAGGTCCAACTGGTTGATCGCCTCGGCCACTTCATTGGCTAAGGTCACGACGCGCGTGCTGACGCTCCCCAGCTCTTTGCACTTTTCGCACTCGCACCAGTTGCCGCCATCGCTGGGGTCCATTGAGATGCTATCGAGCGCGGGGTTGGCCTTCACCCTGCGCACGGCGTCGTCGACCACCAGTTTCCGCAAGCCGGGGTTGGAGATGCAGAACTTGGTATCGCCACCGAAATTGGCGCGCTTGCCATCGACGAGGGCCAGATACTCCGGATGCCTTTCAAAGGCCTCCCGGTTGGCGGCCAGGATCGCCTCGTAAGCGTGGCCGCTGTTGAGGACAAACCCCTGGACCGCCCGGTTCCGCTGGCACCAGGCGTGATACGGCTGCTCGTTATAACCCCATAGACCCCAGTTGTACCAAATCCGCCGGGCATGGAACGATGGCTTGCCGTGGTGATCAATGGCGATCTCCAAATCCTGCTTCTGCGGCACCACTTCCCAGGTTTCGCCGGGAAAGAATTGCCGATGTCCCAGCCGGTGAAGCAGATCCCACACCGCGTGAGAGACCCCCCTCTCCGTCGCGCCCAGCAGATACAGCCCCTCCGGTGTCGACCGCAGCAGATACTCTTCCCGGGCAAACGGTCCACTTCCAAATTGCACATCGCCAACGGGTGCTTCGGGGAAGTCGGCCAACGTCCCTAGAACGATTCCCCGGCTGCCATTTCCCTGTTCCACCGAAAAAGTCCCGCCGCTGATCCGCCCCAGGTAATCGGCGAGTTCCTCGGCAAACTCTCGGGTCTTGGCCGAGGCCTCCGGTCCTACAACCACCGGCAGACGGGCCGCGCCCGACTGGGCCAAGGAGACGATCGGCACCTCTGCTTGAAGGCTGCCAACCAGCAAGGCCAGCAGTCCCATCGCGCCTAAAAATCGACCGTAACGGAGTGTGGCGTGGGTCATGTCGAAATGCAGCGGGGTGAAGGGTGCGATGATGTCAACAGAAATGCGTGATCGACAGCGGGGTATGTTGAACCGGTGGGCGGCGATCCGTTGATCACGCATCCGCTACCGCGTCACCTTCTCCATCTCTTGGGCAATCCGCCGCACGATCTCCGGATGATCCTCGGCAACGTCGTCCTCTTCGCCGATGTCGGTCGACAGGTCGTACAGTTCGATCAGTCGATTGGGAGCCAATCGAACCCCTTTCCATTGGCCCATCCGCACCGCCTGCTTCTTTTCGTACGAGGAGTAAATCGCCTCGCGGGCGGTCTGCTGCTCCGACTTGCCCAGCAGCGTCGGGAGAAAGCTAATCCCGTCGGTCTTCTCCGGAATCTTAGCCCCGGTCAAATCACAGGCGGTGGCCATGTAGTCGTAGAAGGTGAAGGGGGTATCGGACTTGGTCCCCGGCTGAATCGTCCCAGGCCAATAGGCGATGGTCGGCACGCGGATGCCACCTTCGTAGACGTCCCGCTTGAAGCCCCGCAAGGGGCCGTTGGAATTGAAGAACGTATGCTTGTGGCCACCCTCGTTGTGTGGGCCGTTGTCGGAGGTGAAGATGACCAGCGTGTTCTGTTCGATCTTGAGTTCCTTCAGCAGGTCGATAATCCGCCCCACATCGCCATCCATCCGGCTGACCATCGCGGCGAAGCCCTTTTCTGTGTTGGGCCAGTCCTGGTCCTTGTATTGGCCATAGTCGGGCACTTCCATCCCGTCGCCCAGGACCCGGCCCCCTTCGTTGTTGGTATGCGGGATGGTCCAGTGGACATGCAGCGCGAACGGCTTTTCATGGTTGTCGCGGATGAACCCCAACGCTTCCTCGGTTAGCAGGTCGTGCGAGTAGGTGTCGCGGTGCTCCGGTTTGGCGACTCGGCCCCGAGCCTTTGGATCGTCGAGTAGTACGTTGCCCGGCAATTCCTCCTGATTCACTTCGCCGTCGGCACAACGATACAAGTGCGTCGGGTAAAAGTTGTGGGCCTCGCTTTGGTCGAGGTAGCCATACCAGAAATCAAACCCATGATGGATCGGCTCACCCCCGGTCCCAGGGTTGCCCATCGCCCACTTGCCGACGCCACCGGTGGTGTACCCCGCCTCTTTCAAACGGGAGGCAACGGTGACATCCGTATCGGAAAAAACATACGGCCGGTTCGAGTTGATCGCGGTATGCCCACTATGCAAACCGGTCCAGAGCACCAACCGCGAAGGTCGGCAAACCGTGTTGCCGGCATAAAACGAATCCAACCGCATCCCCTCGCTCGCCAGTCGATCGATATGGGGCGTCTTCACCTGTTTCTGCCCCAGGTACCCCACGTCGCCATACCCCAAGTCATCCGGCATGATCCAAATAATATTAGGGGGCCGGGTTTCTTCGGCTTGGAGCGAATTGATCACACCAACCAGAACCAGGCTAAGTACCACAACCATCAATCGACTAGTGAGAACATGCATGGGGCGAAAACCTCGGGCGAAAACGCGTGGGGGGAGGGACGTCGGGGAATCATTGCCGTGAGACCTCGTAGTATCCTCCCTGAAGCGGCCTGGGTCAAATCATCTTCAGGTGTGCCAAAGAATAAAAGCGGCAGGGCGCGAGCCCTCCGGTGAATCGCGAGATGATCTTATCTCTTCAAAGAAGTCGGGACGCCGTTTCGGCCTCTATTTGGCGGCGTTGCCGTTGGGGAATTATCACGCCCCAGACCGGAGCTCGCGCCCTACCGCTTTTATTGGTGAGATATTATGGCGATGATTCCGGGGGATCGTGGCCGCCGCCTTGTAGTTCCCAGGCGCGGTTCATGTCGCGGCGGACTGCGCGGTAGCGATCCCAATCGAACGTCTTCAAAAACTTTGCCGCCGCTTCTACGCCCGTGGCGAAGAGGTCGATTTGCGATTCTCGGTTGAATTCGAAGTCCAACCAGTGGTACGACCCGGTGTCGATGTACTGTACCATCAGGTGGTAGTCTGGGTTGTTCTGGATGAAGTCGAAATCGCCGCATCGCCGGGCCGCGTCGAAGATTGCCCAGTGCAGCTGCAGCGGCGTGCCGATCGGTCGGGCACGTTGCCGATCGAACCCGAGCTTCACGCCGAACCGCTTGCCAGCACTTCATGCATTGGCCCTCTCCGCATCACGGTTCTGCTAGCAATCCAGGATGGCTTATTAAGCGATTTGTGCGCAATACCTCACGTGGAGGAGTGCGGCATACCGAAAATCAGGAAACAGGGGGGACATCGGTCTCCTCATCGTCCTAACCGTACGCGGCACTCGACACGCGGCACTGGAAGCCCGGCGATGCTTGTAATCATTAGCGATATTCACCTGACCGACGAAACCACCTGTCGAACCCTCGACCCGGGGGCGTTTCGGATCTTTGCCGAGCGACTTCAGGACCTCGCGGTGCGGGCCTCTTGGCGGAGCGATGGTGGCTACCGTCCCCTGACGGGAATCGATGTCTTGCTGCTGGGGGACGCGCTCGACCTGATTCGCTCGTCCGTCTGGCAAGGGGAGGGCCCCAAACCTTGGGACGATACGCACGGCCATGGTTACGTGCAACGTGTGGCGAAGGTTCTCCGCGGGACCCTTTCCCACAATGTCCGCAGCTTGGCGATCCTCAAGGCGTTGAGTGTCGAACAGATCATCCGTTTGCCAGAGTCCTCGCCGGATCACAAACCGGACTTCGAGGGACCGCAGATCCCGGTCCCGGTGCGTGTGCATTATATGGTCGGCAATACCGACTGGATGCTCCATAACCAGGGCGAGAGCTATCGCTTGATTCGGCAGGTGGTGTGCGATGAGCTGGGCTTAGCGAACGATCCGGCCAAGCCCTTTCCCCATCAAGGGGCGGACGATCCGGTGCTGGCCGATATCTTGGCGCGGCATCGGGTTTGTGCTCGGCATGGTGACCAGTGGGACCCGCTCAGCTATTCCGGTCGCCGCGATCAAAGTAGTCTGTCGGACGTGCTGGCGATTGAATTGATCACCTACTTCCGAGACCAGGTTGAAGCGACGCTGGGAGATCAACTGCCTGCTTCCACCCGGCTCGGTCTTTCTGAACTGGACCATGTTCGGCCGTTAGCGATGGCACCCCTGTGGCTCGATCAGTTGTTGCGATTGACCTGTCCGGTCGATTCGCTGCAGTACGAGATCCGGGGCCAGTGGGACCGCGCGGTGCGGCGGATGCTCGACCTGAAGATCGTCCGCGATGGCCAGTTGGCGTATTACCTGGGCAGCTTCGACGAGCTGGCCCAGTTGATGATGTTTCAAGGACAGATCGCGACCGATCAAGGGGAGCAATTGGCCGCTTGGATCGCCAAAAGCCGGGGTGGGCGGACGTTGTCGCTGGTCCGCAACGCGATGCACGAGCCGGAATTCCGCAATCGCAGGGCCCGGCATTTCGTCTATGGCCATACCCATGTGGCGGAGACCGTTCCGCTGGATGCCAGCTTCATGGACGGCTACGTCCTGAACCAAATTTACTTCAACAGCGGAACCTGGCGACGGACCTATCATCCGACCGGGAAAGAGGATTCGCCGCGCGAATTTTTGCCGGCCGAGGCGATGTCGTATCTCACGTTCTACGCGGACGACGAACGACACGGCGCTCCGTACGAAGTTTGGAGCGGAATCCTGGGGACGGCCCCCTCACCAATCCGACGGATTCGAGTCGACGGGCCGCAACAGGCGCTTAAGCCGAGCAAAGCCTTCATCGCCGCCGGCGAGCAAAAGCTGGCCAGGCCTCACTTTTTGAGCGGTGCCGCTGCGCATTCTATTCCCAAGCCCCCCGCCGCTGGCTAACCGGACTCCCAAGCAATGCGGAGGAAAGGGGCGGATCTTTCCGTTATTCAGACGTGAAGCCCGCAACTTGCGGTCATCCACATTCTATTGCTAACACCAACCACACAAGCTCCGAGTAGACTACACGGCGGGCAGAATTTTTAACGTCAGTCATCGTAGGGGCGGGCGTTTTATGGGTCGTCAAGAAGGCGGTCCACCCAGGTGTCGGGAGCAATCATCACATCGTGTTCGGTAGGTCCATTCACATGCATGCCCTCATGATTTTCACCACCACGTCATCGCGCGAGGAAGCGGAGCGTTTGGCCGAGATCCTGGTCACCAACCGGGAAGCCGCCTGCGTTCAGATCACCGGGCCGATGACCAGCGTGTACCAATGGCAGGGGAAGGTCGAGAAATCGACCGAGTTCACGCTCAACATCAAAACCCACACCACGCTGTTCGACGCGGTCGCGCGGACGATCGATAGAGAACATTCCTACGAGGTGCCGGAGATTGTGGCGGTGCCCATCGCCCATGGTTCGGTAAACTATCTGGTGTGGCTCGGCGAGCAGGTCGAGTCGGAATAGCCGGGGCCTCCTCAGGCGGAGCCCCTTCACCATGATTGGCACCTGATCCCAATGCGTCCCCTCCATCTCACGCTTCATGCTCGGCCCGCGGGGGTCGTGGCGGGAATCCGTCAATCCAACTCCCTTGGCACGCTCGAAACCTTGGCCCCGACGCCCCAGCAGTTAAGCGAGCCATTGCCGGTCACCTTCGAACAAACCGAAGCGGCCCTGGCTGCGTTGCCCCGGATGTTTATCGAACCGGACGGCTCGCTGGTTTGGGTCTCCACCGATCCCGACCGACCCTGGCAGCTCGACGGGATGCTGTTGGACCGCGGCGGCAAGATGCTGAGCGTGGAACTCAAGGGGTCCGCCCCGTTGGAATGCTGGGAGCAAATCTTTCAAACGGTCGGCTGGCCGGAAGTCGACCTGATGTTCCAACTCACCCAAGAGGCGGTGTGGATTGATGAGGCGACGTTGCGGAGGCTGGTGGGGGAATGACAACCAGCGGTTCGTTCAGCTAGAGTTTGCGCATGATGTCTGGGTGCCATGCCCACGCCCTCCAACGTGGGCATGCGAAGTGCGCGATGATTGTGTCTCTTCTGAAAAGCCTGGACGCCTTCTCGGGTTCCATCAGGCGATCGTTCCACCCCCGAACAAAACATTACCGGACGCGGCGGCAGCCCTTGAGCGAGATGTAGCGTTCCTCGGGCATCACCACTTCGGTCAGGCGGAGGCCGAATTTGTCGCCTACCTTGACCGCTTCGCCAGCGGCGACCGTTTGATCGCCGATCTCGACGTTGAGGGCGTCGTCGCACGATTTGTCGAACTCGATGATCGCTCCGACCCCCAGTTCCACAATGTCGCTGATCTTCATCCGCTTGTGGGCCAAGGTCACCTTCACCGGAACGGAGATCCGCAGCAAGCTTCGGCTGTAAGCGGGTAGCTCGTTGAAGTCGGAGATCCGGGACGAAGGTGGCGGATTGCTACCCTGGGCGTTTTGGCTCGTGCCCTCAGGGGGCTTCGTAGCGGTTGGGCTCTCGTTGGCGGCTTCGTCGGCGTGGATGGCCGCCGGATTGGCAATTGGCCACAGCAGGGGGGCAGTTGTGGATTTCTCATCGCTGGTCAGCCGCAGCGAGATCTGCCCCGGTTTGGGGCCCAGTCCCATTCGAGAGATCACCTCCGCCAAATTCTCGACCGCGTGGGTCTCGAACTCCAGGGCGATCAACTCGTCCGGTAGGAGGGTCATCCCCAGCTCCTGCCCGAGGGTCGAAAGCTTGCTCTCGCCGGTTGGATCGGGGTTGTCGTACCAGATCGGCAGCAGCCCGCTCGACTCCGGCAGGACCAGCAGGGCGGCGCTCGCTTCCACCTTCAGCAGAATCAACAGACCGGGCCCTTGGCACTCCGGCGGCAAGGCATCGATCGCCACGGGGCCACCCTCTTCCACTTCCAGGGAAATCTTGCGATTCATTGTCCGCGAGAGGGCATCGGAAACTTCGCCCGCATTGGTCTGGCAAGCGGCCAAAACTTGGTCGACAATTTCGATGTTAAATTCAGCCATGAATTATCCGCGTGGATCGTCCGGAATCGGGGGGAGACTTCCTCCTTCATCTATTCGACCGCCGAGACGTTAAACTTGATATATTCAGGCCAGTTTCCCACCGCGTGCAAGTGCTAGCGTGCCTCCGGATACCACACCGCCAGACGACTTCCCACCGCGCGAACCGGACCCGCAACCGGTGCGGCGGACCGATCGGTTCCAGTTTCGGATCTGGCAGATCCTGCTGGTGACGACGCTTACCGGAATCCTGCTCAGCCTGCTCCGTGTGCTGCCTTATCACGAGAGTCTGCTCTGGTTCTACATCCCCTACTTCAGCCTGGTCGGGGTATATGTCCTGCTCCGCTTGCCGATGCTGATTGGCGTGGTGGTAGGTGAGTACCAGGCCCGGGCCGAAGCGAAGCGGCAGGTTTTGGAGGCGGCCCGAACGCGGCAAGAATCACTGAAATCCGACAAGGCGGATCCGAACGCCGCCCCTTTTGAGAAATCGGGTGAGGAGTCGCAAGATTGAATACTCGACCTAGAGGGTGCCATGCCCACGCCCTCCAACGTGGGCATGAGAAGTGTGAGCTGCTTAAGTCTCTTCCGGCAAGTTTGGACGCCGTCTCTGGTTCCACTAGACGGCGTTGCCCTTGGGGGAATTTTTACGCTAAAGACCGGTGGGCTCGCGTCCTTCCGCTTTTATTCTGTATTTTTCAATCTCCATTTTTCATTTTCCAATGAGAGCGGAGCAGCGTAAGCAGCACGATGAAGTGCGAGATGATCGTGTCTCTTCCGGGTGAACTCATCCCCGGTGCGGCACAAATATTGGTAATCGCCGCGGGATTCGATAAGATAGGAAACTTGCCCACCGGGACGTCGACTGACACGGCGCTGGAGGCCCCTGGCTGACTTTCCCTCGGAAATGCGGTACGCTACAGCTTTTACCCAATGATTTAACGAGATATCATTCACCATGAGCGAAGCTCCTGAAAACGTCGATCCCGCCCCGAAACGAGGTTTGCTGGGGGTCCTAGGCCCGGCGGTGATTGTGGCCTCGGTGGTTCTGGGGCCGGGCAGCATTTTGACCAACTCCAAGGTCGGGACGCAGTTCGGCTACCAGATGATCTGGATCCTGCTCTCGGCCGGGTTCCTGATGTTCGCCCTCACCTCGTTCTCGGCCCGGTTGGGGGTGATTTATGAGCGGAGCTTCGGAGACGAGATCGCGGCTCGGCTGGGTCGCCCAATGGCGATCCTGATCGGGGTGACCGTCTTTTTGATCGCGGCCTGTTTTCAGTTCACCAACAATTTGGGCGTGCTCGCGGCGATCGAGCCCTTCTCCACGATGACCAATGAGGAGGGAGACGTCGTCCAGGGGATCGCCCCTTGGATTAGCGTGGCGATCCTGGCCGCGCTCAATGTGATCATCATGTTCACCCTGTTTGGCCTGAAGCATATCTACCAGCACTTGGAAAAGATTATGATCAGCCTAGTGATGGTCATGATGGCGGTGTTTGTGATCAATATCCTGTTCGCCGGGCCGGATTTGTTGGCGGTCTTTAAGGGGTTGATTCCTTCTTGGCCCACAGGGGAGGCGGGCCGGATCTGGCCGGCGATTATCGACGGGAAACTCCAAGCAAACGCCGGAGTCCTGGTCGCCTTGGTAGCGACCACCACCTCGGTGGCGGGTGCCTTTTACCAGGGCTATCTGGTGAAGGAAAAAGGTTGGAAGCTAGAGAATCTCTCGCAGCAGCGGATCGACTCTGCGGCTGGGATCGCTGTGCTAACGGGTATCTCGCTGATCGTCATGCTCACCTCTGCCGCGGTGCTGTACGGCACGGTCGACCCGAACTCCCTCAACAGTGCCACCGATGTCGCCCAGCAACTAAAACCGCTGCTGGGGCAATGGGGCTACTTCGCCGAGATCCTGTTTTGTGTGGGGATCTTCGCCGGGGCCTTCAGTTCGTTTTTGGGTAATGCGATGGTGGGCGGTGTGCTCCTTTCCGATGGGCTGGGCTACGACTGCAAGCTAAGCAGCCTCCCGACCAAGATCTGCACGACCCTCGGTTTGCTGGCCGGGATGGTGGTTGCCCTGCTGGCGCGCGGGAGCGGAATGCCGGTCGTTCCGCTGATTATTCTGGGGCAAAGCCTCACTATTTTGGGGCTACCACTGCTAGCGGCGATGATGCTCTACCTGGGCACGCGGCCTGAACTGACCGGTGCCGCGCGGATGCCGAGATGGATGCTCGTCTGCGGCGGGATTGTGATGCTGCTCACGCTATTTCTGGCGACTCGAACCGGCTGGGAAGTCTATCTGAAACTGTCGCTGATGGGGTAACCGCCGTCCGCCTTTCTCTACAGGCCGCGGGACGCACTTCCCGCGGGTGATGAGTCGCGTGAAATCGCCGTATTGCGGCGTTGACTTCCGGATCGGGATTGCCTCATTTCGGCAATTCGGCTATTTCTCTTAGGGTCCGCGCCATCATTGCTGTCGACGGCCGGAAAATCGCGCCAACCGTTACCAAGTGATTCATCGATTCGAAGAGAGCGGGTCGATCCTAGGGAATAGCTCAATTCCCGCTCACCTCAACTCGTGTGTCGGCGGCCATGTCTCAACCTGTGATCCATGACAATCCAAACCACCACCAAGCCACCCCCCTGGGCCTGGGTGATTGCGAGGGGGGGCGCGCAAACGGGAAGGCTTACCGCGCGCTCGCTTGGGCGACATTTTTGCCGCTCGTCTTGGTGATTGCGATCACGATTGTTTGTCGGCTGACTTCGCTCGACCTGTGGGTTTCGCAGTTGTTTTACTCCGAAAGCGAGCAGGCGTTCTGGTTCGGCGGGACGTTCGTCGGAGGCGTGATTTACTATTTCGCACCGCTGCCGGGTGTGGTCATCGCGTCGTTCGGAATTGCTATCTTCATCCTAGGCCCATGGATCGAACCACTCCGGCCTTGGCGGAAGCAGTGCCTTTTGTTCGCATTGGTGGTGATCATCGGACCGGGCCTATTGATCAATTCGGTGCTCAAGCCCCACTGGAACCGACCGCGGCCGAGTCAACTCGTCGAGTTTGGGGGAAGGACCACCTACGTTCCTCCGGCGATGGTCAGCAATCACGAAAATGCCAAATCGTTTCCCAGCGGGCACGCCTCCATGGGCTTTGTGTTCATGGCCCCGGCGTTCCTGATCTTTCGCCATCGACCTTGGTTGGCCGGGTCATTTCTCTTCCTGGGGTTGTTCCTGGGAGGCGGAATCGGGGTTTGTCGAATCGCCGAGGGGGGGCACTTCCTGAGTGATGTCGTGTGGTCTGGGGCCATCGTCTACTATTCCTGCCTGGCGGTTTTCCTGGGAATTCAGTCGTGGCGCGAGCCACGGGAAATCAGTCCACCTCGACTACTAGAGCTACCCCGCGAGCCGGAATCCCTGGAATTCGAGCCCCAGCGTCGTCAGACTGCCCGCGAGATCGCCCAAGCGCCGGCCGCGTAGTTAACGCTGCCAACCAGCCATCCCAGGCCCCTTTCGAGATAAGGTAGCAGGGTCAAAAAACCGGATGACGATAATCCAGAGACATGTGCTGCTGGAGATCCTCAAGGTCTTCCTCCTCTGCCTGGGCATCACCGTATTGATGATGACGGTGGGTGGCGGCGTGATGGAAGGGATGAAGCGCGGTTTGCCTCCGCAGGTAATCGCCTCGATGCTCCCTTACTTCGTGCCTGAGATGCTGCGTTACACCCTGCCGGGCTGCATCCTATTCGCGGTCTGCACGGTCTTCGGCCGGATGGCGGCGACCAACGAGGTGACCGCCCTCAAATCGGCCGGGATCAACCCGATGGAAGTGGTTTGGCCGGTGCTGATCATGACCTACTTCCTCAGCTTCTTCACCTTTTGGGTCTATGACGCCTGCGCCGCTTGGTCTCGGCCCAACATGCACCGGATCGTGGCCCAGTCGCTCGACGACACCGCCTATAGCCTGCTGCGAACCCAGAAGTCCTTCAGCATGGGGGGCTTTTCCGTCAACGTGAAGGCGGTCGAAGGGCGAACCCTCGTGCAGCCCTACATCCATGTTCAAGCGAGTGAAAGCGAACCGGAAATTACCCTGACCGCCCAGCAGGCGCGCTTGCAAACCGATCCGGAAACCGGCATCCTCCAAATCATCTGCCGCGATGGTCGCGTCGAGATGGTGGGCGAGGGCTCGTTCGACTTCCCGGATGAGTTTGTCCACAACATCGATCAGCTCGGGTCGGTCGACGTCGATGAGGATCACGCTGCTCCGGCGATGTTGCCACTAAAAAAAATTCCCCGACAAATCCGCCGGGAACGCGAGCTGCTCGCCTCGGCCCTTGAGCATCGGGAGAATATCCAAGACTACGAGCCCTCTGAGATGCACGCCCATGTCGAGCGGAACATCCAGCGGCACGAGGCTAGGGTCTTGCGGCTGCAAGCGGAACGGCAGCGGCGACTCTCCAACGGGTTTGGTTGTTTGTGCTTCGCCATGGTCGGTATTCCGGTGGCGATGTGGTGGCGCTCGTCCGACAACCTCTCCACTTTTTTCATCTGCTTCCTGCCGATTTTGGCGATCTACTATCCGCTGCTCATGGTCGGAGAAAACATGGCTCGGGCCGGTGGCTATGGTCCCTTCCCGGTTTGGATCGCCGATGGCGTGATGCTGCTGTTCGGGATCGCGCTGTTCCGGCGTTTGAATCAACACTAATGCTTTCAATAATGCTTTCAATAGAAGCGGAAGGGCGCAAGCCCTCCGGTGAAGTGCGAGAGGATTTTGACTTATCCGGGAAATCAGGACGCCCTCTCGGGTTCCATTAGGCGGCGTTGCCATTGGGGGATTTTCACGCCAAAGACCGGAGGGCTCGCGCCCTTCCGCTTTTATTTTCACTTTCCTAATTCCGCCTTCATCCCTTCAAACAAGCATTCGCCTGACATGGAAGTCTCGTCTGAACCAACGCACTCACCTGAGTCCGCGCTCTGGACGCGGCGGACGTTATGGCTTTTGGGCGGGCTGCTCTTGTGGCGGATCGCCTATTTGGCGCTCTGTCCAATGGACCTGGTCCACGACGAGTCGTATTACTGGGACTGGTCACGGCAACTCGATTACGGTTACTACAGCAAGCCACCGATGATCGCGTGGGCGATCGGTGCCTCGACCGCCGTGCTGGGGGACACGCCCTTCGGGGTCCGCTTTCCGGCGGTGTTGCTGGGGACGTTGGGGCTCGGGTTTATCTTCCTCTTGGCCCGGCGGATGTACGACGCCCAAACCGCGTTCTGGGCCACCACGCTCGCCGCCCTTACGCCTGGTAACGGGGCGATGGCCCTAATCATGACCATCGACGCCCCCTTCCTCTTTTTCTGGTGCGGGGCCCTCTATACCTTTTGGCGGATGCTGGAACGGGACCATTTACGCCCCTGGTGGCTGCTGGCGACCTTGCTCCTGATCGGGCTGGGGCTCTTGTCCAAGCAGACGATGCTCGGCCTGCTGGTGTTTGGAGGGCTGTTTGTCATCAGCTCGAAAGAGGACCGGCACGAAGTGCTGCGGCCTGGGTTGTGGCTGACCGCCGTGGGAGGCTTGCTGTTTTTGCTGCCGGTGCTCCTCTGGAACTGGCAACACGACTGGATCACCCTCCAGCACACCAGCGAGCACTTCCAGGGTCAGTCGGTCTCGGCGCTTCGCCGAGTGACGGTCTCGCTCGAGTTCTTCGGCGGGCTGTTTGGGGTGGTCTCGCCGGTGACGTTCTTTCTGTACTTGGTGGTCGGTCTCGCTTGTTGCGTTTCGGTCACCAAGCTCGACCGTCGGGCCAAGTATCTCGTACTGCTGAGCATCGTGCCGCTGCTGTTGGTTGGCGTGCTGAGCCTAAAACAACGGATCGAACTAAACTGGCCCGCCCCGTTTTTTCCGGCGGGAATCATCCTCGTCTCGGCCTGGGCGATGGGACATTTACCAGTCTCCGTCCCTTGGCTTTCGCCCCGAGAGTTTCGCCTGAAGCACGCCGCATTGGTCAGCCTGATTTTCCTGCTGGCCACCTACGCCTTGCCACTGGCAACCGGCCCCTTGAACCTGGCCGGCGGCACCATGGACCCGATCGTGCGGCTTCGCGGATGGCACGCTTTGGGCCAAGCGACCGGCGCGGAGATCGCCAAACATAGAACACCAAGCCAAGCGGAGCCGCTGTTGATCGTCGCGGCCGGACGCGAGATCGCCTCGGAATTGGCGTTCTACCTGCCCCACCAACCAAGGCTGTACCAGTGGAGCGGCAACCGCGTGCCGCAGTCGCAATACGACATCTGGGGCGGCCCCGCAGGGGACCACCAAGGACGCGAAGCAATCCTCATCACGCGGCTCGACCAACCACCACCGCCACCGCTGCAAGCCGCCTTCTACCAAATCGAGCGACTGACCGACATCCACATCCCCATCGGCCACCACGGCCGAGAACACGCCATCACCCTGTGGCGAGGCGTCCGATTCCAAGGCTGGCCCGAAGTGGAAGCGAAGCCGACCACGCAGCTTGCTCGGCCGGAGATTGGGCGACGGCGGTAAGGACACATACGAGCGGTCTTCCTTATGATTCCGATTTTCAGTGGGAACCATGAGGAGACGCAGTTGGTGATCGAGGCTTTGAGCCCTTAGGAACGCGTTCTTCCTTTGCGTCTTTGCGCCTTAGCGAGAGCATTTCCTGTTTTAAGATAGATCTCTCGCCAAGGCGCAAAGCCGCAAAGGGCTGGACAGGAGAGAGCATGTGCTGGCGATTCTCTCCGCGCTCTTTGCGCCTCAGCGTTTCCAGTCCTAAACTCCGCCAGTCATTTCCCGGCCGAGTAGGGCCAACACCTTCAAAACAAACACCAATCAAACCACCGCCGCAATTCCCGCTGGCGGAGCTTCACCTGGTTGATCTCCAGTTCCAATTGAAGCTTGCAGTCGGGATCGGTCGCGACGGCCAGTTCTGTTTGAAGTTGGCGAAGTTGCTGGGCCAGACCCTTCTTGAGACAATACGCCCCATAAGCGTGGACGCCGGTTGTGATACTCGGCATGAGAATGCACCCATTACTTCCCCGCGTCATCCCGCTCAAAAAACATCATGTGCTGCCACGGTAGGCCTTCGAACTCTTTGGCCAGTTGGTAGCCGTTCGGTTTTAGCTCTTTCAGCACCTGTCGCTTGCTCATCTTGTGCAGCTTTTTGATCGGGACGTTAGGGTCTTCCATTCGGAATTCCACCAGCACCAGTTGCCCTTTCGGTTTGAGCGATTTCCGCATGTGCGAAAGCATCTCTTCCGGGTGCGAGAATTCGTGGTACACGTCGACACACAAAATCAGGTCGATGGTGTCCGCCTGGAGCTTGGGGTTATCGATATCGCCCAGCACACGCTCGATGTTGTCGATCCCCTCCTCTTCGGCCCTCGCCTGCAGCAGCCGCAGCATCTCCGGTTGGATATCGACCGCAATGACTTTCCCTTCAGGACCGACCATCTCGGCCAGCTTCAAGGCATAAAAACCGTTGCCGCAGCCCATGTCGCAGACAGTCATCCCCGGCTTCACGCCCAACTCGGCCAGCATGGTGGCGCAGTCTTCTTCCCGCTGACGGCTTTCGCGAATCAGCCAGGGTGCCCCGGTGAAGTGCATTGTCTGGGCGATTTCCCGCCCCTTGTAGAACTGCGGGTTCTCCTGCTGCTGAGCGGCCGCCGGACGGAACGTGCCAAGTAGTGAGAAGGTAACGAGCAACAAGAGCAGCGGGCGAAAGGGGGTCATATTATCTCAAGCGGGCTGGAACTAGCGGCGGGTGAAGATCATGCCGCCGCGCTGGAATCCGCGATTTCCGGCAAGCGGTCCTCTTCGGCGGCGACAATCGTGATGCGATGTCGTTTCGCAAATTGTACCACCTCCGCCTCGTCCAAGATAATAGTTTTTCCCGCCTCGACCACCAAAGTGGTGGCTCCCGCCTCGACCATCGTCTGCAAAGTCCCCACCCCAATCGTCGGCACATCGAACCGCATATCCTGGTTCGGCTTGGCCACTTTCACTACGGTGAACCCACCCGACTTGCAAAGCTTGCCTGCCCGCGCGATGCACTGGTCGGTCCCTTCGATCGCCTCTAGGGCCAAGGCAGCCTGGTTTTTGACCGCCACGCTTTGCCCCACATCCAACCGGCCGATCTCCCGGGCCAGGTTCCAACCAAACGCAACATCGGCCAGTTGCCGCTTATTGAGTGCCGGGCCGGCGATTTGTCCGTATTGCACGAGTAGCTCCGGGGCGAAATCGGTCGCGGGAAGAAACGGGATTCCCTGCTTGGCGAACCCATCGGTAATCGCGGTGAGCAGGGTGTCGTCCTTGCGGTCGCGGCGGCTCCAAAGGAAATGCGGCGCAAAGGTTTGAAAGCAAAACCAATCAGGGAAGTGGTTCCAGATAAAATTCCGGTCGAACAGCCGCACCTTGTGGATCTTGCCCGCCATCGTGGCGCTGTGGACATGATGCCGCCGAAAGTGCCGCAGCACTTTGCCGAGGTGTCCAAAGCCAACCCATAGGATTTCGTCGCAGTACTGCTCGATCTCTGGCTGGGCATGATCTCGTACGGCCGCGCAGACCACCGGCGACCCACTCGCGCGGATCGCGCTGGCCACGGTCAGGGGCAAATTCCCCCAACCGGCGATCAACCCGACCGGCTTTCCCGTGGTAGGCCCGCTGGGCAATGCAGATGAACTCTCTTTGCCGGGCATCATGAGGCCTTCCGCAGCGGCTCATCCGCCGCTTCCAACTTAGCCAGTCGAGCGGTCAACTGTTTCAGCATCCGCCGCATCTCCGGCAGCTTTTTGAGGTTGGCCACCTCCAGCATTTTTTCCTTCGCGGGCACCGCCGGTGCGCCAAGCGAGTTTTGCCCTTCAGGAATGTCATGTCCGACCCCCGCCTTAGCTCCCAGAATGGCCTTGCTGCCGATATGAACATGGTCCCTAACACCCACCTGACCCGCCATCACCACGTAATCGCCTGTGGTTGTGCTGCCGGCAATGCCGACCTGGGAGCACAGCAGGTTATGCTTCCCGATCCGGCAGTTGTGCCCGATCATCACCAGGTTGTCGATCTTCGTCCCCTGGCCGATGACGGTTGCCCCATAAGTACCGCGGTCGATGGTGGTGCCTGCGCCGATTTCGACATCGGACTCTAAAATCACATTACCCAACTGGGCCGAAAGCATGTGCCGTCCGGTTTTGGATTCATACCCAAACCCATACGCCCCGAGCACCGCGTTGCCATGGATGATGCAGTTCTCACCCACCACGGTCCGCTCGTACAGGACGACTCCGGAGAAGATCATGCAGTTGGGGCCGATCTTACTTCCGGCATGCACGTACACGCCGGAGTGAAGCTGAGTGCCCGCCCCGATGTATGCCTCTTCCCCGACCACGCAGCCTGGGCCGATCTCGACTTCCGCCTCGATCACCGCCGATTCGGCGATGATGGCCGAAGGATGGATTCCACCCTTGGTCTGGAGAAATGAAGGTTGGAAATGCTGGACGATCATGGCGAACGCCAAATGGACGTTCGAAACCACAATGCAGGGCAGACCCGGGTTGGGGAAGTTCTCAGAGACAACCACCGCGACGGCCGCGCTTTGGGCCAACTTTTTGGCCAGCTCGGGCCGATCGGCCAAGGTGATTTGTCCGGCCTGGACATCACGAATAATGGCGGCCCCGGTGATAAGCGTCTCGGCATGGTCGTCGACCCGGCCTCCGACCAGTCCGGCCAGATCGGCAAGCGTAGTGCCCATAGTGGATTCCTTTCCCAGCAGGCAGCCTTTGAACCCCTACCATTACCTCGCTCATAGGCCCGATTCTCTCGTGGCAGGCGCTGAGGGTTGAGTTATGTTAGGCGTACTTCAATGTTTGGAGATAGGATCAATGTATCGAATTCCCCCCACTCGCACCAATAGCGATCCAAACGAGGGGCCACCCCCTCCGTGAACCCCAATTTCAGCAAAACCACAGCCAATCCGCCTTACCCGGCGAACCCCCTGCCCGCCTCGTCCGTCCCCTAATTGAGCGGATGCATGTTCACAACGACCCCACAACCACGTGAACCAATCCGTGCCTGGAAGACCTTCGCAACCGAGACAAGGCGAGGCATCGCAGCCTGCTAGCAATCGCACTGAATTTAGCGGTTGTGGCGATTCGTGGCGGTTTAGGCGAAGAATTCCCGCCCCAGACCCAACCAACCACCCTTGCGAGCAAAAGCGAATCGAGTAAACTACAAAATCTGCCATGATCCCCTGTAGCTCAGTTGGTAGAGCAGGCGGCTGTTAACCGCCTTGTCGCAGGT
>JBBDIM010000063.1:4411-157626 GCA_040880405.1 Pirellulaceae bacterium | reverse complement strand
ACCAAAGAGATCATGCTGCCGCTTTGAAGATGAAAAAAAAGGGTTAACGGCGTAGAGTGCCACCCCGCCGAGTGGAGGTTGGCCGTGACTGAAATCAAAGTCTTTCAACGCCAAGTCGCCAAGACGCAAGGACGCGAAGAGCTTAAACTGGATTCTTTGCGTCCTCGGGCCCTAGCGTCTCTGCGTTCATCATTCCTGCCGGGAAACGGGTTGCTTTGGCTGAGTGGACCGGTGATTCACGTCTTGCCATAATGGGAGTCAGATAGGCAGCGCGCGGCCGGGGCGAGTTTGTTCACAATGGCACAGCCAGGCACTCACCAAGATGCCAGTGGCAAACGGAGTTGTGCAATGTTTTGACAGTGCCACCCCGCCGGGCTAACGAGGCACCCACTTCCCGGCCCAACGGACAAATCCACTTCTCGAACCACCGAGTGGCCCGGTGATTCACCCCATGGCATAATAGCTCTCAGGCTTGCCCGGCGCGAGGCTTTGGCATTGGCACAAAATGGAAAGCTCAGGCACTGGGAGGATCCCGGTGGCACACGGGCGGAATCAATCGACAGTGCCGCCCCGGCGGGGATAAACCCCGCCGCTCGTTATTGCCAACCCTGAGCGGCGGGGTTTATCCCCTCCGGGGCACCCGGCGAGTAGAACGGCGAATCGCGAGCAACCCCATCCGCTGGCAAAACCGGAATCATTGATGGCAACCGCGATTTCTTACCCATTCAGCCTTCCCTATTTCGCCTTCATCCTTCTCGTCCTCCCCTCCCGCAGTGGCGGTTGAGGGGATGACCGCGCGGTTCTAGAATGGGGTGTTGCTGCTGGGCTGGGTGATTCCTGCCTGGCCTGCGAGCTGTTTCTCGCTTTTTTCCTCCGCCACGGTTATCGAGTTCTTCATGAGCGAACTGTTCCACGAATGTGGTATTGCGGCGATTTATCATCTTCCCGGCGACGAGGTCAGCCCATTGTGCCCGGCCCAGGGGCCTGAGGAAGTATCCAGGCTGTTGCCCCGGATGTTGTTGGATATCCAAAATCGGGGTCAATTGGCGGCCGGGATTACCACCTATAACCCCAATCGCAACCAGTTGATCGATACCCACCGCGATATCGGCTCGGTCCAGGAGGTCTTTCGCCTTTCGCACCGGGGCAAAAGCGAGTCGCTGATGCGGGAATACGCCGGCCGGGCCGCGATCGGGCATGTCCGCTACGCCACCTGTGGCCAGGACGACCGGAGCTACGCCCAGCCGTTTGAGCGGCATCATCTGATCAAGCACAAGTGGTTTAGCTTTGGGTTCAACGGCCAATTGGCCAACTACGCCGAACTGCGAGATCGGCTGCTGGCGGATGACGATCACCATCTGGCTCGGGAAACCGATACCGAAATCATCATGCACGAATTGAGCCGCGAGATGACCAGCGGCCAGCGTGTCTCGATGCTCGACGCCTTGCGGCAAGCCGCGACGCGGTTTGACGGGGCGTACAGCTTGGTTCTGCTTAACGCCGAAGGGGACATGCTGGTAGCGCGGGATCCGCGGGGGATCAAGCCACTGTGCTATGCGATTCAAGGGCCGCTGTTCGCCGCGGCGAGCGAGAGTGTGGCCCTGTTAAACTTGGGGTTTGAGCCGGAAGAGATCAAGTCGCTCCCACCGGGCGAGGCGATCACGATTACCGGCGGCAAGCTGGAGATCCAGCGGTTTATCGATCCGGAGCCCAAGGCCCACTGTTTCTTTGAGTGGATCTACTTCGCTAATGTCGCGAGCACCCTGGATGAACGCAGCGTCTACATGACGCGGACCAACTTGGGTGTGGAACTTGCGCAACTGGAACGGGCCTGGGGCCAGGTGCCGCTGGATGATGGCGATACGATCGTCGTGCCAGTCCCCGATACGAGCAAGGCCGCCGCGGATGCGATGGCCTTTGAGCTGGGGATTCCGTCTCGGGAAGGGCTGATCCGCAATCGTTACTCCGGCCGAACCTTTATCGAGGCGGGCAACACCCGCCGGAGGGCCGCCGAGATCAAGTACACCCCGCTGCGGGAAGTGTTGGAGGGGAAACGGGTGTTCCTGGTCGAGGATTCGATCGTCCGCTCGACCACGATGAAGGTGCTCTTGGACCGCCTGCGAGAACGGGGTGGCGTGAAGGAGATCCATGTCCGCGTGGCCTGCCCGCCGATCGTCGCCCCCTGTTTTTACGGGATCGATATGTCGACGGTTAACGAACTGTTCGCCCCCAAATTCATGCCGGATGGAATCCTGACCGAAGAGGTTCAGGACGAGATGGCCCGGCAATTGGGCGCCGATTCGCTGAGGTATTTACCAGTCGAGGCGATTTCTCGGGCCGTGAACTTCTCTCGCAACGAATTATGCCAGGCTTGTATCACCGGCGAATACCCCACCCCCGGCGGCGAGCGACTCTACCAAATCGCCCTGACCAGTGACGACGACGCCACCGGCGGTCGGACCTATGAGCGAAGGCAGGACCCGGCGACCACGACCGGTTAAGCGGTTCGATTTCGAGAGGGTGAATTTCGGGGCAAATTTCGCACGCATGATGGTAAACTGAAGGCCAACCCGACCCGTTTTGGGCTGTGGTTCTTTGGAAATTTGAGATGCGAGCGAGACGCGTTTTCCACGGAAAACCCAAAACGCAAAGAATCATGTTGACAGTTTGTCAAGATGTTGGCCGCGCGGCCACCGAAAATAAGCCAAAATGGGGGTATGTAGTGCGCGGTTGTATTCCCTTAATGTCCGCTGAGGCTAAGTTAAGGGAAGAGTGGTCCGGCGGCGGTTTTGAAATTCTTGGCCGCTTGGCCGCCTCTTGCACCAATCGGGGGTCCACAACATATAGTGGTCAAGGTAGTCCATATCGGCCCAATACCACAACTGGTACACCACCCGATTGGACGAGCCACCCGGCCGAGGGGAGGCCAGGGAAAAGCCAGATTGGGGGGTTAACGATCTCAATGCTCTAGCCCGGAAGAGGGGCTCTTAGTCGCCGCCAATTTGTTGCACCGCATGGACAAGGCCCCGCACAATGCAGTCCTTGACCGCCATGGAGTCGACCCGGGTAGCGACCTCCATGTTGTTGGTCCACTCACGGTTATGGCGGCGGTCGAAGATGGTCACTCCACGCGTGATCTCCCCCGCGGTCTCGACGTCTCCGGCCATGGGAGTCATTTCAAAGAGCTCCGGCTCCAATAGTGCCGCGAGGGCCACGGCGTCTTGTAGGTAGATTCCTTCGATGCCCAAGTGCCAGCGATGGGCTCTGAAGGCGAAGTGAAGCAATTCCCCCAAGAGAGAAACGCCCCGGGCGTCCCCTTTGGGCAACATGTCCAGCAAGTCAATCGTGAAGAGCACCTGCTTGGAAACATCGAGCGGGATCAAGGTTTTGGTGGTCTTGGAGCCAATCACATGGCGAGCCGATTCGGCGTCGAAGTAGCAGTTAAACTCCGCCGCCGCGGTGACATTGCCGCCGGAATTGACGCAGCCGCCGGAGATCATGATTTGTCCCACCTGCGTTGCGAAGTTGGGATCGCGCTGCAGGGCCCGGGAAATGTTGGTGGTGGGGCCTAACGCTAAGATGGTGACCTCGTCCGGCGCGGCGCGAACTTCATCTCCAATCAGCTTTTCAGCGGGGTGGCGTTGATGGAGCGAAGCGACCGCAAGACCCGTATCCGCTAACCCGTCCTTGCCATTTAAATGGCCGGAATCGACTGGCGGAGCGGAAGAAGGCGCGGTTCCGACGCCAATCCGGGGGCGCCGCGGAGGATCGAAACACTCGATCAACGCCTGGAGATTCTCACTGGCCCGCTCGGCATTGACATTGCCAGCGGTCGAGGTGATAGCGACGACTTCAAGGCGGGGATCGAACAGAGCGATCATCAGCGAAATCGCATCGTCGATTCCGGGATCGCAGTCGATGATTACCTTCCTGGGCATGGTATATGCGGCGCTCCTGCCAACGAACCGAGTGATCGATACCGCCAACCCCACGCGTGCCGGGGGGAAGACCGAACCATAGACCGAACCATGGTCTCGGATGCGACCGGCCCCTTCGCATCAGTGACCGTAAGGTTTCCTTATAACAAAAATCGCGTCCCAACCCTAGACGGCAAACCACTTAACGCCGAAGCAGGTCCCTGGATAAGCCGTGCTACTCATCTAGGATTTCCGCCAACTCGGGACTAGAATTGCGGCTTCGATGACCTGAAATGTCCTATTTTGAACCCTCGCAGACTCCCCAAGGAGACCGCAACGTGACATCAAACGCGATCGCCCAAGTCGAATCGGGCCACGACTTGCAATTCGAGGAGATGGCGGTTTGCATTGGGGAGATTATGCAGGGGCACTGGTCTGAGGACCAAATTGCCCGACTACTGATGGCGATCAATGCAAAAGGGCCTGCGGTAGACGAAGTCGCGGGCGCCGCGCACGCCATGCGGCAAAATATGACCCGAATCCATACGCACCACACCCAGTTCATCGATACCTGCGGGACCGGTGGAGATGGCAGCGGCACGTTCAATATAAGTACCGCCGCGGCATTGGTGATTGCCGCTTCCGGCGTGCCGGTCGCCAAACATGGCAACCGGAGCGTGACGAGCAAATCCGGAAGTGCGGATGTCCTGTCGGTATTGGGGGTCAACATCAACGCCACGGTGGAGCAAGTTGAAAACTGCCTGAACGAAGTCGGAATTTGTTTTTGCTTCGCCCCGTTGATGCATGGTTCGATGCGGCACGTGGCCGCCGTTCGAAAAAGCTTGGGAGTGCCGACAATATTCAACCTGTTGGGGCCCTTGTGCAATCCGGCCGGGGCCCCGTTTCAGCTAATGGGGGTGGGCAGGTCGGAGTTACGGCAACTGATGGCGGCCGCGCTAGCGAAGCTCGGCACGAACCGATCGGTGCTTGTCACAGGCCGTGACGGAATGGATGAGGTAACCCTTCAAGATGCGACCGAAGTGACCCTTGTCTCTTCGGCTGGGCTGGAACAGCTAGAATGGACTCCAGAAGATTTTGGGGTGAAACGGACCAACAGCGACTCGCTGATCGTCGATGGTCCAGCGGCCAGTGCCGACAAGATCCGTAAAGTGCTGGAGGGTGAGCAAGGTGCTGCACAAGACATCGTGGTGCTGAATTCCGCCGCGGCCCTGTGGACCATCGGAGCGGAAAAGGACTTGCGCAGTTGTGCGGATCGGGCCCTTGCCGCGATCCAATCCGGTGCGGCACGGGACATATTGGTTCATCTAGCAGCGTTGAGCCACAAGTAATTCACATCATTCGTGTGCGTAAAAGCCTTACGCTGGTCTAAGATGGAGGCGTCCACCCCCTTTCGCGATCGAATTGGAATGTGTGTAGGCCTGGATGATTTTGCTTTGAACTTGGCCCGATTCATACGATAATCGCCAGCATGGCGGATCGACCCGAATGGGCCAAGCTATCACTCCTATTCCCCGCTGGGAACCTTTGCAAATGGCGATCAAATATCACAATTTAAATGTTCGCGACAACAAGGACGTTGTGGTGGCGGATTTCACGACATCATCCATTCTTGATGAGGCGATGATTGACCGCGTAAGCAAGGAGTTTGATCAGTTAATTCTGGAGGCGGCGTCGGCCAAAAAACTCGTCATCAACTTCAGATCCGTGGACTACATGTCTTCCGCCATGATTGGAAAGCTGATTGTCCTCTCGAAGAAATGCAAAGCGGCGAAAATCAAGCTGAAGTTGTGCGGCGTAAAGGGGAACATCGCGGAGGTTTTCCAGATCATGAAACTGGGCAAGATCTTCGACATTCATTCCGATGAGAAGGACGCAGTTGACTCGTTTCAATCCCCTTCGATCGGTCGCTGGTTAGGGTTAGGCTAGGTTCGACGTTCCGCTAGCAGCATTGATGTACGACGTCTCAAAAGCGGTCCAAAGGGATAGCTAGCATGGGGCGCTTGAATTGAACCCATCGCTCTTAACCTAAGGGACTGTTTCCCTTAGACTTGCCCGCTTCCCATAATGGACTATGGGTTACCTGCGCAGTGGCCAGTCAATTTCGACGGCTTGCGGCCCTCCTTTGCTTCTAGCGAATTTGCATGGAATCGTCGGAAAACAGAACGACCGAAGAGGCATCGGCTTTGGCATGGCCACTTGCCATGCTCACTAAACTGGTAATCCGTCTGCCTGTGATGACGCTGTTGACAGCGGGGATTGTCGCGGTCGCCTCCGTTTGCCTGGCGATCAATTTCCTCGGTTTTAAAACCAGTCGTCTGGACCTGATCAACCCTCAAAGTTCGTTCAACCAACTTTGGTTGGACTATCTCGATCAGTTTAGCGCTGATGATGATGTCGTCGTGATTATCGAGGGTGAGAACCGCGAGGTCATCGTTCCGGTGATGGAAGAACTGTACACCCGCTTAGCGGCGGATGATCAGTCGTTTTACGCCGTGCTGCATGAGAAAGGGCTCAGTCGGATTCGCGAAAAAGGCTTGCATTTTGTATCCGATGAGGAGCTTGAGCGAATCGATCGAGAACTGGTCCGACTTGATCCTGTGCTTGATGGAAATTGGGAGACCATTGGTGTTGCTCAGTTGGTGTGGGGGCTTAATCAGCAATTGAATTGGGCTCGGACCCATCCAGAGGATCCCGCCGCCAAGCACATCGCAAGCGATAGCTCCCGGCAGCTCGACCGACTCGGTGACAACTTGCTGGCCGCCCTGGGTGAGGACCGACCTGATCAACCTTTTTGGTCGCCGCCGAGCAAGTCGCTGACGGCCATGATGAGTCAAATCGATTCGGATTATTTCCTTGCCAACGATGGCCAGATGGGCCTGATCCTGCTGCGGTTGGTCAAGCAGGGAGAAAGTTTCTCGCAGGGTACCGAGGCAATCACCCGCCTGCGAGAAATACTCGATCAATTCAAGCGATCCTATCCCAAGCTTCGATTCGGGCTAACCGGTTTGCCGGTTATGGAAAACGACGAGATGCAGCGGAGCCAAATCGACATGGCCGAAGCGAGTATCGTCAGTTTGATTGGCGTCGCCATTCTGTTTTGCGCGGGGTTTGGTGGTCTCCGCCATCCATTGCTGGCGGTTGGCACTCTGATCGTGGGCATGGCCTGCGCGATGGGGTTTATCACGCTTGGGGTTGGACATCTCAATATCTTGAGTGTTTCGTTCGGTGTCATTTTAATTGGATTAGGGATCGACTTCGGGATCCATTACGTAGCTCGCTACCTAAAGAGTCGAGGAGATGGTGCCACCGCCGCGGAGGCCCTCGTGGGAACTGCGCGTGATATTGGTCCGGGAATTTTTACCGGCGGAGTGACGACCGCGGTAGCGTTCTTTACCGCCTCGCTTACCGATTTTACGGGGGTGGCGGAGTTAGGGATTATTGCAGGTGGGGGACTTTTGATTTGCCTATTTGTTTCCCTAACCGTGCTACCGGCCTCCATCTACCTCGCGGATCGCAACCGTAATCGTCACACTTTGCCTCGGCCGCTAAAGGTTGAAGCTTGGATTTATCCCCTTTTACGTGCCCCTCGTGGTACCTTGGCTTTCTCGCTCATCTTGTGCGTAGGGGCTGGGTTCGGCGCTAGCCGGATGCAGTACGACCACAATCTACTCAACCTGCAACCGGTCGATGTGGAGAGCGTGCAATGGGAACATAAGTTGCTGAACGATAGCGACCGAAGTGTTTGGTTTGCCCTATCCATTGCCCCCACCCGACAGGAACTTTTGGCCCGAAAGCAGCAATTTGAGCAATTAAAGACAGTCGATCGGGTAGAAGAGATTGCCAGCCTAATTCCCGTGCCAAGTCGAGCCAAGCTAGAAATCATCCGTCGCGTCCACGGCCGATTGGAAACGTTGCCGGAGTCGCCTCAAATGATAGACACGCCGGAGGCAGGGCAATTGGGACAGCTTTTAGCGGACTCTCAGCGACTACTACTGGCAGAGGATGATATTTCGCAAAGCGCTTACCGTCGGTTGGGGCAGGTTCGGGAGATCTTGCGTGGCATGCCACAATCACGCTACCAAATGTCGATGGCCGATTTGCAGCAGCGTACCGCAGGTGAGCTACTGCAGTGGCTCTACTCGCTGCAAGCCGTCTCCAATCCGGAACCGCCTTCTACCGATGATCTTCCCGAGGCCCTCGTGACCCGTTTCGTGGGAAAGAATAACCAATTGCTGCTGAGAATTTACCCCCAGGGTAGCATCTGGGATATGGAGGATCTGGAACGGTTCGTTGCGGATGTCGAGTCGGTCGATTCCAAGGCCACGGGGCAACCGCTGCAAACGTTCTACGCTTCCCGGCAAATGCAAAACAGTTACATTCATGCGGCAATTTATTCTTTAATCGTCGTGCTAATCATCTTGCTGCTCGATTTTCGTAGCCTGCGACACTCGATGTTGGCCATCTTGCCGGTTGGATTTGGGGCATTGCTGATGTTCGGGATTTTGGGTTTCAACGACATCCCTCTGAATCCAGCCAACATGATCGTACTTCCCTTGATTCTTGGAATTGGAATTGATGATGGGGTACACGTAATTCACGACTATCGACGACAGCGAGGGGGCTATTGCCTGGGGGCGTCAACGGCTGCCGGGATCGTGGTGACCTCCTTGACCACGATGATTGGGTTCGGCTCGTTGATGCTAGCCGAACATCGGGGGCTTGCGAGCCTCGGACGCGTTTTAACGATTGGTGTGGCCTGCTGTTTATTCACTTCTCTGGTGATGCTTCCCGTGATTCTGACACTGCTATCACCTCGAAGCGATGAGGGCGACCCCGCAGATCGCAAATCGCAACCACTCGGATTTCGTTCGCAACCCCCAGGGATTTCCGCGGCCCCTGGGGGAAATCACTCGGAGGATTCAGCGGATTTTGGTAACCAGAGCGGGGGTTTCGAGAAATCGACAGGCAAAGAGCGGAAAGATTTCCCGATCCCCCCTTCTCGTCGAGGATAGGCAGTTTCCCCAATGGGGTGTCGTGGTTGGTCCAGTTCAGGCCTTTCTGCCACGGTTGAAATTGATATACTAAATGGATTGTAGTTTTCACGTTGGGCAGGCCGTTAAAGTGCTGAACTGCATCTGCGTGGCATATCCCTCAAGTCGAACAAGTGAACCATCATGGCAAAACCTCATCGTAAACTGAAGAAAGCAAATCACGGCAGCCGTCCCGCGAATGCCAAAGCCCGCAAGGCGAAGCGTCACAAGGTCAAGACTTAAGCGAATTGAGTTGGTTGAGTTGGTGGTGCATTGGCTGGCGATGATCGCGAGACCATTCATTCACGAGCAATTTGGCATAGCTCTGGCTCAACTGGTGCGGATTAGGTCGCAGGTCGACCTCCCGTGCTTCGAGCGGAACTCGAAACAAGGAACCTGCGGTGGCCCGCGAAGATTGGATTGTCGATCCCAAGACGATCGATTGCAGTAAGATTGTTGCCGATATCGAGGCGATTCGTCAAACGAATCCCCAGCGATATGAAATGGAACAACTCACGGCGATCGTTTATGAAGACACCGAAAGCGAGATCTGCATCGGGTATCACGACCTGACGGAGGATCAGTTTTGGGTTCGCGGCCACATGCCAGGTATGCCCATTCTGCCGGGCGTATTAATGTGCGAGATGGCCGCTCAGGTGAGTACTTGGTATGTCGCCAAGAATAACCTGATGAATGGTAAAAAGCTCGGGTTTGGTGGCCTAGACGGCGTCAAGTTTCGGGGACTGGTCCGCCCCGGAGATCGGCTGGTCCTGGTGTTGCATAAAACTCGTCTGAGCCCGGGTCGCATGATTGTTTGTAAGTTCCAGGGTTTCGTGAATCATAATATGGTCGTGGAGGGGAATATTCGCGGCATTCCTCTGCCCGATTCCCTTTAATTCTCCGGTTTCCCTGTTCGCCATCGCGATGCGTAACTGCTCCGCCATTGTGATGTTCTTCCTGATCGTCCGAATGGTCTGAATGGGTGCGCCAGGTGACTTCGGAACTTCGTTTTTAATTTCCCTTCGGCGGACCGTCCGATGCTGTTTCCCCTGGTGGACGACAATCCGACGCGGCGTACCCCGATGGTGACGATCGGCCTGATCGTTATCAACACACTCGTACTTGTGTACACTTGGTTCTTGCCGCCAGTCGAGCATGATCTATTTCTGCTGACTCACGGTTTTATACCGCAGCGGCTGAATCAAGTATTCGATCCATCCGTTGAGGTAGAAATTGACCTCCAACGACTCCTCCAAACGCCCGAGGGACAGCAGCTATTAGCTGAGACGCCCGAAGCGGGAGTTGTAACGGTGCCTCGGAACGTCTCCGCCACGTTAACCACCATCTTTACCTCCTTGTTCTTACATGCCGGGATCGTCCATCTGGTGGGCAATATGTGGTTTCTCTGGTTGTTTGGTAACAACATCGAGGACCGGTTGGGGCACTTCCCCTTCTTTCTTTTCTATCTCGCGGGAGGTATCGTCGCTTCCCTGTGCCATTGGGTTGCGGTTGCCGACGGCGGTGCCATACTGCCTACCGTAGGAGCGAGTGGCGCGGTCTCGGCTGTGCTCGGAGCGTACGCTGTCACGTATCCTCAAGCCCGAGTACGCTGCCTGCTACTGTTGTTTATCATCCTCCTGTTTGTCGATTTGCCGGCGATTGTCGTTCTGGGGCTGTGGATTGGAATGCAAGTGATCCAGGGTTTTGGGGCAATTCATTTGGGAACCGATGGCGGCGTCGCCTGGTGGGCCCACATTGGCGGGTTTGCCTGGGGGGCGGTACTTATGCCGATTTTGGCGATGCTCATTGTCGATCGTACCTACCACGCCGCCAGTCAATATTCCCCAGGCTCCACTACCTGGGACGCGTTTGTCGCCGGGCGAAACCGGCTTTGAAGTTCTTCCCCGCAAGTCATCAATTCCGGCCCCCTGTGTCGGATCCGTCATCGAGGTTTCAGGAAGTCGTATGGGTCGGCGAGCACTCCCAAAAATCGAATCCGATATCGACCTGTCGCGGCATTTCCTGCTGGAAGAGCAATTGCCCAATCCGTGGGATCCCGCTCGGATCTTTGAAACGGTCCGTCCGTTGGAAGTTGAGGTCGGTTCAGGCAAGGGGCTCTTCATGCGAAACGCCTCGCAAGCCAATCCGGACCATAACTTCCTGGGCATTGAAATCGCCTATAAGTATGCTCGGTTCTCCGGCTACAAACTGGCCAAGTCGGGCTGCGATAACGCCGTGATGGTCCACGGCGATGGCCAGAAGATCTTCCGGGAAATCTTGCCCGAGGCCTGTTTGGCCGCGGTGCATGTCTATTTCCCTGATCCTTGGTGGAAGGCCCGGCACCACCGCCGGCGGCTGATGAACGAAGAGTTTTCGCAGCGGATCGAGCAGGTTTTGTTGCCCGGCGGCAAGCTCCATTTTTGGACCGATGTCGAGGACTATTTCGATATGACGGTCGAACTGTTGCAGGCTCATACGGGGCTCAAAGGACCACTCCCGGTGCCGCAGCAAGAGGCCCGGCACGACCTCGACTACCGTACCCATTTCGAACGCCGGATGCGGAAGAATGAGATGGACATCTTTCGATCCGAATTCGTCAAGCCAGACGCACCCCCCATCTAGCCATTTCTTGGCCACTCCCTGAGATCCTTTTACCCCCCGAGTTGTGTTTTTCTTGGCCGCCCCTCGGCCGGGTTGTTGGCCCAGTCGGGTGGCGTACAGGTTGTGGTGTTGGTCGACTTTTGTCGTTTTGCACCACAACATCTTGGGGTGACCCCTCTGATGGAAAAAGCGGCCAAGCGGCCAAGAATCTCAGAACCGCGGCCGGACCACTCTTCCCTTAATGGCAGGTGAAGACAAATAAGGGAGTATTGCCGCGCCTAATGCACCCCCATTTTGGTTTTTTCCCCTTGGCCGCGCGGCCAGCATCTTGACAAACCTTATACACGATTCTTTGCGTTTTGGGATTTCCGCATGATTCCGCAGGTCCTGAACCCCCAAATTTTCAAAGAACTGGCCCCGATTATACCCGACCGTCCGCGATAATTCCGGTCGCCCGGGGTGGGCATTTTTCCTTTCCCGCTTCCCTGGGATCCGAGTCATCCGTGGTTTATTACTTCCTTATCTTTAGCCGCGGACCAACGCGGATGTACGCGGATCGCAAGCGAGTAGAAGTCCGAACCGCGGGCAACCCTGTCCGCGCTTATCTGCGTTAATCCGCGGCTCCTTTTTTTTTAGCCACCGAGGTCACAGAGGCCACAGAGAAGTGACAGAGAAGTGACAGAGAAGTGACAGAGAAGTGACAGAGGATGAGACATTTCTCCGCTGCCCCACCCCGCTTATCCGTGTCCATCCGTGGCTAAATTTCTTTGCGTGACTTGGGCCGGTAACGTCGTTTGGCATCTTACTTCCCAGTATTGAATTTTCCTCGGTCGGCCAGGCGGAGTTTGAGGGTTTGGACTTTGCCGCCGCGGTAGACTTCCACTCGGACTTCGTCGTCCAGGGGGCTGAGGCTGACGATGTGGATCAACTGCGAGTCGTCTTCAACTTCCTGGCCGTTGAAGCGGAGGATCACGTCGCCGACGCGGATGCCTGCCTGGTCGGCCGGGGAATCGTCGGTGAGGCCGTTGACTTTGGCACCTCGGGCTCGGGTGAGGCCCAGTTTTTCCGCATCTCGTGCGGTAAACTGGGAGTCCATCACCACGCCCAAAAAGGCTCGGGAAACTTTCCCTTCGTGAATCAGTTGCCGAGCGATCGCCATCACGGAGTTGATCGGGATGGTGAAGCCGATGCCATCGTTGCCGCCGGAGTTGCTCGCGATGGCCGTATTGATGCCGATGATTTCGCCGCGGGAATTGAACAGCGGGCCGCCACTGTTGCCGGGGTTGATAGCGGCGTCGGTCTGCATGAAATTTTGGAACTTGAGGCCTTGCTGCCCCAGTTGCAAATCACGCCGTCCCTTGGCGCTGACGATCCCGTAGGTGACGGTCTGGCTGAGACCGAACGGGCTGCCGACTGCGAAGACGAACTCACCGATATCGACCGTGCCGCTATCTCCCAGCACACCCGGCACCAGCCGCGAGGCGGAAACGCGGAGCACCGCCACATCAGTCTCGCGGTCGGAATGGACCGTCGCGGGGTGGATGGTGCGGCCATCTTCCAAGGTGATCGAGATCGACGAGGGGCTGGCTCCGTGAATCACGTGCCGGTTGGTCAGCACGTAGTGTTTGCCCTGGTAGGTGACGATCACACCGCCACCCGCTTCTTCGGCCGGTAGGCCTCGGGTGTATTGAAACTCGCCGGAGCCACCGCCGGTGCGGCGGGTCTCGATATGGACGACCGAGGGTCGGGCGAACCGGACCAGTTTTTTAAGAAAATTGAGCTGCCGATCGAGGACCTCGGCATCCTCCAGGATGTCTTGTCGAGCCAGCGCTCGCGCCGCTTCGGGGGACTCGGAAGTCGTATCGGAGGATGTTTCCGAAGGAAGAAGGCTGTCCGCTTCGTTTTGAGCCTGAGCGGTGCGTTCCGTGCCAGCTAAAAAGCAGACGGTCAAAGCAAAAAGTAGGCGGGCTGCAAGCGAAGGGAGTGGCATCGTGGGCTCGTTTCTCGCCTGCGGGTGCTCAACTGCCGCCGAACTTCCGGTGAAGCTCGGGAGGAGGTGCCGCGGGCGATTTGGTTTTCGAGGGAGTGAAACAGGTGGTCTCGCTGCGTAATTGACCGACGACCCGGCATCACTCCCTTGACTTGCTTGCCCCGGTCCGGTGTACCACTCCATCGACTTGGCCCGGGGCGGGTCGAAAACCCAATCTACGCTTTTTACCGTCGAACCGCCAACCGATTTGCACAACGAAAAACGGCTCTTAGGTTCGATCTTTCATCAACTAACCAAGAACATCGAACCGCCAACCGATTTGCGCAAAGAAAAACGGACTGAGAATTGTCTCAATCCGTCAAGTCGTGGTCTGGTTGGGAGGCTTGTAGCTTATTTGAAGCTACTGACGTCGTCTTCCTGGGCCCAGCTGACCCCGTCGGGACCTAGCTCTTCCAGCTCACGCTGGCATTTGATGCAGAGCGTGGCATAAGGCAAAGCCTGCAAGCGGGCGACCGGAATCGAGGCGGAACAGCCCTCACACTCGCCGAACGAATTCTCGCGGATTCGTTCCAGCGCTTTATCGATTGAAGCCAATTCGCGGCTTTCAACCTCAGCCAGTTGCGAACTGAGCTCGTCCTGGACGGAGTCCAACGCGAAATCGACGACGTCGCCGGAGGTTTGTTCCAGCTCCTTGAGCATGCTGAGATCGCCCGCGAGTGCCTTACGCAGGGCGTCCCGGCGGCGAAGGAGGATCTCTTTGGTTTTGGCGATAAATTCTACGCGATGCCGTGCCATAATGGTCACCTTTAGGTAGGAAACCGCTAGTTGTAGCGAGTTGGGTCGCCGCTGCCTAGCATTCCAGGTGGGCGGCGTAAAATTTGCGACGTAAATTTGAGTTTGTAGGCTACCCGAGGCACACGCCCCGGCCTTGCCATCAGGTCTCTGTGTGAACCGGGCGAGGACCACAAAACATCCGGTTTAAATCAGCCTGAAGGCCGATCTCGCTCCGTTTCATCGTGCAACTATAGTACGCACCTAGGGTACCCGCCGTAAATAATTCTCCGCTGGGCTATTTTCCTACAAGACTTAACGCAAACTACGCAAGCTATTAACTGACAATCGGTTAGGTCCGCTGATTCGTCACCAATACCGACCCGGCAAGCGGCCGCAAATGATGCCGCAGGCGATACGAGACACTTTTTTGACTGATTGTCAATAGCTAATGCCTGCCGACGCCGCTTTTTTTCTCGACATCGGATCATCGGCATTTTCCCACCCCGGCAGGGACGGAAATCCGCGATTTGAGCATTTTTGGGCCACTTTCGGGGTCACGATTTCCCTGCAATGGGTGATTGGGCGAAGATTTCCCGCTCGCCGCTTTTGACCGGAAATCGGGCGTGACCTATATGACAGGGTCCCCGTATTTCTCTTCGCTAGGTTCCGGCCGTTGTTATCGGCCGAATTTCCAAGGGGGAAAGACGCTGCACCGCGACGGGATCATCCCACGAGACCACTTCACGAGACGGCCATGGTTCAGAACCTCAGCTCCGACCTTCCCGTATCCCGATTGTTGCCGCGAGACCACGTTCCGCCGCTTGTGCTGCAGATTCGCGGGAGCGAACGGGACGGTCAGATAGTGCGGATTCGCTCGACCCGTTGTCTAGTCGGACACTCCACCCAGGCGGAGTTTCGATTAATTGCCGCGGGAGTACGCGCAAAGCACTGCACCCTGTATCGCGGGACCGCCGGGACCTTGCTCAAGGCCCTGTGCCGAGATGTCCGCGTGAACGGTTACCCGGTTACCGAACACCTCTTGCGAAGCGGCGACCTGCTGGCAATCGGGTCGGTCGAATTCGAGGTCCTGCCGGGTAACGACGCGGAGGACAACCCCGGTCCCTCGTTGGAGTCGACGCCCTCGCAGCGGGCGGCACTTGAGAGCCAACTCCGTGAGGCTCGGGGTAATGGCCGGAATCGGGTTCGCCATCTGATTCGGACCTTGCGCCGAATCAAAGACGAAGAAGGGGAATCCCCCGCCAATCGTTCTGGAGACGCACCACCGCGTAATGATCCATATCGGACCATCGTACTGGAGGCGGACGGGAATCTCGACCAACCGAATCCCGACCTTCGGGCGGAGATTGCGGCAGTCCGGCGGCGAGGACGACTTCGGGTTCAGGCCTGCATCACCCGGTTACGGCAACTGCGAGATGAGTCCGCCGCGACGAAAGCGGAGCTTAAGCGGCAGACGGAACGCGCGCGGGATTTAGAAACCGAACGGGACCAACACCTGGCCGAAGCGGAAGGTCTGCGACAGGAAGTCGATCAACTCCGCGCCCAAATTCGAGAGATCGAGCGGCAACTGGATGAGGTGCGCGAAGCGGTCCCCGACGAGAACCAGGAGGAACTACGGGAAGCGTTGGATCATCTGAGGGGCAACAACGACCAATTGCGCGAAGATCTAGCTTATCTGCAGGCGAGTGAAAGCCAACTGCGAGGGGAGTGGCAAGAAGTTCGAGCGGAGAACCAGCGACTTTTGATCGAGCTGGAATCCATCGAACATCCTTTGCGAGAGTCGGAAGCCAGCGCGGAAACGAATGAGTCCGTGGCGGAATCCTCAGAGGAGGCCCCCGTTAGTTCAGGCGCGGTCTTCGCCCGACTTCGCGATGCGGGGATGCTCAAGTTGGAGTTAGACAACGCCGAAGCTCCCGAGGAGCAAGAGTATGGGGAGCCGGCGGACGATGTCTCCGCCGAGGAAAGCGGAGGAAACCGGTTCTCGGAATCGGAGGCACCGTTCAGCGGTGCCCATCGATCGAACGAACCGCTTGATGAAGACGAAGAGCATGCCCAGTCGATTAACGACTACGTGGCGAACCTTTTAAAACGGACCGGGCATTCGACTCCTGGCAGCCACGCCGCTCCGCTGGAGCCACCCAAACAGCCCGCCCCGGCCAAACGGGTCGAGCCAGAGTTTACCGAGAAGTTGACCCAGGAGCAGTATCGACCCAAGGCGACTGCCCCGGAACGGAACGCCGATATCAGCCAGCTCCGCGAGGTTGCCAACGCGACTGCCAAAGCGGCAATCGGCAGCCACTCGCTCAATCGTTGGCAGCGGCAACTGCGGAACAAGGTTCTCTCCGCGGGCCTGGCCCTGGCGGCCGGTTGCAGCCTGATGTCATTGATTTTCATGACCGAGGGAGCTGATCTACCGGCCAGCTTGGCCGCCGCCATCGGCTTGGGGATGGCCGCGGTCTGGGGTGTTCAAGCGGTGTTGGCGTACCGACAGCTTCAAACCAGTGGCCGGCGAATCACCGACGTGGACCAAGAAGCCCCCGTGGATCGAAGGAGCGAGCCGGTCGCCGGGCGTCGTCAATCCACTGAGGAAAGAGCCCTGGCGGATCGAGAAACGCAGATCCCCACTGCGAGTGCCGATTCTGCGGAAGAATAGGAATCGAGGCTACAAGTCCGTTGCCTGCCGCTGACAGTAGGGACAGGCTGAGGCCTTTTCAAGATCAAGCGGCTCGTCTTCATCATCCGAACGGAAGGCCTGCGTCTGACGGAATCCGCAGTCGGGGCACTTGTGCTCCCAGGAGTGGATCTCCAGCTCCTCATTTTGAAAATGATTGTGCTGGCAGGTCATCAAGGCGGAGCCGCATTTAGGGCAGCCACCAATCGTGACACGATCACGCGTCATTAAAACACCCTTCGTAGCCACGCTCGCACAGAGCGTGGGTGAAGTGCCCTAAAATCCCCGGGCCGCGATGATGTCGTCGAAGTTGCGGAGGTGATAGCCGACGCCGGCATAGTCGAGGGTCTTGCAGAACGAACGCAAGGCTACACCAAACCCATCCGGGCCGCTGAAACCGCCGAACTGCCCGCCCCCCTTCACGTGCGGTTCCATGTCCATAAACACACCAGGGATGCCCCGCTTTTTCAGCTTCGCTTCCAGTTTCGGAATGGACAAAGAGAAATCGCGAAGGATGCGGTCGTAGGCGCTATCGCCGTATTCGGTAGGCACGAAGTTTTTCAGGGCCTCTTCGTCGACGTGCCCTTTCTCCGCTCCCGGGTTGGTGATCTTGTAGTCCTTTACGTGCATCCAGCCGGTGCCCGGCTTCATTTTCAGATATTGGTCGTACACCTCATCCGGCGTGTAGCCTTGGCAAACGAGGTTACCGGCGTCGAAGATTAGCATCATGGCCGGGTGCTTCACCTGCTTGTGGATCTCAGCCAAGATGTCGCCATTTTGGCCGATCAGGTTCGCCTCGACTTCCAGCCCGAAGGTCAGGTCGCTGCGGTGGCAGGCCTCGGCGATCTGACCCAGGTGGTCGACCGCTTCGGAAATGTGGTCGGCCGGATCGGTTCCGATCGGATGATAGAACGAGAACCCGCGGATCAGCTTGGTCTCGAAGGCATGGGCCAGTTCGCACGCCTTGGCGACATCGTTTTTGAGGTACTTGGCGAACGGGACGTAACGATTCTTGCTGCCGTCATCGACATCCTTCAGCTTCACCTTGCCGATTGGTGAACCCAGCGACGAGACATTCAGGCCGTACTCCGACTCCATCTGGCGAATCTTGCTGATCTCCGACTTGGTCAGCTCCATCACATTTTTGATGCCGTTGCCGGCATCGATGAAGCGGATGCTGTAATATTCCAAGCCCAAGGCAGCCAAGGCGCTGAACTGCTGCTCGGCGGTCTTGTTGATCGCGGACTCGTCGGCGAAACCGGACAGGATAACCTCGGGCTTAGTGGGCATCGGCAGGATCTTTCCCTCGAATGAATCTCAGTGGGGTGAGATGAATGGCGTAAACAGACCGTTATTGTCGACGGATGGCACCGGAGTCGCAAGTGCCCCGGCGCGGGGGAAGCCGAAGTGGATTATTTGGCCGTAAGCAAGGCCGCCGAATTGGCATCCAGCAGCAGCGAAACATCCGCATGCTGTTGCAGGATCGAGGCGGGAAGCCGCGGGGTGACCGGACCTTCGACGGCATGTTTCACGGCGGTTGCCTTGCGATAGTCGGGGACCGTGCAGACAATTTTCTTTGACTTGAGAATTCGCCGTACCGACATCGAAATGGCCTGTTCCGGGACATCCTGCAGCGTCGCGAACCAACCTTCCCCGGATTGCTGTTGACGGCAGGCCTCGTCCAGTTGCACCACCAAGTAGGGCACCTCCGTTTCGAAATCGGCGGGTGGATCGTTGAACGCCAGATGACCATTCTCACCAATCCCGATGAACGCGACGTCGATCTCGACATCCTTGATCAATTCGGCCAAGCGAGCACACTCCGCGGCCGGATCGGTTTCGGCGTTGATGTAATGAAAGGCATGGGGAGGCACGGGCAGTTGATCGACCAGTCGCTCCTTCAGGTAGCGGCGGAACGAGGCAGGATGTTCGATCGACATCCCGGCGTATTCGTCCAGGTGGAAGCAAGTGACACGGCTCCAGTCGATGTCCGAGCAGGTGACCAACGCTCCCAGCATTTCGAACTGCGAGGCCCCGGTGGCGACGATAATATTGGCATATCCCTTTTCCACCAAGGCGGCGCGAATGGCCTCGGCTCCGATTTGGGCGGCCTCGCTTCCGATTTCCTCTTTGGTTTTTTTGACGATAATATCCATCGACTTTTCCTCACTCCGCTACCCGTTCAACGCCCGAGATGATATCAGGTGATATCTTGCGGTCCCAGGCACAATCTCTACCTAGGATAAAGTCTATCAGGCGGCTTGGGAAGAACCAACCCATGCACCGCCTCGACGGGTCTTGCGATAAGATAGGATTGCCCTTCTCAAGTGAACCATCCCCCGTTGCCCAGGAGCGTCCGTCATGAGCGATCCCCAGCCGATCACACCACAAGTCCTAATGCGACTGGCGATCGACAAATGCGCGGCGGGAATCGAACTGGGGCAAACGCCATTCGGCTGCGCGATCGCCCTGGAGGGACGGGTGATTGCCGTTTCGCACAATACGGTCTGGCAAACCATTGACATCACCGCCCACGCGGAAATCAACGCCTTACGAGCAGGATGCGAGGCGATCAGCAACCCACTGCTGGAAGGGGCTATCGTCGCGACCACCTGTGAACCCTGCCCCATGTGCGCCGCGGCCTTGCACTGGGCCCGAGTGGGAACGATTTACTATGGCGCGACGATTGCAGACGCCGCCGACGCGGGGTTTAGCGAGATCGACCTGCCCGCGGAAGAGATTTTCCGGCGGGGGAAGCGTTCGGTTCACCTAGAGGCGGGCCTGCTGCGGGAGGAATGCCGGGAGCTGTTCGCTCGCTGGCAGGACTCACCCGAGCGGCGCGAGTATTGAATTTACTCTTCCTCGTCCGGAATTTCGCCGATATGTTCGACCGTGATCGTCGAGCGAATGCCGCCGCGGGGGGTGAATTCCGCTTGAAGCTGGATCCAGCGGGGCTGGAGCCGGGCCACGACATCGTCCAAAATCCGGTTGGTGACATCCTCGTAAAAGATTCCCTCGTTGCGGAACGCTTGGAGGTATAGCTTCAGGCTTTTCAGTTCGACGCACAGTTTGTCCGGAATGTACGTGAAGGTGAGCGTGCCAAAATCGGGCTGGCCTGTCTTGGGGCAAACCGAAGTGAACTCAGGGCACTCGATCTCGATCTCGTAATCCCGCTGCGAGTTTTGGTTGTCGAAAACCTCTAGAATGTCGCGAAACGCGTCTGCCACGGCCCGTAAACTCCTCGATGCTTGGTAAACTGTCATTTTGCCCCGACTAGGCTGCCATGCCAAGGGTGGTGCGAATTCCCCGTCGCCCCGACTTTTCCGTAGCCACGGTTGCGTAGACCGTGGGGAAACGCGGAACGGTTTGGCTTTCTAGTAAGCGACGACTTCCCCCACGCTTTTGGCAAGCGTGGCTACGACGGTGGATTCCGCGTAGTCGCGGGGCGGCCTCAAACACTATCCGGAAAAACACCCTTGCGGGTCACCGAAATTTATCGATCGATTCAAGGCGAAGGGTCCCTGACCGGGACTTCCTGCGTGTTTGTCCGCGCCAGTGGGTGCAATCTTCGCTGCTGGTTCTGCGATACGCCCCACTCCTCGTGGTATCCCGAGGGGGAAGACCTGAGCGTGGCGGAGATTTTGGGCCGGATCGAGATCCTCGATTGTGGGCACGTCGTGCTGACCGGCGGCGAGCCGATGCTGTTTGCAGAGCTGATCCCGCTGTGCGAGGGGATTGCGGAGCGGGAGCGGCACATCACCATTGAGACCGCCGGCACCTTGTACCTCCCTTTGCCCTGCCATCTGATGTCGATCAGCCCCAAGCTGGCCGGCTCCGCCCCGGATGACCAACAGCATCCTAAATGGCACGCCCGGCATGAGCAATCGCGTCACCGGCCGGAGATCGTGCGGCAGTTGATGGACGAGCACCCCTACCAACTCAAGTTTGTAATCGACACGCCGGAAGATCTTGCTCGGATGCAGGATTACCTGGCGGAAATAGGCGACCCATCCACCGAACAGGTTTATCTGATGCCCCAAGGGACCGACGTCGAGGCGTTGGACGGCCGAGCCGCCTGGCTCGAGCCCTGGGCCGAGCGGCACGGCATGCATTTCTGCCAGCGAAAACAGATTGAGTGGTTTGGATTCACTCGGGGGACCTAGACGCCCCTCAAATACCGTAGCCACGCTTCCGGAGACCGTGGGAGGATCGCGAGCAAATAAGCCCCCCAACGTCCCGCCGGTAGGCTACATGGGAGTTTGAAGCAACCGCTCCACCTCAACCACCACCCGGTGGCAACTGGCCGCCGCCATTTTGAAGTTGGTGTGGTCTGAGATTTCCGGCTGGATTTCTTGGAACAGTTGGTCCGCCTTCTTTAGCTTGCTCAGCTTCTTTTTGGCCATCTTGAGATAGGCCGTGGCATCCCCCGCGTCGAGCGAAGGGCCCAGGGCCAGCATGTAATCATACAAGGCCCGGGCGACCTCTTGCAGTTCGTCGTCCTCTTCGGTTTCTTCGGCGTGCTTGAGGAAGGTGCGGACCATCCAAAGATGGGCTAGTTGCCCATCGATTTCGGCCATCAGGTCTTCCGGCATGTGCGGCACGGACGAATCTCCCATCGGACAGTCGCTACCGCTGCGTATCTTTGGGCTGTTCACTTTGAGGTATCGCCGACGGTGCCTGAGGCTTCTTATCCTGCTTCGCGGTAGATTGTTTGGCCTGGGCCTTCGGCTTGCCCGGAGCCGTGGCCGAAGGGGCGAACAGCAGCACAGTCACCGCCCCGGCGACCACCAGGATGATCCCGGCGAAAAACATCGGGCTGGCGCTGCCCCACAGGTTGTAGCGATACATCGAGATGAACGTGATCACCACCGGGGCGCAGCCGAACACCAGTGGCATCACAAACCAAGGCTTGCCGCCGTTGGTCAACGCGATGATGATGCCCAAGGCCCCAAACGTGCCGGCCGTACCGGCGGCGAAGCTCCAGGTGAACCCGGAGAACGTCCAGTTGGTGGTCAATTCTCCACGCGTGAACAGGATGATGCTCGGCCCAATCACGGCCACCACCAAGTAGGCCAATCCCACGCAGATCAACGGTTTGAGCTTTTCGTTGGAGAGGTGAGTTTGCCCCTCGTGCAGGACGGCCCCGTACGAACCCCAGCAGAGGGCCGTCATGGCAATACCACCCAACACAAACAGGATACTCGTCAGACTCAGGCCACTCATCCAACCCATGTTCGCTCCACTCCCCGGTAAAAACGGCAAATTGTTGTGAGAACAATCGTCCCGATTCTAACGGTTGAGGGGCAATTTGGCGAGATGCCAATAGGAATCTCCTGAGTATCGGGACACGGCTCAGGGTGTGATGGCGTTGTTCTTTGATCCAGCTCGGTGTTAATTTGCAAGGTTCGGCGGATCTGAAGAGCGGACTGATACCAGCAGGATGAAAAGTGTGAACGCGAAATTGGGTCGCGGGTGATGTCCACTACTCGCCGAGAAAAAAAATCTCACAATACCGACATTGGAGTATATTTTACTATCTGATGCACTTGGCCCCTGCGGCCGCCCATTCTCTACTTTCCCCTGCAATCATAGGAACACCCCGTGGGAATGCTCAAAGAGTTCAAGGAATTTGCGGTCCGTGGCAATGTCGTGGACATGGCGGTCGGGATTATCATCGGGGCCGCCTTTGGTAAGATTGTGACTTCCTTTGTCGGCGATATCGTCATGCCGCCGATTGGGATGCTGCTGGGGAACGTGGATTTCTCGGCACTCGCGATTGTGCTGCGCGAACAGGCGGGCGAAGCGGAAGCGGTGACCATCAACTACGGTGCGTTTATCAACAACGTACTCGACTTTTTGATTGTCGCCTTTGTCATTTTCTTGGCGATCCGGCAGATGAACCGCATGAAACGGCAAGAGGCCCCCAAACCAGCCTCCACGAAAAGTTGTCCCTACTGCCTGTCGATGATCGAAATCAAGGCAACTCGCTGCCCCAATTGCACCTCGCAGCTAGACGTCGCGGCAAGCGTAACTTAAACGCACGGAGACATTGTTCGAGCGGCAGGTGCGTGGGTGTGTTGAGAATTGGGAAAAAGGGGAAAAGTCCAATTTGTCCTTTGGCCTCGGTCGTGCTTCGTGACTGCCGCTGGGTGGACAAATTGGACTCCTCCCCTTTTTCTCCCCTGGCGGCGTCCAGCTAATCGCCCCGTAGCGCCGGCAGGATCGCACCTTGCGTGGTGGACCTTACTGCCCAGAACGAGCTCAACAGTCCGGCGATGAGGATCAACAAAAGCGTCACGCCCAACGTTTCAAACGGGACGGTCGCGTCGCCGAAAATCATGTGCGGCACCACGGTTACCGCAGCGGCGAAGATGCCGGTCGCCAATCCACCCAGCAGCAAGATCACCGTTTCCTGAAGAACCAACCGCCCTACCCTCCCCCGGGAAAACCCGGCGGCTTGCAACAGGGCCAGCTCTCCTCGCCGCTCTAGCGCGTTTCGAAGTTGTACCGCCGCCAGACCAAACGTCCCCAGCAGCAGCCCCAACCCGCCTAGGCTTTGGAAGGTGGAGATGTAGGTGTTTTGCACCGCCAGCAGACTTTCCAGATATTGTTCGGTTTGCGTGGTGTCGAACCCTTGATCCGCCAAACGATTCTCGAGGGTCGCGGCGACCTCCTCCGATTGCCCCTCCGGCGAGCGAATCAGGAACATCCGGTAGCCGTTGACGTCGGGGAAACGTTTAAGGAAGTTTTCCTCGCTGACTAGTAGGTTGCCTTGGAAAATGCTGTTGGAGATCAGTCCGGCGACGACATATTGGGTAGTCCGGCCGTCGTCGTCCAGGGTTTCGAACTGCTCGCCGACGCCGCCATATAGGTGCAGGGCGTACATGGCGGTGTTTTTGTCGATCACGACCGGGATCGGTATTTCCTTGCCTTCGGCCTCTTTCTCCAGGACCAACCAAGGGTTGCTTCGCTCTTCCGGGGTTTGGGCCGCGGAGGCGGCCCAATCGAACGAGACTCGGTTCGCCTCGCTGTACGCCTCAATCATCCGGGGTGTCACGCCGAGTACCCGCGGGCTGTTGGATTGGTATAGGTTCAAGCAACTGGCGTCGTCTCCCGGTTGGACGCGGAGGGGTTCGATTTCTGTGTTCGTTAGCAGCGTTTCCTCGTCGTCGGTGAAGCCGGCGTCGTAGCGTCCTTGGGGTGTGCTGAGGTCGTGGTAGATCGGCTGCGAGCTTTCGGCCATCAGGTCCCTGCCCCCTGCCCCTTGCTCGCTCGGGGTAAGCCGGAAACTGCCGATCGCGATCACCAGGAAACAGGCCGCCGCCATCAGCCCGATGGTCAGGGTGCTTCGGCCGGGGTTGCGCATGGCGTTGCTGATCGCCAACTGGGATATGGAAAACCGCTCTGGTCGGACCGTCAGCAGTTGATTCCGGAACCGATACCAGAGGTACAGCATCACGGCGGAGAGGACCGCCGCCCCGCTTCCCAGAAACGCCCCGGCCTGGGCTTCTCCGCCAAGCTGCGTGGCAATGGCGGCTAACGCGAATGCGACCGCCAGCAGCAACGCCGCAACCAACCTGGCCCACCGCGCCTGATGTTTGGCATACGAGGTCGATGCCCGCACGACGATTCCACCGAGTAGTGACCTGACCGGCACGCTGCCCAGCCCCCGGATCGACCAGACGATTGTCCCTAGGGCGATTCCTGCGAAGACAAGCAAAGCCACCAAGTGGGTGATCCCCGGTACGGCGTGGAGCTGCAAGAAGGGAGTCACCACCGCGTCGAGCCACCAGGTCCGCAGCCCGGCCAGCATCAGCCAGGCGTAGCCGACACCTAAGAGGCAGCCGACGATCATGCCGATGGCGGTGACCATCGCTCCTTCGAGGGTCAACATGCCGGAGATCGCTCGGCTGTTGAGCCCCGTGGCCATCAACGTGCCGATCTCCTTGGCACGTTGTTCGATTCCCAGCCGAAATAGTAGTGCCACCAGCAGCAAGGCCGCCGCGATGATAAAAAAGCTGAACCCCAGGAATAGCACATTGAACGGAGTGGTCCCGGCGGCGGCCCTCAGGGCGTCTTGCCGCACGGCGAGAACTTGGACACCGAGGCTCGATTTATGGGAGTTGAAGGCCATTTCCAGTTCGCTGCGGAGGGTGGCCTCATCTGGAAAGTCGCTCGCCGCAAAACGAAAAGATGTCACACTGCCAAACCGGCTGCCCCACAACTTCCGCGCGGTTTCAAGCGACAGAAAAACCTTGGGGGTGGTGCGGAAGTTGTCCCAGTACGTTTCGTCTTCGCTGTCGACCCGGTTCGCGTCGTAGGGGAATGGCGGATCCCAGTCGTTGATCGAGGCCTGGTCGGTGATGCCCTCGACGGTCGGTGTGAGATCGGGATCGTTGGCGGTGGTGGGACGCGTGGTGTAGGTCGCCCCTTGGCGGCGCTGATAGGGCTCGTCCGGGGTGGTCAGCGGGGTGATTGCCGCAACGGTAAACGCCGCGGAACTTTCGCTGGCGACCCCGTGCGTGCTTTCCGGATTGAAATAGGTGAGATAAACCGCGTCTCCCACCGCGGCCTCCAGGCGATCGGCCGTCCACTGGTTCAGGACCACTTGGTCATCCGCGAGGTTCTCGATCGGATTGCCCTCAACATTGAGAAGCGGATAAGGGGACAGGGGAAACCCCAGGGCCGTGACGGTCGAATAGGGGATCTCGTCGTCGGTGTACGCGGAATCGGCCGGTGGTTGTCCCTTGCCGATCGAGGTCGCCAAATAGGTAAACACCGGTCGGGCTTGGTCTCCCAGTTGCTCGCGGACGAGCTGTGCGGCGGCATCGCCGATCATCATGCGGGAGCTGGAAAGCTGCCACCAATCGAAGATTTTTTCTGACTCGGGATCCTCATCGGAAGAAAATTCTCGCTCGACTCGGGTCAGTGAAAACCCAAAATCTTCCAACGTCAGCGGCATGGCGGCAGAGATTTCGGCGGGGCTCAGGGGGGACTTCACGTCGGAGTCATCCCACGAAATGAAGATCGCGTTGGTCCGCTCGCTCTGACCCAGGGCGGTTTGCAAGCGGGCCCGAGAGACGAAGGCGTTGTAGGGGAGTTGCTGGGTGGGGTGGAGGCCAAAACGTCCCAATCCTTCGGCCGGGACGATTTCCGCGACCGTCATTCGGGGCAATCCTTGCACGCGATCGGTCTTGCGGCCCAGGGGACTATCCGGCGGGACGTCGTTGCCGCCTGGCAGCCGCAAGGAGACCATGTCTCCCACCTCAACGCCCAGTTCATTGGCCAACGGTTGATTCAGGATCAGCTCATCCGCTTCGAGTTGCCGTGGTTTTTCGGCGAGGGTTTCGTCCCAGTCCCAGAATCCAGCCTCGATTCCCAGGATAGCGACATTGCCGGCCAAGCGAATCCGCGCCGCGGGATCGGTGCTTTGGGTTTGCACGGTACCTTGCATGAACATCAGCGGTTGGGCTTCGAGCGAGATCCCCTGCTCTGCGAAGTTCGCAACCAACTGACCGACCGCCTCATCCCGGAAATATCGCTCCGAGAGGACCACCGCCTGGGTCCGGCCGAGTCGCGAAAGGGCTAGGTCACGCAAACTTCCCCGAACCGAATCCCCCACCAACAACGCACCGATCAGCACGGCGGTCGCGACCGCGACCCCCAGCGAAACCGCCAAATTGGTCCGCCAATGGTGCCGCAGGCTCTGGGTGACAAATCGCCATCGATTCATGGAGGTTCTTCCGGTTACATCGGTTGCAGTCGGCCATCGTCCAGGCCGAATCGACTTTGGAACATCTCGGCCAGTTCGGTGCTGTGGGTGACGACGATCAGCATTGTTTGTTCCTGCTGTTGTAGTTCTAGCAGCAGGTTGCCCACGGCCAAGGCGTTGGTCCGATCAAGGTTGCCGGTTGGCTCGTCCGCCAGTAGTAGGGCCGGGCCCAGAATCAGGCTCCGGGCGACCGCGACGCGTTGCCGTTCGCCCCCGGACAGTTCGCTGGAGCGGTGTTGGATGCGGTCTCCCAGGCCGACCCGATCGATCAGCATTTTGGCCCGGTCGACTTGGGCACTGCTGGAGCTGCCGTGGGCCAAGGTGGGGACCAAGACGTTTTCCAGAATGGTAAGCTGCGGCAGCAGATGATGGTCCTGAAAGATGAACCCCACGTGCTGGTTGCGGAACTTGGCTAGTTCGGTTTCCGGCAGCTCGAACGGGTTTTTGCCATCCAGGGTGATGGTCCCAGTGGTGGGCGTTTCGAGGGTGCCGATGCAGTACAGCAGGGTGCTCTTGCCGCAACCACTTGGGCCGAGGATCGCCATGTTTTGGCCGCTGGTCAGGGTGCAGGAGACTTCCCGCAAGACCTTCAGCGGCTCACCCCGAGTCGGGTACTCTTTACACAGATTCGCGACATCCAGTTGGGCCATGGTGGAAGCTCAGGGTGGTTATGTGAAATCTTCGGCGGGCATGTGGAACAGTGCCAGGCCACCGAGACCGTAAAAGGTGTATTCGACGTCGACCACTTCATCCCAGGCGGCGCCGAGGAACCCGCCGCCCGGTTGCTCTAAGCTTTGAACGTACCGCAGGGCGGCGTCGGTATCAACTTCATCGAGGGCGCCCAAGTCGGCCAGGGTCAGCATTCCGGTGAAGGTGCTGAGGACGTCGGCGATCGGGATTCGGGTGTTGGCCCTGAGACCCCCCTCGTCGTTTTGCATCTCGCATAGGAAATCGAGGGTTCCCTCGATCACCTCTTCGGTCAGCCCGCCGACGATCCGCAGGCCGCCAATCGCGGCGGCGGTCGGGTTGGTACCGGCCCGTTTGCTGGCTCGGATCTCGCGGAAGCCCCCTTCAGGCGACTCCTGCGACAGGAGGAACTTTTCGATTCGCTCCGGTTCCGGGATCGGCATCCCGATCAGCTCCAGGCCAACCAACACCAGAAACGTGTGATAGGTACTACTGGCCATCCCCTCAGCCGCCTTGGCGTAACCGCCATCGGCGCGGCGCAAGGTTTCCAGGGTTTGGGCGACCGAAGTTTGCCAGTGGTCCGGGGCCCCCTTAAATGGATCAATTCCGGCGGCCGACTCCAGCAATTTGGCCCCATAGACGAGCGACAGAAAGTCGACGATTCCCTCCTTGCCTGTCATCCGTGACGTGAGGAACTTCGCGGCCTGCTGGGCCGGTGGGCCGTGCAGTTCTCCCAAAATCGCTAAAGCCCTCAGGGCGAAGCCGGTGTAGTAGAGGTCACTCCCCCCTTCCCGGCCGCTGAACCCGCCGTCTTCGTTTTGCTGGGAAAGCAGAAACTTGGCGTGGCGATTGCGAACTTCCTCCTGAACATTGCCCATTCCCATCGCGAGGCGAACGGTCAGTTCTTCGTGATAGGAGGGCATATGAGGGAGCCTTTAGGAGTGAGGGAGTGAAAAAAGGGGTCCGGACTCTTTTTACTCACCCGTGAACTATTTGTGAACATTTTCTTAAAAAGAGTCCGGACCCCTTTTTTCACGACTGGACGTAGGGCAGCAGCTTTTCCTTGAACCAGTTGGGAATGGGCATCGATGCCGGAGGCAATCCAGGCACGATCCGGCAGCAGACTGCCGTGATGCGCCCTTTGGCCACCGGGCGGCGCGATTCGGTGAATTCCACCTCGTAGGCGACGCTCTTGCCGCCAACTTTAAGTACCGACAGGCGGCAATCGAGTTCATCTTCGAACTTCGCGGGACCCTGGAAATCGCAGGTGACAGAGACCCTGGGCCAGCTCATCGAAGCGTCTTCTAGGGCGTGGTGGACGCTCAGGCCAATGCTGCGGAGGAACTCGTGCTCTACCTGCTCCATGTAGATCAGGAACGCCGAAAAATGGACGATTCCGGCGGCGTCGGTATCCCGAAACTCGACTCGGCGCATGGTGTGAAACGAATCGGTCATGAGGCGTCTTCCGCAACAGGAAGGAACCGAAAATGGCGCAAAGAACAAGCCTGCGACGGAGGGCAGGCTTTTCATTCTAACGGCGGCACCGGCAAAAACGTGTTGGGGTGGGTGCAGGCCGAAAGGGCGTAACCCACCGAAGGTCCGTGGTCGAAATTTCCGACGGGGGTTGTGTACCGCTACGTTTTTGCATGCATGAACCCCGGCCGAGTTGCAGGGGGGTGATCTTGGTTGGCCACGGTGGGTTTCGCTTCGCTCCACCCACCAACTTTGCCAGAGCACTAATCTTTGACGTAGGGCAACAGGGCCATGAATCGGGCCCGTTTGATCGCCTTGGTCACGGCGTGCTGACTGACGGCGGTGCAGCCACTCTTGCGGCGACCGACGATCCGACCATGCCGGTTGGTGAGCTTTTTGAGCAACTCCACGTCCTTGTAGTCCACAAACATCGGACGCGGACGTTTACCGTCGACGAACAACGGATCCTTCTTCAAAACGCGGGCCTTGGTCTTGGCTCGCTTCCGGGCTTTGGTGCGGTTGGCTGGTCTCATCAGTCTCTTTCGAACTTATAATCGGCCGAAATCACGGTCGGCCAACGCTTTAAGGTAAACGATCGCGATCGATTCGCTGGTAGCTTAATCCCCATGAAGCATGGGAAACCACGAATTTTATCGGCTGGATCGCGGAAACGCAAGGGCCGCAAATTAGGGTCAAATGCCGCGTTGTCCGACCGGCCGAGTCGATCTGAGTGGGTAACCCAGCGCGAGTCCCATCCCCCGGCCGCAAGACAGGAATAAATGCCGCAGCATGCGGGGGCAGATAAGCTTCCCGAGAGTGACTCGATGGGGGGGGCTTGCTCGGTTACATATCGGGGAAAGTCCGCTCAATTTCCGACGAGGAATAGTTCAAGCTATCCATCGTCAGGATCCCGATCACTGATATGGAGCCCATCACGGCCATTAAGATCATCGCCAACATAATAGCGTATTCAACAGCGGTTGGCCCATCTTCCGCAGCCAGGAATTTTGATACGTGGGCGATCATGGCATCGGTTCCGATACGGAAAAAGAAAAGACGCGCAACTGATTGAAGGGATCAGGCGACGATAACGTGCAGGTTGCGGATCAAAGGACTCATCGAGAGAAACCTACGTCAGAAAATCGAGGTTGGCAACCATTAGATTTTTCCGTCGATCCTTTAGATCCATTTCCTGGGAATCGACAGCCAGAGAAAGAGTTGACATTTGTACACGATTTCGCTAGTTTGTAACCCGAATGGAAAGTATCGTCACGCGTTAGGAGAAAGTCGCCCATGGCATCCCTTGCCCCTGATCTCGATCAACTGACCCGTCGCCAATCGGAAGTTTTCGGGTTCATCCGCGATAAAATCCAAAATCGAGGCTACGGCCCGACGGTGCGAGAAATTGGTGAGCACTTTGAAATCAGTTCACCCAACGGCGTGATGTGCCATTTGAAGGCCCTAGAACGCAAAGGGCTGATTTCTCGCGAGAAAAACATGTCGCGGGCGATTCAGCTCTGTTCGCCCAACGATGACGATGGCGGATTGCCGTTGGCCGGCAGAATTGCCGCGGGTGCCCTGCACGAGGCGATCGAGACCCTAGAGCGGATCGATTTCGGCAGGATGTTCGACCGTCACGACCAATTCGTATTGGAAGTGACCGGCGACTCGATGACAGAGGCCCATATCGACGACGGCGATTACGTGGTGGTCCGCAAGCAGGACCATGCCAACGCGGGCGATATCGTGGTAGCTGAGACCGACGATGGCGAAGCGACGCTCAAGTATTGGTTCCCAGAGAAAAACCGCATTCGGCTCCAGCCAGCCAACAGCAGCATGGAGCCGATCTATGTCCGCAACGCCAAGGTAAGGGGCGTGGTTGTGGGGGTAGTACGGAAGTTTTAGGGCGGGCACTTCGATAGGGTATGCGATTTTCGACACGTTTTCCGGATGCCATGCCTACGCGCGAGTAGGCATGATTTAACGCGAAAATCTTCTACCGGCAACGCGGTCTGGTGGAACCCGAGCCGGTGTTCAGGTCATCCTGAAAAGACGCGATCCTCTCGCACTTCGCACTGGCGAGCAAGCCGCCAGTGCCACCCGTCGGTGAGTGTTCAAATTAGACGGACGGGTGTGATCCGTGTTATGCGCCTGAAGGAGCCGCTGCGGAACCATCCCCAATTCACCCAGGCCCAAAGGGATGACGCAATTTAATCGAGCAGCATCGAACCACTCGAAGTCTGTTTGAAACGCAGAGTCGCGGAGATCGCAGAGACCCTCTATCTACGCTCCGTCTCCTCGCTCTCTGCGGCTCTGCGTTTCGAACCTGGAGAGAGGCTGTTTCGCGGGTTGCTATTCGTGTCATTCGTGGTTGAAAAAATGAACCGCGAGTTGCCTTGCCCCAGTGAAAACCATCCGTGAAATCCGTGTAATCCGTGGTTAAAAACAAAGCAGGATCTAACCACGGATTTCTCGGATAAGATTTCAGCGGGCAGAGCGACTGGAGTCTTCACCGGCTCACCGCGAGTAAGGGTTTTGGTTGTCCGAGCTTGGCCGCTTTGGTGGTTGATGATGAGGGTTGCCGGTGGTAACTTCTCCCGCCCAAACATGCCCACGCTTTCCGGGCGTGGCATGGCACCCACGTACAAAGACAGCTTGGTTTTGCGTGGGGATTAGGAAAAAAAATCTCTCGCAAAGCCGCAAAGACGCAAAGGGGAAATTGAAGGGGAGGGAAACTGAATCGGCCGATTCGTGTTGACTTCGGGCCTTTTCGCGGCGGTGCCCGCTCATGCGGCTAGCCGGCCGTCAGGTACCACGGGGACCATAGACAACCGAAAACAACGGGGATGCCGATGGCATGCGGCGCATCTATCGGATCGCACCCAGACGGACCACACGCCGCTTCTTGTTGCCCCCTTACGCCGATTTCTCGGCGGCATCCGCTTGGTTCAGCTTGTTGTACAAGGTTTTCAGGCTGACCCCCAGTTCCTCGGCGACCATCGGCTTGTTGCCATCGTGCCGATGCAGTGATTCGTAGATGGCCTGCATTTCGATTTCCCGGAGCGTCATTGGGCCGAAGGCCTTGAGATGTGGAGTCTCCTCAGCGGCGGTTGGGCCACCGAATCGACGCGGAAGGTGTTCCGGCAGAATTGGCAGTTGATCGCACAGAATGGTGGCGTGCTCCACGACGTTGGCCAATTCCCGCACATTGCCAGGCCACTCGTGAGCCGTTAGGGCCCGGAGTGTTTGGCTGTCGAAGACCGACTGTGTCGGAGGGACGGTAGGCCAGAATCTTCGGGCCAAATGCTCCGCCAAAACCGGGATATCCTCCACTCGGTCGCGGAGCGACGGGAGTTGAATCTCGAAGGTGTTTACCCGGAACATCAGGTCCTCTCGGAACTCGTCGTGGCGGACCATCTCTTCGATATCACGGTGAGTCGCGCAGATGATGCGGGCATCGACCTTGATCGAGTCGTTATCCCCCACGCGGCGGATTTCGCCGGTCTCCAGGACCCGCAATAGTTTGGCTTGTAGCGACTTGGGCAATTCGCCGATCTCGTCGAGGAACATCGAACCGCCATCGGCGACTTCGAATAGCCCGATGCGTGTCTCTTCAGCGCCGGTAAACGCGCCTTTGCGATGTCCGAACAGTTCGCTCTCAATCAGATTCTCTGGCAGGGCACCACAGTTCACCGCGACAAACGGCATGTTAGCGCGGAGGCTCTGGTCATGAACCGCTCGGGCCACCAATTCCTTCCCGGTCCCGGTTTCCCCTCGGATGAGAACGGCCGAGTTGGTGGGCGCGACCTTGGCGACCATCCGGTTGACCACCTGCATCGGCTGGGAGTCGCCGATCAGGCGATTGCCCCCTTCGATTTTATCGAGCCGCGTCTTGAGGGCCATGTACTTGCGGTTCCATTCCCGCTTGTTGGCTACCTTGGCGAGCAAGGTTTGCAGGTCGACCAGTCGACACGGTTTGGTGAGGTAGTCGAACGCGCCAAACCGCAAGGCGGCCACCGCCGTATCGAGTGATGACTTGCCAGTCAGGATGATCGCCTCGGTGTCGGGGTGCATCTCCTTGGCCTTTTCGATCACCTGGATCCCGTTGAGGCCCGGCATGTCGAGATCGACCAGGATGCAGTCGTAGACATTCCGCTCTAGCGCCGCGACGGCGGTTAGCCCGTCCGGACAAACCGTCACTTCGTGCCCGAGCCTGGGAAGTTCGAGGCTCATCAGCTTCTGAAGCGACTTTTCGTCGTCGGCGAACAGGATTTTCAGGCTCTTAGGCTGCGCGTTCTCGTTTTTCATATCTTCGTGATGCCTTGCCGCAGGGCAGCGTAATACTAAATTCCGAGCCGAGACCGGCACCCTCGCTAAAGGCGTCGATCTGGCCGCCGTGGTCACTTACGATCCGATACGAGATGGAAAGCCCCAAACCGGTCCCCTGCCCATCTCGTCGTCGTGTAAAAAAGGGTTCGAAGAGATGTTGCCGCGTCTCTTCGGTCATACCGCAACCTTCGTCCCGAACCACCACACGGACTTGGTCGCGCTCCCCCTGGACCTCGACATGGACTTTTTGTCCCGGGTCGATGCTGTCCAAGGCGTTGGTAATCAGATTTAGAACCACCTGTTTGATTTCGGCCGGGTTGACCTCGGCAATGGCGACGTCGGTCTGGCTGAACTGGATGGTTTTCTCGCGGTATTTGCCGAGGTGTCCGACCATGTCGATCACTCCCTGCACCAGATCGCTAATGTCGGTCGATTGCTTTTCGACATCGCCTAGTCTGGAAAAATCGAGTAGTCGCTCGGTGATTTCCTTGCAGCGGAAGGCCTCTTCCTCGATCATCGCAAGGTAGGTTCGCAGCACGGTCACATCGCTCACGTGGCACTGTGCCTCGTCGCTCTCTTCGTCGATCACGGTTTCGTTGAACCGGTCTCGGAGCGATTCGGCGCAGAAAGCGATCGAAGCGAGGGGGTTGTTGATTTCATGGGCCACACCGGCGGCCAAAAATCCGACACTCGCCAGTTGTTCACTGCGGACCACTTGCTGCGTTCGCTGCTGGACCTGGCGGTCCAGGTTTTGGCGGATCTCTTCAAAACGAGCGGTCATGGCGTTCATGGCGTCGGCGAGGGTGGCCAGTTCATCGTCGCCGCTGAGTTGAATCCGATGCTTGAAATCTCCACCGGCCACCAATCGCGAACCGTTCATTAAGATCCGCAGCGGGCGAAAGAGCCAGAGCCAGGTCAGATAAAACAACATGGCCAAAAAAAGCAATGTCAGAATCAACACCGAGGCGGAGACGACAATCCAGGATCGATATTGCGCTTGGACCTCGGTCTTGAGGTCCTTCATCTCCTGGATCAGGAACGTGGGTAGTTTCCCGGCAAGTTCGTGCAGATGGTCAAGTTCCTCGGCCAGTTGTTCCACTTTGACTTGCTGCAGGACCCAGTCCTCGCTGCGGTTGAGCTGTTGGATATTCACCAAGGAACGTTCAATCCGTAGGATTGTTTCCCGCTCTTTGGAGTCGTCCCCCAGTTCGATCGCGGCGTTATTAGTTTGATCGAGTTGATCTCGGTAACCGCGGACGGCCTGTTCGACCACGAGGATTTTGTCTTTAAACTCCTCCCGAATCAATTGGATGTCGAAGCCCCCCGCGTCGGGGTAATACAACTGATTCTTGCGCTTGGCTTGGCTTAAGGTATGACGCAACTCAGTGACGGCTAGAGAAAGATCGATGGCCAGAGGCAACTCGGCGGAACGCGCGCTGATCCCCCGCGCCACACCGCGATAGTTGTAGCCACCAACCATGGTGGTGCCGCCCAGGACGGCAATGACCAATCCCAGCAGCACACAGCCAATGACCAGCTTTTTTCGAAGCGTAAGTCGAGCCTGCACCGCGACCTCCTTGTCGCTGAGTTCTTCGCCGTAAGAGTTTGCGTCCGATGGCGAAGGCGATTGTCCTGAAAGCCTCGAATCCGGGAGGGGAATCCGTTCCCCGCCCAGGGCGTTCAGGCAGGCGGGAGTCTAGCAGCAAGCGCTTGGAGGAGGCAAGACGAAAGCGAGCGATCTCCACCCCAATTCGGAAGGAAGCGAGGGAATTCAGTAGCGGAGAATTTTGCGCGTGAGCCAAAGCCCAATCAGCAGCAGGACCACGTTCCCCAGCCAGACGCTAATCGGGTACCAAGCACCCGCCTTGGTCCGATCGATACCCATCGCCAAGAGCGGATAATAGAGCAGGAGGACCGGGAGAAACGCCGAGAAAAAGCTGCTCACAAAATCGGTGTTTCGCTGCCGGATGGCCAGTGGAATTCCCAGCATCGCGAAAAACAAGCAACTGAATCCGTTGGCCCAGCGCCTGTAGGGTTCCGCGTACAGCCGGTGGAGTTGAGTTTGCGACCAGTGATGTTGTTTCAGAGCCTCATCCATACGGGGATCGGTTGGGTGGGTGGGGTGGATGGTAAGGGCGTCGCAGACGCCGAGAAACGCTATCGACCGCGCCATGTCGCGTTGATACCCGGTCATCATCCGCTGCTTTCCGGGAAGCTCGCCGAGCGAACCACGGTAGGAATTGTCCAGCTCATTATCCGGGGAATCATCGACTAGTGAAATCGAGGTGCGCATGGTCCCAGGGTGCTCAAACCACTGTCCTCCTCCGGATGCGGTTTGGATGCGGCTGTCGGTCAGGGTCACGATCAATCGATCGAGCCGATTGTCAGCGGTAAGCTCCGCCGAGGCCGCCGAAATCGAGATCGGCTCAGAGCGCCCTTTCGAGATCAAAATTTCAGGACGGATCAAAGTATGCCCCTCGACATCCTTGACCAGGACCGAGAATCGCTCGGAATTAAACGCACGCTTGGTCCTCAACATGCCGTAGGCGATTTCTTCGATCGATTCGATCACCACCCGGCGAACCCCCGCCTCGCCCCACGAAACTGCCACATCATTTAGCCACACGGCCATCACGGAAGCCACGAACGCTAGCATCAAACCAGGTAGAATTGCCACGGAGGGGGAAATCCCCGCTGATTTGAGAGCCGTGAGCTCGTTCAGCGCCGAAACGCGACCGTAAACGGTGCATACGGCGAAGAGCATCGTGCCGGGCATGGAAAATCGGAGCGCGTCGGGTAGCAGGTAGGGGACCGTTTTTAGGAGCGGCCCGATGCCAAGACCTTCTCGGATTGCCTGCTCCCCCAGTCCCACAAACATCATCAGCAGCGTAAGGATCCCCAGCGTAAGGAAAAATACCTTCGCCAGCTCCCATAGGATGTACCGCTGAAAAATTCCCATAAATTCCGCCCGGCATGGGGCCATGTGGGCCGCAACGAGTGTCGGTCGCTGGGTGGCCTGGTGGATCATTCCCGGCGTGATGACAGCCGCAGGTCGGCCGCTCACACGTGGGTAGCGGGAAGAATTTAGCAGGAATCGGAAGATTGTTATAGATCGACTCGGCTATCGTCGATCGGGGCCCTGCCATGACCATCCTGGCCCCGAATTTGTGACATCAGACTACCAATGCAATGGAAGTAGTTGCGGATTGCCTCGGCGTAATTCCCCTTTTCGATCGCCACTTCCGCTCGATCTTGGAACGGGTGAAACCGCTCCCAATCCACTGTCCACTGGTTGGTCTCGACCGCTTCGCACAGTTCGTCAGTCATTTCCTTGAGGTTTTTGGCCACTCCCGCGGAAGGTTCGAGGGGGTATTTCCGATACGGACCCTTCCCCATGCGATAGGCCGGTTTACCGGGCAGGATCGCTTCCGCTCCGGAGTAACGATACATGATCGCGGACATCGAAATCCCCAACCAGATCAGGCCGAAAGCCAGCGAGATCAGGGGGAGTTGGAGAACCAGCATCGCGAAGGTGGTTAGGCCAAGCACCGCAAATAAAGCCCACAACCACTTGGGAATGGGGCGAACCGGAATCGGGACGGCCGCGGCCCGCTGTTCGTCGAGTTGCAGCGGCTCTTTCCGCCACGGGTCTTCCGCCATCTTGGGATCGGTTATTTTCGCGACGATGACCGTGATATTGTCAGGTCCGCCCCGCAGGTTCGCCAGATCGACGATCATTTGAGCCGCTTGGTCCGGTTCGAGGGCCCCCAGGATTAAGGCGAACTCGTCGTCGTGTACCGGGCCAGAGGCACCATCGCTGCAAAGGAGGAAGGTATCTCCCACCTCAAGCGGAAAGGGGCCTTCGACATCGACTTCAACCTTTAGGTTGGGGCCCAAACTCCGGGTGATCACATTCTTGGGGATCGCGGCACAGGCTTCAGGGGACAGACCGGCACCCCCCGTGGCTGCCTCGACCTCCCAGGCCATGCTATGGTCAAATGTGAGCTGTTCCAGTTGGTCCCCTCGGAGACGGTAGACTCGGCTGTCTCCGACGTGTCCGACGACCGCACCTTGGGGTAGAAGCAGCAGGGAACTGCAAGTGGTGCCCATCCGGTGGAAGGCGGTATTCGACTGGCCGCGGCGGTGAATGATGAGGTTGGCCTCCTCAATGGCTGCGGTCAGAGCCACCGCCGGAGGCTTTGCGCCGTATTTGCGATAGAGGTGGGTGATGTTGTCCACCGCCATTTCGCTGGCCAGTTCGCCAGCGGCGTGCGCTCCCATGCCATCGGCCACGATCAAGAGGTGGCCGCGCCGCCGCCACTCCTCCCACTGGGAAGTCAGGCTGACGCCATGGTGATCTTGATTATTCGAGCGACGCATCCCCACATCGCTAATCGCAGCGACCCGCAGACATCCCGCCCATTCATGTTGCTCCAACGGTGGCATACCGCGAGTTACCTGTGCCGCGGGACGATCGGCTACTCAGATGTAACCGTATATCTACCAAAACGTTCGATAATAATCCGGGATGCTAGCCAAGACAACTGGCGGCAGCGCCGAAATGTCCTTTCCGGCAAAGCGGGAAACCGCACGGTGATTATCGGATCGGTATCGCTCCGGTTGTGTTCGATTCTCTCTGGCGGTGGCGAATGCCTCTCGCTATACTCCTCCGCCGCTCGGTTTAAGACCGGGCAGTTCATGAACCTTTTTTGACGTCATTCGCCGATGCGCGGTAGTCCCCCAACATTCAATCGTCCCCGGTTTCGAGTCGCCCTCGTGCTTGTGCTGCTGCTGGCAAGCCAGGTGGGATGTCTTCGCCGACGGTTCACCGTGCGGACCAACCCGCCTGGGGCGGTGCTGTACGTCGACAATCAAGAGATCGGCGTGACGCCCGTCTCCACTGCGTACACATACTACGGGACACGAGAAATTCGTCTGGAAAAAGACGGCTTCGAGCCGGTTTCTCAGCTTCACACGTTCAGCGCCCCCTGGTACCAGTATCCTCCGTTGGATTTTGTGACGGAAAACCTCGTCCCCTGGGAGATTCGAGATGAGCGAGATCTCCATTTCGAGATGGTGCCCCTGCGGATTGTCCCTCCGGATGAGCTTCGAAGTCGTGCCGAGCAACTGAGGACCAGTGCCCGGAACGGATTGGTCACGCCGTTGTCGCCGATGCAACAAGGGCACGCACCAACCACTGTCGTGCCACCACAGTCCAATCAGTCGATGTTCGCACCTCAGGCAGGTAGCTGGTCTCCCGAGCCCCGGCCACAACCATCCCCCGGCGAATTTTACCCCGGCGGCGAAACCCTTCCACCCGGCGGATACGAACTGCCACCGCTACCCAGCGGCCCGCCTCGGTAATTCATCCAATCATGGGCGGTTCGGGGTGGAAAGTCACTCGACACGACCCCGTCTGGTAGGCATACTGGCTCAGGCCCCACCTTCGAACTAGCCTGAGAGTGATATGTCTAAAAACCGGTCTCTGAGCCGCCGCCGGAAAACTACAATCGATCAGACGGAGAACGTGTCTCCGAGCGACTTTGAGCAAGTCCTGAACTTGATCGAAACGGCCCGGCACAAGGCCTTTAAGGCCGTCAATTCGCAGTTGATTGAGTTGTACTGGAGGATCGGGGCACACCTCTCGGAGAAGGTGGCTTCCGCCGGTTGGGGGAAGGGGACCGTCCAGGAATTGGCTCGGTATATCGCGAGGAATCAACCCGCCGCAAAGGGCTTTTCAGCACGAAATCTGTGGCGGATGCTTCAGTTTCATGAGACTTACGCGGGAAATCCAATTCTGTTACCACTGGTGACACAATTACCTTGGACCCACAATCTCCTGATTTTGAGTCGCTGTCGGAGTGATGAAGAGGGGGAATTTTACCTGCGGTATTGTGCGCGTGAGGGGTGGGGAAAGCGAGAGCTGGAGCGGCAATTGGCGGGGGCGTTGTTCGAACGGGTAGCTTTGGCACCCAAACAGCAATCGGCCTCTCTGAAGGAAATTCATCCAGAGGCGGGATCTGTTTTCAAGGATAGCCACGTCGCTATTTAATCCCCGACTGCTGACGATTCAGCGCACCTTTCACGCCGATCCGGCCGGGGTCTCTCGCAATCTTATCCGTGAATACCCGCGCGTCCTCCACGATCGGCCGCAGGCGGGCCGAGATCTCTTGGATATTCCCGGCCGCGTCGTTCAGACGCTGATACAGTTCCGGGTTGTTGATCAACTGGCCGACCGTTCCCTCCGACTCGTTGACGGTCCGGCTAAACTGGGCCAATTGGCCGACTAGCAAGTTGAGGTTTTCGGTCGTGTTTTGCAGGTTGGCGGCTAGTTCCTCGCCTCGCTCACCCAAAGGCCTAGTAAAGCCTTCCAGGTTTTCCAAGTTGCGGTTCGCATTGTCCGCCACACCATTCATGCGGTCCATCAGGGCCCGGGTCTCGGCAATGGTTTCGGGGAGATCGTCCAGTGCGGCTTTGAGGCGTTGGTTCAGCTCTTCATCTCCCACCACGTTTTGCACCGCGAGCAAAGTACTATCAAAGCGATCTAGGGCGACTTCCGTTTTTTGCAGGATATTCCCGATTTGATCGCCGTTGCCCGTCATTAGGCGATTGGCGTTTTGTGCGAATTCACTGATGTCACCACCCGCTTGGTCGATGGTCGCCATCGTCCCGATGAGCGACTCTTCCAGGTTTACCAGCACCGTCAACGGGTTGGATGCCACCGCTCCTTGGATCTTCGCCCCATGCGGCAATACCGTGGTCGGAATCCCGTCGACATCGCTCGGGACAAACTCCAGCGCGGCGTCTCCCAGAAGCGAGCCGGAGACGATCCGGCAGATTTCGTTTTGCCGCGGCATGTAGCGTGGTTCGATTTTTAGTGTCACCAGCACCAGGCGGTTTTCTTGCAGGGCGACATCACTAACTCGACCGATCAAAATCCCGCTGGTTCGGACCGGGGTGTCGACCGTCACGCCTGGGGCCTGACGAAATTCAACGTAGATCGTATTCTTGTCGGACAAAAATTCAGGCCGTTCGCCCAGCAAGAAAAAGAGGATCCCGGTCAGCATTAAAGCGACCAACATCACGAATCCGACTCGAAATTGTAATACTCGGTCGTCCATATCCGCTTTACCGTGAAGTCCGCCAAGCGGACCGTTGAACAAGGATTGAATCCTCAGTGCGACACATCAAAAATCAGCCGCTTCTCGCATTTCCATTAAGCGTTGACCCGCCTCACCCCGGACAAACTGGGTCACCCGATTGTCGTGGAAATCCTCCAGTTCCTCCGGTGGTCCGTCGAACAAGATTTGAGGCTCTCCTTCTTCCAATCGGGGCGCAGGGTACATCATCACCACACGATCCGCCACTTTTTGCGCGGTTCGCATGTCGTGGGTCACCACAATGCTCGTCACGGGGTACCGTCCGCGAGTCCGCAAAATGAGCTCATTGATGACATCGCTCATGATCGGATCCAGCCCGGTCGTCGGTTCGTCGTACAGCACGATTTCCGGTTTCAGCACGAGGGCTCTGGCGAGTCCCACGCGTTTTCGCATTCCGCCGGAAAGCTCGGCCGGTTTTTTCCAGACAATTGAATCGGGCAGTCCCACCTCCGCTAGCAACGAATACACAATTTCCCGAATTTCCTCGATCGGCTTGGTGGTATGCTGCCGCAGCGGAAAAGCGACGTTTTGCCCGACCGTCATGCTGTCAAATAGGGCCGCGTTCTGAAACACAAACCCATAGCGGATTCGCAGTTTGGTCAGGTCTCCTTCGGAAAGTTGATTGATATCTTCCCCATCGAATCGGATCTCCCCTCGTGTGGGAGTGACGAGGCCAATCAGAGTCTTGAGCAGGACCGTTTTACCACAACCACTTTCGCCAATGATCGCTAGGGTCTGCCCCTTGGGAACCGAGAGCCCGATATCGCGGAGCACCACGTTTCCATCGAAATTGACCTCCATCTGGTCCACTTCGATCAAAGGTTGGGTGTCGTCGGTTTCCAGTCGCGCGTGCATCTCTTTAGGCACCTCCACCGAGCGAACTAACCTGCTCGGGCCAGAATGCGCGGTAAAACGATTCGAGTCCGATCCCCAATAGTAAGTCCAAGATCAAGATAAACACAAAAGAGTAAACAAAAGCGGCGGTGGCGGCACGACCGACCCCTTCCGCTCCGGCGGTACAGTGAAAGCCCCGGTGGCAACTGACCACCGCGATCGTGAACCCAAAAAACAGGCTCTTGAACAGCCCGCAAAAGATATCCCAAGAGCCGACAAACTGCTGTGAATTATACAGGTAGTGATGCTTGTCGATGCCCAAAATCACCACGGCGTAAAAGTAACCACCCACAAAGCCCATGAAGTCCGCCATTACGGTCAAAGCGGGAATCAAAAGCAAGCAAGCTAAGAGCCGGGGTACTACCAGGTAGTGGACCGGATTGGTTCCCATGCTGCTGAGGGCGTCGATCTGCTCGGTTACGCGCATCGTGCCCAGTTCGGCCGCCATCGAACTGCCGACCCTGCCAGCGAGCATCGTCGCCGCGAGGACCGGCCCCAGTTCGCGGACCAATGACATATTGATCACCGCACCTAACCGCGTCTCAAGCCCCAGTTCGCGGAATTGATAGTAGCTTTGCACCGCCAGCACCATCCCGATGAAGGTACCGGTCAGCGCCACTACCGGCAGGCTCATCACGCCAACCTGGTAGAAACATGGGAGGAGGGCGTCTCGCTTGGGTAGCCGGACCAGCATCCAGCCGCAAGTCCGCAGGGTGAACAGAGTCAAATCTCCCACCGACATCACAAATTCGATCGCCACCGAACCCCAGTCCGCCAACCAGTTGACGAACCCCTCTCGGACTGAATCCCAGATGCCCGCGGGGGGACCGGAATTGCCGTTCGAATTGGAGACTGATCCAGTAGCCACGTCAGCTTTGTCTCATCCTTGAGGGAAACGGTAAAGGCGGATCGCTACCGCCTCAGCATCTTATTTCGGCCGATCCGATTGTGCCACTTCAGCAAGTTGCAGTATTTGGGGGAACTTTGCGGATGTCGACCGGTCAATGCGTGACAGCACAACTTGGGGCGGGTAGACTAGCAAATTCATCCCACGTGGACCGTCTGGTTTACGCTATCGCATCCACCACGCTCGTACGAGCTTTCACCCACCCACATTCCGCAAGGAGAGTTCGTCATGATTCGACGACTTTTGATCGCTAGCATGCTCGGCTTGATTTCCCTCGTTTCACTTCAGGCCGAGGAGGAAGAGGGTTTTGTATCGCTATTCAATGGTAAGAACCTGGACGGCTGGGTCAACGTCAACGGGCATCCTTCAACCTGGAGTGTGCGGGACGGCCTGATCCACTGCACTGGCGAGCCGATCGCCATGCTGCGGAGCGAAAAGCAGTATCAAAACTTCATCATCGAGTTGGAATGGCGGCATCTAAAGTCGGGTGGCAACTCCGGCTTGTTTGTCTGGTCCGGGCCGTTGCCAGCGGTTGGCACGCCGTTCTTTAAGGGGATTGAAGTCCAAATCTTGGATGGCCGCGAAGCGGATTGGTATACCAGCCAAGGCGATGTCTTTCCGACGTGGGGTGCCACCATGAAGCCAGTGAATGGTCGCGAACAACTCAACAACATGCGGGCCTATCCCACCGAGGAACGGACCAAACCATCGCCCGAGTGGAATCACTACCAAGTGACCTGCCAAGATGGCGAGATCTCGTTGGCGGTGAACGGCGAAGTGGTAACGCGTGGTTTGGAGTGCAATCCGCGTAAAGGTTACCTAGCCCTGGAATCGGAAGGCTCGCCCATCGAATTCAAAAACATCCGCATCAAGGAATTGGCGGCGACCGATGTCGACAATGAACTGGTAGCGGACCAAGCGGAGGGCTTCGAATCGATTTTCAGCGGGTTAGACCTGAAAGGTTGGAAGACCGACAACAAAGATCACTGGATCGCCAAGAGCGGCATCCTGCTACACGATGGCGGACGAGGCCAAGGGGGCGATCCCAACATTTGGACCGAGAAAGAGTACAAGAATTTCGAGATGATCGTCGATTGGCGGTGGCCCTACAACAAGGAACAACTGGCCGAAGTCCCAACAAGGGCCCGGCCGATCATCCTAGCTGATGGGAGTCACAAAAAAGATGATGACGGTAAGGAGATCACCGTCGATGTGCCCGATTTGGATAGCGGGATCTACCTTCGTGGCAGCAGCAAATCGCAAATCAACATGTGGACTTGGCTCGTCGGCTCCGGCGAAGTGTACGGCTACCGCATGGACCAAAAGATGCCGGCCGAAGTTCGGGCTGGAGTAACCCCCAGCGAGAGCGCTGACAAACCGATCGGCCAGTGGAATCGGTTCCACATCACGATGCAGGATGACTTGCTCACGGTGGTGCTCAACGGCAAGACCGTGCTCGATAAGGCCAAACTCCCCGGCGTGCCGGAATCGGGCCCACTCGCGCTACAGCACCATGGCTGCAAGGTGGAGTTCCGCAACTTGTTTATCAAGTCGCTGGATGATTAGCGTAGAACGGTAAAAAAACGCAATCAAGAAGTTCAATCGGGCTTCGGTTCCTACGGGTGACCGAGGCCCGATTTTTTATTCACAACTCTTCTAATCGCCGCGTTAGAAATCGGCGTTCCGGTTCTTGTTGTGCCAGTGCAAGGGCTTGCTCGTAAGCGACTTTGGCTTCTTCGAGGCGGCCGGCACGGCGGCAAAGGTCCGCTTTTGCCGCATAAGCCAAGTGGTAGTCGGTCAGATCCCCTTGAGCCCACAGGGTGTCGATAATCGCCACTCCAGCGTCAGGTCCATCTCGCATGGCGATCGCGACGCCCCGGTTAAGCTGCACGACCGGTGAGGGATGGATGGCAAACAGGGTATCGTAAAGAGCTACGATCTGCACCCAATCGGTCTGGGCGGCCGATTGGGCACCGGCATGAACCGCGGCGATCGCCGCCTGAACCGTGTACGCCCCAAATCGCCCTGATCGGAGCGAACGCTCGACCAACATCTGCCCCTCCGCAATCATGCTCCGGTCCCAGAGCGAGCGATCCTGATCTTCCAGCAGGATCAAATCTCCGGCGGCAGAGCTGCGGGCCTGACGACGCGACTCTTGCAGCAGCATTAAGGCCAACAGTCCGGTCACTTCCGGATCAGGTAGTAGCTCCATCAGCAAACGGCCTAAGCGGATCGCCTCGTCGGAGAGATCGGCCCTGGTGAGCGATTGGCCCGAGGATGCGGAGTAGCCTTCATTGAATACCAGATAGATCACCGCCAACACCGATTCGATTCTCTCCGGCAGATCTGCGGCGGTCGGAATCTCGTAGGGAATTCCCGCGTCTCGAATCTTGGCTTTGCCGCGGACAATTCGCTGGGCCATCGTCGCCGGGGCAGTAAGAAACGCTTTGGCAATTTCCTCGGTCGTTAGTCCGCAAACTTCTCGCAACGTAAGCGGCACTTGCACATGTCGAATGATCGCCGGGTGGCAACAAGTAAAAATCAGGCGTAGCCGGTCGTCTTCAATTTCCGAGGCCGCCTTCGACGCATTGGCGTGGGCAACTTCCTCAAACCGCTGGGCCACCTCCGATTTCATCTCGTCCAGTCGCCCTCGCCTGCGGAGGGCATCGATCGCCTTGAACCTGCCGGTTGAAACGAGCCAGGCGCGGGGGTTTTGAGGGACACCATCGGTTGGCCATCGCTCGACGGCCGCGGCAAATGCCTCGTGCAATGCCTCTTCAGCCAGGTCGAAGTCGCGCAAGACTCGGACCAAGCTCGCAAACACTCGTCGCGACTCGCTGCGGTAGATGTCGTCGATCAGGGACTGATGGGTTTTAGGGGGGTATGGTGCCATCGATTGATTTTTACACGAATTGGGCGAGAAGGGAATTACCGTTTTGGACTTCTTAAACCGTGTCGTTCGGCCACACGATCGAATGCCGAAGTCCAAGGCTTTCCGCTTGTTTCGCGCAGTGCCACGGTTGATAATAACAACCCGTCCCAACCAATTACCCGCCGCTCCCCTACCCTCCTCCGGATCTCGCCATGAATGTCATCAGTCGCCAATGCTTGCTCCTTGCCGTGTTGATCGCTGGTCCGTGCGGAAGTCTACTGGCTGAGGAAAACTGGCCGATGTGGCGTGGCCCCCGCGGTGACGGAACCAGCCTCCAACAAAAGATTCCCACTGCCTGGAGCGGCACGGAAAACATTGCCTGGAAAGTCGCGATTCCCGGCCAGGGACATGCCTCGCCGATTGTGTGGCAAGACCGAGTCTTTCTGGTGACCTGTCTCGAGGATGGTCAGCGGCTGCTCCTGTGCCTTGATCGCAATGACGGAACCGAGCTTTGGCGCAAGACGGTGTTTACCGCCGAACTGGAGAATCACCATCAACTCAACAGCCGCGCCTCTAGCACTCCGGCCACCGACGGTGAATTGGTCTACGTCTCCTTCTTGGAACCGGACGGGACCAAAAAACTGTTCAAGGACGAGCGATACATCACCCCTGGGAGGATGGTCGTCGCGGCGTACGACCTAGAGGGAAACTTGCATTGGAAGGTTCGTCCCGGCGAGTTCGCCAGCATTCATGGGTATTGTAGCCCGCCAGTGATTTGGGAGGATCGCCTGTTGGTTAATGGAGACCACGATGGCGATTCGTACCTCTTGGCCCTCGACAAAGAGACCGGCGAAACGATCTGGAAGACCCAGCGAGAGAACAAAACCCGCAGCTACTCCACTCCGATCATCCGCGAGATCGACGGGCGGACTCAGATGATCCTCTCCGGAAACATGTGCGTCGCGAGTTACGATCCGGCCGATGGATCGCGGCACTGGATCGTCGACGGCCCCACCGAGCAGTTTGTCGCTTCAGTGGTATACAACGGCGAGCTGATTTTCATGACCTGCGGTTTTCCCGACAAGCTGATGCAAGCGATTCGGCCCGATGGCAAAGGGAACGTCACCGACACGCACGTCGTGTGGGAGTCACGAGAATCGGCGTCGTATGTCCCTTCGCCGGTAGCGGTCGGAGATTACTTCCTGCTGGTCGCCGATAACGGCATCGCCAGCCAATACAAAGCTTCCACCGGGAAACGTATCTGGCGTGAACGGCTGGGAGGTGGCCACAGTGCGTCATTAATCACCGCTGGCGGGCTGGTCTATTTCACCTCGGACACCGGTACGACCACCGTGGTCCGACCTGGCGAGAAGTTTGACCTAGTCGCCAAAAACGAGCTCGGCGAACGAGTCTCCGCCTCACCCGCGGTGAGCCAGGGACAGCTCTTTCTACGCGGCTTTGAGCATTTGTACTGCATTGGGGAGAAGGAGTAGAGGTAGGGTGGGTGGAGTCTTCGCCAGTCCACCATCGCCAACCAATATTGCGGCGGGAACGCAGCCGTTGTTCAAATAAACTTCGGCAGAATAATGTCCGACCTGCGTCGAAGATTTTACCGGCGCACCCTCGGTGGGTTACGCCCTATCGGGCTTCACCCACCCTACCGCTTTTTCACTCGCTGGCCTTCTCTTCCGCGTACAGCCCATAAATTCGCAACTGTTTGTCGGGATGGGCGACGGCTACTTGCGAGCGGTCGGGTGACATTCCCATGCCGCGGCCTTCGGCCTTTAGCTTCAGTTTGAAGAACTCCTCCGCCGAGTCATCCTTCCAGAAGTAAAACCAGCCACCGCCACCACCCCCGGCCAGCCCGATCCAGAACTTGTCCGGATGTTGGGCCACACCCCAGGCGGTACCGCGGATTTTTTCTTTGGGCCCCAGTTCAACAGCGACTTCCCCCGCTTCCATATCGACGAGCACCACCGTCAAATCGCCGACACCGGCAAACGCGTTGGTCACCTTGGTGACGCCACCCAAGGCCAGACGGGTTCCATCGGCCGAGAACTCCATGCAGCGGGCGCCGCCGATATCGGCGCGGAACGATTTATCGTAGATGTAGAGCGACTCGACCTGAGATAGATCGCGGATTAGCCCGGGCGTTTTTTTCTCTTCTCCTGGCTCTTCCGCCGCCGGTGCGGCTTCATCACTCGGATTGGGGTTCCACACTTTGACAAAGCCCCGCAGGTCGCACGAGGCGAGCAGGTCTCCGGCGGGCGAGAACGCAACGTTGTAAACATGCCACTCGTGTCCGGCGAACGATTGCAGCAGTTCGCCCGATTGGCTGTCCCAGAGACGGACCAAAAGATCGTTACCACAGGTAGCAATCCGGGTACCATCGGGACTGACGACTAAGGCCCTCAGCCAACCTTGGTGGGCGTCGTCGACCACGCGGATCGGCTCCGGCTTGTCGGCATCGGTTTGCCACCAAACCAGGCGTCCATCGTAGCCGCCGGTGTAGGTCACCTGGCCGTCCGGGGAAGTGCCGATCGCACGAACCCAGCTATCGTGCGGGCCGACCAGCGGGACCATTTCCTTAGTCTCGATATGGAAGCGGTAGATCCCATACTCTTCCGAGCCGAGCAGGATGTAGCGGTTCTGTGGTTCCCAGTAGCAGGCGGTCAGCGGCCTGGGGAAGGCGTGTTCCAGGATGACGTGCGTCTTCTCGGGATCGATTTTTACGCCGGCGTCGGTGGGTGTGGAATCGCTCATGCCAACAGTTCTCCGATCGGTCCTTTGGCCGGGTCGGCCACCGGGTATTTACGGCCCGCGATATCGAATTCGCCGGAGGAATCAACCCCGACGGCCCGTAGCATGGTATGCACGACATGCCCATGATCGACCACTCGGTCGACCACCTCGGTCCCGTTTTCGTTGGTGCCGCCGATGATCGCCCCTTGCTGGATGCCGCAGCCACCCATCACAATGCTCCACGACTTGCCCCAGTGGTCCCGGCCGTAGCGGGTGTTGATTCTGGGGGTTCGGCCGAACTCCGACATTACGCAGATTAGCGTGTCTTGGAGCAAACCACGCTGGTGCAGGTCGTCGACCAGCGTGGCGAACGGTTGGTCAAACTCGCCCAGTTGCTCGATATGAAAATTAAAATTCTCGTGGTGGGTATCGTAGTTCGAGTGGTTGATTTGGATGAACGGGACGTCGTGTTCGAGTAGCCGCCGGGCGAGCAGGCAGTGCTTGCCGAATTCGCTGGTACCGTACCGCGCGAGGTCCGCTTCCGATTCCTTCTCGACGTCAAACACCTCGCGCTGGGCGAGCAGATCTTGGGCTTGATCGTACGAGAAGGTGTAAGCGTCCGTGTCGGCCGTCCGGCGACGACCAGCAAACCGATCGTTGAACCGGGAACGCATCGCGTTGCGGCGCTCATCCGCTTCCGCCGAGAGTGCCCCGGGCCGCTCAGTGAACTGGGGCGGTTTGCCGTCGTTCATTGTCACGCTGGAATAGCGGGGCCCTAAATACGCCGCCCCGGAACTTCCCGGGCCGGCACCCCGGATCAAGATATGACCGGGGAGCGAAAACTCCGCCGGGGTTAACATCTTGGCGGCGATCGCGCCGACGTGCGGATATTCGGTCCCCGGGATCCGTTTGTGGCCGGTCGTCATTTCGACCTGACCGACGCCGTGATCGTTGTTTTTGGTGTCGAGGCTGCGGACGATCGAGAGGTGATGCATCTGCTTGGCGGTGTGCGGCAGTAGTTCGCAGATGTGCATCCCCGGGACGGAGGTCGGGATAGCCCGGAATGGTCCGCCGGTATCGGTGCCTGGCTTGGGATCCCAGCTTTCCAGTTGGCTTACGCCGCCATGCAGGAAGATGTTCAGAATCCGTTTCTGTTTCCCTTTGAGTTGATCGGCCATCGCGGGGTTGCCGGATAACAGGCCTCCGAGTCCAGCACCGCCAACTGCCAAGCCTCCAGCGGCCATTCCCCCCAGAAAATTCCGGCGACTGGCAAGATGTTCGGTCGAGCCACAGGCGTATTGGCATCTCTTCATGACGATCCCTCCGTTAATGATTAAACCGAAACTCGTTGCTCGTGATCATCGCCCAAACCAACTCGGCCAAGGCGGCGGGACGTTTGCCCGCCTCTTCGCCGACGGTTTCCGTGAGGAAGTTGGCGATTTCACGTTGTTCGTCGAGCGTGGCGGGTCGTGAAAGAACCGCCAGGCAGAGTGGGTCGGCAATAGCAGTAGGCTGTTCGGTCGCGTTCAACCGTCCCACCAAGGTATCGCCCGCCGCGGCCAGCCAGTTGTTCACCGTTGGGCTATTGCCCAGGAACAACGCCTGATTGACCGTGGCCTGGAACTCCTCGCCGGAGAGCCCACCGAACTGGCCGACAAACTGGTTCACACTACCACGCAGTTGGTTGAGCATTTCACCCTGCACCGCGATTTGGGTGACCAGGGCTTTTTCCTCGTCGGTGATCCCCTCCGCTTCAAGTGCCTTCGGAGGTGTTTTCTCAACCGCCGCCTGGGCAGCGGTTTGGCTGCGGGCCAGGAACCCAGTCGCCTGCATCGCGCTGGCGGCCAACTGTTCCGGGGTGAGCGGTTTTAGTGGCGCGACTTGTCCCTGTAAGGTCCAGCGATTAACGATCGCTTCCCACGCGACTTCCGCTTTTTCGGAGTCGCTCAACGCGATGGCTGGATAATCGAGGATCGATTGGCAAAGTTCAATTTGAGCTTGGGCCAAGCGGGCCGTGGCATCAGCTTTTCCAGCCTCGCTGACGACGGACAGATGGGCAAGTTCAAGCTCCGTCAGCCGCTCTGGGGTGATTCGTTTGGCGAGGACCGTGGCGACTTCCGCTTCGGTCGTTTCGACCATCTTTTTGGCGGCGGTCAGCGCCTCCATTTTCTTATCAAGCTCCGCCTTGGCCGTTGTCATCTCCGCTGCCAGTTCGCCGGATCGTTTTTCCAGCAGTACGAGTGACTCCTTCAGCGCCGGCTCATCCGCGACCTTTTCGATCGCGGCCTTTGTCGCGGTGAGCACGGTTTGGATTGGCTCGGCCCGCTGGGTGAGGGCGGCATAGGCTTTTTGAGCTTCGGCATGCTCGGCGGTGGCTTTTTCCGCGGCGGTGCGAGATTGGGCCAGCTTCTCTTCCAAAGGGGGAAGTTGCTCGGCCACTTCATCGTTGACCGCGAGGGCCTCTTGCCAAACGACTTTCGTCGTTTCGACTTGCTCTTTGAGCTGATCCGCCGCGGCGATCAACGGTTCTTGCCGCTGCGTCAGGGCATCAAGTCGAGAGCGGATATCGGCCAGGTTCAAGGTTTCAGGGGCGGGGGGCTCACAGCTTCGTTGATAGGTTTTCGAGAGGACAATCTGCCGGACCGCGTAATGGAGGTCGAACTTGTGCTGGGCCAAGTCGTCCGTCAAAAGAGCCAAAAGCTCCGGATTGACCGGTGGGTTTTCCGCGTAGTGGAAATCGGTCGGATGCACCAGCCCGCGACCCAGGACCAAGGCCCAAACTCGGTTGGCGATGTTCCGCCGAAACTGCTCATTCTCCGAGAGCCGCTTAGCGAGCGCTTCGCGGCGGCTGAAGCTCGGCTTGCCGGCGTTTTCCTTGTCTGGTTTGACCTGGTACGCCTCTTCGGCGGAGAAGGTTGGTTCGTCGTAGAGGGTCGCGCCCCAGGGGACGCGGGGAAGCGTGGTTTCGCGACCTTCGCCGGTAAAGACCGATTCAAACGGGGCCTCCCCTTCCGCCTTTTCCGAGAGGACGATCAGCTTGCTTTTGGGGTCGGTGAATTTCGTGGTTCGATTCAAAAAGGCGAACAGGCCGTAGTAGTCCGCCTGGTAGTAGTCGTCGATGATTGGATGATCGTGGCACTGGGCGCACTGCATATCCATGCCAAACACCATCCGCCCTACGTCCCGAGTCATGGCGTGCGGTTCGGCATCTCGGTTGAGCAGAAACTTGCGAGCCGGCGTTGCCGGATCGTCGGTACCGCTCGGATCGATCAACTCCTGGAAGATTTGGTCGAGCGGCTTCCGCCTGGCGATCGAATCGATCAGGTAAGCTTCCCAAGCCTTTTGGTCGACCGTGGTGTCGGTGCGGCGGTCCAGCAGCAGCACATTGAGCTGCACCGCAAAGTGCCGCGCGAATTCCGGCCCTTCGATCAAGGTATCGATCAGCCGGGCTCGTTTGTCAGGGGCGTCATCGGCGAGAAAAGTTTCTACTTGCTCATGCGAGGGAATCACGCCGGTTAGGTCGAGATAGATCCGCCGGACGAAATCGGCATCGGTGCAAAGCGCAGCCATCGGGCCGATGGCGGAATGCTCGACTGCGGCGTCGATCCGCTGATGGAGCGGCTCGTTAGCAACCGGCGGCGTATCCGCGAGCAATCGATCCGGCGCAGCAATGGAGCAAATGCTGGCAAAGATCGCGCAGGCAAGAAAGGACCGAACTGGGGATGCCATTGGCAAGATGTTCATGGCCTTGAGTGGGATCGTCAGGAGGGAGGACGAAGTGGCTGCCGGTGGGAAGGACGTGAGGCCTTAGGGGGTAAGGTGTCGCGACCTAGTTTTACCAAGCGATTAGTGCTGAATCCACATTGAACGGAAAAATATCCCCCATTTATTACCAATTGGGGCCAACTACCCCAACAACAAGCGGCAACTTGGGGGGGTTGGCCTGCCTGGGTGATGTTTCGTGACATCGAAGCGTGGGAGTCGAGACACCCACGCATCCTTGATTTAACGCCTGATGATCGCCTCCACTTAACCTAGTTTCCAGCCCGCACGGTATTCCCGCTTAATGAAGGCTTCGGCCTCGGGGGCATTGGTCACTTCCATTTTTTCGGTGTCCCATTCGAGCTTTTTGCCGGTGCGATAAGCGACGTTGCCCAGGTGGTTCGCTTCGGTTAGTTGGCCCGCGTATTCGAAGTTGCTGAACGTGGCGGGTCCACCCTTGCAGGCGGCGATCCAGTCCTGGTGATGCCCCGGTGAACGGGCGATGAACGGCTCGGGGCTTTTGAAGTCGGCGAAGTCTTCTTCCGGCAACAGCACGTGCTTGCCGTAGTCGGAAAGGAGCATCCCCTTTTCGCCGATGAACAGCACGCCATCGCCCCACTGAGGGATCGCTTTGTCTTTCCAGATCTGCGGTTTGCTGGAGCCTTGATGCCACGACAGTTTCACTGGGGGCAAATCACCCCGGGCACCATACTCGTAAACCGCCGACATAGAAGCGGGGGCGACCTCTGGGTGAGGTTCAGGGCCGTGGGCCTCAATGGTAAGCGGCGCGTCGAGCTGCAAGGCCCAGAACGGCAAGTCGATCCAGTGGCTTCCCAGATCGGACATCGTCCCGTTGCCAAAGTCCCACCAGCGATACCACTTCGGCCCCGGGAAATAGGCGTGGCTGAACTCACGCTCCGGAGCGGGGCCAAGCCACAGATCCCAGTGCAGGCCACTCGGCACGGTAGCAGGCTCCGGCGGGACCGTAGTGACCAGGAATGGATCGCCCGCCTGCTTGCCGATCTCTGGGGTTTCGTGCCAGCCCCAGGCCCGGGAGGCCCAGACATGGGTCTCATGCACCTTGCCGATTGCCCCGGACTGAATCAGTTCGACCACGCGGCGATAGTTGCCCCCCGCTTGAATTTGGGTTCCCATCTGGGTCGCGACGTTCGCCTTGCGGGCCGCCTCACGGATGATCCGGGCTTCTTCAATGTTGTAAGTGAGCGGCTTCTCGCAGTAGACATGCTTGCCTAGTTGCAGGGCCGGTAAGGTCGCGAAGGCGTGGGTGTGCTCGCAAGTGCTAACGACCACCGCATCGAATTCTTCTTGATGATCGAACAGCTTCCGAAAATCGATCGCGGTCCGTGCCTTCGGGAAACGCTCGGCGGCGGCCCTCAGGTTCTTCTCGTTGACGTCGCACAGGGCCACGATGTTTTCCGAGCCGACCATCTGGGTATTGTGGCCACCTCGTCCCCCTGCCCCGATGATCGCAATGTTGAGCTTGTCGTTGAGATTCCGAGCCCGCAGGATACTTGGGGCACCGAGGATCGTCGCCGCTCCTGTAGCGGCACCGGCTGCCAGAAAACTGCGTCGATTCAATGCGGGTTGGGTCATGTTTAATTTTCCTGAATAGGAGGTCGTCGGCTGGGGTGAGACGGTGCGAGGAAGGGACGGAAGCTAGGCGCAAGTATCGTCCCACGCGCGGGGCGTTGTCAAGCAATCGCCGGCACGCAATCCAGAATTGCCGCGTGCGGGCCGGGAAAATGATTTGCTCGGCTCCGGTTGCTGTTGGTAAGCTGAGTATCTTGAACTCCCCTCGCCCGCTCTTGCCTCAAGGAATGCAGGTCATGCACGTCTCCTTTTTATCGTCTCGGCCTACTGGCCGAGTCGCCCGCTTGTTTGCAATCGGGCTGATGCTATCGCTGGTTGGCGGGAGCGTGAATGCCGAGTCCCCCTATTCGGCGACGGCGCAGCCCATCCGCGGCGAGTTCCTCAAACCGCCGGAGAAGCTCGAGCCACCAACCGAGTTTGCGATCGCTACCGCGCCGCCGATCGTGCAAATGGTCCAGATTCCGGTGCCGGAGACGCCTGCCGATCCGTGGTCGATTTGGGGCTATGGTCTGTTGCATTCCAGTGGCAAGTTTTACATTCCCGTGGGAGATCACATGGGGATCGACGCCAATTCGTATCTCTATGAGTACGACCACCAAGCCAAGACCGTCCGGCAAGTCGCCGACCTGCAAACGGGAGTCAAGGGATTCACTAAGGGAGACTTCGGCTTCGGCAAGATCCATGGCCGACTAAACGAGGGCACCGATGGCCAGATCTATTTCGCGACCTACTGGGGACAGTGGCGCAAGGACAGCCAACGCTACGAAGGGGACCGGGTATTCCGGTTCGATCCGCAAGCGGGCCAACTCACCGACCTAGGCATGCCGCTCTATGGCTGGGGATATCCCTCAACCCACATGAGCCCTCGGCATGGGCTATTGTATGCGGAATCGCACCAGCGGAAGGGCAATAGCCAAGGGGACCCCGACAACGACTTTGTCGCAACCGATTACAAGAGCTATAAAGATCCCTATCACGTTAAGTTCCTGGTCTACGACCTAGTCAAACAAAAGATCGTTTTTCATGGCGGGCATGAAGGCCTGAACTATGGACGAGACTTCTTCGTCGATGCCAAAGGGAACGCCTACTGGAACGACGGCGAGGGTCGGCTCGAAAAGTACGACCCAAGCACCAACCAAGTAAGCAAGGTCGACGCCAAAATGCCGGGCGAGTCGATCCGGCGGACGATCGGGCCGGACGCTAATGGCCTACTTTATGGCGTGACGCATGATACGCGAAAGCTATTTCGCTTTGACCTCAAGGCGCAAAAGTGCCAGACGATTACGACTGTCTGGGCCGATAGCCCCGCAATGGATGTCACGCCCGATGGCAAGTACGTCTACTACATCCCAGGTGGTCATGGCCCTTCCTCCGGGACGCCGCTAATCCAAGTCGATGTCGCTGAGGGGACGCAGAAGGTGATCGGCTTTCTGCACGAGGCGGTTTGGCAGCAAACCGACTTCAACCTGGGTGGCACCTATTGCCTGCAGATCAGCGATGACGGCGGCACGGCCTACATCGGGTTCAACGGGAAGGTGGGCGATTTGAAAAAGGCCTGGGGTGGATTGGCCGTCCTCACCGTGGAGATTCCCGCCTCGGAGCGTTGAGCCTGAATCATTCTGTTCGCCAACAAACAAACCTAATCGAGTAAGAGACGCGATGACGCGAAACGATATCAAGAGCTTGGTCTGGGTGGTAGTGGCTTTGGCGATGGCGGGCCATCCGGCCACCGCGGACGACTACCCTTTCGTCTTTCGAGATGTCGGCGAGGAAACCGGTCTGCTACCGGCGATCGCCGGAATCCGTGGGCATGGAGCGGCTTGGGGCGATGTCGACCACAATGGTTGGCCCGACCTGTTTGTCGCCACGTTTCACGACGCCGGTTCCAAGCCGAGCATGCTCCTGAAAAACGACGAGGGGAAATTCACGCTCGATACCCAAAAGCATCTCCAAACCTCAGGCGCGGGCAGTGGGGCCCTGTTTGTCGATCTCACGAACGATGGCAATCTTGATCTGTACGTCTCGAATTGCGTTAGTGGCAAAGAGGGGCCTCGGGCCAATCAGAGCCTGTTATTTCGCAACGACGGTGACGGCAAATTCACGGATGTTTCGGCCGAATGTGGGGCCTGTCCGCCCGGCTATCAGGGGCGGGGACTTGCGGCCCTCGACTTTGATGGGGATGGCCTTCTGGATCTGATCACATGCGAGCAGTACTACTCCGCTCAGGTCGCAACCGGCCCTGCCCTGTACCATAACCAGGGGGGGCTGCGGTTTAAGAATGTCGCGGAAGCGGCCGGGCTGCCGGCAGGTTTTGGAGGTCTGGGTGTCGCCGTGGCGGATGTCAACGACGATGGCATTCCCGATATCTTTTTGTGCCACGGAGCGGGCGAGCACCGGCTGCTACTGGGTAATCGCAAGGGAGGTTTTCGCGAGGCTGAGGGGACCCGCGAGGTGTTCCGATGGGAACTCGACCAGGAAGCCGACACGCCCGCGGGGGTGACGATTGCTGATGTCAATCGAGACGGACTGCCGGACATTGTCATCGGGCATCACTTCAAAAGCCCCTGGAAAAACCCGGCACCGATCCGGCTCTATCTGAACCGCGGGGTCACTGGCGGGGTGCCTAAGTTTGAGGACATTACCGAGGCGGCCGGCCTGAAGCCGCTGCTGATGAAGGCTCCGCATGTGGAGATCCAAGACTTCGACAACGACGGTTGGCCCGACATCTATGTCAGCATCGTGAAGTTTAAGGATGGGAAACCTTACCCGGTGATCTATAAGAACCTGGGGGTCCGCGATGGGATCCCCCGGTTTCGCGAAGACGCCTTTGCCGTGAATGATTTCCCCAATGCCGAGGATTTGGGAATTGGCCGGAGCGGGCCGCTGTTCGATAAGATCTTGCGGGACGGGAAGATCATGTACATGGCGGCCGCCCCCTCAGCCGACTTCGACCGGGACGGCCGACTCGATCTATTTTTGGCCAACTGGTGGATCGAGTCCCCTTCGTTACTGCTCAGGAATGAAACCCCCGGTGGAAACTGGCTTCAGGTGGGTGTCGAAGGGCGAGGCTTGGGAGGGGTCAATCGGATGGGGATTGGCTCCAAGGTGAAGATTTACCCGGCCGGGAAAATGGGAGAGTCCGCCGCGCTGCTTGGTTGCCGTGAAATCGGCATCGGCTACGGCTACTGCTCTGGCCAGGAAGCCCTCGCACACTTCGGCCTGGGCGACCACGCAACCGTGGACCTTGAGATTGTGTTGCCGCATGGCCAAGGGACCCTCGCCGAGGAAGGTGTCCAAGCAAATCAGCGGTTGATCTTAAAGCAAGAGTGATATTTTTGATTCCTTGTGCAAGGCATGAGGGAGTTTAGCCCAGGCCGCAGGACGGCTATTTCGATAAAGAGGACGACGATGATTCGTCTCTTGGCTTGGTCTTTGATTTTTGGCGCGATGATGCCTCTGCCATTGCGAGCTGCCGAAAAACCGGTAAAGGTGTTTATCCTGGCTGGTCAGTCCAACATGGAAGGGAAGGCCCCGAACAAACTGCTGGACCGCCAGGCTACCGCCGAAGAAACCAAAGTTCAGTTCGCGCATCTTCGCGAGAACGACGATTGGGCGGTACGGGATGACGTGTTTATTAAGTTCTTGGGCCGCAAGGGGCCGCTGACCGTCGGGTATGGTTCGCCTGGCCGAACCGGATTGGAACTGGAGTTCGGCACCCGAATGGGCAATCACCTGGAGGAGCCGGTCATCTTGATCAAGGCGGCCTGGGGTGGGCACTCGCTGTATAAGCTGTTTCGTTCCCCTTCGGCCGAGTTTCCGGCGAGCGAGGTCTTGGAAAAGGAACTGAAACAGGCCCAGGACCGGGTGACTCAAAACAATGAGAAGAACGACAAGATCGCCCTCCTGCCGACGATGGAGGACATCAAGCGAGACTACGGTTCCTCGTATCGGGCAATGATGGCCGAAGTCCGCGAGGTAATGGAAAACTCCGGCACGTTATTTCCCGAGCTCGAGGGCCGGCCGCTGGAGCTAACGGGCGTTGTTTGGTTCCAGGGTTGGAACGATCAATACGGCGCGGAACATGAGTATGAGTCCAACATGCGGCACTTCATTGACGATATTCGGAAGGATCTGGATGTCCCGCACTTGCCGTTCGTGATTGGTGTGATGGGCCAGAACGGATCGCAGCCAGCCAAAGGTGCGATGGAGATCGTGCAGCAGGGTCAACTCGCAATGAACGAGGTCCCGCGGTTCAAAGGCAACGTCAAGGCGATCCGGACCGACATCCTGGTCGATAAAACGGCCGAGGAACTGTTTCCCACCTGGCGCGAGAATCAGGAGGCCTGGGACAAAGTCGGGGGTGATTTTCCGTATCATTACCTGGGTAGCGCGATCTGGTTCAACCGAATTGGTGGGGCGATGGCCGACGCCATGATCGAGTTGATGCAGGACAAACCGTAGGATCAGGCCAAGGCCATCGCGCCGTCAGGCCGACTCGTCACTATCAACGATGGCAAGCAACTTTGGAGTTTCATCATGAATTACAAGAACCTTTTGCGTTTCGTGTTAACCGGCCTAGCGGTTGTACTCTGGGCCGGTAGTGCCTCAGCCGCTGAGCGACCGAACGTCGTGGTCCTACTCTCCGACGATTTGGGTTGGAAGGATATCGGGTGCTATGGCGGTCCGGTAAAAACTCCCGAGCTCGATCAGTTGGCTGAGGGTGGAATGCGCTTCACCGATTTCTACTCCGGGTGCGCGGTCTGTTCTCCCTCTCGGGCGACGCTATTGACCGGCCGGCAACATATCCGAGCCGGTGTCTATAGCTGGATTCATGACCCTAGCCAGCGGACGCATCTGCTGGAGCGGGAAGTGACATTGGCGGAGATTTTGAAGGAGGCGGGTTACGCGACCGCGCATGTCGGTAAGTGGCATCTGGGGTTATCGACCGGCAAGTACGAGAAGCCCAACCCCGCGGCCCATGGTTTTGACTACTGGTTTGCGACACCCAACAACGCCGATCCGAGCCACCATAACCCGGACAATTTCATTCGTAATGGCAAGGCCGTGGGAAAGATGGAAGGCTACGCTTGCCAACTGGTAGCGGACGAGGCAATCACCTGGTTGGATGAGCATCGCCCCGCCGATAAGCCCTTCTTTCTGAACGTCTGGTTTCATGAACCGCACGCCCCGATCGCTGCCCCGGACGAGATCGTTTCCGAGTATGGCAAGTTGAATGATCGTGCGGCGATTTACTCTGGCACCATCGACAACGAGGACCGCGCGATTGGCCGCTTACTAGCCAAACTCCGGGAAGTCGCCCCGCCGGAAGAGACGATCATTATTTACGCCTCGGACAACGGCAGCTACCGCCGCGACCGGGTGGGAGAGCTTCGGGGAAGTAAGGGAACCAATTGGGAAGGAGGCATCCGGGTACCGGGGATTGTCTCCTGGCCGGGAAAGATTGAAGCAGGGAAAGTGAATTCCACCCCGTCCGGTTTGGTCGATCTCCTGCCGACGGTGTGTGGTTTGCTCGACCTGGAAACACCCTCTGGCGTCCACCTGGATGGTGCCGATCTGTCGCCTATCCTGCGGCCGCAGGCCGGGAAAAAATTCGCACGAGAGCAACCGCTGTTCTGGCACCTGCACAAGGGGCGACCAATCGTGGCGATGCGGGACGGTAAGTATTCCATGGTCGCCGATCCGGACTATGAACTCTCGACCGACAACCGCCTCCAAGAGAGCTGGATCCCGAGCATTCGCAAGGGAGGCTATGCCAACTTCCGCCTCTACAATCTGGAGAAAGACCCTTCCCAAACCCATGATCTCGCCGAGGAACTTCCGGAGGTAGCCGCGCGAATGCGAGCGGAATTGCTGAAGATCAACGCCAGCGTGATGGCCGATGGGGCCCAGTGGCATCTGGAAGATTGAAGGTGTGGAAGCCCTCGATCGGCACGACTTGGCACTCTCCCGCTAATTTCCCGAAAAGTACTTCTGGAAGTGGCGGGGGTCCGCTTTGCTTAGGTAGGCGACGGTGATCGCCGCGATTGTTGATAGCAAAATATCCCAAATGAATGGGTTGAGCCCCAGCAGTTCGTACGGCTCGAACTTGTTGTAAACGTAGTAGCCCCACCAAGTAAGTCCGAGGTGCATTCCGGTGCCGCCGATCATCCCCGCGATCGCTCCGGCGGCGGTCATTCTCTGCCAGTAAAGCGAGAGGAGCATCGGCACCAAAAAGCAAGCGGCCAGCCCGCCGGTGGCGAAGACGATCAGGTCTTGCAGGTAGGTGGGCGGTTTGATCACCACCAGCACCGCCAACACACCCACGGTCACTGTCACCAGATAGGTGAGCCGTTTGATTCGGGATTCCGGGGCATCCGGCGAGATGTGCCGCTGGTAGACGTCGCGGACCACCGAGGAGGAAACCAGCAGCAGAAAACTATCCACACTCGACATCACCGCCGCGAACGGCGCGGCAATCAGTAACCCTGCCAGCCAAGGCGTCCCGGCCGCCGCGGTCAGCCGCGCCGCCAAGTCGGGCATGGCCCGATCCGGATCGATCTCCATCCCCGGCATCAGCACGCGGCCACAGCAGAAGATGATCACGAGCGAAAAGTAGATGATGGCGTAATAGACCGAAACAGTGATGATCGAATACCGCAGTGTTTTGCTGTCTTTAAACGCCATCAACCGCACCATGTTGCCCGGCTGACCGGTCGCTCCAAACGGCCAAAAGATAAAGAAGCTGATCGCCGTACCAAATGCTAGGAAACCGAGACTGCTGCCGGCGCTCGGTCCGGGGTTACTGACATAAACGCCTGGCTGATTCGCCCCATAGGCGTAAGGGCGAAGCTTCTCAACGTCGACCGAAACCTCCAAACCGTTTTTTTGAATCAGGTCCTGAATCAGCGGCGAGGACTCGATTTTCTCAATCTCGAATGGCGTGGTGATCCGCAGGATCTTGGTTGCAGCGCTTTCCTCAGAACCGGAGGGAATTAGGGTCAATTCGGCTAGTCGATACGCCTGGCCCGCGTCTTTGATCCAGCTCCCTTTGGGCAATATCAGGTCGGTCTCCAGTGGCTCGGAAATGCGAATGGTGGCGGTGCCCGGTTCCGGTGGTGTCATCAAGGCCATTTGTCGGGTGGCGTTGCCAAGTCCGCCGACCTGACTCAGCGCCAAGTACAGCATCAGGATCACCCCCACAAACATGACGATTCCCTGCATCACATCGGTCCAGACGACCGCGCGAAACCCGCCGTAAACGACGTAGACGATCACCGAAACACCAAACACACTAAGGCAAACCAGATAATCGCCGGAGGCTTGGTTCAGCCAAGGAATGTCCTGCACGGCGTAGGTTACAGTCGCCGCCGCGGCTTGAAAGGCGGGTTCGCCGGAGAGCAAGGTGCTGAGGATCGTGCCACCCGCTTTGAACTGGGCGACCAGGTAGAAAAACATGAACAGGATCAACAGCAGCGTCGCGACCAGGGTGACCTGGGTACTCTCGAAACGCGCCCCCAAAATTTCTGGGATGGTGACGGCGTTGGTCTTCCGTGCCACCTGATTCAGCCGTTTGCCGATCAGCCCCATCGATAATAGCGGCAACACCATGTAGCCAGCAATCCACAGGGCGAGCGTCCACCCATGGGTATAGATCAACGCGGGGAACCCCATGAAGGTGCCACCGGAGGCGTTGGTCGCGGCGAAGGTTAAGGCGAAGGCCCACACCCCAAAGCCCCGGCTCCCCAGAAAGTACTCACCCACAAATTCCTTTCCCTTGGCGACCCGGCTTGAGAGGACCGCGAGGGCTAACACCGCAAAGGTGTAAATCAAAAAAGTAATGAGGGCCGCATTGGACGATTCAGCCATGATGGGAGCCAGGCCCTTCCATGGGTTGGGTGGGTTTTTCCTGTTCGGGATTTTCTCCCAGCGGATCGTCCACGATGCCCCATAACGCAAAGCCGGTCGAAAAGAGGACAGCCACCAGCCAAGGCAAACAAATGCCCCACACCACCCAAGATGGCATCCCCAGGACGATGCTCGTCTCTTGGCCCTCGACCTGGTAGCCAAACAGGCCGCAATAGCCGATCACCCAGATGAAACAAACCACCCACAGCAGCAGGCTCCAGCCCATCTCGCGGCGACAGTTCGCCAGCAGGGTGTCGTGCGGTGGTTCGGCGGAAGTATCCGAGCCTTCCGGCGGTGGTGAGCGATCCATGGTCATGAATCCTTGGGCTAGGTTCGGAGCATCAACTCCAGGCACGCTGGATGACCGAGAGGAAGTTGCCGTGGCAGATCCCCTCTAGCTCCTCTTCGCTGTAACCGCGATCCCGCAAGATCTCGATAAATCGGGTCAGGTCGGCGATCGTGTCCAAGTCGGCCGGTGTTTGCTCCGCGCCGAACCCGCCATCCAGATCGGTCCCGATCCCGGTATGCCGAGTGGTTCCCAAGAGTTGGCAGACATGATCGACATGGTTGGCCAAGGCCTCCAGGTTGGCACCCGGCAGGTTGTCGTGATTGGTCACGCCGCGCTCCCAACCGGGAACGACCATCCAGACATCCATCGCGATGCCGATCACCGCGTCGCGCTCGGCCAAGGCCTTGATTTGGTCGTCCGAAAGTTGTCTTGGATCGTCTACCAAGGCCCGGCAGTTGTGATGACTCGCCCAGACCGGACCGCTAAACACTTCCAGGGTGTCCCAAAAGGTTTGATCGCACAGGTGGGTGACATCGAGGATGATCCCGAGTCGATCCATCTCTTTGAGTAGCCCGCGACCCTCGCTGGTAAGGCCTCCCTTCTGATCGTGCCCCAGAGCATAGCGGCCCACGCCGTAATGGGCCGGGCCGAGGGCCCTGAGTCCCTGTTCGTAGGCGATCTCCAGGTCGTCCAGTTCGCGAATGGAGTCCGCCCCTTCCAGGCTGAGGATGTAGCCGATGGGCGTGTTCTGGGGGTCTTCACGCCACTGGTTCAGGTGTTGGTTCAACGCTTTCAGGTCGTGAATCGACCGCATCTCACCGGCTCGTTCCATTGCCTGATACCAAGCCAACTGACACTGGGTCATGGCCCAGGCCTGCTCCGGCGAGTTCCAGCCACCACCGGCGGCGGCCGGTTTCATGCAGCCCGCTAACTGCGTGGCGACGCACAGGCCAATTCCCGCCTTTCGCATCTCAGGCAGCGTGACCGTCCCGGCCGCGCGGCCCCACAGGTCGGTCATGCCCGCTTCTTCGCGTCGGATCTCGTCGATCGACATCCGTAAGTCACGATTGTAGCTGATGGCGTTAAGACTAAGGTCGAGGTGTGCATCAAAGATTAACATCGTCGTGTGGTGGGATCCTAGAGAGAATTGAAATGGGAATTATCGTCGGCGGGATCGATGAAATTCAAGGAGGGGGGAACTTATTCCGCGTTCCCCTTCGTTCGTTTAAGGAGCCACTCGATGGCTGCGGCGGTTGCGTCGTCCGTCGATTGGGATTGAACCGCCGTTTTGGCGTCCGCAGCGGTGTATACGGCGTTGGCGACTTGAGGATCAATCTTGTCGGAAGTCCAAACGGCTCTGGGTGCGTTCAAGGCCAACAGGGCCGCGACATCACCGTAGCGGACCGCCCCGGGAATGAACATCGGGTGATCGATCCGATCGACCTGGACGAACTGGAAACCGGCCGTATCGGCCGCTACGCTGTGCAATCGTTCGTCACTCATCGCTCCGGCCGCCAAGGCAATGGGGCCAACCGTCTGACCCATGGCGAGCAGGTGGACCTCTCGGGTCTCGTACTTGGGCAAGCAAGCGGCCTCGATGAGGGTCAGCACATCGTGGGTCCGTTGGGCGAAGAGGGCCGGATTGTACCCGAAGGTATAGGCGGCCGATTTCTGCCACGGTTGGTCTCCACGGCCATACGGAATCGTCCGAGTATTTTCCACAGGCGTGCCATCCTCAGTAAACTCCCCTTGGCCGATCAGATCGACACCCAGGACCGCATAGCCCTTACCCAGCAGTTTGCGGACGGCTTCAATCGGCTGGCCGTCGTCGTTCAACAGCCCTGCCTTGCCTTGTTCGTGCAGCAGAATGACTAGTTGGCCGTTGTATTGCTCGCCGCTGGGGTTGAACACAAGGATCGGCAATTGCTCCTCTTTGTCGATATGCCGCACAAGACCGACCGTCATCACGTGATCGTCTCGTTCATCGCGTTGGATGGTCTCAACGCTGACCTCACCGACATCTTCCAAGGTTCTGCCGATCATCGTCTTCCAGGCACCGCCAATCACTTCGCGGTACTTGCCGAGGGTTTCGCTGTCAGTCGGCGTTAACTCGGACAAGGTAGCCTGCATCTGCTCGTCCCACCAAGCGATGAGTGCGCGTTCGTGATCGTCGCCGACCTGAGCGCCGCTCGGCTTGGGGTGCTCATCGGTCCAGACGGTTACCTCCGAGACATTGAGCGGCTCGTAGTCTCGCTCGATCACCGGAGAGGGGAGGCCCAGCTTCAGGTGCTGATTCATGAAGTTGTACATGTAGGTCCGCGAGACCGCGTTGTAGTTGTGCTGGAAGTGCAGAAAGGCCTTGCCGTTGAGGTTGTTCTCTGCGCCGAGCATCGCATAAATCTTCTTCAGGTCGGGCATTCCCTTGGTATCGATTTCCACCGTCCAGTCATTGGCGGAAATCAGCGCCTGCGGTTTGGGTGCCATTAGGGCGGCGAAGTCGATGTTGCCCGCTCCGATGCGAAGGTGCGGGGCGTTCTCGCAGGTGCAACCCCCCTGCATCGAGGTGGAGACCATCACTGCTGGGACACCGACAGTGGGGCGGGGATCAACGGCGCAGATCATGTAGGTTTGCGTCCCGCCGCCACTCGCCCCGGAGACCCCGACACGGCTCGTATCAACATTCTCCAGCGACAGCAAAAAGTCCAAGGCGCGGATCGAGTTCCAGGTTTGTAGGCCCATCATGTTGATCTGCCGCAGGTCGGCCTGGGGACTGAAGAAGCCAAAGTTTTCCGCAGTGTTCATCTCCGGCCGAACCCCGGGGCGGTGCTCCATCTGGACGCTGTCGGAGTAACCGATCATGTCGTACATAAACGTGACGCAACCCATTCTGGCCAATTGAACGCAGCGGCTTTGCCGAGGATTGCGGCCGCTCGGCTCGAAACGTTCCGCCCCAATCGCGATCTCCTGCTTCAGTTGCTGGGGGCTGTACTCCTGGAAGCGCCCGGCATGCCCATGCGGCGAAAGCACTACCGGCCAGCCACCTTCCGGCGGTTCCCCTTTGGGACGATAGAGGGAACCAGTCACGAAGTGCCCCGGAAGTGATTCAAAGTAGACCCGCTCGACCATGAAATCGTCTCGTTCCACCTTGCCATGAATCACAGCGTTGAGCGGCGTGCGGGGAAGTTCCGGCCAGAGGCCTGTCGCCACGTGGACCCGCCGCCGGACTTCGTCGGCTCGCTGCTCCCACTGCTCCTTGGAGTCGACTTGTTGAAACGGAAAATAGCCATCGACATTCCGGAGCGGCCCAAGCCTTGCGTCGGCCGGCTTTTCTCCAGCGGGTAACGCACGGGGTGTTTCAGCGAGAATGCTTCCAAACATCAACCCAATGAGCAAAAGGGGAGCTAGGCTGTGCCTTAAGCCGAGGGAAGACAGTGCCAACAAACCGCTGGTTGCGTTGATCATGGGTGTGACTCTGGTAGCGGCGTGGGAACGGAGGAGGGATTGGATGGAATCCACCCGGATTTCGATCACCGCCGACAGGATGACCTGTCACGATACATCGCCTTTGGGCGGAGCGGCCTTAGTTTACCATCGCTACGGAGACATGTCATCCAGAAAAGTGGACGTTAATCGATTACATTCGCAGGCTTGGCCGGCGGGGCTGGCTTCGCATTGGGATTCGGTTTGGGGGGCGGGCCGAGCCGGATTCCGCCTGGGATCGAGGTCACGTAGTTCCAATCCTCCGGCTGAGGTTCCCATCCGCTCAGGATTTGGGCTTCAGTCAAAGCACTTCGCGCGGCCACATAGATTTCATGGCTATCGGGCAATACGAAGAACCGGGTGTAGAATTTCGTCCGATCGATCAACGCGACTCCCTGGGTGTGAAATCGCGACCGGGGATTAGTCACTTCCTGCTCTTTGACGCCACTACCGGAACGCGGGATCAATCGAATCCGGGGCCAAGTGTTGTTGAGTACGAAATACTCCGCCTCAAAATAGTCGTTCCGATCCTTCATCTTCTGGTAATGTTCGGTGAATGCTTCCGGATCGATGCCTTTTTCGGGATCGCGATCCAACTTGTACCGAGCGATGATCGCCTTGGCTCTGACTTCAGCTCGTTTCCGGAGGTCCGCGGGGTCCAATGGGAAAAGCTCGTTTTCGGCACAGACAAACAACAGCGGTTTGGAGTTTGGAGGCGCGGGACGCGGATCGGGAATCGTGATCTCCACGGCCGGCGGGGCCTTAATGTTGGATGCTTGCTCAAGCTTGGCTTCCAGTTCCGCCTGCCGCGCGGTCATCTCGGTAATCGTTTTTGAAAGCTCGTCGCGATTTTTCTTGGACTCAGCGATTTTCTTCTCGTTTTCCTCCGCCTTTTTCCGGTCCTCCTCCTGCTTCATCGCGAATTGGTTTTGTTCTCTAGCCTTATCCTCTTCTAGCAGGCGTCTGCGGCGCTCGAGCAGCTCTTTCTTTTTCTTGAGCTCCTCCATTTGCCGCTGGGTATCGATGTCCAACGGGTCGACCAGAATCTCTTCGAGCTCGGCCCGTTCCTCCTGTTTCGCGCGGAGGGTTTCGTTGAGGGCCTCCACCTGTTCCGGCTCGACCCGCATCTCCTCGGTGATCCGCGACACGACATCCGCGACGCTCATCTGAGTCACGATCAAGACGAGGACGAGAATCCCCACCACGTTGGTCATCGTATCCAACAGTGAATCGAGTCCACCGTCGTCGTCGTTATCTTTTTGCCTTCTCATCGATTTGCCATGGTCACGGAGTTACGCGGTCATTGAGTTACGCTATCACTTAATTACGAACCGTCTCCGGCCTGCGCGAAGACACTCAAATCAATCCGCCCCTTGCCGACCACCGGGATCTTGCCATTGCGGATATCGCGGTCGTCACAGATCTTTTTGACCATCCGGAAGGTCGCGAGGCCATCACTTCGCATCAGAAAAATAATGGTATGATCCTTGCTGTTGGCGGCGGTTTCCAGCAGCTTGATGAAGGCCTCATCTTTCACGACCTCGGCCGAGCGAACCCGCTTGGGCTCCGGAAGATGGTGCATTACCACCGCGTCGGCCGCACATTCGACAAACAGCGGTTTGTAATTTTGACCAGTTCCCTGAGGGAGAATCGTCACTTGGGCCTCGGATCGGTCCGCTTGCTCGTTCAACTGCTTCTCTAGCTGGGCGATCTGTTCTTGAATCCGCGCATGCTGAGCCTGCATATCAGCGATCGTTTCACGAAGCTGGGGGCTCACCTCGGGGATCACGATCCGCGCCCGCTCTTGCTCGGCCAAATCCCGATCGATCTGCTCCAACTCGCTTAAAAGTGCCTCCAGTTCAGTAACCGAGAGTTCCAAGGTGCGTTTTTGGTCACGCATTTCCAGGACGGTTTTGTGAGAGACGGCGATTTCCCGTTTCAGGTTTTCCAGCTCCTCCTCCGCCTTGGCCAAATTCTTTTGCGCCTGCTCATATTGTTCGATCAAGGCAACATCCGGTGAATCGGTCTGGCTGAGCGCAATGGTCGCGATCATCATCGTCAACACACCAATCACGCTGGCGACCACGCTCAAAAACGGAAAGAGCGAGATGTCATCGTCATCCGATCGACGCCGTTTCGACATGCTTAGAGCTTTCCATTTTTGCGGGCTCGCGCCGGTTTGCCCATCCCAAACCAGCGGGAGGAGGGACGCTCCACCTGCTGGATGACCACCTGCTGCTCGCTCAGTTTTTCCAAGACGCCGCTGAGTCCTTGCAGCCCATGATGGACTCCTTCCAGGTTTTCCTGTAGCGCGGTTTGGGCTCCGGCGAACGAACCGGTGACCTCCTGCTGCATCGCTGCGGCTTGTTCCGCCAACCGGTTGAGGGTTGTTTGGATTTTGTCGGCCGCGTTGGCCATCTGATCCAGTTGCGCCTGGAGCCGGGCCTGTTGATCGAGCTGTTGACGATTCAGCACTTCGACATGCTTTTGTTGCTGCTCCTCAATCCGGTTGTTGACGCGGTCCCAACCTTCGGCGACCTGATCGGTCAAGCGATCGCCCACTTTGTCCAATTTTTCCAGCCATTGTTCCAGCTCCGCCTGACGAGTACCGAGGGCCTGCTCCACCGCCTCGCGGAAGGCGGACATGTCTCCCTCCGACCGCTTGACGCGGACTTCATCGCCATCATTACGTCGACCATCGTTCAGCCGCCTGAGCAGGTTTTCATTGCAGTACTCATCGACGCCTGTGATCAAATCCTCTTCCGCTTTCTGCATCGCGGAGGCGGGGATCTTGACCATCAGGCTCATGATCAAGGCCAACAGAGTCGTATCGAACGCCGTACCCAGTCCCGCGAACACATCCTGCAAGGCCGCCTTCATCGCGTCCATGCTACCGCCATCACTCAGACTTCCCGCCAGGCTGGCGACCGCGGCGCTCACGCCCATCACCGTGCCGATGAACCCGAGGATCGGCAGAGCCCAGATGAATACCTTAACGATGGTAAAACTACCCGCCACGTTGTTGGCATCGATATCCGACTGCGACTCCATCATGGTGACCGTTTCCGCGGCATGGTTACGGGCCCGGAAATGCTCGATCCCTCGGACTACGCGGTTCACCAGGAAGGTATCATTACTCGCCCCGGGCAGGTCGTTGATATTCTTGATGAAATCATCCAAACCGCCGACGGTGATTTCCTCCGAGATCTCCGTGGGGAGGATATCCAGCAGCATGGCCGTTTTTTGCTTCTTCAGGTTGATCCATTTCAATCCAAGTATTGCCATGGCCCAGAACATCAAAAAAGTGGTCGGAAAGGGAATCGGGCCTCGCTGCCAGAAGAGCTGCCCCAAAAATCCATCCCGAAAGGGAAACAACGAGGCATACCACAGAACTGCCAAAGCGAACCCGATAAACCCGCTAAGCACAAGATTGACATCGCTGTTGGCCGCGTCGCTACTGCTCCCGAAATTTAACCAGTCGCGGCTCGGGCGTTTCCGCTTAATCACCGACTTGCCGGTTTTTTTTACCGCGCTCACGTTCCGCTTTTCAGCTCCCGTGACGATTCGCGCGGTTGGTAGGAAGGGGTCGGGTTCCGCTGGTTCGGTCTCCGGGATCCGGACGGTTGCGCGGCAATAGGGGCAAGCTCGGCTCTTCCCGGCGAGGGTGTCCGGAACTTTGAGGGGCTTTTGGCACCCGGGGCACGTGATTTTAAAAAAAGTGCTCATAAGAAAAAAATTCGGCTCTGCATTTTGATCTGTGAGGGTTCGCGCCGCCACGGGGCGATACCTGGTGTCACGCTGCGGATCGACCGAAATGGCTCTCGAAAGGCTCGCCCTTCGGCCCTATCCAATGAACAGTGGCGATGCCGTTTCACCACCGTTGAAACGCGCAGCTCCCCGCGAGAGATTCGATCCAGCACCGCATAATTATTCCATCATACTCGAAACGGAATGCAGATGCCTTATATCGTCTAGCGGGTTTCCCCAGATTCTCGTGGAGCCGGAAATTCTAACGTATATTCCAGAATTGGCCCGATACGAGGGTGGATTACTTCGCTTTGCGGTGGTCGGCGACCGCGGAATTCCCCTGGTTTACCAAGTTTCGAATCTCCGCCACGATCCCCCGGGCCGAAATCCCTTGTTGGTCCAACAGTTCCTCGGGCGTGCCGCTCATTGGACGCTTGGTGACCGTCAACGACCGGACCGCGGTCGGGACTCCTTCCAGGGCGCTACGCACCGCCTCTCCGATTCCTCCGGCGAGGTAATGATCTTCGACGGTTAGGATTAGGCGGGTAGATTCGGCCGCTTCTCGGAGTGTGATCGCATCGATCGGTTTGACCGAATAGAGATCGATCACCCTTACCGGGAGGTCCTCCTGCAGGAGTTGGTCGTAGGCCTTAAGGCTTTCATGCAGTGTGATACCCGCGGCAATGATCGTGGCTTTGTCCATTTCGCTTTCGCGGAGCACCTTGCATCCGCCGATCGGGAAGGCCTCAGTCGCCTCATAGATGACTGGGGTCGCTCCGCGCGTTGTCCGGAGATAAGCGATCCCTTCATGCTCCGCCATCTCCTCGACCAATCGCTCGGTCGACATCGCGTCAGAAGGGTAGAGCACGACACTGTCCAGGATGGTGCGGAACATGGCGATATCCTCCAACCCCATCTGCGAAGGTCCATCTTCACCGATCGAAACACCGGCGTGCGACCCGACGAACTTCAGATTCGAATCGGAGTGACGGCTCATTCGAATCTGGTCGAAGGCACGAGAGAAAAACGCGGAGAAGGTTGATACGAAGGGTAGCTTGCCCCGCAGGGCCAGCCCTTGGGCGGTACCGACCATATTCTGTTCCGCAATGTACATTTCAAAGAACCGGTCGGGGTAGTCGTCTCCAAAAGTTTGGGCCCCGGTGGAGTTGCTGACTTCTCCATCGAGCGCCACCAGCAAGGGGTAACGGGGTGCCAATCGCTGCAGCGCCGCCCCGTAGGCCTTGCGCGTAGCAACCTCTTCCCCCAACTCGTAGTTGGGCTCCGAAACCTGCTGCGGCTTGACGACCTGGGGAGCCTGATCTTCCGGCGGTGGAAGCTCGCCTCGAATCGACTCGTCGACCTCTCCCAGTTCCTCGAGCGCTTGCGCTAGTTTTTCGTCATCCAGGGCCTTGCCATGCCAGCCGTTGGCATCTTCTAGAAACGAGACCCCCTGCCCTTTGGTCGTACGAGCAATGAGCATCACCGGGCGGTCCCCCGATTGGGAAGCAGCCTCTAGTGCTACGAGAACTTGGTTGGGGTTATGTCCGTCGTCGACCACGATGGACCGCCAGCCAAAGGCGTCGATTCGCTTCTGGTAGGCGATGAGATCGTCGCCAACCATCGTTTCACCCCGTTGGCCGAGTCGATTGACATCGAGGATGCCAACCAAGTTGTTCAGTTTGTAATACGCCGCCAATTGGATCGCTTCCCATTGGGAACCCTCGGCCATCTCGCTATCGCCGAGCAGCACGTAGGTTCGATACGGTAGCTTGTCCAGGTACTTGCCATTGAGGGCCATGCCGACGCCGATGGAAAGCCCTTGACCGAGCGAACCGGTCGCCGCTTCTGCCAGCGGAAACCGAGAGGTGGGGTGACCTTCCAGCTTGCTACCGAAGTCTCGGTAAGTCATCAAATCCTCGGCGGAGACCTGACCTGCGGCGGCCCATAAGGCGTAGAACAGCGGCGAGGCATGCCCCTTGGAGAAAATCAGCCGGTCGTTGTTTGGATGGTCGACATCCTGGGTGTCGAAACGAAAATGTCCCCCAAAGAACAGCCCCGCCATCAGCTCGACCGCCGAGAGGGACGACGTGGGATGTCCCGACTTTGCGCGATGGGTACTCTTGAGTATCCAGCGTCGCATCAGCGTCGAGATGGCTTGAAGATCATTTTTAGTGGTATTGGCTGGCATTTTGAGCATTCCTTGTCGATGTGCGAGTTGCGCGTACCGCTTCCCCAGGGCAAACGGTTGCAATCGACATGCCAAAGCGGCCAAACAGAAGGTGGACCACTCAGACCTAGTGGAAAACAAGGAGCACTGATAGAAGAAATCTCTAGAAAAGGCCTGAGAAAAATTCGCGATTTTCCAGAGGCGCTGGTCGCCGTGTGTACAGACTGGTTGTTCGCGACGCAAACAAAGCTCGGAGTTCGCTTCGGTCTGCGTTCCCGAGGAACGCGTACAAGCCGCTTTATCTGGAGTGAACCCGCGACTTGATCTCCGCCCCGGTCACGGGCCGTAGGAAGTGGGGGCCTTTCTCCGGCGTCGGAACTCGTTCCGGCCGAGAGACGTTCCAGGCCAAGCCCACTTTCTCTAGCAGGCAGATAAACAGGTACGAGAGATCCAGTTCCCACCACTGTCTACCGTGGGCGGCGGCCGTTTGTTGGGCGTGGTGGTTGTTGTGCCATCCTTCGCCATGGACAAGCAGCGCGACCAGCCAATTGTTGCGGCTGTTGTCGCCAGTTTGGTAAGTACGATAGCCCCACAGGTGGGTGAGTGAATTAACCGCCCAAGTTAGGTGCCACACGATGACGGTCCGCAGGGCGACACCCCAAACCAGAAGGCTCAAGCCCATTCGCCAAGCTTCTCCTAGTCCGCCGGTAAACCAGCCAATGGCCGCCCCGATCAGAAAGATGATGGCCGCGTGGATGGTGAACACCAACAGTCCATGATTTCGCCGTTCCAGCCAACGGTATAAGGGATCTCGCATGATGTCTCGAGCGTAGCGATCCAGGTGGGTGATATTGCCGACCTCTCGGTTACGCACCAGTAGCCAACCGAACTGACTCCACCAAAAATCAACCAGGGGGCTGTGGGGGTCTTCTTGCTCGTCCGAGTGTTGGTGGTGAAGCCTGTGCGTGGCAACCCACCGCGCGGGGGTATCTTGCAAGCAACACACTCCCAGCAGGGCGAAAGTGTACTCTAGCCATTGGGGACAATTGAAACTGCGATGGGTGAGCAAACGGTGATAACAGACCGTCATACCCAACATGCCGAACAGGTGATGTCCGATCAATACCGACACCACACCAGTCCAACTGAACAACCAGGGCCAAACCGCCAGCAGGGCCGCCAAGTGCATTCCGCCAATGATGACGGCATAGGGCCACCAAACTTGTATGGGCAGCACCCCCGCTGGCTTTTGCTGACGTAGAGGTTGAGGCGAAGTCGCGAGCATGGGCACCTCATGTGCCTTTGGGTAAGTGGTCAGTAATTGCTCAGTGGTCGACTTGGCTGGCACGAGCCCGCCCGCGGTCGAAAATTAGAGTGAATCGAACCTGCGAATGACCTCTGAGAGCGGCGTCGCACGACGACGGTTGGACGAGGTGCCATGAGCACGTTTCGGCCCGCTATCGAATCCATTCCCCAAGGCCTTTTAAATCTTGCGTCATCATTCAATTCAAACGAGCCCCAAGCCCCTCCAAAATGGGCATGGGCCGACGGGAATCCGCTAGCCAGCGGGATTCCGCTAGGAAGTTCGGTAATTTGAATCAATTGGTCGACTTGAGGCAAGCCGAGTCTTGGGACTTCTCACGGAGTCTGACAAAACAATGAGGTCTTCTAACGATGTTTTGTCCGCGTGATTTCCCTCACTCGTCGGCGAATGAAACGAAACGCCGGGCAAACCAGAGAGTTGCCCGGCGTTTGGAATGAGATAATCAAGAGTGCCTGATCAGACTTTCAGCGGAAGGTCGTTCAGCCTTACAGCTCAAAATCGCTCGGTTTCATTCCCTTTTTGAACTTGTTGAACCCGAAGAAGGTGGGCTCGAACGGCTTTACGTAGTCGACGTTCGCCTTTTCCGGAATGGCATCCTCCAAACCAGACAGGTAGTAGCTGGCGTTGACGATCAGTCGGCGGCTGTCCTCGCTCTCGAAGTCAGGGGCGCTGCCGAACGTGCTGCCGACGATTTGCGCCGTGTTTCCGCTTTCGGTTTTGTGCTCGCGGACCCAGACCAGCGGCATCATTGGGTCGTTCTTCTTGCCTTCCACCGGTTGGGAATCGGGCTTCATCCCGGCCAACACCTGGCCATGAAGCAACACCTGGGCGTCCTCCGGTAGGCGGATAATACCGTAAACATCGGTCGGGCCCCAAACATCCTTCACCCCCTTAAGGATTGGGTGATCGGCGTGCTCCTCGTTGATAATACCCCGGGTACTTTCGCCGCCATGATTGCCATGATGGTTGACCCAGGTATCGCCCAGCACCTGTTGACCAAAGCCACCCTTCCATTTGTCACCGGAGGCGAATCCGTAATGGGCGTAAGGGCTTTGCTTGTCGCGCGTGTAGTGGAAGGCGTGGGTGGACGTGCGGATCCCGATGATCGGCTTGCCCGATTCCAGGTAGTCGACAAAGTGTTTCATGTCCTTGTCCGGCAGTTCGCGAAACCGCAGCATGAGGATACAGAGGTCGGCGGTTTTGAGCTTCTCCATGCCGGGGATGTTCGTTTGATTGTTCGGGTCGATCGTGCCATCTTCCGGGTTGATGGCAAACAGCACGGTACACTCGAATCCATGCCGCTGCGACAATATCTGGGCCAGCATCGGCAGAGCCTCTTCTGAGCGATACTCCTCATCGCCGCTGATCAGCACCACTTTTTTCCCCTTGCCGGGGCCTTCTCCGCCTGGGTAGCTAACCCACTGGTCCTCCGCCTGAGCGGTCGTGGACAACAGCGCAAACGCCAACAGCGACAAACCGAAGAAACAACGTGACATGAGTCGGATATCCTGGGGTGGGTGAATCGGGTAGGCCTCGCATGAGATGCTTCCCCATTGTAAACCACGCGGCGGCGGATTTCACGTCCGAAATCGGCGACACCCTTCCAGCGGATTGGTACAAGACGTTCGGCTTAATAAGCGTTCTGGCGGCCCAGCACCACGAAGACGGTCTGAAACAAGATTTTCAGATCGAGCCAGATACTCCAGGAACGGATGTATTCATGGTCGCATTCGACCCGCCGCTGCATCTTTTCCAGGGTATCGGTTTCGCCCCGCCAGCCGCGAACCTGGGCCAGGCCGGTGATCCCTGGTTTGATTTTGTGACGGAGCATGTAACCCTGAATGAGTTTGCGGTACTGTTCATTGTGGGCCGTGGCGTGTGGCCGCGGACCTACCAGCGACATGCTGCCACCCAGCACGTTGAACAATTGCGGCAGTTCGTCCAGCGAGGTCTTGCGAATGAACGCACCGACCGGGGTGACCCGGGAGTCGGTCTTGGTCGCCTGTTTCACTTGAGCGCCATCTTCACAAACCGTCATGCTGCGAAATTTCCAGACGAGGATCTCGCGGCCATCCAGCCCGTAGCGGCGTTGGCGGAAAAAGATCGGCCCCGGCGAAGTGAGCTTAACGGCCAGAGCGGTCAGAAGCATCGGCAGGCCGCAAGCGACGAGGGCGAGCGTTCCCATGGCCAAGTCGAGGCTCCGTTTGAGCAGTCCATCGATTCCTAAAATCGGATTCTCGAACACGCTAACCACCGGCAGACCCTGAACGTCGGTCCAGCGGGCATGCAGTAGTTCGAACACGAAGAAGTCGGGCACGATATAGACCGAGGCGGTGCTATCCTCCAAGCGTTGGAGGACGCGGCGAATCCGTTCCTCCGCTCGCATCGGGAACGTGATGTAGATCCGATGGACCTTGCCATCCTGTGCCGCGGCGACCAGGTCGTCGAGATTGCCGACCTTCTGCCCTAGCGATGCCGGAATCTCCGGCAAACGATCTTGAGGGCGATCATCGAAAAACCCGACCAATCGCATTCCCAACTCGGGGGAATGAAAGATGTTTTTGGATAGCTGGATACTGAGCTCATTGACGCCGACAATCGCGATCCCATGCTGTTTGAACCCCGCCGCGAGCAAGACGCGTTGGGCTACTCTGATCGCCAGTCGCCCGACGACTAACAGACCAGGCGTGATCAGCATCCAGTGTAATAGTGTGGCGTGGGGGACGTACTGCACGTATCCTAAGGTGATCGCGCCCAAAGCGATGACGCCTAAGGTGATGATCCAGGTCGAGAGGGCGCTTAAAATCTCTCGCTCCAACGAGACCCCCCGCCAGTTGCGATACATCCCGCTGACTTCGGCCAAGAGATAGAAGATCGCCAGCGCCGCGCCGATTACCAGGAAGTGGTTGGCGGAAAGGGGTGGACCGCCTCGCAGTGCCAGCCACAGTCCGGCGATCACGCACATGGCGTCGGTCAAACGATAGACCACATCGGCCAAGCTCGATTTTTGGAGGATTTCACGGATGGGGCTGTTCATAAGGCGATCGAGGGTTGATGGCTTGTGGGCATCAAAAAGTGTCGCTCAACTCTAGATCAGCCAAGAGCAAGTGCTTGCGGGTTAGCGCCGGTCGAGGTCGGTTTCCTCCGCGCAAAATTCCGATGGTAACGATAATTCCGATGACCAAGCGGAATCCGCTTCACCCGCCAGCCGTTTCTTCCGCTGCGAATCGGTTTCCGCAGCGAGACAGGCCCAAAGTTGGTCGATCTCCGCGGTTATTATGGCGGACCACTCCGATGCCTCGTTTGCCCGGGATTGTAGGTCATCACCCCGTAACGCTTCCTGCCCGTCATCTTGCCGGACGCTGTGGGAAGTGGCGGAATCGATCCACCCAAATTGCCACGGATCACTTGATTGAGCGGTCGGAGGAGCCTCGGAGATTGGTTCGCCTTCCAAAAGTTCACCCCCGTCGGGCTCTTCGGAGTCGGGCTCCGATTCAGATTCGAGCTGCAGGATTTCCGGGAAGATGATGGTGGGATGTTCTTCCTTGCGGCGACCGTAGTTTTGAATGAACAGCACAAAATCAGACAGGCCGACCCTCCCGCTTTGTGTGAAATCGGCCGCCAAGGCCGCCGAGTTCTCCGGAGTTGAGGCTTGGCCGTAGCTGGAAATGAAGCGAGTGAAGTCGGACAGCCCGATTCGGCCATCGTCGTCAAGATCGAAGATCACCGGCAGAAGTTCCGCGCCCTCCGAGGTTGTGGTTGTGAGAGGGGATGCCATCTCACCGAAGCCGGCCTCGCGGAGACTAATGCCCACGTCGCTGGAAGCGGCGGGGCGCGCGGTCAAATCGGACATCGGAACACCGGTCGGGGAGTCGATCGCGGGCACCAGCGCCAGCGTGGCCAGCAGGATAGAATCGCTCGCCTCGATAGCCGCCAAGTCCCACTGGCTGATGGTCAGTTCGAGCCAAGTTCCGCTTTCATCGGTGTGAACCACCGTTTCGATCGTGGCTCCTTCCACCGTGAGAATCTCCCCCGGTGACCAGAGCAGTGGATCGAAATCGACCGAGATTTGGAGCATGCCTTGCGACTGCCCGTCGGTTGGGGTGAACCAGAACTGCGCGGTTACTGGTTCCCACTCATGCAGGTGAAGGGGGTTGCGGGGAATCTCTGTGACCACCGAGCCAGGTTGGTCCGCGGATTCTTGCCCGACCAGCGTCATTTCGAGATCGAATTTCTCGCGGACGGAAACCAGCAGGACAAACGTCGCGAAATCTCCTGCCAGGTCGGTCGCGGTGATTTCAATCTCGGCGGTTCCGTGGAACTGGGGATCCAACTGGAGTTGGAGTTGGTTCAGATCAAGTTGCGTCGCGATCCACTGGGCCTGAGAATTTTCCGAGATGGATAAGGTCAACTGGTCGCCGGTGGTGTGGATGTCGATGTCGTCGAACAATGGACTCAGGTCAAACGAAATCGTCTCAGTGCCCCGGGAGACATGAATCGGGTCGATCGGCTGGGCAACCAACGGCGGGTCGTTGACGGAGGTGACCTCCAGTGAGAGGGTATGGCTGATCGACTGCCGACCTTGGAAAGCATCGTCGTTTTGGTCGTCCAAATCGAGGGAGATCGCGGCGTTGCCGTGATAATTTTCCGGAGGCGTGAATTGCAGTCCGTCGATCGCCGATTGGAGCGATTCGAGGGTGCCCTCGATAACCAAGTGAGAGTCCCCCTCCCCTGTTCCAGTGATGAACACGATCCCCTCCTGGGAGCCGAGTTGCAAGGTTCCCACATCGACGGATAGTTCCAAGCGGGGGAAGTTTTCGCCGCCAGGCACCGCCTCCAACTGGATGCCAAGGCCTTCCGCCGCGTCAAAAACGAGCGGGGTATCCTCGCTTGTGAAGGCGGATACCGGTGCGTCGATGCTAGGGGGTGGATTGAAACCGAGCGTGGAGTGAATTCCAAAATCGATCTCACCAACCGGTACGCCCCCCGAGATGGAGACGTGCTGGCCAAGTGGAACTGGTGGGGTCGAGCGGACCAGCAATTCAACCGCGTCAAGCTCAAACTGGCCAACGCCCGCGTTAACCGTAGGTGCATCGCAGTGAAACTGAACGATGATCTCCTGATCCAGGAATGCGGATAGATTGATCGAATAATGCAGCCACTTGGTATCTCCTTCACGATAGCCGGGCGTGATGTCGGTCTCCAGCAGGCGAAATTCGGCCAGCGGGGTTTCGCTATCAGGATCCAGAATGAAGACCGTAAACGAGTGAGGCTCCTGGAAATCGCCACTGGAGAGGGCACCCAACTGATGGTTCCACTGAATCCGAGACTGGAATCGAAGTTCCGCTTCGTCTCCTGTGCCTAGGGAAACTTGTTGCTGGAGCGTGTAAGTCGTGGGGGTTAAATTCGCGTAAAATTTGTGCGCGGCGACCCAATCTCCATCCTGTGGCGAGGTGGGTTCGATGTTGGCCCCTAAACTTGGATATTGGAATCCCAGCTCTCCCTCCTCGGCACGTTGCCACCGTAGGAGCGAATCGTTGGAAGAATCTTGCCAGCCGCTGAATCTTTCGGTGGGGGAGTCTTCTTCGAAGCTGCCGTTTTCGATCACATCGTTGACGATCAATTCCGGGTCGGGAAATACCCACTGGGCATGTTCCGGCAGGTCAACGGCCAGCGTGTAGTCACCGTCCGGGAGATTATCAAAATTGAAGATCCCCGCTTCATCGAGATCAAGGGTCAGCGGATCATCCGATTGGGTCAGGACAAAGGGCTCCTGTTCGTCTCGGACGCCATTGCCGTTTTTATCTAGATAGACGATCACGCCCGGTAAACTAGGTTCATTGGGGTCGCGGATGGCGTCTTGATTCTGGTCGAACCAGATCGTTCCGGAGAGGGCTCCCACGGTATCCCCGGCCAGAGGCAGGCGTGGTTCCAGTTGTTGAGCCGCGTGAAGTTTACGCCGGGGCCGAGAGGCAGGTTGTCTCATAATGCTCGCTCGCAAGGTGGGTCTTCATCGCCCTCCAAGCGATAGCATTTCCAGGGGGTCCGTCCAGCCCCGAGAGTTCGAGTTTATTTCGGCAGAATCGAGATTCAAGAGGCGAGCTTCGCTTTTTTAGAGATCAATTGCCTCACTTTCTTGCGGCGTTGGAGGGGGAGGAGGTGGTGGCGACGGGTCTTCACGACGTTGACGAAATCGGTCCAAAAGTCCACCCCGCCGAGGTGCCTCGTTGCCCGGTTGAGCGGGATCCTGACGCCGCTCATCGCGACCTTGGCGAAAACGGTCTAGAAGTTGCCCCTCTCCTAAGTCCAATTCACGGAGTAAACCCTCTGCGGTCGAGATTGCTTCCCCGAGGATTATTTCCCCTTGTTCGTTGAATAACTCGCCCGCCTCGCCCGCGCTGCCACTTAAATCGCGGAGTGTGGCACCAGCCAAATCCCGGATCGATTGGCCGATCTGGCTTGGGTCGATCTCCGGCTGATCGAGCGTCCCGGTGATGGGGATCTCAAGGGTTTTCCCCCTAAGGGCCGCCAACAGGGGACGGTTCTCCACATCGGAACCATTGTCCGGGATGGGAATCTCGCAAATCAAATCGAGCGACTCATCGAAACCGACATAGCCCCGCGTCCTGACGCGAAAATTGCCGATGCCAAAATCAAGCCCTTCGTGATAGACGCGGCCAGCGGCGATTTCGAAGTCGATCGTGCTGTCGGTAACCACCTCTACCGTTTCCGGCAGTCCCAACAGGTTGACGATCCGCTCTGCCAAGGGGCCACTATGGAGCCGCGCCTGATGAATTTGGAGGGTCCCTTTGCCGGTCGTCTTTTCATGCTCGGAAAGGGGAATCTCCATCTCGCTGACCCGGAGCGAAACCTGGCCGCTGGTGTTGGCGACCCGGTGAAAAATGGGAGCGGCGAACTTGAGGAGGTCGTCGCTCATCCCTTCGGTAAGCTCCAATCGGTTCATGAATTGGGCGCGAGGGATCCGCAGCAGGGTGCCCGCTCGGTGCTCCGTGCTAGGGACCAACTCCGCCTCCAGATTAACATTCGGGATCTGCCACGAATCTTCCGAGGCGGGATGGTGTACATGGAAGGACGCATCGCTGACGCGCACCCTGATCGATCGATCCAAGGCCGCGACCAGTTTGTCTCGATCCAACGGCGATTCGGTGCGATCACGAAATTCGATCAGGTGATCGTCCGCTCCACGGAGGTGAAGGTGGGTCTCAGGTTGGTCAATGATCAAGTTCCCCAGCTTGCGGGGATTGGCGATCAATCGCCAAAACGCCACGTCATTGTTGATCTCGGCCACGGCAATCTGATATCGATCCTCGGCGTCCTCGACCTCGAGTCCTCCGATCTTCGTTGGTTGAAACCAGCCCAGGCTCAAAGTCTCGATCCGAACCACGACCCGGTCTTCCAGCACGCCCCGCAGGATCGCGGAGCGGAGCGGACCATAGGCCAGCATGGTTGGAAGCAGCCAAACGAAGATTCCCGCGAGGAGGATACCCGCGGCCACCAATTTGCCCCAATGGTTGTACAGCAGACGCATCACTTGGATTCCCGAAATGGTAATTGGGACGAAGTGTTCACCATGAGATATCCGTTCTCCCAATGCAACCAATTCGCGGCAAAAAAGCCGCCCGGTGTCTGCGTCTCGAAAGTAGGTGGGAAATTTGGTCTGCCGGAGGGGTGTTGGTTTTTTGCTCCGATTTCCAATTTGTGGAGCTTCGTGTCATTCGAGTGATTCGTGGTTGGTATTTGGACTTTGCGCGGTCCAGCCAAGTCGGATTTTAAGAATTAGAAACGCAGAGACGCCAGGACGCAAGGAAATCCCATGGGCGCTCTTCGCGTCCTGGTGTCTTTGCGGCTTTGCGCTAGATCTTGATAGCGGGAAAAGCTCTCGCCAAGGGGGAATCGGCAAGATGTTGTTCCGCTGCTCCTAAAATTTACCTACAAATGGGACGCTCACACAGCCGCCCGCATTTTCTCGGCGGGCACAAAAAAAGGCGGCCTCCTGGGGACCGCCCTTTCTTTAACTTCATACCGAAGGTTAGCTTAGGCAGCCATTGAGGGCAGCCATGGCGTCGTCGTAATTCGGTTCCTTGGTCGCTTCGGAAACGGTTTCGGCATAAACAACTTTGCCATCGGAGTCCAGGACGAACGAGCCCCGCGCCAGAACCTTAAGCTCTTCGATCAACATGCCCCAGTTATTCCCGAAGGAGCGATCCTGGTAGTCGCTGTAGGTCTTCATGTTGGTGATCCCTTCGGCACCGCAGAAGCGATTCTGGGCGAACGGCAGGTCCAGGCTGACGGTCAAGGCGTTGACTTTGTCCCCCAGCGAGCCCAGTTTCTCGTTGAAGGTTTTGGTCTGCGTGGCGCAGACACCGGTATCGAGCGAGGGAACCACGCTGATAATGGTCGGTTTTCCCTTGAGATCGGCAACCGTGATCGACTTGAGCCCCTCCGCGCCAAAAGCGTGCAGCTTGAAATCGGGAGCGGCCTGGCCCACTTGGACCTCTTCGCCAGCCAAGGTCATTGGATTGCCTTTGAACGTGATCGCACCGGAACGCGACATAATTGAATCCTTTTGGGTGGATATTCGGGATGGTGAATTGTCTGGGAGATCGCTTCGTCAGTCAGCCATTCTGACGCGATCCGATGGTCCGTTAAAGAGGGGGGATAGGATTCGATCCCGACAGTTGGCCCAAGAAAAGGGAAAAGGCCCTGCCGAACATGGCGGTGGGCCATTTCTCCAATCGTCGCTCAGTGCATCGGTTGGGCTTAAGTCCAGGCGACTTCCAGTTGGTTCTCAATCTCGCTGATCCCGCGGACACCGCGAATTGCTTCTTGCGCCATCTGTTTTTGGAAGTAGCTGTTGACCGTCCCCTTCAGTACGATCCGCCCCTCTTCGTTTTCAATCCGCAGGGTGCGGCTACCAAGGTGGGGGCTGCCACTGAGGGCCGATTCGATCTCTTGCTGGAACGGAGAGGTTGGTTCGATCATTGCGGTATCCACATCAGAACTAAGGGTGATCCTCGCCACCTCGGTGGCCATAACTTGCTATCATTGCTATCGGCCCCCGTAATCGTTCCACTTTACCCGAACTCCCTGAATGTCCGCTTCCAGCCTTCCTACTACCAAGGGCTGATCCCCAGTCTGTCGATTGTAAGGATTAGGAGGTGATCAAACTTTGAACAGGCAGCAACGGGATACGGAAGGCCAAGCTAGGCTCGCGGTTTGAGGTCCCTTTCGGCTTGGTTTGACCTTGGTGACGCTGGCAGGGCATTCGGGGGGAACCTGCCGAAGAAATAGGCAGCATAATCGTTCCGTTCGGGGTTTCCGTGGGGAAATAGGCGGAAAGCGTCGATTGGCCCATGGTTTGCTCCCCGTAAATTGTCGAAGTAACAGTTCTTGCGCTGACGACGATTCCCCCCCCCAAACTTGCTCAGATCGACCGGAAAGCTCACGCCCATGGCTATCTTCACCGCGCTGCATCACAAAACCGAGTACCTGTACGATCGCAAGATTGTGGTGGGCCCCCAAACCATCCGGCTCCGCCCCGCGCCCCATTGTCGGACGCCGATCTCCAGCTACTCCCTCAAAATCGATCCCACGCCACACTTCCTGAATTGGCAGCAGGATCCCTACGGGAACTACGTTGCGAGAGTCGTATTCCCCGAGCCGATCGATCACTTTCGCGTGGAAGTCGACTTGATATCCGAGATGACGGTCATCAATCCATTCGACTTTTTCACTGAACCGGACGCGGAGCATTACCCCTTTACCTACCCAGAGTTGGTGGCGGGTGACTTGGCCCCGTTTTTCAAAGTAGAGCCCGCCGGACCCCAGGTGACCGAACTGTTGAAAACGGTCAATCGCGAGGAACAAAAGTCGATCGATTTTCTCGTCGAACTCAATCGCCGCGTTCAACAGGAAATCAGCTACGAAATCCGCTTAGAGCCGGGTGTCCAAACTCCGGAAGAGACCCTTGAACGCCGCTGCGGATCCTGCCGCGACTCCGCTTGGCTACTGGTCCATCTCTTCCGGCAGCTTGGCCTGGCGGCCCGGTTTGCGTCCGGCTACATCATTCAGTTGACGGCGGACGTGAAGTCGCTCGATGGCCCTTCAGGGACCGACCGGGACTTCACCGATTTGCACGCTTGGACCGAAGTCTTCCTGCCGGGTGCCGGCTGGATCGGGCTCGACCCAACCTCTGGCTTACTGGCAGGCGAAGGGCACATTCCGCTGGCCTGCACACCCGCCCCGATTAGTGCCGCCCCGGTCATGGGTGGGCATGAGAAGTGCGAAGTCGAGTTCGGGTTCGACATGACGTTGACCCGATTCCATGAGGATCCGCGGGTCACCAAACCCTACACCGACGAGCAGTGGGAGCGGATCGACGCCCTGGGGGATGAGGTCGATCGGCGGCTATCCGATTCCGGCGTCAAGATGACGATGGGTGGCGAGCCAACCTTCGTTTCGATCGATGACATGGATGGCGAAGAGTGGACGACCGCCGCCGTCGGCCCGACCAAACGGGGTTTGGCGGATCGCCTGATGCGGCGGCTTCAAGGCCGGTTCGCCCCTGGTGCGCTGCTGCACTACGGCGAAGGAAAATGGTACCCCGGTGAATCGCTCCCGCGATGGGCCTTTCGCTGCTTGTGGCGGACCGACGGGGTCCCGATTTGGCGCGACCCTTCGCTGTTTGCCGAGGACGAGGAAGATTACGGCCACAATTTTGAAACCGCCGAACGCTTTAGCCGCCTCCTGACCCAAAAGTTGGGCGTTGATGCCAATCACGTGCATCACGGGTACGAGGACGCCTTTTACTACACATGGCGTGAACGCAGACTCCCGGCCAACGTCGATATCCACGATCCCAAACTGGAAAGCAAAGAAGAGCGAGAGCGGATCGCCCGGGTTTTCGAGCAAGGGATTACTTCGCCGGTCGGCTGCGCTCTGCCGCTGCGTTATCGTTGGTGGGACGCCACTCCCCGTTGGGAAAGTGGTGAGTGGGTGGTTCGCTCGGAGGAGATGTTTTTGATCCCTGGCGATTCCTCAATGGGCTTGCGATTGCCTTTGGACTCCTTGATTTGGGCGAAGAAGGCGATCCGGAGCGATATCCCGTATCTGCGTGACCCATTGGCGGAACCGGCTCCCCTGCCCCAGCGTGCTCAACTGGTGGCCCGGCACTATCAGACCGCCGCCTTGGCGGGTGCTTCCGCGCCGGCCGGATCGCTGTATGGCGGTGATTCGCGTCTGGGGGGGATTCGCGAGCAGATGCTCGATCGGGGACCCCTCGCCGCATACAGCAGCGGTGGAAACGGAAGTGTGGACGCAGGTGCTGCCGACCGCCGCTCGGAAGAGGACGATACGATCAGAACAGCCCTCTGTGTCGAAGCCCGCCGGGGAACGCTGCATGTCTTCTTTCCGCCGTTGGATCGGATTGAGGCATGGTTGCAGTTGGTCGCCGCGGTGGAGGAGACCGCCGCGGAGCTTGAGACCCCGGTGGTGATCGAAGGGTATCTGCCACCACACGACGATCGAATCAACCACTTCAGCGTAACGCCCGACCCAGGGGTGATTGAGGTGAATGTCCAGCCAGCGCACAACTGGCGCGAATTGGTCGGCATTACCGAGGGTGTTTATGAAGACGCCCACTACACCCGGTTGGGCACGGAGAAATTCAACCTGGATGGCACCCATACCGGCACCGGGGGTGGAAACCATGTGGTGTTGGGCGGTCCGACCGTGGCCGAAAGTCCGTTTTTACGTCGGCCCGATCTGCTGCGGAGCTTGGTCTCGTATTGGCATAATCATCCGTCCCTCTCGTACCTGTTCTCCGGAAGTTTCATCGGCCCGACCAGTCAGGCCCCGCGAGTCGACGAGGGACGGCGTGACGCCGCCTACGAGTTGCAAATCGCGTTCGAACAGATTCCCGAGAGTGGAGAGTGCCCGCCGTGGTTGGTCGATCGGATCTTCCGCCATTTGCTCGTCGACCTGACCGGCAATACGCACCGCGCCGAGTTCTGTGTCGATAAACTGTACTCTCCCGACTCCTCGTCCGGTCGGCGTGGACTGCTGGAGTTCCGGGCCTTCGAGATGCCGCCTCACGCTCGGATGAGCCTGACGCAGCAATTGCTGCTGCGGTCGCTCGTGAGCCGGTTTTGGGATCGACCCTATAAAACGCCGTTGACTGATTGGGATACCCAAATCCACGATCGATTCATGATGCCCCATTTTGTGTGGGAAGATTTTGTCGAAGTGATTCGAGAAACCGCCGCAGCGGGAATTCCCCTAGAGCGAGAGTGGTTTGCCCCCCACTTTGAGTTCCGTTTTCCGAAAATCGGCGATTTTACTCGCCGCGGTGTGTACGTCGAATTACGGAAGGCGATCGAGCCTTGGTACGTCCTGGGTGAGGAACCGGCCGGGGGAGCGACGGCCCGTTATGTCGACTCGTCGATCGAGCGGATGCAGGTGCAGGTTCAGGGATGTAACCCCAGGCGGCATTACATGTTATGCAATGGTCGCAGGGTCCCGCTGCATCCGACTGGAACCCAAGGAGAGGCGGTCGCCGCGGTTCGTTACCGAGCCTGGCAGCCACCTTCCTGCTTGCATCCCACGATTCCCGTGGACGAGCCGTTGGTCTTCGATTTGTATGACGATTGGAATCAACGCTCGATGGGTGGATGCCGATACTTTGTGGGACACCCCGGTGGAAACAACCCGGAGTCGTTTCCCGTAAATGCCTTTGAGGCGGAGTCGCGCCGTGGCGCACGATTCCATGAAATCGGGCATACTGGGGGAACTTTCGATCGGCCGGCGGATCACGGTAACCCCGACTTTCCACTGACGCTCGATTTACGTCGCGGCAAGAGTGGCCCGTCGCGGACGTAAAAAGTCGGCTGGAATTCCGAAGGAGGAGTTCTTGAGGTTTAAGCGAAGTGCTCGCTTCGCTTCGAACTCCCCCCCCACCGTAGCACTTTTGGGGCCGTCGTGATTGGATGGATACGCCGTTGGTTACCTCTCCCGTGAAGTCATCCGCCTCCCAATCGTTTTTTGCCGGCTATCAACCACCGCTGGGGGCCTTTGATGAATTGCTAGCGGGGGACAAGCCGCGCGATCATTGGCAATCATTTGCCCATGAGATCAACCAGTTAGGGACGGCGGAATTCGAGCGTCGCTGGCAGCATGCCCAGCGCGAAATGAGCCAGAACGGTCTGGCTTACACCAGTTGGAATGAGACCCAGCAGCGGGCCCGGCCGTGGGATCTCGACTCCGTTCCGCTGCTGATCGACGCCGCGGACTGGGAGAATGTCGCGAGCGGACTCCGTCAGCGAGCGAAACTACTGGAGGCGATCCTGCAGGACATCTACGGTCCGCAGGAACTCATGAAAAGCGGCCTGTTGCCGCCTGATACCATCTTTCGCCATCCGGAGTTTTTCCGCGCCCTGCATCGCCAAACGGTGCCTGGTGGACGTTATCTGCACCTTTATTCGGCCGACTTGGGGCGTTCCCCCGATGGCCGCTGGTGGGTCTTGGCCGATCGAACCGAGGCTCCCTCCGGTTCCGGTTTCGCGCTAGAGAATCGGTTGATTCTTTCACGGATGTTGCCTCGAGTCTTCCATCGCTGCAACGTGCAACGATTGGCGTCCTACTTCGTGGCGCTCAAGGAGGCGGTCAACGAGGTAACACCGCAAACCAACAATCCCCGGGTTGTGGTCCTTAGCCAGGGCAATAGTAGCCCGAATTACTTCGAGGACGCCTATCTGGCGCGGTATTTGGGTTTCACGCTCGTCGAGGCGGAAGACCTTGCGGTTCGTAATCAACGCGTAATGCTCAAAACGCTGGGCGGGTTGCTGCAGGTGGATGTGATCATTCGTCGACCCAACAGCGGTGCCTGTGATTCGCTGGAGCTCGACGGAAGGCAATCTGGCGGCATCCCAGGGCTGCTGCAAGCGAGCCGGGCCGGCAACGTGGCAATCCTGAACCCGCTCGGCTCGGGGATCATCGAGTCGCCGATCTTCATGGCCTATCTTCCGAAGTTATGCCAGGAGGTCTTGGGAGAGAAGCTGGCCTTGCCGGGCCTCGCGACTTGGTGGTGCGGCGAGCCGGGACGGTTGGACGATGTGCTGGCGCGACTCGATCAACTGGTGATCAAACGCGCGTTTCGAGCGCGGGGCAAGGAATACGCCCTGATGCAGAAGCTGAAAATGGCGGATCGTGAGACCCTGGTTCAAATGCTGAAAGAGAACCCGGAGCAATTCGTCGCCCAGGAGATGGTCCACCGCTCGACCCTGCCGGTGCGGGAAGAAGGAAAATTGATCCCGGCGCACATCGCGCTGCGGGCCTTCGCGGTCACTAACGCCAGCGGATGCCACATCATGCCAGGGGGCCTGGTAAGGGTCTCCGGCAAGGCGGAGCCGCTTGAGATCTCGCTCATGGCGGGAGAAAAGAGCAAGGACGCTTGGATTCTCGGGACGACGCCGGTTTCCAACGTGACACTACTCAAGCGAGTGGACCAACCGCTTAGGCTCAAGCGAACCGGTGGCGAGCTACCCAGTCGTGTTGCGGAGAACCTTTATTGGCTCGGTCGAAACCTGGAACGGGCCGATGTCTCCGCTCGGCTGCTGCGGACCACCATCACGCGGCTAACCAGCGAAACAGCCCTAGACGATGTGACCGAACTGGTGCCGCTACTCCGGACCTTGGCGGAGCTGGGGCAGATCGAAACGGGGTACGCCGTTAAGGAAATCCGGCAACAACTCCCGGCGATTGAATCGACCCTGTTGCCGCAAATCTTCGATCACCAGGATCCGTTCAGTCTCCGTTCGATCATCACGGACATCTTTCGGATCACCGCGCGCACGCGGGACCGCGTTTCAGGTGATAGTTGGCGGATCCTGCAGCGGATGGACAAGGGGTTTTCACCTCCTGGCGTGGGCTCGTGGGACATGGCGGATTGTCTCAGCCTGCTGGATGACCTGATTATCAACTTGGCCGCCTTGGGCGGGATGGTCTCTGAGAGCATGACCCGGACCCAGGTTTACCACTTTTTGGACATGGGACGCCGGATCGAGAGGGCCTATCAGGAGGTCCGCCTGCTCCACTGCTGTTTGATCTCTTTTCAGGGTGAGATCGGCCCCTTGCTGGAAGCGATTCTGGAAGTGTTCGATAGTTCGATGACCTATCGCTCGCGATATCTGGCGGACCTGCAACTGGGGGCGGTGTTGGATCTGGTGATTACCGACGACACCAACCCACGGAGCGTGGCCTGGCAGGTGTTGGAGCTGGAAAAGCATGTGAAGCGACTGCCGCGCGAGGCGTTACCCGCGACGATTTCCGCGGAGGAGCGTTTGACGACTCGGCTCACTTATTTGATCCGCATGATCGAGATCTCCGCTTTGACGGAAGAAGGAGTGTTGGATGAGGATGGCGAGTTGAGTCAACTGCTATTGGAGTTGGCCGAAATCCTGCCGAAATTATCCGACACGATTTCGCATCGCTACCTGATCCATGCCGGACCTCAGATGCGGATGGCTGAGGTTCGGTAAACCACCCGTGCAGCGCCACTTCGTCCCATGCACGTCTCATGCAAAGTCCAGGCCCATGCAATATCGCATTACCCACACCACCAAATTTCAATACGCCGATCCGGCCCCGGTGTGCAGTAATCTGGTGCACTTGGCACCTCGCCATCTTCCCTGGCAAAAGGTCCTGGAATTTAGGTTATTGGTCCATCCCGACCCAAAACAGATAAGTTCTCGGCCCGACTATTTTGGCAATCAGGTGAGCTACTTCGCGATTGCGCACGCCCATCGGGGCGTGACGATCTCGGCCCATAGCCATATCGAGGTGCAAGCGATTGAGCCGCCGATTGCCTCACCCCCTTGGGAAAGAGTGGTCCGGGAGATTCAAGCTCCGCGGCCGCGGTGGAATTTGGATACCTATCAGTACCTGTTCCCCTCGCGGCATGTCCCCTTGCTGGCCGAGTTGCGGGAGTACGCCCTCGCTAGTTTCTTGGAGGGGCGTCCCATCGGTGAGGCGGTGGCTGACTTGATGCATCGGATCCATCAAGACTTTAACTACGATCCCACGGCCACCTTGGTCCACACGCCCTTGTCGGAGGCGTTCGAGAAGCGGGCCGGCGTCTGTCAGGATTTCGCCCATGTCGGCATCGGTTGTTTGCGAGCATTGGGCATTCCGGCGCGGTATGTCAGTGGATACCTCAGAACGAACCCACCGCCCGGCAAGCCCCGTCTGGTGGGTGCGGACGCCTCTCACGCTTGGTTCGCGGCGTACTGTGGGCAGGAACTAGGCTGGGTCGATTTCGACCCCACGAATGATCTGCTGCTCTCCATCGATCACATCACGTCCGGCTGGGGACGAGATTATGACGATGTGTGTCCCGTTCAGGGGCTTGTCATTGGCGGAGGTCAACACGTCATGAGCGTGTCGGTGGACGTCGAGCCATTGGAGATACCCGCGGAACCTTAAGTTTTACATGGCACCGGCAGCCCTTAAGACGCCACTTTTCCGCTCAGCTCACCGAAGAAGGTGGTGCTCACCGCTTCTCCAACCAAATTCAAGCGGCGCTGTAACGCGTCGACATATTCGTGCAGCCCGCGGTCGATGATGTCGCTGGCGCTGGTGAACGCGAGCTCGGCCCTTAGCTGGCCGAGCCGCTGTTCCGGCAGATTGCTGAAGCCGGAGGGATCGGAGCCGTTAATCGCATGGAGCGAGTCGTTGGCCCGGGTCAGGCAGTGCAGCACCGCGCGGGGAAACTCGCGCTCAAGCAGCAGGAAGTCGACTACATCCGCCGGGGCGATCCGGCCGAATCGTTGTCGGTACATCTCGTAAGCGCTGGCAGACCGCAACAGGGCGGACCACTGGAGTTCATCAAACGGTGAGCCGACATGGTTCACGCTGGGCAGCAGGATGTAGTATTTCACGTCGAGGATGCGAGAGGTCTTGTCGGCTCGTTCGATGAATCGCGCAAGCTGTGAGAAATGCCAACCCTCGCCATGGGTCATCGTCGCATCCGAAACACCCATGAAGTGCTGTCCGAAGAACCGCACGTTCTCGAAGAAGTCGTGCATGTCGTCCAGGATCGCTTCCACGCTGCCGACATCCCGCACCAGCAGATAAAACCGATTGATGTGTTCCCACATCTCGGCCGAGATGATCTCGCGAATGCTCCGCGCATTTTCCCGCGCCGCGATCAGGCAGGACAAAATCGAATTGGGATTGCCCCGGTCGAGCGTCAAAAACTGAAGGACGTTCCGTTTGGAGGGGGCGTCGTATCGTTCGGCGAATAGTTCTACGTCACCGGTGGTCGTGACCAGCGGCATCCACTGTTGCCGTCCCTCGGACGAGACATCCATGCTAAGGTTGAGATTTACCGAGATAAACCGTGCCACATTCTCGGCCCGTTCCACATACCGGCTCATCCAGAAAATTGAATTCGCAACACGACTTAGCATCCACCCGTCTCCCGCTGAACCACCCAAGTATCCTTGCTACCGCCACCTTGGGAAGAGTTCACCACAAGCGAACCCTTCTGTAAAGCGACGCGCGTCAGGCCACCCGGAAGCACATAAATGTCTCTGCCGTACACAATGAACGGTCGCAGATCGACATGTCGCCCCTCCAACCGGTCCTCGACAATCACCGGGGCCCGGGAGAGGTTTAATGTTGGCTGGGCAATGTAGTTGCGAGGATTCGCCTTGATCAGTCCGGCGAACTTTTCTCGTTCTTCAGCGGTCGAGCAGGGACCGATCAACATGCCGTAACCACCCGACTCGTTCGCCGGTTTGACGACCATGGTGTCCAAGTTTTGCAGCACCTTATCCCGCTGTTTTTTGTCCCAGCAGACATAGGTCGGGACATTCGGCAGGATGGGGTCTTGTCCCAGATAGTATTTGATGATTTCCGGCACATAGGCGTAAATCACTTTGTCGTCGGCGATGCCGGTCCCAGGGGCGTTGGCCATCGCCACGTTACCGCTTTGGTAGGCGTCCATTAAGCCGGGGACACCCAGCATCGAATCTTCCCGGAAGACTTGCGGGTCGATGAAATCGTCGTCGATTCTACGGTACAGCACGTCGATCCGACGAAGTCCCTTGGTGGTCCGCATGTAGACATGGTTGTCCTGCACCACCAAATCGCGTCCTTCGACCAAATCGACCCCCATTTGCTGGGCGAGGAACGAGTGCTCGAAGTAAGCGGAGTTGAACACCCCGGGGGTCAACACGCCCACGGTCGGTGTGTCGGAATGGTCTTCCGCGAGGAAATTCAGGGCGGCCAACAATTGGCTACAGTAGTCGTCAACCGGCCGGATATGCAGCGACTCAAACAGATCCGGGAAGGTCTGTTTCATCAACTGGCGATTCTGCAGAACATACGACACGCCGGAAGGGCAACGTAGGTTATCTTCCAGCACGTAAAACTGACCGCTGTCATCCCGGACGAGGTCGGTTCCCGTAATATGGCACCAGATCCCCTTAGGCGGATTGAGCCCGATGCACTGTTTGCGGAAGGAATCGGCGGAGCGAACCATGTCCGCGGGGATCACGCCATCACGAAGGATTTTTTGGTCGTGGTAGATGTCGTCAATAAACAGGTTGAGTGCGGTGATCCGCTGCTTGAGCCCCTCGGAGATCCAATTCCACTCTTCCGAGCCGACGATTCGGGGGAGGATATCAAACGGGATGATCCGTTCGGTCCCTTCCTTGGCACCGTACACGTTGAACGTGATGCCCAGGCGGAGCATCGAGCGTTCGGCCGCCATCTTCCGCTTTTTGAGGTCACTCGCGGTGATGCTGCAAACCCGCTCGTAAAGCAGTTCGCATCCGGGCCGAGGTTCGGGGCCGTCCTGGAACATCTCATCGTAAAACTTTCCGACATCGTAGCTTTCGGACGAATCGTCCACGTCGATGTTGGAAAGGGCCTGGCTTTGCGCTTGGGTGGCATTCATGGAGCGTAATTTTCCGTCGCGGAGGAGCTTCGGTGGCATCAAGTTTGGCTAACGGGCCGCTATCCGCAGATTCCGTGCCAACCTTGCCGGATGAACACCGTAAGGTTTGCCAGCCCCATATTTTCAGGCATTTTGACACGTGGGGGGAGTTGCGAATAGCCTTTTGCCGTCAAAGTTGCACATATTTTGGGCAGTTGGCATTCATTTGGGGATAACGATTCACCGCTACGTTCGGCGGAGTTTAGGGATTCCCGCATCGCGATACCAGAGCCGTTTCACGCCGATTCCGCCCCTGGTACGGTGCGGGTCATCCGCTACAATCGAGGCTGATTGAAGTTTTTCTCGCTTCATTGGCATCTCACCTCAGGGTCGACCAGGGTAGCCCCTTGAAAACGACCCGCCGCCGGTTCGCTTGCTCCTATTATTTTGGGAACTTGCGACCTACGCCAATGCCGCGCGAGAGTAAAGCAAACGCACCGCCCCTCCAGGGCCCCAGTTACTGCAAACGCCAGTTAATAAGGGCTCCAGGTTTCCAGTCACGCCCTAATGGGCGGACGTTATCGGAACCTAAGTGGTCGGCCGCGAGCCTTAACCTATATAACGGAAGACGGATGAGCTTGGATCTCGCGAAAACCCCTCTCCACGATTGGCACGTTGCGGCAGGTGGACGGATGGTCGATTTCACCGGGTGGTCGATGCCGGTCCAGTACAACTCCATCGTCGAGGAACATCGTGCGACTCGCACCGCGGTGGGGCTGTTTGACGTGTCGCACATGGCTCGGTTCCGGTTCGATGGCCCAGAGGCCGAGGGCTTTCTGAATCGGCTGTTGACGCGGCGCGTCGACAATCTCAAACCGGGCCGGATTCGCTACAGCGTGATTTGCCGCGAGGATGGCGGGATCTTGGATGACGTCCTGATCTATCGTTTAGCGGAAGAGGATGGAACGCCTTATTTTTGGCTGGTAGTCAACGCAGGGAACCGGACGAAAATCGCCGCGTGGATTCAAAAGTACATTCCTTCTAGCGGGGTTGAGTTCACCGACCGAACCCTGGAAACCGCGATGATCGCGGTGCAAGGTCCCAAGGCCCTGGAAATCGCCCAGGAACAGGTTACCGGGGCGACCTTGGCCGACTTTCCCAATTACAGTGGTCAAAATTTGACCGTCGATGGCCAACCGGCACTGATTAGCAGGACCGGGTACACGGGCGAGGATGGCTGCGAAATCACGATCGCCGCCGAACATGCCACGCCGCTTTGGCAGCGTTTGGCCGATGCGGCCGCGAAAGTTCAAGGGATGGCGGTCGGCCTGGGGGCTCGGGACACGTTGCGACTGGAGGCGGCCATGCCGCTTTACGGTCATGAACTGTCGGAAGAGATCAATCCGATTCAGGCTGGGCTGGAGTTCGCCGTGTCGGCAGGTCGCGAGTTTCTAGGCAGCGAGGCGATTGAGAAGGCGAAGGGCCAAGCCGATTTGCCCCGCCGTGTCGGCCTGCAAATGGAGGGTCGCCGCGTTCCGCGGGAGCACTATCCGATCATCGCCGAGGGCCGGGCGGTCGGCGAGGTGACCAGCGGTACGTTTTCTCCCACGCTCGACTGCCCAATCGCAATGGGGTACGTTCCTCCCCAGTACGCGACGGTGGGAACTTCCCTGGAAGTCGACCTGCGGGGCAAGCTGTTTCCCGCGAAGGTGGTCGAGCTCCCCTTTTACAAGCGTTAACTGGGCAGCCGCGAGAACGGGTCCATCACTGTAATCATTTACCTGATACTGAAACCAACCGCGCCGTCAGGGTGTCGGGAACACTTCAATCCGAGGAGTTTGACGACGTGAGTCCGGAAAATTTGCTGTACGCCAAGACCCATGAGTGGGTGCATGTGGAAGAAGTGAACGGCCAAAAGATCGCTACCATGGGGATCAGCGCCTTCGCGATTGAGGCCCTCAAGGACCTGGCCCACTTGGAACTGCCTGAGGTGGGTAAGACCGTGACCGCCGGGGAACCCCTGGGTGAGATCGAATCGATCAAGTCGGTCAGTGATATCTATAGCCCAGTGACGGGCGAGGTAATCGAAGTTCACTCCGATTTGCCGGATAACCTTGATTCTCTGCACGACGACGCCTACGCCGGTGGCTGGATCGCGAAGCTGAAAATCACCGACGACAGCTCCCTCAGTGAATTGATGGATAAGGCGGGTTACGACAAGTTGTGCGCCGAAGAGGGCTAACCGCCTCTTGCTCGTTTTGAAAGTTTGACTCAGGATCCAAACGCCTATGTACTTGTACAATACGCCGCAAGACCAGCAAGAGATGCTCAGTGCGATCGGCGCGGCCTCGATCGACGAGTTGTTCACGCAAATTCCGGAGTCGCTGCGGATGTCGCGGCCCCTGGATTTGCCTCCCATGCAAGGCGAGATGCAGCTCACGCATCACATGCAGCGTTTGGCCGCGAAGAACGCCTCGCCAGCGACGCATACCTGCTTCTTGGGTGGCGGCAGCTACGATCACTTCATTCCCGCCGCGGTCGATGCGATCGCCTCCCGAGGTGAGTTTTTCACTTCGTACACACCCTATCAGCCGGAAGTTTCCCAGGGGAACTTGCAGGCGATGTTCGAGTACCAGACGTTGATCTGCGAGCTGACCGGATTGGATGTCTCCAACGCCAGCCTGTACGACGGCGGCAGCGCCATTGCCGAGGGGGTCATTATGGCCCTGAACTCGGTTAAGCATGGTCAACGGGTCGTCGTGCTAGGAACGGTGCATCCGGAGTCGCGGCAAATCTTACACACGTACTTTGATGACCTGGGAATCGAAATCGTCGAGGTCCCCTGCCCTGACGGAACTGCGGATTTGGCCGAAGTCGACAAGGCGATCACCGACCAAACGGCCTGCGTGGTGGTGCAGTCTCCCAACTTCTTTGGCTCGGTCGAAGAGGTCGCCAAGATCGCCGAACTGGCCCACGCTCAAAAGGCATTGGTCATCCAGTCGTTCGACCCGATCAGCCTCGGGCTGCTTCGACGCCCCGGCGATATGGGGGTCGATATCGCGGTGGCGGAAGGGCAATCGCTTGGCTCACCGATGCAATATGGCGGCCCTTACCTGGGAATCATGGCTTGCCGCGAAGCGTTTGTCCGACGCTTGCCGGGCCGGATCGCCGGTGAGACGGTCGATCGTCGCGGGAACCGCTGCTGGGTGCTGACCCTGCAGACACGGGAGCAGCATATTCGGCGGGAAAAGGCGACCAGCAACATCTGCACCAACCAAGGGTTATTCGCACTGCGGGCCACCATCTATCTCTCACTGCTCGGCCCTGGCGGGCTGCGGCAGTGTGCCAACCTCTGCACGCAGAAGGCCCATTACGCTCAGTCGGAACTAACTTCGCTGGAGCGATTCGAGACGCCGTTTGGTGGTTCGTTCTTCAAGGAATTCATTGTGCGAGATCGGCATAACCAAGTGCCGGCGTTGCTAGAAGAAGCTCGCGAGGCGGGCATTTTTGCCGGGATTCCGCTGGGTAACTGGTACCCGGAGCTTGACGACTGCCTGCTGGTTTGCGTTACCGAGAAGCGGACGCGAGAGGAAATCGACGCCCTTGTTCGGACCCTGGCCATCACCAATTCACAGCGAGCGACGATCCATGCGTAACCAACAAGCGACCCAACTGCTGTCCGAACTTTCCAAGCCTGGCCGAGTGGCGGTGCAGTGGCCTTCGAGTGACGTTCCGGAAACGCCGCTTGGCGACTTGTTTCCCGCGGAATCGCTCGCCGAACAGCCACCCCGGTTGCCGGAATTGACCGAGGGGGAAGTGGTCCGCCACTTCACCAATCTGTCGACCAAGAACATGTCGGTCGATACCCATTTCTATCCGCTAGGCTCCTGTACCATGAAGTACAACCCCAAGCGGAATGAGCGACTCGCCGGTCTGTCGGGGATCGTCGATCTGCATCCCTACCAACCAGCGGAAACGATGCAGGGGATGCTCCAACTTCTGTTTGAATTGCAGGAGTTTCTGGCGGAGATTTCCGGCCTACCAGCCGTTTCGCTGCAACCAGCCGCCGGGGCCCATGGCGAACTGACTGCCTTAATGGCCGCCTCGGCCTACTTCCGCTCGATCGGCGAAAAGCGAACCGTCGTGCTGGCCCCCGACAGTGCCCACGGTACCAATCCGGCCAGCGCGCACATGGCTGGCTTCAAAGCGATCAGCATCAAAAGCACGAAAGCCGGAGCGGTCGATATGGACGACTTCCGCGCGAAGCTGAACGACGACATCGCCGTATTGATGATCACCAACCCCAGCACGCTGGGGCTGTTCGAGAGTCAGATGCGGGAGATCGCCGATGCGGTCCACGAGCGAGGCGGGCTGGTCTATCTGGATGGGGCCAACATGAACGCTATTTTAGGGATCGCGCGGCCGGGTGACTTCGGGGCGGACATGATGCACTTCAATCCGCACAAGACCTTTAGCGGACCTCACGGCGGCGGCGGCCCGGGTGCCGGTCCGATTTGCGTGACCGAAAAGCTGGGCGCGTTTTTGCCCTCTCCGGTGGTGGTTCGTGAAGGGGATCGCTATCGGCTGGATGACGACCGTCCCCACTCGATCGGTCGAGTCCGGAGCTTTTTCGGCAATACCGGCGTGTTGGTTCGGGCCTATTGCTACATCTTGTCGCATGGCCCCGAGGGGCTGAAACAGGTTTCCGAGAACGCCGTGCTCAACGCCAACTACTTGCTGAGCCGCATCAAGCATTTCCTGCCGGTTTCGACCGGCGATCGCTGCATGCACGAGTTCGTGGCGTCCCTGTCCAAGCAGAAGTCGGAGCGGGGCGTGACCGCGATGGATGTCGCCAAGCGACTGTTGGACTTCGGCTTCCATGCCCCGACCGTCTATTTTCCGATGACGGTCCCTGAGGCGATGATGATGGAGCCAACGGAAACCGAGAGCAAGGAGACTTTGGACGCGTTTGTGCAGACCTTGTTCCGCATTCTGGATGAAGATCCTGACATGCTGCACGAGGCCCCTCACTCCACCCCGGTCAGCCGCCCGAACGAAGTTCAGGCCGCGCGGAGCCCCTGCTTGAAGGCATCCTTCTGCAACTAGTCGGCACGCGAAAGGTTCTTAGTGCGCCTACATCACTCAATAAGGAGCGATTTACACGAGGGAATCAGACCTATGAGCAAGGTGATGTTAAGGGTTCTTAAATGCCACGCGTCCGTTTGATGATCGACCCCCCGGCGGCCGGTCCCTGGAATATGGCCGTCGATGAGGCGCTTCTCCGCGCGACGCCGCAAACCGGGATGACTACGCTTCGATTTTACCAGTGGGCCGAACCGACCCTCTCGCTGGGTTACTTTCAACATCACGCGGATCGTTCTCGACACGTTCCCAGTTTAGACGCCCCGTGGCTCCGTCGAGCCTCAGGGGGTGGTGCGATCCTGCATGACCACGAGCTGACGTACAGCCTGACTGTCCCGGTGCGGGATACGCGTGCTAGCAATGTCGCAGATTATTTTGATCACTTTCACCAGTCGCTTATTCAAACTCTGCGCGGGTGGGGGATTCAGGCAGCGTTAAATGGTGACGCGAGCCTGGAGGGTCTGGGTTCCCCTCCGTTTTTGTGTTTTCTGCGTCGCAGTCCCGTCGACGTAATCCTAAATTCAGCCAAGATTTGCGGCAGCGCCCAGCGACGACATACCGGGGCCATGCTGCAACATGGGAGCGTGCTCTTGAGTCGTTCCCCCCATGCCCCTGAATTAGCCGGTATTAACGATCTCGTTCAATTGACCGATCCGCTCTCGGTAGAGGACTTGCGTACGGCTTGGCTTGAGGAGTTAAGTCGTTTATGCCAATTTAGTTACGACAAAGGTGTCCTGGCAACTGAGGAAGCGGAAGCGAGCCGACGTTTAGCAACCGACCGGTTCCGTGCCAATTCGTGGAACGAACGTCGCTAAACCCTGCGGTAATGTGGTTCTCCGCGTTGTTGACTCAGGTGTATCGGTTGAGTATCTTTCATTGGCGTGATTGGGCGATGGTTGCCGATTCCTTAACAGGGTCAAGAATTCCTCTTGGCAACAGCTCTTCAACCAATCATGATGAAAAGGTGGTGCGTTAAGATTCTCGTTTTTCGCGCAAGAATTGCCTTCGTACCCCTATTAGAACTATTCAAGAGCTTGTCCTTTCACGCTATCTTGTGCTTAATCCCCTTCGGGTGCTGCGTTTCCTACCCTTGCTATCCATTTATCCGCAAGCTTTGGAAGCGTTGATCCTCGTTGGAAATTGACCCTTCGTGGTTTTCGCAACCTCCGATCCCGCATCCCCGCGCTATCGTTTGGATTTTAAGGTATTCGTCACGGGACGAGCCGTTGCGAAGGAAGGATTTAAATATGCAAGTTAAATTGCGAGTTATCCAAGGACCCAGTGCCGGCAAGGAGTTTAAGCTTCCTGTCGATAGCTTTGTCATTGGTCGCGGCGACGGTTGCCATCTGAAACCGAAGAGCGACATGGTGAGCCGAAAGCACTGCGCCTTGACTGTGCGTGATTCCAAGTTGTTTCTCGAGGAATTCGGCAGCAAGAACGGCACCTACGTCAACGGCGAGCGGATCGAGGGATCCGTCGAGTTGAAAATGGGGGACGAGATTCGCGTTGGCCCCCTCGAATTCCTGATTTTGATCGACCACACTTTGGGTGCTGTCAAGCGATCCAAGGTAAGTAGTGTTCAGGAGGCCGCATCCCGGGTCGCCAAATCGTCTTCCACCGGCAATGACGTTGCCAGTTGGCTTGAGGAAGCGGACGAGGAAGAAAAGGCCCAACAGTTGGACAATCCCGAAACGCGGCAGTTTCGGGTGGACGACACTCGGGCGATGACGGCAGAGGAGATTGAAGCCTCGGAGACGTCCGCTGAGGATGACGAAACGGACAAGTCCAACACCAAGTCGGGGGTACTCGGCCTGTTTGGTGGTAGCAAGCCCAAGAAGCCGAAAAAGGAATATGGCAAACTCCCTCCGCGTACTTCGGATAAGCCCATCGATACGCAGAGTGCCGCCACTTCCGCGATCAAAAAAATGTTTGAGCGGCGTTAACCGCCAAACTTTATTCCGAGTTCTCCGAAACCTAGTCCCCGTCTCGTCGGTAATGCTAAGCAGAGCGATCGCACTGCCTGATTGGGAGGAGTCCCTTGACCGAGTTGAGTCTGCTCGTCGACGAGTGTCTGGCGGGTGACGATACTGCCGCACGGCAATTTATCGACCGATTTCGAGCGAAGGTTTACGGACTTTGTCTGCGCATGGTGGGAGAGCACCACGAGGCGGAAGACATGGCCCAGGAGACCTTTCTGCGCGTCTTTCGCAATCTCGATCGGTGGGATCGTGAGCGCCCGCTGGAACCTTGGATTTTGACGATCGCAGGGAATCGATGTCGGACCCACATCGCCCAAAGATCAAGACGGGCCGTTAGCCCCCTCGCGGAAGAGGCGGTTCCGGATCACCGAGCCGACCCGCATGTTGTCAAGCAACTGGCGGAGGAAGTTCACTTGGCGCTCCAAGACGCGCGCGTCGACTATCGGCAAGCTTTTTTGCTGTTTCACGATCATCAACTCAGCTACCAGCAGATCGCCGAAGAGTTGAGGTGCCCTGTGGGGACCGTGAAAACATGGGTCCACAGGGCTCGGGCGGAGATTGTCCGCCGTTTGGTTGCCCGGGGAGTGGTTCAGGAATCAACCTATGACGTTCGACGAGTTTGAAGCTCAGATTCAACAACTGATCGATGAGGATCGGTTCGCGGAGGCGCGTGCGCTTTTGGCCCTGGTCCGAAGCGAGGACTTCGATCGCAGCAGTCAACTGCTGGCCGGTTACGAGTCGATGTTGATCGGCCTGGCTGCTTGGCAGGCCCCCGATATGCCCGGACGATTTGTCGAACATGTGGTGGACAAGGTCCGGTCGACCACTCGCCATGAAGACGCGGTCGGGACAGGCCGCGGCTGGGGAACATGGCTCCCTTACCTGTCGATGGCACTGGCCGCCTCGATGGCCGCGGTGATGGTTTCCCCGGCGATTTTATATGATCGGGAAGTCGCTCCCATCGCGTGGCGGCAACTCCTTTCGGGGCCTGTGACGGCCGTGGATGAACGAGTTTCGGCACCCGAGCCCACGCAAGTAAAAGAGCCTATGCCGACCATCGCAAACGTCGAGCCAACGGTTTCGGTGGTTCTCCACGAGACAATGGATTCCAAGGATCGTTTTGCCCATGGTTCCCCCCTGGATGAGCTTGCGATGTCCTGGTCCGCAAGCGATTCACAACTGTTTGGCGGAACCTACTACGTCGAGACCGCTCCCTTGATTGAGTCCGTTTCCCGGGGCTTAAGGCCGTTAACGGAAACCATGGGTTCGGCTATCAACATCATCAAAGACTCCACGATTCCCGGCAGCCAGCCTCTGCCGTCCGCGGGGACTCCGCAGGCTTCGCGGCCCGGAGATCATCCATCTCAGCATCAGCAGTCGTTTCCGGCGTAAGTCACGCGAAGCGACGTCTTGATCATCGTCGAGCGAATGTCTCGTAGCACTCCCGGTACGCTGTGATCGGTCCGCCGGTCGCAATCTTCCTCGCTGGCTGCAAACCTGGGACCAGTCGAACCACGCGTTGCGACTGGCGTAATCCGCATACTTTGCGCCACCGTCAATCACTACGAAATGTTGAAAGTTTACCATGTCTCAATCCGAATCTAGCAGGTATAAGTTGCGTATATTGACTAGCTTGCCTGCTTTGCGGAGTGAACCACTGTGGCCAAAGCCAAGACACCAACCACCAAGACGACCGCCAAGAAGGCGACCGAAAGCAAGCGAGGGACCGCGAAAAAGACTTCAGCCTCTAAAGCCTTGGGTGATTCCGAGGTGGTCATGGATCGACGTCGGAAGGACCGTCGCGGTACCGAAAAGGAGGAGGCCGCTAGCGAAAAACCAGTAATCCAGCGGCGGGAGAAGGTGAACCGGCGGCGTCAAATCGATCCCACCACTTGTGAGCGGGATTACAGTAACGAGGAAATCGAGTTCATGCAGGCATTGGACGCCTACAAACGAGCCAATGGGCGGATGTTCCCCACCTGCAGTGAGATCCTGGAAGTGGTTCGCGGGTTGGGGTATCACCGTGGTCCGGTCGAAGAGTCAGTCGTTGAAGAAGTAGCGGATCGCGACGCCGATGGGAAGGCGCCAGAGCAAGCGGTGCCCGCGATTACCGACGAGGTTGAGGCAATCCAGTTGTAAGTTGCCAATTCAAAAAAAATGAGGCGAAGGAGGGCCGTGTCGGCCCTCCTTTGGCATTTCTTGACCAAATCCGCCTTGATTTTCAAAAAGAAGCCTTCTATCCTCCCCCCTCGACCCGCCCCGTGGTGAGAAATTGTGGTGAGATTTGAGGATGGACTGACGTGGTTTCGACGCATACACAACGCGACCTGACAATCCGTTTCCCGATATTCGGTCTGGTGGGGCTTTGCCTGCTGGGCCTCGCCACCGGCTGCCATGTGGCGGCGTCGGGATCGAATGTCGCGGGCGTCCGCGCGGTCCAGTCGGGGCAATCGATGGCGGGTGTCGACTATTTCCAAAAAGCGCTGCACCACGAACCGACCAACGCGGACGCCTACTACAATTTGGCGGCCACGTATCACGAACTGGGCAAGAAGAATAGCGACCCAAGTATGTTGCAACAGTCTGAGGCCTTGTACAACAAATGTCTCGATCTGGCTCCGGACCATCCGGAGTGCCATCGGGCTTTGGCCGTCTTGCTCATCGACACCAAAAGGTCCGAAAACGCCTTTACGCTGCTCGAAAGATGGGCCCAGCGAAGTCCCACCATTGCCGACCCGAAGATTGAACTGGCCCGGCTTTACGAGGAGTTTGGCGACAAGAATAGCGCCATGAATAACCTGAATCAGGCCTTGGCGATCGACTCCCAAAACTCACGGGCCTGGGCGGCGCTCGGGAACCTCCGCGAGCAGTCGGGCGATGTTTCGCAGGCCCTAGCCAACTACCAACGCTCCTATCAACTGAATAATTTTCAAACCGATTTAGGCCACCGGATCGCCACGCTTCAGCGGCAAGGGGTGCAGGTCGACACAGGGATCGGCGCATCGTCCGGTACCCGATTGGTTCAGGCTCCCGCGACTCGGCAGCGATATTAACGGGCCCTCTCTTCAGAAGGGGGGTGTGGGGCGGCATTTCTGTTGCTCGATCCGCTGTCGGAAAACCGCCCCGTCTTCGCTGCGGTAAGTTTCCTAACAGGCCGCATTCTAGGGCCGCTTCAATCAGCCGGGTTTTCCACGTAGAATCGGGGTTTGGTTTTCACTCGGCGGACGGCTCTGGGGAGTTTTTGCACATGCTCTGGAGGTCGGCCGGATCTTCCTGTGATGATAAAGTAGAGCCCCCATGTCCAAGCGTGTCTTCAATTTTTCGGCCGGTCCTGCCGTATTGCCCGTCTCGGTGTTAGAAGCGGCGCAGCGTGATTTATTGAATCTGCCGGGTGCCGGTGCTTCCATTCTGGAAATCAGCCACCGCAGCGGGGCCTTTAAGAAGATCCAGGCCGACGCCAAGGCTCGGATCATCTCGCTCCTCTCCATTCCCGACACGCATGATGTCCTGTTTTTGCAAGGCGGATCGCGGCTTCAGTTTTCGATGGTGCCGATGAACCTGATGCGCGGCACCGATCAGACGGCCGACTACATTCTGACCGGAAGTTGGGGCAAAAAAGGATGGGAAGAGGCGGTTAAGGAGGGGCAGGTCAATGTGGCCTGGGACGGCAAACCGACCAATTACGATCGCCTGCCGACCACCGAGCAGCTCTCGCTCAGCCGAAATTCTGCCTACGTCCACATCACCTCGAACGAAACGATCCAAGGGGTTCAGTTTCTCAGTGAACCTGAAATTGGGGATGTCCCGCTGGTCGCGGACTGTTCATCCGATTTTATGTGCCGGCCGCTTCCGATCGAAAAATATGGTTTGATCTACGCGTGTGCCCAGAAAAACGCCGGTCCGGCCGGGGTGACGGTCGTCATCATTCGCAAGGGTTTGATGAAGCAGGCGGACGATTCCCTGCCAGGCTACATGGTGTACCGCAATCACGCGGAAGAGGATTCGATGTACAACACTCCGCCCACCTTCGCTATCTACGTGATGGGTCTGGTGGCGAAGTGGCTACAGGAAGAGGTGGGCGGTTTGGAGTCGATGGAGGCCCATAACCGCAAGAAAGCCGCCCTGTTGTACGACGTGATCGACCAGCCCGAAGGATTTTATAAGGGACACGCTCAGACGGCGGACCGTTCTTTAATGAACGTCACGTTCACCTTGCCAAGTGAAGATGCGGAAAAGCGATTCCTGGAGCAGGCCGCCAGTCAGGACCTCGACAGCCTCGGCGGACATCGCAGCGTCGGCGGAATCCGTGCTTCGATCTACAACGCGATGCCGCTGGAAGGGGTGGAGAAACTCCGCGACTTTATGCTCCAGTTCCGTAAGTCATCGTAGTACCGTTGGCCTCCGGACTCGCGGCTGCCCCACACGTTCCTCACGTTCTAACCTCAAAGAAGATTCCACCATGTCGAAGATCGTCGTACTCGATTCGATTTCTCCCGAAGGACTCGAACTGCTAGAGCAAGCCGAAGGCGTTCAATTCGAGGTCATCACCGGACTCAAGGGAGATGAGCTGCGCAATACGCTGGCAAAATTCGACGGGGCGATCTGTCGCAGTGGGGTCAAGATCACGGCGGAATCGCTGGCGGGGAATACCCAACTGAAGGTCATCGCTCGGGCGGGCGTGGGGACCGATAACATTGACTCCAACGCCGCGGCGCGGTTGGGCATCATTGTGATGAATACCCCCACCGGCAACACCATCAGCACCGCCGAGCATGCCTTCGGCCTGATGATGGCCCTCTCGCGGAACGTGCCGGCGGCCAACCAAAGCCTGGTCGAGGGTCGGTGGGACCGCAAAAAGTACATGGGCTCGCAACTCGCGGATAAAACTTTGGGTGTTGTCGGGCTGGGCCGAATCGGGTTGGAGTTCGCCAAACGCGCCATCGCCTTTCAAATGCGGGTCATTGGCTATGATCCCTTTATGAGCCCCGAGCGCGCGGCCGAAATGGGGATCGAACTACGGCCGAGCGTTAAGGAGATATTGCCGGACGTCGATTACCTGACCGTTCATACTCCCCTCACGCCGGAGACGAAGGGTATGATCGACGCCGAGGCGGTCGGCTTGCTCAAGCAGGGGGCCCGTCTAATCAACTGTGCGCGGGGCGGAATCTACAACGAGGCCGCCCTGGTCGAAGGCTTGAAAAGCGGAAAATTGGGTGGCGTGGCCCTCGATGTTTATGAGGAAGAGCCATGCACCGATAGCCCGCTGTTCGGCATGGACAACGTCGTCTGCACGCCCCACTTGGGTGCGAGCACGGAAGAGGCTCAGAACCAAGTGGCGGTGGAAGCGGTGCAGTTGGTTCTCAACTATCTGCTCAATGGCGAAATCCGCCACGCCGTGAATGTCGCGCCGTTGGATCCGAAGACAATGGAGGCCCTGCGTGGCTATCTGGATGTCGCCTATCGGATGGGGCTGTTTGCTGCTCAGATCCATGAGGGGAACAGTTCCGGGATTCGCCTCAGTTACCGAGGGGACGTCAGTGGCAAGAACACGAGTGTGCTGACGTCCGCGTTTTGTGCCGGATTTCTGGCCAAGGCGATGGATACCGAGCCCAACTTGATCAATGCCCAGATGCTACTGCGAGATCGGGGGGTCGAATTGACCACCGAGAACAGCTCCGATATGGGTAGCTTCAGCAGCTCGATCACGGCGATGATTGAAGAGGGAGATCGCTCGCATCAACTGGGCGGTACGCTGTTCGGCAGTCACATGCCGCGTTTGATCCTGCTGGATGGTCAACGACTGGAAGCTTATCTGGATGGCACCTTGCTGGTCTTCGCCCACAAGGATGTCCCAGGGATCATCGGAAAAGTCGGGACAATCTTCGGCCAACACAACATCAACATCGCCCAAATGGCGGTGGGGCGGTCGAGCCAGGAGCCGGGTGGAACGGCCATTGGCGTGTTGAATCTCGACGGGATGCCGACCCCAGAATCGCTGCAAGATGTCCGCGAGTGCGAGGCAATCACCTCGGCCAAGGTCATCCAGTTGCCGCCGGCGGGTGAATTGCCCTCCTGGCTGCGTTAATGCGGCCGTTTGACAATCCGCGCGAAATGACTAGCCTTGATTAAACAGTCCGGTCCATCGGGGATCGGGCAAAGGGCTAGTTTGTACCCGTGGGATGTATGTCCGATTAGTCACTATTTGGCACCCCTGGAACTGCTCGCGCAGTCGGTTTCACCTTCGTGGACCCTGTTGGCATGGCTATTGCCTCTGGTGATGGGGGTCGTGGTTTACCCCTTGGTTTGGCGGCATTGGTGGGGACTAACGCCGTTGAGCGAGGCCGATTGGGCCCGGCTCTCCCCCAGCATTAGCGGCTCCCCCATGCTTTTGGGGCTACCCTTGTTGCGGTGGAACACCGCCAGCCGGATTTGCAACGCCGCGGTCCTGGGATGTGTGCCGGGGTTTCGCTATCTGATGATTTCCGATCGGGCCTTGGAAACGCTACCGCAGCGGTCGGTCAGTGCGATTGTCGCCCACGAACTGGGGCATGTGCGGAATTGGCATGTCGTGATTCGACTGCTGATCGTGTTAGCGGGCGGGGCGATTGCCCTGGTGGCGATCCGCTGGATCTCCTTGTTATCGCTGGAAGGCGGAGTCTCAACTTTTTTGACGGTTCTCGTCCCAGTCGGGATGTGTCTGTATCTTCTTTTGACGCTTCGCTGGATTGCTCCGGTCCTGGAACATCAGGCCGATGCCTATGCCCTCAAACTTCTGGCAGGCCACAAGACCTCAGCGGTAGATCGCATTCGACTCGCGGAAGAGCTTATCCAGGCGATTGGCGAACTGTCCGTAATGGCCGGTATTTCCCTGGAGCGTCGAACTTGGCTACACCCCAGTTGGCGCCAGAGACGCCGATTTCTCTTGGAGGTGGCGCGAGGCGATCGAAGCACAGCTTCTCTGGGCTGGTGGATCGCATTTCAAACGCTGTTCCATCTCTCGCTTTTAGTTGCCTCAGGTGCCATTCTCTGGGCGCTGAGTTGAACTTCGGTCAGCAGGAATTGGCGGATATCACTACTGTGTGAGACGGCGGCGTCTTCTACAATCAATCACGCACCGCCGAAGTATTCGCACAGGTCGTCGTGAGATGTCGTAAGTCCTTCGAGCGAACCCCTGCATCGCGGTTCGTTCTCCTTCCCCCTCCACTGGAAATCCAGGCTTGCCAAGTTCATGAGTTTGCTTACCAAAAATCTGTTGCTGGGTGCGGTCCCCGCGATCATCGCAGTCGGGATCGCGTTGGTACTAGACTACGGCATCACCCGGCGTCAGTTCTTGGACCAGATTGAGCGAAACCATAATTTGGAAATCATGCTCGACACCGAGCGGGTCCGAAGCGCGTTTAATAGCTACGTCGCCCAGCTTCAGTTGATGACCCAAGTCGACGAAATTCGAGACGCCGATGTCCCGGAGATACGGGACTACCTCCGTCGTCGAAGAGACGAGATGAAGGACCGGATTGAGCGGCTGTACTTTATGGAGGTGGGAGGCACGGTCCATACGATCGCGGGTGACCAGTTTGATGTTCAAGATCGAGCCTATTATTCAAAGTTGGTGAAGGGTGAGTTAATCATCACACGATTATTGGAAGGCCGCGATACCGGGGCCAACATTTTGCTGATCGTGGTTCCCATGTACGATTCGTCGATGAATCATCGAGGTGGCCTCAGCTTGACGATTCGAGAGGACCAATTGACCGGTTTGGTTTCCTCAATTGATATTGAAGAGAATGGAAAACTTGCCCTGGTCGATTCCGAAAACCAATTGATTGTTGGAAATGTGGAACCGGAGTTTTGGTCCGACAGAATCTTGCAAAGGGTTGAGGATACCACGATTCGAAATGACGGAGTCGATTATATTCTGAATGTTCGCGAGGTACCGGATACCGATTGGCGGGTGATGATCGCCTATCCTCATGCCAAAGCGTATGGCGCTCTGGAGCGACTCACTTGGACCAAATTGGGTGGGATCGGAGTGGGGATTGGCGTCGCGTTTTTTCTCGCGGGGATCGCGAGCGCGCGGACTTTGGGTCCGCTGAAAAACATTATGCAGGTCCATCGCCGCTATGCTTCGGGTGACACTCAGGCCCGAGTAATTAACCGTCCCCGCGATGAGCTGGGAGACCTGGCCGATTCGTTCAATCAAATGGCGGATCAACTGAGTAAGGCGCAGTGGCAGCGCGAACGGGACCTGGGTGACTTGGAATTAAGTGAACGAAGATTTCGACAGATCTTCGAATCCGCAGGGGACGCCATCTTCCTGCGGGATAGGTTGGGGAAAATTGTGGATGCGAATCACGTGGCTTGTGAAAGCCTCGGATACACTCGCGGGGAATTGTTGGAACTCGGAATTCCCGACATCTACAACCAATGGACGGAAGCGGGCGGAGGTATCGTTTGGCAAGAGCTGGTTGAACGGCAAATCACGGATCGTAAACGGCTTGATGGAACCCAGCGACGTAAGGATGGTTCGACATTCGCCGTGGAGATCGAAGCGAGCCGGATCGACCAGGAGGGGCAACCCCTCATTCTTACCTTGGTCCGAAATGTCCAAGAGCGAAAAGAAGCGGAGTTGGAGATCCGGAAGGCCAAGGATTTCGCGGAAAAGGTCATCGATACTTCGCCGGGGCTTACTTTTATTGTCGATCTCCTCACGAGTGAAATCCAGTTTGTCAATGAGCACGCGGTCGGGGTGTTCGGATACACCAGCGAGGAAATCCAGCAGGGTGGGCTGAAGTTGATCCGCGAGCGCCTGCATCCGGACTACGTGGAGGCGTTTGAGCAGCGGTTTAAACGTTGGAGCACCGTCCTAGATGATGAGCTGGTGCAGATCGAACTTCAGATCAAGGATGGTTCCGGAGACTGGCGATGGCTGGAGGTTCGAGAAACCGTTTTCCAACGAGACCATTCGGGGAATGTCCGTCAGATCATTGGCACCGTGGTGGACGTTACCCAGCGGAACGAGGCGGTTATGGCGTTGCGGACCAGCGAGACGCAATATCGATCGATCTTCGAGGCGGCGGCGAACGGCTTTTTGCTCTTTACAATGGAAGGGAAATTGGTGGAAGCCAACCCTGCCGCCTGCCAGATGAGAGGATATACCCGGGAGGAACTTCTCACGCTAGATCCTAAACAGTTTGTCCATCCTGACTGGCACCATGTCTTCTTTCGCTTCCTGGAGACGGTCAAACGGGGTGAGCGATTCGAATCCCAATCGGTTGGTTTACGGAAAGATGGCTCCCAGTTCGCGGCGATCATTGTGGGGGTACCCTATCAAGTGGGAGATCAGGCGATGGCGCTCGCATCGGTCGTCGATATCACGGAGCGGCAGAAGGCCGAAGCGGAGCGGGAATCACTGATCCATAGTTTGGAGGCGATCAACAACGAGCTGCAGCAGTTCACCTACACGGTATCGCACGACCTAAAGTCCCCCTTAATTACGATCAAGGGATTCATGGGAATCCTAGCGCAGGACCTCGAGCGGGGTGATGCCGAGGCCGCTCGGGAAGATCTGGCGATCATCGATGAAGCGGCGGAGAAGATGAAGCAGTTGCTGGAGGACCTGTTAGAGCTTTCTCGGATCGGTCGAGTCGTCAACCCCTATTCGAATGTCGCCTTGGCCGATGTGGTGGATGAGGTGACCATGCTCCTCTCAGGCGATATCGAACGGCGGCAAGTCGATTTGTCGATTGATATCGACTGTACCCCTATTCCAGGAGATCGTCTTCGGCTGCGACAGGTGATTCAGAACCTCCTGGATAACGCGATCAAATATGGCGCGGCCGAACACCCGGTCGTTCTCATCGAGGCCCGAGAAACCGCCAGCGGTGTTCGCCTGACGGTTGAAGATAACGGGCGCGGAATCTCGCCACAGTTCACGGAGAAAATTTTTGGCTTGTTTGAGAAATTGGAACCCGATTCGGACGGGTCCGGAATCGGACTATCCATTTGCCAACGAATTATTGAGCATCATGGTGGCCGCATCGGAGTCGAGCCGGGCCTGAAACTGGGCGGGGCTCGATTCTATTTCGAAATTCCTCGAATTCCTCCACACAATAATCCCGTATAACGGCGTAGCGGTTTGGCGAAATCATTGGCGGGGGCCGAAATCGCTGCATCCGGGATACGTGCTACACTCTTCCCGCCGCGGGAGTCGCGGTCGGGATTTTGGTTGGGATTTTGGTTGGGGCAGGGATGTTGGCCGCTGGGGTGACTTCCGGAATTCGCAGCGTGAAGGCGGTCCCCACGCCCGGCGTGCTTTGGACACGAATTTTGCCACGGTGGGCTTCGATGATATCGCGGCAAGCGGCCAAGCCAAGGCCGGTCCCTCCGGTACCCGTTTCGTCTGGACCAGACTTCGTAGAATAAAAACTCTCGAAAATTCGAGGCAACTGATCCGCCGGGATTCCCACTCCCGAATCGCGGACCATGATTTCGACCATCCGATCCGCCGGGTTATGCGCCACCTTCAGCAGTAGCGTACCACCCTGCGGCATCGCCTGCCGGGCGTTGATGATCAGGTTCAGCAGCACCTGTTGCAGTTGGTTGCCGTTGGCCATGGCCTGCGGCGTCTCGTCGCAGACGACATCCAGTTGAATGCGGTACTTGCGAAGCTCGCGCTCCATCAGCGTGACCGTATCGGCGACGATTTGGGCGATGTCGGTCGGCTCCAGGCGATTGCCGCGGTTCTTGGCCATCGCCAAAATGCCGGTGGTGAGTTTGGCAGCCCGATCTCCGGCGGCGGCGATTTTTTCAAAGCAGTTGTCGCGGGTCTTTTGATCTTGATGTCGGAGGCCCATGCGCGCGAAGTTGATCATCGACATCAGCACATTGTTGAACTCGTGGGTCGTCGTCCCCACCAGCTCACCCATCGCGGTCAGCTTTTGGGCCTCGAACAGACGCTGTTTGAGTTGTTCGACTTGCTGGCGCAATTCCTGGATTTCACTGTCCGGGGTTTGCCGATTTTGGTTGACGGTAGTCATCCTTGACCCTGCTTTCTCTGTTTGCCGCAATGTTGTGACCGTCAAGATCCGCTTCGAGAAGCGGACTCCCGACCGCTTCCTGCTTCACCTATCGACGAACTCACCTGGGCCTCTGTAATGAGAACCACTATAATCCGGAGCCTCAACAAGACCCGAACAAGTTACCCAGTCCACGGAGTTTGCAAGGATGCACACCCTCGACCTACTCGACCAGGCCATCGCCGTGGCCCGAGACCTGGGATATCGAATTCGCCGCGACTATTTGGATGGTCAAGGAGGCGGATGTTGTGAAATCGCGGGACAAAAGTGGATTTTTGTCGACGCGTCGCAATCTCCGCTAGAGCAACTTCAGTCGCTGCTAGAGGCACTCGGCGGCGATGAATCATTGGCCCATGCTCCGCTTCCACCGGAATTAAGCGGGCTCCTGCGAGGTCGGCGGGCCGCTTAGTTGTTGGCTGAGGCATCTTGGGTAAGGTGTGTTTGCAGATATTTTTCCACAGAACGTGGAACCTGATAGCGAATACTTCGCTCTTGAGCCAATCGCTGCCGGATTTCCGTGCTGCTGAATGCCACCAGAGGCATTGAAATCAACCCGCGCTGCATTGCATCGATTCGCGCGGGATCGATTACGCCCGCTAGCGGCGTCCAATCACAGGCTGGACTTCCAGGCCGAGTGACCACTAGGGGAGTTGCCAATTGACAGATTTCCGCCGGAGACTTCCACTTTAAGAAGTCCGCCAACGAGTCTCCGCCAATCAGCAAAAACAGCTCGTCCGCTGGATGTTGTTCCCGGATCGATCGGAGGGTATCCACAGTGTAGCTGACACCGCCCCGGTCCAGTTCCATCGTCGAGACCTGAAACGCGGGATTTCCCGCGAGAGCCAACTCCAGCATCGCGAGACGATGCTGATCGGAAATCGGCCGACGATCTTGCTTAAGGGGGCTGATCTTAGTGGGGATGAACCAAACCTGGTCCAATTTGGCCTGATCGCGGCAGTTTTCCGCCAGCAGCAGGTGGCCATAATGGACCGGCGAGAACGAGCCCCCAAAAATTCCGATTCGCATTTTCCGCGATCCCCCTTTATCCTAGCTCCGCTCCATCAATCGACGCCGACGAGGGTTGGAACTTCCCCTCATCAATTGCTATCGTAGCTACCAAAGCGGTTTGTCGCCACGAACCCCCACGATCCGCCCATTTGCCAATTCGAACCGCAACCAGGTTTTTGTGAAGAACCAACAGTCCCTTTTTGAAAGTTCGCCGGAACCGTGGGAACTGGACGATCAGCCCCAGGTGATGATCGCTACCGTGGTGTTTTCCACCGGTCCCTCGCAGCCGTTCGATTACCTGATCCCGGACGAACTGATTTCGCAAGTCGTGCCTGGGCGGCGAGTCTACGTCCCCTTTGGCCGGAGCAATCGTCCGATCCTGGGATACTGCGTCGAGGTCGAAAACCGACCGCTGACCTCTCGGAAAATAAAACCGATCAAGTCGGTGCTGGACGAGCAAACACTGCTTTCGAGTCGGATGTTGACACTGACGCGGTGGATGGCTGACTACTATTTGTGTGGCTGGGGTCAAGTTCTGGAGGCGGTGGTACCCGCGGCGGTAAGGGGTAAAGCTGGAACAAGGGAGGTGACTCTGCTCTCGGTTTCCTCGCAGGTCGCAACGCAACTGCCAGCCTTGAAGCTTTCCCCCAAGCAGCAGCAAGCCCTGCAGATTTTGGCGGTCTCGCCTCGTCCGCTCACTCCCCCGGAGCTTGCGCAGCAGGCCAGTTGCACCACGGCGCCGATCAACGAACTGCGGAAAAAGGGGCTCATCCAAACCGAGATTCGCCGGGTAAGCCACGCCCACTTCGACGACGAATCGCACGAACGAGAACAACCCAAACAGCTTAACCCGGACCAACAGGCGGCTTTGGCCGTGATTCTCGAATCGGTTGGAGCGGAGAATCCGGTCCCTATTTTGCTGCACGGGGTCACCGGCAGCGGTAAGACCGAGGTGTACATCCAGGCGATCGAAAACGTCGTGGCGCAAGACAGACAGGCGATCGTCCTCGTCCCCGAAATTAGCCTCACGCCTCAGACAAAACAGCGATTCCAGGCCCGGTTCAATCAAATCGCCGTGTTGCACAGCCACATGAGCGATGTCGAACGACATTGGCAATGGAAGCGAATCGCCGCGGGGCAAGTCGATGTGGTGGTCGGGGCCCGCAGCGCGATCTTCGCCCCGACGCCGCGACTCGGCATGATTGTGATTGATGAAGAGCACGATGGCTCGTTCAAGCAGGACTCGCTCCCCCGGTATCATGCCCGAGAAGTTGCGGCCCAGCGGGCCCGGTTGGAAGGGATTCCGTTGGTTTTGGGATCAGCCACACCTTCGCTGGAGACTTGGTATCGGGCCAAGTCTCGGGTCTACCAACAGGTGGCGATGCCCTCTCGGGTCGGAAATCGGCCGATGCCCTACGTCCGGACGGTCGACCTGCGAGTGGAAAAGAACCCTAACTCGCGCGGCGCGATTAGCCGGCAACTTTATCTCGCGATGCGGCGGACCTTGCAGGATGAAGGGCAGATTATTCTGCTGCTAAATCGACGAGGGCATTCCACCCACATTCAATGCCCCGCGTGCGGTCATGTCGCGGAATGCCCTCACTGCGAGATGCCGCTCACCCTGCATTTGGAAATCGCAACCGCCAATTGCCACTACTGCGACTACAAAATCAAAGCGCCCAATCACTGCCCTGAATGCCAATACACCGGAATCCGCTTCTCCGGAATCGGTACCCAAAAACTGGAAACCGAGGTCCGCGCGAAGTTCAAGGAGTGGCCCTCCATTCGGATGGATTCCGACACAATGCGAAAGCCCGGCTCGCATGAACAGGCACTCGAACGATTCCGCAGCGGCGAGGTCCGGATTTTGGTCGGCACCCAGATGATCGCCAAGGGGCTCGACTTTCCCAATGTGCTATTAGTCGGGGTGATCAATGCCGACACTGCCCTGCACTTCCCTGACACGCGGGCCGGGGAGCGGACCTTCCAGCTCATTACCCAGGTCGCCGGTCGGACCGGAAGAGGTGATAAAGGGGGCGAAGTTTTGGTCCAGACTTTGAGTCCGGACCATCCGGCCATCGAGGCCGCCACGCGGCACAACTACCAGATGTTCGCGATGAAGGAGCTGCCGTTTCGCCGCGAGTTCATGCTGAGCCCCTTTGCGCACATGATCCGGATTGTGGCCCGTGGACCACAGCAAAGCCAAGTGGAGTTGTTTTTGGGGGAACTGGCGGACAAATTCACCCAGTATGCGGCGGAGCAGAAATTAGAAGTGCAACTTCAAGGCCCGGCCCCTGCCCCGATCGAAAAATTGCGGGACAACTACCGCTATCACCTGTTGCTCAAATCGGTGTCGCTCGATGCGATGCGGCGGATCGTCGAGCATTGCCGGACCGCACTATCACTTCCCAAGGATGTCGCCTGGATTGTCGATGTCGATCCGTTGGACATGATGTAGCGCCGCGGCGTGAATCGGTTAGACTGATTGTTTAGATTCGCCGACTCGCACTTTTTGAAAAACTCTTGGCATCATGGATTTTCCGGCCTTGCCTGATCCAATCCAACCCAATTTGCTGACCAGCCTCAGTGCCGCGATTGTGTGGCTGGTTGGCTTCTTTCTGCTACTGGTGGGTGGCAAGCATTTTAAGGGTTCGACCTTGGTGGCCCCTTGGGGCTGGTGTCTTGTAGTTTGGACGGTGACGGCCGCTGTCGAGGTTTATCTGGGGATTGCTGTCTTCCTGGAGCTCGATCCGACTGTGGCGAACTGGCGTTATTTTGCCGCGGTCGGTTGGTTTGCCCCGCAAATGTCCCAAATGGGTGCCAAACGGCCTCAAGACAAGGCTTGGCAATGGATCGTCCTGAGTCTGTGGGGTGTCTTATGTCTGCCGCTAGTAAATTCGATTTTGCTGCCTGGAAATCCGATCCTGAATGTGGGGACGGTATGGTCCTGGTTTTTGTTGGTTTTGATTGGTGTCTGCCTGCTGAATAACGGACCGACGCGGTTCGCCCCGACTGCCCTCTTGTTGGCCGCCGCGCAAGTGACTTTCATCTGGCAGTACCTTCCCTGGAGCGAAGCGACAACGAGCACCACAGGGGCGTTACTAGCACAAATGTCCGGCTTGCTGGCGATAATCCTGGCAAGTTTAAACTGCCTCCCCACGCGAGAAACGATTCTGCCGGAAGATCGGGCCTGGCTTGATTTTCGGGATAGTTTCGGCAGCTTTTGGGCCGCCCGGGTCATGCTCCGCATCAACGACTGTTCAATTCGGTACGGTTGGGGGCTATGGCTGAACTGGAATGGCTTTACCCGAGTTGAAATTGTTGGTTCAGGGCCCGCATGGCGCGAGGAACTGGACGACGCCTTGAACACGGCCCTCAGAAACCTGTTAAGGCGATTTGTGAGCGAGACTTGGCTCGATCGAAGAATCCCCAGGCCGAGAAAGAAAGATCGGCCAGGATTGGAAGATTTAGCGGAATAGTCAATGACATCCGGGAAAAATTCCGGATTAACCGCGGTTTCGGCTGATTAGTTGCGACACGCGGGGAAACGTCGGATACTACACTATTAGGAAAGTAATCGCCCCGCCTCAAGCACCGCGCCTGTGAGTCGAGGGGGGCTCTCTTCACCGCACGGCTCCCTTGAATTTTATGCCTCACGATACGCCGGAATCGACGGTTGCCGATCTCGATATCGCCGGGAAAACCCTCGGCGACTATCGCGTATTGCGGCGACTGGGGCGGGGGGCGATGGCCGAAGTCTATCTGGCGGAGCAGCAGAGCCTAAAACGCAATGTCGCGATTAAGATCCTGCTCCCGTCGCTCGCGGGAGATGAAGCGTATGTCCGCCGATTTCACCGAGAAGCGCAGGCCGCCGCGGCCTTGACCCATCCCAACATCGTTCAGATTTACGAGGTGGGGCAGCGCGATGGCCTCCACTTTATCGCCCAGGAATACGTCCCAGGGCAAAACCTCAAGCAGTTACTGTCTCGACGCGGGCCGGTCGATGTTAAATTGACCTGCGCGATCATTCGGCAGGTCGCTTCCGCCTTGGCCAAAGCGGCCGAACATGATGTCGTGCATCGCGATATCAAACCGGAAAACATTTTGATTACCGCCACCGGCGAGGTCAAAGTAGCCGATTTTGGGCTCGCCCGGGTCATGTCGCAAAACGGCGATGGTATGAACCTGACTCAGATCGGGGTTACCATGGGAACGCCCCTGTACATGAGCCCCGAGCAGATCGAAGGCCGCTCGCTGGACGCCCGGAGCGATATCTACTCCCTGGGAATCACGGTTTACCATCTGCTGGCCGGCAAGCCACCCTTTGAAGGAGATAATCCGCTAACCGTCGCGGTGAAGCACCTTAAAACCGATCCGGAACGACTGGAAAAGATCCGCGGCGCGGTCCCCCCGGCCTTGGCAAGAGTCGTCCATAAAATGGTGGCCAAATCGCCAGAGGATCGACACCAAACCGCGGCGCAATTGCTTAAGGATCTGCGGGAGTTACAGACGTCGCTAGGAACGGAGTTTTTCGGCTCAGACCCTTCCGATTGGTCGATCGCGGAACTCGCGACCCTCTCAGATCCGCGGCAGACCAACTCATCCGGGTTGGCGGCCGTGATGAAGGCCTCTGCCACGACGATTTATCGCCGGAATTCAGCCGTGCGGTGGGGCGTAAGCGGGACTTTGGTGCTAGTGATGTGTCTGGTTACCGGAGGCTTGGTCGCCTGGGCCCGACTCGATAAACCACTGCTTTTTGTGGCTGATCAAGAGCAGGAGCAGGTTTTGAAGTGGGCCAGTGCCGAAGAACAGTTTGAATATGCCATGTTCAAAAATCTCGGCGAAACGAAGGAGCCCCGATATTTTCGCAGCGTTGAGGAGCATTTTCCGCCGCAGGATAGTGAGGACAACATTGTCTGGGTGTTGAACGCCAAGAAGCAGGAGGCCATGATCTACCTCGACCAAGAGAATTATTCCCGTGCCCTCCAAGTTTTTACCGAACTATCCCAGCAGGCGGATGTCCATACCGATGCGATCGCCTTTGGGTTTGCCGGGCGGGCGATTACCTTGTTTCATCTCAATCGAATCTCGGAAGCGGAACAGGCGGCGGCGCGCGTCTCCAACGATTCCGTCCTGCGACAGGCATTGGAGCGGCCCGATCCTGGTTCGTCATTTCTGGAACATTTTGAGAGGACGCGAAGTCAGCTCATTGGGAGCGGTTAACCTCGCCGGAAACAGGTCATCGACCCCCTGTTGACCGACGTTAAATTCGGTATACATTATCTGAGTCGACGGGCGAGAAAAATCCTCGTGAAGTTTTCTACGTTCAGCCGATACCAAAAGTCGTCCACCACGCCCCCTTCGTCTAGTGGCCCAGGACGCCGGGTTCTCAGCCCGGAAACAGGGGTTCGACTCCCCTAGGGGGTACTTCTAGCCGCATTTCTTGCGGCTTTTTTTATGCGCCGATCTTACCTAAGTCGTTTCTAGCCTTGTTTTTACGGCATTTTTGAATGAAGCCAACCCATTACAAAAGTTGCAATGGGTATTCCAGTGGGTTGCCGAGTGGGTTGCTTTGGGTTGCGCAAGGGCTTAATCTAAGGGCTCGGCAACTTCATTTTTCGAAAGGGAAAAACAATGGCAGACATTCGACGACACGAAAAACTCCCCAAGCCTGATGAACGTGGAAGAATCAAGGCATTCGTGGGCAAAACGGAAGATGGAAAGCGAGCCGTTTTTGTCGTTGGGAATCGACGAACCACCCAAGTCGAAAGCCAAATCAGATTGGAGAAGATCCGAGAAATTTACAGTCAGTGCAAAAATGGGCACTGGAACGAATTCCTTAGGCAAGTGGCGATCCGAATTGGCAAAGGGGAGCCGATCACCGAAACCGTAATTCCCTACGAAACAAGCGAGCCGACGATTGATGCAAAGATGATGGAATTCGTTCGCTCTTTGGGGGTGCCAGTGAATTTCGAAAATCCCGAAATGGAAAGGGAAGGAATTCGGCTCACAAATGAACAACTTTTGGAAGTCGTTGGAAAAGCTGTCAAAAGCGAAATTGAAAAATTGGAGAAGACGGGCGGCCCGCTAATTCGCAAACTGGCAACAACCCTTCCAGAAGACGATTTAAGCCACTTGGATGATTCAACCCTAAATGATGCGATCAAAGCTTATCGGCTCCATCTCGAAGCAACTGGTGCCACTGATGCCCAAGGAAATCTTTCTGGATACGTTCGCAAGTGTTTGGATCGGCAAAAATATTTGAAAGAAGCTCATAAAGATATTCAGCTAAAATATTTAACACTTCCTAAATTGGAAGAAATGGCGAGTCATTGGCGGAATCGCCCACAAACGAGCAAGGGAAATCGGTGCTCGAAATATCACGCAAGGGATATGTTGAAAGAGCTTTGGCGTCTTCTAAGGTGGATCAATGATCAGCCGAATTTTCGATGGGAGCTACCCAAGGGAGCCGACAGGATCAACCGATCACCGATTGACTTACCTCAAGACAATCAAAAGGGTGTTTTTCAAACAACGACGAAAGCCACTTATACCCCTGAACAACTTGGGATGATTTTGGAAAACACGGATGCCCAAGGGAAAGCGATAATTTCGACTTGTGTTAATTGTGCTTTTGGGGCTTCTGAAATTGGGCAATGGAGCATTACAAAATTTGTAATGAATCAAGCCCACCCAAGGGCCGACAAGATCGGCATTGAAACGACAGCCGCCGACAGTTGGATTGTGGGGGCTCGCCCAAAGACGGGCGTTTATGGTGAACACTTGCTTTGGGAGCCAGTAGCGAAAGCGATAGAGCCCTTCCTAAGCGATGGGCGGGAAGTTTTGCCGATGACATCCAAGGGAACCAAATGGTATCAGTTAAATCGAAGCAATCCGCAAACCAAATTTCAAAGGTGGTGGGAAAATTTAATCAAGCGCACACAAAAGCAATATGATATTCCTTATCTTCCATTTGGAAGTTTAAGAGATACGTTTCCTGATGTCTTACGTCAAAAGTATTCCGATGACGTAGCAAGCTTGGCTTTGCATCATGGCTCGCTTGGAGAAGACAAACTTTTAAAGTGTTACGCTAATCTCCCGTTTAAGAAATTATTTGAAGCCACTAGGGAACTGGAAGAATTCTATCAGCCGATGTTATCTAAATTGTAATAACGATATAAGCAAATAAAAAAGCCACCTGATATCAGGTGGCTTTTTTTGTGGAATACAAAAGTTGTAATGGTGATTACTTGACTCGCCATTGTGGGAAAACCCTTCCCACCCATACTTGATATGCGGTTCTTCGAACCAACAAGTTACCTTTTTGAAAAATCATCTGCCCGATAATAGCAGGTTGCTCGATAGTCTCGAATCGCTCGATTAAGCCAGTGTCAAGATATCGCACCTCAACTTCCCTACTGTGTTCGATTGTGAACATTAGATTACCAGATTCGGGAACACCCGATTTGTTAATCAAACTACGAATCAAACCATCCCTTATCTCTTCTGGCGTATCCGATTCTCTACTACATAATGATCTACAAATTTCCATGGCTTGCTTTTGATTCTTTACCATGTTCCAAACTTTGCGCATTTCTCTTGTCATTTCAAGATCCTTATTATACTGCCAAAGAACAACCATATACGACATATACCATTATACGGATGCTTATGATGTTTGTAACATAAAATCTCATTACAATTTTGAAGTTTTTTCAAATTGTATTCGTTTTTGGCTTGACAGTTGAGGTTAAAAATCAGAATGCTCTAATGCTCTTTGCTCGGCATATACTCGATTTAGATGACGCCAGATGCCAGACAGTATTTTTGTTTGGGCGGGCGTGGGAAAGCAATCTGGATTCTTCTCAATACAATCATATACCGACTTGCAAAATTTGATTTGCGATGGAACTGGATTTAGATCTCTTAATATAATTCTGATGCGGTTTTCCCAAATATTGATTCTCATTTTGACATCCTTTCATTTTGATAAGGGTATTTAGGATGTCAGAATGTCAATTTTTTGTCAGAAAGCAAAAAACAACCATCTATTTATATAACCCCATAACTATCCCCAACAACTCTTTATAACCTTTGACAAACTTGGCGCATTTCATCAACTTGGATACTATTATAATGAATGGCAACCACAAAAAGACAAGCAAAAGCTCAATGGCATCGAGCCATGAAGCATGAAGATACAGTTGAGCCGATAGAGTATTGGGGCACCCTCCACATTTCAGAAGATTACGATATGACAAGATTTCGCAAACTTTTGAGCCGCAAATCTCATATTGCGTTTATTGGCTTCATAGAATTAAGTAAACGAGGCATCCGCCCACATTTTCATTTCATATTTAAGAATGATCCGAATAAAGATGAATTTCGGCAACTGATAAAAAGTTGCTTACGTGGTCAAAAGTTTCGGTTACAAATTCAAAAGATCAGGAACAAGGAAGCGGTTTTTAAGTATGTTACAAAATCGGATAATAAATATCAGGGAAGATCAGTATTTGAGATTAATGATTTCTGGCACAAATCAACCACCGAATTAAAAAAGCCGACTAAGCAAGAAGTAAGAAATAACACCTTGCGAATGTTTATAACTGATGAACTTTTGATTGCATATAAGACGGTGGGGGTGATAACAACCAAGCAAATGTTACAGCCGAGGTTTTTAAGCTGGTGGAAGCGAGTGGGAAGATATTGCCCGAAGCTGGCTCAACAGTATGATATAGCGGAGTGGTATACATACCCTTAAAAACAACTTGCAGAATAAATCAGAATTACTATAATACATAGTATGACTAATGTTTGTGGTTGCCAGACTTAAAGCATTAGAAAATGTTCGTTCGCATACTCGCTAGGTTCTCACATACCTAGCGAGTTTTTTTATTGTCTTTTTAGGATCGCCGCAATTTTGCTGGAAAGCCAAATTTTACATAATACAAGATTTGTATTACAAAATATGACATTATCATACTATATAAGGTATGAATGGAATAATTAAGAATTTATCCAGATACTTGCGATGCAAATGTTTGGATCATAGAAATTGGGGTTTACCAAATAATTCAAGCCCCGCCGATGTGGATATGGTAATACACAATCGAGTTAATGATTATATTTTAGAAGTCGAGTTAAAGACGGATTCGGCGAGTTATCATTATTTTAAAAATCATCATTATGGGCAATGGGGCTTGCATAAAGCTTTCGTCAATAATGGCAATGGCAAACAGTTTTATGCTTTGGCGAAGCATTATATGCCAGATGATCGAGCGATTGATACGATTAATGATATTCAGGAATTTAGTTTTCTGGTATATGATAACGAGATTGGGTATAAGAGCACGCCCATATATCCGGGTGAGATCTGGCAAGCGAGTGTATTTAAGTTAATGGGTTATCCGATGCCGATGGATTTAACGATATCACATAATGGAATTACGTTTAAGGGAGACGAATGGATATAATGAGTGAGATTGAAGAAAGCATTAAAAATATATCACGTATATTAAACATACGAGAAGAGAGAATAATTCAAATGATTAATGAACTGATATGGATGGATATGGATATGCAGCGTGCTAACAAAATACTTAAAGAATTAGAAGATCTTGAGGATGAAACAGATTGGAAGAAGGAAGGGTTTTAATCATGGATGAAGAAATACTTGAAAAGCTAAAAGAATTGAGGGGTGATATAGCATTGATGGCAGTTAGCAGTTCAGTAGCTCATATTGCAATTGGGCTAATGATTATCCTTGGCGGTTGTTCATAGTGCCTACATCCTCACCTATTGCTTGCCCACGTTGTCTTGCCGCCCGATGCCGATGCAAAAGAAAAGAGAACCGCCCAAACTACTATCAACGGGGATACAACCACGAATGGCAAAAAGCTCGATTAGCTTTTCTTGACGCCAATCCACTTTGCATCAGATGTTTGGAAGTGAACCGCACGACAGCCGCCAACACGGTTGATCACATTATCGATCACAAGGGCGACAGTGGCTTGTTCTGGTGCGTCGAGAACTGGCAACCGCTATGTCAGTCTTGCCACAGCAAGAAGACGGCAGAGACGCACAGGGGAGCTTAGGGGCGGAGCCCGATTGCATCGATGCCATTACAACTTTTGTATTAGCCCCCTCCCATGGGGGTAGGGGTAAAAATTCTGGTGGGGGATGGCATAGGGGAGCCGCCCCCACCCTGCGCACTTTTTTAGAAGCTCTTACGCTTCTAGGGTGCTTCTTAATAAAAAAGTTGTAATATTATGTAATACAGAAACTTATATACAGTAAGGGGATTTCCAAAATGAGCAAATTATTATCAATCAGGGTAGACGAAAAAATATGGGATCAAATAGAAGCCGATGCCATGAAGCAAGGTTTAACTAAGTCGGCATTCATTCGACGAATTTATATGATATGGAATCAATATAAAGAAGACGTTGAAAGAAGGGGAAACCATGACAAGTATTAAATCACCTAACTGGCTTGATACAATTGGCAAAGCATATTGGCGGCGACTCGTTAATCTTGTCGAGTTAGACAATGATAGCAAGCGTGAGCAGTTAGCTATGCTATGTGATAATTGGAGTTTATTTCGACTTGCAACAAAACAATTACAGGATGAAGGTTTGACGGTTGTTAGTGGAACTGGCACGAGCAAGCCGCATCCAGCATTAAGTGCGAAGTGGCAAAGCCAAGAACAAATAAGAAGGTTATCAAAGACTCTTGGCATTGATGATAATACAGTTAAAACAATAGATGATTTAGAGGATCTAATAGGGGGATAAATCGAAGCACCATTAAAGACAATATCAGATAAAGAAGCTCTTGAACAAGGATGTTATTTCGACGAGAAGCCAGCATTAAAAGTAAGAAAGTTTCTTGAGACATATTGCATACAATCAAAATCACCATGGAATGGTAAGCCTATTAAGCTGATGCCATGGCAATGGAATGATATTATTCTTCCGTTGTATGGTTGGCACAAGCCGGATGGAACGAGACGATTTAAATCGGCATCAATCTGGATTCCGAAAAAGAATGGTAAATCAACATTAATGTCGGGCTTATGTTTATGGCATCTTCTAGAGCAAAAAGGAAGCGAAGTATATTGTATCGCATCCGATGTAGCACAAGCCGGAATCGTTTATAACGAGAGTGCAAACATGGTTGAGCTATCACCATCATTGAAAACAAGATGGTGGACAAGGCGAAACATAAAAGCAATCGAAGATAAGAAAAATAAATCAACGTATCGAGTTCTATCATCGACACCAGAAGGAAAAGCTGGCTTCAATGCAAATCTAATTGTGTATGATGAACTTGCATGTTGGGGATCTCATGCAAGGGATGTATGGGATCAATTAAAGAATGCCACGATTGCCAGAGTCAATGGATTGCAAATAGTTATATCTACAGCCCAATATGATAGAGAGCATATAGGTTATGAACAATATACATACGCCAAGCGAATCTTAAAGAATGAAATTGTTGATACTACAGTTTTACCAGTAATATATGAAGTTGAAGATGATGAAGATTGGAAGCAGGAAGCCAATTGGAGAAAAGCAAATCCGAGTGTAGGCACCACCATTTCAATTGATAGTTTTAAAGATGATTATAGGGAAGTAGAAAATAACCCTATCGAAGAAAGTCGTTTTAGAACTCTCAGGTTAAATCAATGGGTTGGGCATACCAAGCAATGGATTGCATCGAATGTATGGCAAGAGTGTATAGGGCAATTATCATTAGATGATTTTAAAAACGAGGATTGTATATTAGCAGTTGACTTAGCTCGCCGTCACGACTTGGCGGTATATGTATTATTATTTAAACGTGGTGATAAGGTATATGTTTTTCCACGGTTTTATATGCCGTTAGATAATGCGAGAAAAAAAGAGAAGCAAGATAATGTGCCTTATACCCGATGGGCGAATCAAGGATTAATTACATTGACTCCCGGCGATTCTATAGATTATCAAACTATCTGTAATGATATTATCCGTGATAGTCAGGAATTTAATATTATGGAAGTTCGTTATGATCCTTATAATGCCGAATCATTACGCCAACATTTAGAAGAGCAAGGTTTGTATTGCGTCGAAGTTAAACAATCATCAACGATGATGTCAGCGCCGACATCGGAATTCGAACGACGATTATTAAAGAACCAAGTTCGGCATCCTGATCATCCAATTTTAAATTGGAATCTTGGTAATATTACTATCAGAGAGGTGGATACCGAGGGTAGGATTATGATCGATAAGAAAAGATCATCGGGGCGAATCGATGGAATAGTGGCTACAGTGATAGGGTTTTCGGGGATTATGGCAGCGGAAGAATTCGGTGATTTTGAAATGCCGTTTCAGCTATGAAAAATATTTTCACATATTTTTGAGATTTTGTAATATTTTGTCATACATAATACTCTCTTAGTTTAAGTCTTTAATATAAGGAGTATTACAAATGAAAAATTCAAAGACAAAAATCGAGCTTACGTTTAAGGAATCGTTGTTAGGCACAGTGCCAAAAAATAAAGATGTATATGCAAAATACATTATGACGAAAGCGGCGGTTCAAGATGAAGCGGTTAAAGCCGAGCTTGAAACAGTAGCAAACATTGAAGCAACTGGCTGGACCGGCTTTCATACACAAGATGACAAACCATTCATCTTTGATTATCAGATTAAAGGATTCTTTAAGGATGCTTGTTCAAGTTTGCGGAGAGTTCCGGGAACCAAGAGCAAATTGGAAAAAGCATATAAGAAGGTTATTGATGGTTTAATCTTCATTGATCCACGAAAGTTATTTATTGATTTGAATGGTGAGCTTGAAATAATCGAACGCCCATTAAGAGCGAGCACGCCGCAAGGTGATAGGGTAGCGTTAGCGAGATCTGATGCGGCACCAGCGGGAAGCAAACTAACATTTGAATTAGATTTGTTGGATGAAAAATTGATGCCACTGGTTGAAGAATGGTTTGATTACGGAAGTCGTCGTGGCTTAGGGCAGTGGCGAAATTCGGGGCAAGGTGCCTTTGATTGGAAGATTGTTTAATACAATTAGCAAAGGCAAGGCCCACCATGGATATCAACGGTATGCGAAGCAAAGGCAAAGCATAGAAAGAATAGCAAAAGCATAGCTGCGAGCCGCAAAGGCAAGGCATAGAAAGAATGGCAAGGGCAGAGCTACGTCGGCACGGCAAAGGCAAAGCTAAGTCGGCATGGCAAGGGCAAAGCTAAGTGGTGTTTGCAATGGCGCAGCTAGGATAGCCGAGCGATGGCGATGCAAAGGATAGCCGAGCGATGGCGATGCAAAGGATAGCGACGCAACGGCAAAGCTAAGCTAAGCTAGCCTAGCATAGCAATGGCGATGCAAAGGATGGCGTAGAATGCGAAGGCATTGATAGCAATGGCAAAGCGACGTTAGTAAAGTTAGCGAAGCAAAGGCATTACAACTTTTGGGCTAAACCAACTAAATAGTATTATGAAACTATTTAGTTGGTTTAGCCGCCGAAGTTTAGAAAATCCGAACATACCACTTACATCCGATGCAGCTTATTCTTTACTGACAGGTAATGCATCAGCTAGTGGGCTCGTAATAAATCGCCGAACGGCACTTGGTAATCCCGCTATCTTTCGTGCGGTATCAATTCTCTCACAATCAGTTGCAAAGATTCCACTGGTTGTTTATCGACGTGGCGATAATGATAGTCGAGATCGAGATATATTTAATCCAGCATATCGACTTCTCTTAAAATCGCCAAGTGATCTATATCACGCATACAATTTCAAGATGACATTGCAATCACATGCATTGTTATTCGGTAATGGATATGCATATGTCATTCGTGACAATGAAGCAAAGCCGATAGAGTTATTAATTCTTGATCCAGAGGATACAATTGCCGAGATTAGAAACGGCAGGTTAATTTATAAGACGTTAATGAACAATGTAGAATTTCAGCTTGCTCCATCTGACATATTGCACATTAAGGGTTTGAGCCATGATGGAATTTGTGGTTATGCGATAATCGACATAATGAAAGATGCTATGGGTTTGGGTGTCGCATTGCAAAGGTATGGGGCTCAGTTTTTTAAGAACAATGCGAAACCAAATATTGTCATTGAACTACCACCCCAAATAAATAACAACGATGAAAAGATAGAGCGATTCCGAAATATGTGGGGAACCATTCATCAAGGAATTGAAAACTCGCATCGCCCTAGTTTGATTCCGACAGGTAGCAAAATTCATACATTGTCAAATTCAAATGATGAAGGGCAATGGCTTCAAAGTCGAGAACATGATATTACAGTTTGTTCGCAAATATGTGGTATACCGGGTTCCATGTTAGGAAGTAAAAATAACGTATCATATAATTCATTGGAAATGGATCAACAAAATTTTCTATCAACTGGGTTAGATCCTCACTTGTGTCAATGGGAAGCCGAGTGTGAAACTAAGTTATTGAGCGAACGAGATAAGTTATCAGGTAATGTCTTCATTGAATTTAATAGAAAAGCATTAATACAAATTGATTCAAAGACGGAAACGGAATTACTTATCTCGCAATTGAACAACGGGATATTAAGTTGGGAAGAATGCCGCAAGATCATTAATCGTCAAACGGATAAAGCTGATGACGATTGGCGTCGGCCTGCGAACATCTTGGTTGAGGGTGAAGAACCGCAGCCGCCAGAGCAACCACCAGAAGAGCCACCAGAACCACCAGAAGAGCCCGACGACAAAATACGCTCATTCACTCGCTTAACCTTAGATCGATTGATTACAAGGGCAAAGCGAGCCGTTGAAGCGGGGAAGGTGGATTTGCAATCGCATTTAAAAATCTGGCAAGACAATCTCAAACCTTTAGGTGCCGACGATTGGAGCAAGAGACAATTGCAACTTTTGCAATCCGAGCTTGAAGCGGTATTGCCAGAGCAAAGATTAGATTGTTTAAATCGAATAAATTTAGATAAGTTGGTTGATGATATATTATTATCAGGGGAATAAATGGAGAGACGACATAACAATACGGAAGTTAGAACAGACGATAAAAAGATTACAGGATATGCATCTGTCTTTTACGATGGAACCAAAGCTAGTGAATTCCAACTATGGAAAGGTGCGGTTGAGCGAATCGATCCTGATGCATTCAATCGAGCTATTAAAGAAAAGCACGATGTAAGGGCATTATACAATCACGATCCTGATAACCTACTTGGTAGGTTATCATCGAACACGTTAAATCTTTCGGTTGATAATAAAGGTTTGCGTTATGAGATTGAATATGATGAACATGATAGTGATCATCAGCGAGTAAGAAGTAAGATCCAACGTGGTGATCTAACAGGATCTTCATTTGCATTTCGTGTGACAGGTGAAAAGTGGGAAGAAGAAAATGATCAGGAAGTGAGAACTATCACTGACTTAGATTTAATTGATGTCGGGCCGGTAACCTTTCCAGCTTACGAAAGCTCTACCACTGGTGTTAGACACGCCAGCGAAGCAAGATCGAGTTATGATAAGTGGCAAAATAAACTAGCCACTGAACGACGATTGCAAAAATTAGAACAGATGAAGACTATATAACTGCCTAGACGATCTCGTGTTCTATCGATCATTACCCATTGCAAAATTTGCAATGGGTTTTTTTTTATGCCAAGGGTATATAAAGCAAACCATTATGTGATTTGTTTTCCATTCGGCATTTAATGAAAGTATGTTCTTTCATTGGATGCCATTTTTTATGCAATTACAAAAATTGTAATGAGCGACAATAGATAACTTCGCAAGCCAAGCTCTTGCATGATCGCCAAGTCGATCAAATCAAGACGGATTTTAATTGCGGAGAAAAATAGTATGTCGTTATACGAATCAAAAAAACTTAAAGAAGAACATGGTGAAGTAGTAGCCAAAATGCACGAGCTTGGAAACCGAGCTAAAACAGAAGATAGAGCTTTTTCATCGGATGAAATTGAAAGCTATGATAAGCTCGCCGACTTAGAAGCTGACTATCGTAGTAAGATTGATACCTTAGAACGTATTGAAAAGGTATCAAATATTCAGCGCTCACCTGAATTCGTTGGTGTTCGCCCCACTGGCAAGGTAACCAAGCAAGATCAAGAGATGGCTTTCCGAGCCGTTTGCTTGCGGGAAGTCGGTCAAACAGTTCCAGTGAAGTGGATGGAAGCCGCCGAGCGATGCGGCATTACCGCCAATACTCAAGACTTCACAATCCGATTAAGCAATGAAGCGGATGCGGAAGAACGAGCCCAAACAGTTGGAACAGCGGGGCAAGGTGGAAATCTAACTAATTCAACCATGATGCCGAGCTTAGAAAAAGCTTTGGAATGGCATGGCGGAATTCGTCAAGCTTGCCGAGTGATTCGCACCGAAACGGGAAGTGATCTTAATTGGCCTACCCTTGATGACACGACAAGCGCCGCATCCATTGTGGGTGAAAATACTGGTGTCAATAATTCGAATCTTGTATTCGGGCAAAAGGTAATCAAATCATATAAGTGGCCATCAGGGGTTTTTCCTGTTTCGGTTGAGCTTATGCAAGATGCTTTGGTTCCAGTGGCTTCCATCGTTGGTGAAGCTTTAGGTGAAAGAATTTCTAGAATTCAGAATACTCAATATACGGTTGGCGATGGAACTGCAAAGCCAGAAGGTATTGTTACAGCAAGCCCATTAGGAAACTCAACTGATGGCACTGGCACGCTTGAATGGATGGATGTGGTTGATCTTATTCATTCGGTTGATGTCGCATATCGGAATTCACCAAACTTTGGTTTGATGATGCATGATGCGGTTTATGCCGAGCTATTAAAATTAAGAGATTCGGAAGATCATCCATTGTATCTACCATCGTTAGCACAATCAGGGCAACGACAATTCCTTGGTTATAACATCTTCATTAACAATGATATGTCAGATTCAGTTGCATCTGATGAAAAGATAATTCTAGCCGGTGATTTCTCTAAGGGTATTGTTCGGGATGTCAGTGATATTCAAGTATCAATATTAAGGGAACGCTATGCTGATCAATTGGCGGTTGGATTCTTTGCCTATGCTCGTGGCGATTTTAAATTAATCCAGACGAAAGCGGTTAAACATTTGGCGGTAACATAATTTTTGAAAAGATTACTCCTTGTCGAACCCCATTGCAAAATTTGCAATGGGGTTTTTTTATGTATATCCACTAAATACCCTTATGTTAAAACTAATATCAGTAGATGGTGAAGCGACAGATATCGTCACACTTAATCAAGCCAAAGAGCATTTGAGGGTTGATGGCACGAATGATGATACTTATATAACAGCCTTGCTATCTGCGGCTGTCAATTATATCGAAGAAGAAACAGGAAGAGATTTTGTTTCAAAGACGTGGGAAGAAGTATTAAATGGTTTCCCTAGTTATAAGATTGAATTAGCGAAACCACCATTAGACGAAATAACTTCTATCACGTATGTTGACGAAAATGGTGATAGCCAAGTATTGCCGACAAATAAATATGAATCTTTCAGCCCACATTATATGCCGGGTTTTATTATCCCTAAGGGAGCTTATCCACAAACGGCATCAAATAATGAAGGTGCGGTTGTCATTCGGTATACGACAGGATCAACCCACGACTTGGCAAAACATGCAGTTAAATTATTGGTTGCCCACTGGTATGAGAATCGAGAAGCCGAGATTGTAGGCACAATTTCAAGCCCAATAAAAATAGCTGGCTTAGATCGATTATGTAATTTGCTTGCTCATGGGGGATATCACTAATGAGATCAGGCAAATTAAGACATCGTATAAATATTGAATCTATATCAGAAACCAAAGATGATTTCGGAGGTCATTCCCAAAGTGGGAATAACGTGGAAACGAGATCGGCAAGTATTGAGCCGCTATCAGGTAGAGAATTAACTTACGCACAAGGTATAGCAAGTGAAGCGAGTTATAAGATAACCATCAGGTGGAGAGACGGAATCGATACTCAACATAGAATCAAGTTTGGGAATCGTATATTTCATATCCTTGCAAAATTAAATACTGATGAAAGAAATAGGGAGTTAATCCTGTTATGCAAGGAGGTTATATAATGGCAAAAAAAGCTAAGCTGATGGTGACAGGTGATAAGGAAATCGATGCGATTCTAACAGGGTTACCCGCTCGAATACAAAAAGCTGCCATGCGAAAAACCATGCGGCCTGCCATGAAGATCATAGAAAAAGAAGCCAAGCGATTAGCACCAGTAGAAACAGGTGATCTTAAAAAATCTATCAAAGTTAAAGCGATGAAAAGATCACGGAAACATATTGGTATTCATGTTATTGTTAGTGATGGATTTTTTAAGGGTGATCAATTCTATGCTGCTTTCCATGAATTCGGAACCAAGCGACAGGATGCCGAGCCATTCATGCGCCCAGCATTCGACAATAAAGGTAAGGAAGCAAGAGACAAGGTATTAAAGGATATGCCAAAGATTGTAGAGCAAGAGGCAAAGAAAAAGGGAATAAGATAATGTCGATAGAAGAAGCCATTTATAAGCGAGTGAAAGATAATGCAAGCATTGATGATATAGTCGATGGCAGGATTTTTCCCCATCATATTCCCCAATCAAATAATGATTACCCTCTTATTACATATCAGTTAATTTCTAATGTGCATGATCATCATTTAGGTGGAGCTTCTGGAATTACAGTTGCAAGGATACAGTTTGATTGTTGGGGTTTGTCAATGGCTCATGCGGTAGGGGTCGCTGAAAAGGTTAGAAATCTATTGCAAGGATTCATGGGCGACTTAAATAATATCAAGATTCATTTCATATCATTGATAGATGAAAGAAGCTTTAGCGAAGCTCCGGTTGACGCAAGTGATATATGGTTGTTTCGCAAATCGGTAGATTATCAAATCAAGTACCAAGAACCCTTGCCAGATAGTCTAACGTAGTTGGGGCAATAATAGTCGCCTTATTGTTTTGAATCATATTGTAAATAAAGTTATGTCTTTCGAGATATGATAAAGGAAGGTGTTTAAAGTTGAAGTCAACGATTCCGTAGGATGGCTTAACCATTTGTAGGTTTTTGTTGATACAGCATTTCTTGTATTTCTTCCCAGATCCACAGGGGCAATTTTGATTTCTTTGGATTCTCATAAAATATAATAGTGATCACATAAATACCTTTGAAGATATATTTTTCAGAGGTATTTAAAAATGGCAGTATTATCAGGCGAAGGGGTTAAGTTAAGTTATAGTGCGGATGGCACGGGCTATGTAGAAATTGCTCAAGTTGTGACGATGGATGGGCCAAATACAAATTATGCAGAAGTAGAAACAACTGCATTAGATTCTACAGTGCGTGAGTATCGAGCAGGATTAAAAGAAGCTGGCACGTTCAGTTTCGAGATTCAATATGATCCTGATAACACTCAACATGCTGCCATCGAAGCCGCTGATGGTGGATTCTTTTTAGAGGTTGATCTTAATGATGATGGAACCGCATCAGAAAAGTTTTCCTTTCCATGCATTAAGACAGCGTTTTCATTCGGTGGATTTGAAGTCGATAGCAATGTGATTGCTAGTGTTGACGTGCGATTAACTGGTGATATTTCATAAGGATAAGAATGAGTTTAAGAGATAATATATTACAATCAAAAGATATGCCACTTGAACCAGTGGAAGTCGAGAAGTGGAATTCTACTGTATACATTAAGACGCTAAGTGGTGGTGAGCGATTGCAACTAGAAAAAGATTTAGGGCAGGATGAAAAATGCGATGGCCCCGCTATGTGCCGAGTCGTATGTGCGACTTTATCTGATGAAGATGGTAACCTAATTTTTAAGTATCCCGATGAAATAGAATTGCTCAATACAAAATCGGTAAAAGAATTGCATCGACTTTTTAATATTGCATTGAAGGTTAATGCAATGGGTAAGGATGATATTGAGGAATTGGTAAAAAACTAGAGTGCGTTCCACTGTTATTATTTTCAATGCGATTAGCCAGACAGATGGGGCGCACTCTAGCAGAGCTATTAGATTCCATAGACTCACACGAATTGAGTCTATGGATAGCGTATGATCGATTGGAGCCGTTAGATGATCCGTATTGGCGAACGGGTTTGATATGCTCAACAATGGCGAATATAAATAAGGATAAAAAAACAACGGCATTTAAACCTGATGATTTTATTCCAAGACAACGAAACCAAACCGATCAAAAAGAGGCAATGCGAAATGCTTTTAGGGCATTAAAGAATAAGAGGAAAAGCAAATAAGCACTATAGGATTATTACGGATTGGAATGTCGGTTAACACCAGCAAGGTGAAACCGCAATTAGATGGAGCTAAAAAATCCGTCAATATGTTTACTGGTGCGGTTAATGTTTCAGGTGCGGCACTTACTGCATTCGCTGTCAAAGCGGCTGCTATCATCGGGCCACTTATTGCAATCAATAATATAATATCAACGGTATCGACAGGTATTAAAACTGCGATGTCGGATATGGATCAGACAGCGAAGCACGCCACGAAATTGGGGCTTCCTACTCAAGAATTAATTGCATTACGTCATGCGGCAGAATTAAGTGGAGTATCATCCGACAATCTTGATATTTCCTTACAACGAATGACACGCCGTTTAGCCGAAGCGGCTAAGGGTGGTGGCAGTGCAAAAGTTGCATTAGAGCAATTGGGATTGAATGCGGCAGTGGTGGCCGCCAAATCGCCACATGAAGCGATTCGAGATATCGCCGATGCGATGAAGGATGTTACAAGCCAGAGCGAACGAGTATCCATAGCGTTCAAGCTGTTTGATTCTGGTGGTGTCGGGCTAGTTAACACGCTCAAGAATGGAAGCGCCGCATTAGATGACGCTAAAAGAAGAACGGAAGCCCTAGGTATATCATTTTCGAATGTCGATGCAGCCCATATTGAATTAGCAAATGATGCAATTTTCGAAATGCGAGAAATGTTTAAAGGGGTATTTCAAAAGTTAACTATTGAACTGGTGCCCATAATCACGGTTACCACCCGAAAGTTAATTGAGCTTGGAATCCAAGGGATGAAGTCGGGCGGCTCGATAGCGAATGCAATTCTAATTGCAACTGATGCAACATATTTGTTTCTTGATTCAGTTGATTTGATTTCTCGAATGTGGAAAACAACCCAAGCGATTACTACGAAAAGTGTAGCACTAATGATTCGAGCATTAGACTACTTAGCAAAAGCAGTAGAGTTGTTTGCATCAGTAGCATTCCCCTTAATGGGAATAAGCTTTGGTGAAACGTTGAACGCCATGGCAAATGAAGTAAACCAATTGGCACATGAACAAGCGGTTGCCAGTGGAAAGGCATGGAACGCACCTATTGCATCCACCAGCATTAAAAAATTCTTAGGTGAGGTGAAAGCGGAAGCAAAGGAAGCCGCCAAAGATCTTCGCAAGACATCGATGGCAAGGGTGTTAGAAGATGATTTTGTAGATCGGAACAAATCAGGTATATCATTAATTGATACGCTGAATGATCAAATTATGGTGTTGAAGCATGGCGAGCGAAACGCACAACTTTTTAAACTTGCAAATGAAGGTGTTGATAAGGGTATCTTTAATCAAGTCAGAGCCCTAATGAAACATAAGCAAGCTCTAGAAGATTCAGCGAAAGCCACCGAAGAACTAAGGGCAGCGAAACAAAAGCTAAAGGATGAAGCTGATAGTATTAAGGATAAATTCAAGAGCCCAATAGTATCATTCAGAGAAGAATTAAATAAGCTTAGAAACTTATTATCAAAGGGTTTGATTGACAGGAACACCTTTAAGGCGGCTGCATTAGATGCATTGCCAGAGAAGGTAAAAGCGGCAATTGAATTAACTAAGACACCATTGCAAAAATTCAATGAGGAATTAAAAGAACTGCAAAAGTATAAAGCGGAAGGGTTGATTAATCCTCAAGCCTTTAGTGCGGCGGTTAAGAAGCTACGTAAGGAATTATTTACTGGTAATGAAACCACGAATCGATTTGCTAGTGCCGCTGAATATGGTAGTCAGGAAGCAAGATCCGCTATCCTTAGATCACGTGGTTCAGGGAGGAATCCTATTTTAGAATTACACAAGACGGAAAAATCGCATCTGGATGAAAGCAAGAAGCAAACGGTTTTAATCGGCAAGATAGTAAAGCAACAACCAAGAACCGCATCGATTAAATAATGATACGACTGTCATAAATATAAGCATGACAGTTATATCATCCAAACCATTAAAACAATCGAGATCATTTGAAGTCGATGAAAATAATAACCGCACTTACAATGTTACCTATCAGGTAATTACTGATAGCACTTCTGATGGTGCTCTTCTGGTTGCTAATGCGCCGGGTATTTCAATCGGCACTCCCTATAACACGGGCACGGAAGCCGATCCACTAGCGGTATGCATCGGTATATCTAGCGAGTGCGTCGTTGATGATGGGAAGCAATGGCATGTTAGTTTTGAATTCGGAAAAATGGAGAATGAGGAAAATCCTCTTAATGAACCCGCCGAAGTCGAATGGAGCTTTGCCGCCCAACATAAGCGATTAACAGATACAGATTATCAGGGTAATGCGATTGTAAACACTGCTAAAGATCCTTTTGCAGAAGCTATTGAAATTGACGACAGCCGCCCGATTCTTAGGGTGACAAGGAATGAAGCTAACTTTCCTCTTGATTTAGCTTATCAATATAAAGATGCCATTAATGCGACACCATTTTTTGGTGCTCAACCACATTCGGTAAAGGTAGTAAGTATATCATCACGTAGGATATTCGATCAGACGTATGGATACTACTGGCAAACCTCTTATGAATTTGCGTTTGATCCATCTGGTTGGGATAAGTTAATTCTTAATCAAGGGATGAAGGAAATCGTAACGATTAATGATAAGAAGATTAAGCGACATATCAGATTACAGGGTGAGAAAATTACCGAGCCAGAGTTATTGAATGAAGAGGGGCAGTATTTATATCATTCGAACATGGATGAGGCATCTGTATTTTTAGAATTTCGTGTATATCAACCACTTCCTTTTGATGTCTTTAATTTTTAATAGGGGGTGAGCATGACAGGTTTTAACTTTGATGAACAATCGGTAAAGCGAATTAGTCGCACTGTTAACATAGTCGAACACCAAAACAAATCAGGTAGAGTCAATGGCAGGGTGCCAAAGCATAGCACCGATGGCAGATACATTAAAATTACGGATGGTGAGGATTTTAAATACTCATGGAAGCCAGTTAGCTTTAATGAAGATGGTAATGCCAGTGTAGAAGACGATTGGGAAGATGGTGATCATACAATTGATTATGGGTATGCAGTGGAGGTTCTCCATAAGAGTGAGTATGTATTAAAGGATTCAATCGTGTGGGCGATTCCATGCCCCGGAAATGACTACTTCATATTTGAATATCATCCGGGAATATGTCATGCAGTATTAGAAGCGGGTGAAGTTATTCCCGCCGATGGGAGTGCCGAGGTTAAGTTATCACTTGATGGAAGTTCTGAATATGAAGAAACCATTATGGTGTTTAATGGGTATGGTAAGAACATCGAGACGGATGGCACGAATGATGTAGGTTTACAAATTGGATATGGCGACAGGGGTAAATGGTGGTTAGTGGGGGTTGATTGTGGTTAGACTATTTAACCCTTGTGCGCCATGTTGCACGCTGAATTGCCCCGGTGGAAGTTCAGCTTGTGCATTCAGCGAATATTCAGAAGATCCAAACAATCATCCTGTTTCATTAGTGGCACCTAATTTATATGTGGATGATGAATGTGAGGTTAACCATTTTTTAAATGGTGAATTCTTATTAGAGCATGAAATAAATGGTGTTAGTGTTGGGTTAACTCAAAGGTATTCATATTTTGGAAGTTCGACAACGCAAGGTGTTATTGATCCGAGGGAATGCGAATGCCCCGACGTTGACTCGCCATGGTATAACGAAAAAGAACAATGGAATGCAGGGCATTTTCTAACAGTCTATTGTCAAAACAATGAATGCCGAATTCAGGTATCGAGCAGCATTGAAAGAAGATTGATATATGTGGGTGAATGGCATCTATTAGGGTGGAGCCCTTATTACAATTGGCAATTTAGAACCGAGCCCTTGACGGAAAAACCCACAGTTGGAAAGTCGTATACCATTCCATTTCGAACATTTGGGTTATATTATACGGGAACAAATCCTAATGGCTCAACTGAATGGATCACTTGCCCCGGAACTGCAATTGAAGAACCTGATGATATTACAATTACTTTCTTATAATATTTCTTCATCCCCAATACTATAAAAATTCCCATTGCAAAAATTGGAATGTTCAGCTTGGAGCCAAGCCGAATTTCTCGCCATTGAATGTAGTCTTACCTCTTGCAATAAACCATAATGATAACCACCTGATGCCCATCTTCCATGATATCCCATTGTTGGTTCAGCGGTTGAACCGCTAATGGAAACGGAATTAGACAGGTTACCATTGATATAAACGGATAGAGACGAACCGTTATAAGTGGCAGCAACGTGATAAAACTTATCAGGTTGCATTGTTTCGAGACTATAACAATCGGTTGAAATAACGGCATCATTGTTTTCAGTTTTAAGATTTGCAACTAAGTGGTTTAAAAATGAATAGCCGATTGAGAAACAACCACGGGAAAAGATCATACGTGGGAAGTATTTATTTTCTAATTTGATCCAAGCTGAAACAGTGAAGGTGCCAGTTGTTTTTATTGAGTCAGCGGGGAAAGAAATATATTGTGATGATGACGAATTGAAATTGGCGGCTGATAAGCAAAAGACACCATTATCGGATGATGGTGTTCGAGATGCCAAACCTTCACCACCAGTTCCATGAATTTTAAATTGTGATCGGTCTTTATATTCGTCGATGGTGCCATTACCAGTTTCATTAAGTGGCCAGACGCCAGCCATTCCATCGTAAACGTATTGTGGCATATCAACGACAGCCGAGCCGCCACAAATAACACCACCTTCTACTTGCTCTACAGTGATAGTAGCGGAGGCACCAGCGGTTAACCCACCTGATGAAATTTCATGCCAGTTATTACAATTGCAAATCACTTATTACCTCCATAGTAAAACCAGAATTCATTATCAGAAGATGAAGATAATGATGATTTGAAGAAGACGATAACGAGCCCATCGGCATAATGTCTTAATTCGTGGGAGATAATATTATCATCAAGATCGGTGATTTGAAAATCGTTATCGTGATAAACATTATCTGGATCAACTTCGAGTGAGATACCGATATAGAAATTTTCCAAGTCGGCAGATATGGAAGATGAAGGGATGGTTATTTTTCGTCGATAATCAAATGATTCATAGCTACTGATAATTAATTCGTTAAGTGCGGAGCCACCAGCAACGGCACCACCAGTTCCATTTTCGTGATAGATGGAACCGGCAAGGATAACGATAGCGGAGCCGCCAGCGAGGATGCCGCCAAATCCGCCGACATCATTCGTGGTTATATTTAAGTGAGCCGAGCCGCCAGCTAATAAGCCGCCAGTTGAATCCACTTGAGATATATGATTAACAGGGGCGGAGCCACCACAAACGACACCACCATCACCTTCTTCTTCAACTTCCCGATGCCAATAAATATGTAATACAGTTTCGCCAAAATATCTTCCACCATCAGTGGCGAAAAATTTAGGTGATAAGATCAAAGAAAAATCATCACCTAATTCATTGTCATTCCAATCATCTAAATCAACTATATCTTGGATAGCAGGTGCGATATTAGATGTATTATAATAATTGCCACTTGTAAATTCTGGAACGTCTCGCCATAAACAATGATTTTCTAATTGTGCTAATTGTATTAATGTTTGTGATTGATTTGGATTTTCGATACTTGCTGCAATGGAGGCAGTTCCATCACCTGTTTGTAATCCTTGTTGCTCCTCACTTGCAAGAATTCTTAAATGTGCGTGGTCGATGATGCATTTTGGTGGAATGTTTAATGTGCCACGCAATTGCATTGCACTATGACAAATAAATTTTCCAGAGTAGAAGCTTGCACATGCTGGAAAATCTACACTTGGAGTAGCGCAAAGAATTCTTTGCGTAACTTTGGTGGCTTCTACTGTTGTATGATTTGAAGTTTGTGGGCCATCAGAAAATACTTGATAATTGGCAGTAGAATCTAATTTAGGGTAATCATCGCACGCTTGCCCAGTGCAATCAGTGCAATCATCTTCATCATCATAGTAATAATAATATCCACCACCTTCTTCTTCCTCCTCTTCCCCACAATCACAATTGGTAGTTGCTGTTGCGTATAACCCCGCATCATGTTCTGGCATTAACGGTTCGCCACCATTGGTACAATTGTTAGATTGTAGTTGCCATCGTTGGGGATAACCAATAAATAACCAATCGGCAGAGCCACAACAATGACAATCTGTTGTATCTGTTTCACCGGGGAATGAGCCAATGCCAGATGGTGGCACTGGTGTGCCACCACCAGTGCAATTATTACCAGTCAATTCCCATTCGTAATAACCCTCTGACCACCACCAGTTAGCAGTACCACAACCACCTTGCATTCGTAATACTGCTTTTTGATACTTGGCTTTTATACGGGGATCTTCAATATCATTAGCTAATGATTGAAATTCAGCATCTTCTAATTTTTGCAATTCATCATTTACGTATTTTTCGACATCCATAAGGTTATTTATTCGAGCTAACTTGATTATCGCAAATTAAGGGTTAGACTGTTATTTCGGTTTTTTGTTTGTTTCGAGAGTCTTTTAGAAAGTCTTTAAAAATGAAAATGCCAGAGGATTATGTCGGATTGAACAAGTCGCAATTAATCCGAGCATTCAAATCCGACAATCCAGAATCCAAACCTAAGGAAATCTCAAAAGCGGTTTCGCAAATGCTCGGAGAGGAAATTTCCTCGCAATATTGTTCAACTGTGCTAAGCCAAGCGAAAAAGAAAGCCGATTTATTCACAGGGGGAGCCACCAGCAGCACCCCTAAGTCATTGACAGCCAAAAGGGAGTTGATCGTGGCTCCACCTTTCGCCGACGAACCACAGGAGCCACAGGAGCCACAGGCGATGTTGTTGGTAATTCAAGCGGCGGGGATGGTTGGAATTTCAGGAGTGCGAAAAATTTTGAATTCGCTGGAACAAATCCGAGATTAAATGGGTTGCCGATGGGTTGCCGAGTGGGTTGCCTAAGGATTTTTCGAAAATCGTAAGTCGTTGGGAGGTAACGACTTACGGTTTCGAAATCCTACTCCCCTAGGGGGTACTTTTAGCCGCACTCGTGCGGCTTTTTTTGTTCACCGTAACGAACTTGGCAGCTTGAGCGTGCGGTGCGATGGGTGAGCCTCTTAGCGAATTCCCCTTGTCACTTTCGCGCCGGTCGTCATAATAAGTGCATGAACAGCGTCCAATTCAACTTCTGGTACTTCTTTACCTACTTTCTAAGTAGGGCCGGAGTTCCTGTGTAAAGACGCTGTCGTTACCAAAGCGAATACCAAGGCCCTGAGTTTCTCATCTGAGATTCAGGGCCTTTTTTTTGTTCTGCCCGCAGTATGCCGGCTCAATCGAAATTTCAAAGGTGAAACCCAAATGATTGTTGTCATGAAACAGGATGCGACCCCCGAGCAAATCGAACACGTCATCCAGCGTGTCGAAAAGTTGGGGCTCAAGTCCCACGTGATTGAAGGGACCGAACGGACCGTCGTCGCCGCAATCGGCGATAAGCGTGAGGATATGCGGGAATCACTGGAAAGCAGCCCAGGTGTCTCCAAGGTGGTACCGATCCTCGCTCCGTACAAAGTCGCTAGCCGCGAAGTCAAAAACGAGCCGACCATGGTGACCGCCCTGGATTTAAAGGTAGGGGACGGACACTGCGGCGTCATCGCCGGACCTTGTAGCGTCGAGGATGAAGAGCAGATCATCGCCACCGCCAAAGCGGTGAAGGCGGCCGGGGCAACTGCGCTGCGCGGCGGAGCGTTCAAGCCACGTACCAGCCCCTACGCATTCCAGGGGCTGAAGGAAGAGGGCCTGGAAATGCTGGCCAACGCGCGCGCCGAGACCGGTTTGGCGATTGTGACCGAGGTGGTTGCGAGCGAGGATGTCGAACTCGTTTCCGAATACGCCGACGTCCTGCAAATCGGGGCTCGGAATATGCAAAATTACCGTTTGCTTGAGGCGGTCGGGAAAGTTGACCGGGCGGTTCTGTTGAAGCGGGGCCCCAGTGCCACGATCGATGAATTGCTGCTCGCGGCCGAGTATGTCCTCAATGGCGGAAATTCTCGGGTCATGCTGTGCGAACGGGGCATCCGCACGTTCGAGGCCCATACGCGGTTCACCCTCCCTTTGGCCACGGTCACTTACCTGCACCAAAAGACTCACCTGCCGGTGGTTGTCGATCCGAGCCACGGCACCGGGCACACCTACATGGTGCCGGATATGGCGGTGGCGAGTGTCGCGATTGGCGCGGACGGGATTATCCTAGAAGTCCATCCGGAACCAGAGAAAGCCCTCAGCGATGGTTACCAGTCGCTCAATCTGCATCAGTTCGACGAGACGATGAAGCGGTGCGCCGCCGTGGCAAAGGCGGTTGGTAAGAAGCTGGGAAGCTTGGAATAAGGTGTTCGGCGTAAGCTAAGGCATCTGGCTTTGCAGGAACTTCACCAGCCGCTGATGATCGCCCGCGGTGAGTCGGGCCAGGAAGTGGCCCGACTTGGGATCGTACAGAATACGACCCGCTTTATGTCGAGGAAGGTCTTCGAGTTTGGTTTCGGCTCGCTTGATGAGCGCGGCCGCCGCAGGGCGGTTCTGGGCGAACTTGTCGGCCGGATAGAACTCCAGGAACGGCAGTTGGGCGTAATCCTGGCTACCCATCAATTGAATCGCTCCGCCACTGGTCGGTCTCCAACGGACATTGATCTCGGCACACAGGTCATCCAGGGCTTTCTCTAGCGGCACCTGCAGGGCGGAGAGGGAGGCCAGCGATTCTGGGGAGACCCCATCGGTGGCCAACGATTCCCAGTCGCACAGGATGGAAACGCTCGCCTGCCGCTCAAGGTGCTCCACGAGTTGATCGATGGGGGTCGGAACCACAAACTGAGCGGCGATGTTTTGTTTTAATTTAGGAGCAAGCTGTTGGTGGCGGGTGTCGAGCGTGAAAAGGCGTTTGGCATAGCTACTGCGGGGAGTTAAGCCGCGCGCAACACGTAGCCTTTCTAAAAACAGGATCGAGGAAAACAGAGCGGACTCATGCTGGCTGACGATGATCGTCTTCTCTTCCAGGCGATACTGCCCTTCGCCCCCCGCGACTTTCCAGGAACCGGGCTCGACCAGGTTAACCAGCAAATAGGCCAAGTCGGCCAATTCCTTATCATTGCTAACCAGATCGTCGCAAGCCAATCGGGTCGTCCGTGGCTGACCGTTGAGTGTTTGCGGGATGTCCACTCGGACACCCCGCGTCGTGGTTCGGACTGCCAAGCCGTGTGGAATTAGAGCGGAGGCCAGCATTTTTTCGACGGAAGTTCCCTTTAGCTTGACCGTAACAGGAGTGCTCGTTGAAATGTCCGCCTGATCGAGGGCCTCCGGGCTGACGGAAATCGGCATGTTGGTCATTCGCGAGACGAATCGCACAAAGTTGATCAGCGGAATTCGCTCGAAGTTGATCGCCGCGACAGGGTCCGCGAGGCGGCTCTCCACATCAATGGGCGGAAGCATCTTGGTGGTTTGATCCTGGTCGCCAGCCGCATCAAGTGGTGCCTCCGGTTCCAAGTCAGGCAGACTAGCGGTCGCTTCTAGCATTTCGTTATCGAAGACGGGAAACGATTCGCCGAAGACGTCGTACAGTGGATCCTCTCGGAATTTCATCGAGGGGGAACTTTCCTGGTCGGCGTCCGCTTGCGGCTCGGAGGCCGGCTGTTCCGTGGCCGGATCCTCTGCCGTCTGGTTGGCGGCTGGCTCAGCGGGCGAATCAAACAGGAAGGGGTTGTCTTGCTGACCGGTGGCCGGTTGTTCCGCTGTTTGGCTTTCGACTTCAGGCTCTTCCGACGGGATCGGTTCGCTTTTAGCGGGTTCGTTTTCGGTCGATTCCTCTGGGGCGGGATCGGACTCCGGGGGAGGCACTTTCCGACTAGGCTCACCGGGAGGATCCGCCTCAGTCGTGCTCGGTGGGTTCGGCTGAGCGGGCACGTCGGGAGATTCCACGACTGTTGGCTGCGACGGCGGTTGAACCTGATCCTGATTCCGGGCAACCTGCTGGCCGGAGCCACCAGCCATGAAGGCCTGGAGGGTCACGACCACGAGGATCGAAGCCACCGCGGCCACACCGCCGGAGATTGCCGCGATCCGCCAGACACCCATTCCCGCTTCCGCAGCGAAGGCCTGCGGTTGGATCGGAGCGGGCTCATTGGCGATCGGCTGGCTCGGTGTCGATTGCTCAGGCGGACTAGCGGAGCCTTCAGCCGCGGTTTCCGGAACCGGTGGTACCATGGCGGTGACCGCCGCGGCAGCGACTTTCCGAGAGCTTTTGGCGGGTGATTGATCGCTTTCCGGTAAAGGAAGAACCGACTCGCCACTTTCCGCTGGCTCGCTGGATGAAATCTCCGCAGAGGGCTCGGGCGTCTTCTCGGAGGGCGTCTTTAACTTTGGAGCCGGGCTGGTAGCAGATTCCGGTGGGGGCGAATCCGCCTTGGGTTTTGATTGGGATTCGCCAGCAGCCTGGGAGGAGTCCTCCAGCGAAGTTTCCGGTTCGGAAAGCATCGCGGCGGCTTCACCAAATAGGCTGCCACTTTCGCTGAACTTAATTGGGGGTGGTGCGGATGGACGCTTGGTTGAAGCGGAAGGGGCTCGCTGCGTTGTGGAATCCGAGGTTTCGCGAACCAGCATATTGTCCGGATCGGGACCGGCGGGGTCCGGCACCTGAACCATGCTGCCGCACTTGGGGCAACTCAAGATATGCCCCACCAATGAGGCGTCCTTGACCTTTAGTTTCGTCGAGCAGGTTGTGCAGCGAATGCGGAATGAATTCACGTTGGATCCCGTTTCGATAAATCTTCGGTCCGTCGATCGGCGACGCCAAACTGGATTTTCGACACTTATATCAGTTCACGAACAAGCGAAGCCCTCAGGGTAATTACTGCGTAAAGACCGCGGGGATCGTGTAGCCCTTAGCCTTTGCAGCAACTCGAGTGGTAATTAACACTTTTTTCTCGTCCTCCGGACCATCCAGCGGGTCGATCACATAGATCAATTTCTGGTCTTCCTCGGTCGGAGCGGTCACGGTCGTGACCGGATTGGCCCTCATCAAAAGGGCCACCAAAACCTCCTCGAAGGGTTTATCCTGCTGGTCGAAATCCTTGATCTCCTGATTTCTGGTGATCCCCTCCATTTGCAGATCCCCGCCGATGATCTGCATGGAAACGTCCGCTTCCTCCCCTAAATCGCGAATGGCGAACTCCAACGAGTTTTGGGGGAACTGAATGGATATCTTCGATTGTAGCTTCCCGGCGATTGTTTCGGGCTTTTTCTGGGGAGAATCCGCCATTTGAGCCCCCCCCCCAGTCGGCCCGCTTTGGGCCGCCAGCATTAGTTCCGAGGCGGCCACCAGGTTTTGCGCGGCGTTGGGGGGGAGGATCACATTGACCACCGCCAAATTGTTCTCCGATCCCGAGCGGGCGTTCTGGTAGGCAAACCGAACCATCATCGGAAAGCGATTCGCCAAGCGTCGCCAATAACTCGTGGGGTTGAGGTTCGGGATTTCGTCTTCCAGACGCTGGGCACCACTTTGCAGTCTTTCCCGCATGGTTTGGGCTAGGGTCTCTGGATTCTGATTCAGTGAACCGGCCAGTCGCATTTCAATATACAGGGAATCGCCCAGGTTGGCGCTAAAAAGTCCGCCCCGGAGGCCATCTCCCAGGAACTGGCGAATCGCGGGTCCAGCGGAAACGAGCCTGGTTGGTAGCGCCTGCGAGGTAGAACCGAGCAAGTACTGCGGATCGATCAGAATACTTAGGTGCCGGGAATCGTCGGAGCTGCGTCTTAGTTGTTCCAACTCTCTGGACAGATTGGGTTTCCCCAGACCGGAAGTCGCCATCGCATCCATCGCCGTGGGACTTCCCGCAATAAAGCCTTGGTTCGGACTGCCTGGAAGCGGGGTCGCTTTCCAGCCATTGACGGAATAAAGCGGTAACGATTCCGGCCCCTCCGCCTCTGGGTTGCCCCAGCGATTGGGGAAGTCGGTCGAGACGGAGACGCGCACAACTACGCAAGGGAAGGATGCGGGTGTGGAAGGACCGATGCCGATGAGAAGTTCGTCGATGGAATCGAAGGGGACCGCGAGCGACGTTTCAAGCTCGGCCCGGACCGCCGCAAAATCGGGCCCTAAGGCTCTTAATGTCCGTTCCCCTTGGGGAGTCCGGGTCCACTGCGATGGTCGGGCGTGCAGGATCAGTTTGGTATCGGGTGGAAGCCCGGTTAGATCGAGCGGTTCGCCCGCGGAACTTGGAGCGGCCCACAACGTCTTGCCATCGTCTTCCACCAATTGCGAGCCCTCGGTTTTGGGCGGCGCTTGTTCGACCGTTTCGTCTGGGACTTCCTCCTCCTGCTCGACAGGAACCGGATCGACTTGAACCACCTCGTCCCCCTGGCGGAATAAACTGGGAGCCATCAATCCACCGACCAGCACGCCAACCGCCAAGACGCCAAGAATCACAAGGTTAGTGATCTTCTTCTGGAGTTTTCGTTTCCGGATTTTCTCGGACATGGCGCTGGCCCGGCTCGTTCCTCCATCGGAGGGCTGAGCAACCGCCTGCGCCATTGGGACGCCAATGGGTGTCCCGGCGACCGGCATAGCGACTGGAGGTGGGACCGTGGCCATGGGTGCCGCAGCGGGTGCTCCGGCAAAGGGTGGAGGGCCGGCGCTTGGTATCGGGGGCATGGGAGGTTGGGGCGGCATCGCTTCGGGAAACGGTGCCGGGGCCGCTGGAAATGGGGGCGCGGGGGCCTCACCACCGGGAAAGGGTGGCGGCTGCGGGGGAACCGCCGCGGCGGCTGGAGGCGCGATCCCCGAGACCGCTTGCAAGTAAGGCCCCAAGGTGGGCGGAACCGATGCCGCGGGCGGGGCCATTTGGGCCGGATCGACGAATGACCGGATCGCTTCCGCCACGTCTCCGGCTGATTGGTACCTAACGTTGGGATTCTTAGCGAGCAGATAAATTAAAATCTGCATCACCGCCGCTGGTACATAGGGAGGCTGGGGGACCGGCTCCTTGGCGTGCCTTTCCAGCTTTGCCGGAATGTCTCCGGTGAAGGGCATGTCCCCTGTTAGCAGATCGAAGTAGTGACAACCAATTGCGTATAAGTCGGAGTGCGTTGAGGGGATCGCACCTTCCGTCGCCAGCTCAGGGGCCGCAATACTCGCGAGCGATTGTAGCGCCGCGGAGGGCTCCGACGTTTTCCAGGCGATCGGCTCTAGGGGACTCAGCGGCAGATGCATGAGCTTGAGGTTGCCGGTCTCTTCGAGCCAGAGGTGCTCTCGCGTAATGTCGCGGACAACCATCCCTTGTCGATGAAGGTGGTCAACGGCCAACGTCAATTGTCGGATCAGACGCGAGCTATCGGGTGGCGGAATGGGAGCACCACCCTCGGGTCGGCTTTCCTGAAGCAGGTTGCCCCCCAGTTGCTCGGTGACCAAAAAATGCCGGCCTTGTTGTTCCAGCAACTCAAAGCAGCGAATCAAATGGGGGTGCGGCGTGGTGCAGCGCATCTGACACATCCGCTGCACAATCCCCAGGTGAGCCTCTGAGCGGGAGATCGCCTTGGGAATCTTGTGCAGCCAAACGGGATGCGCGGTCTCGGTGTGGATCGCGCTCAAGCAAGGTTGGGGCACGCCCTCTTGCCGGATATCGAGAACCGTATAGCCGCCGATCACGAGCGAGTTGGCCTTGCCCGCCAAAACGGCTTTGGCCTGATACGGCGTGAGCTGCTTCGATTTGACGAGGAATTGGGCCAGCGATTTGGCATCGGACTTGCCACCCGGTAGTTGCTTGAATTGGTCGTTTAGCCCCTTGCAAACCTCTTTGGGCAGCAACTTGGCGTCCAATACAAGTTTCCAGAAGTCGGTTGAGCTGGCGACCGGCATACGGGAAGATCCCCTACGAGCTGGTTGTGTTCAGGCCTGAAAAGAGGCGAAGGCCTCGATGAGTAAGACGAGACGGACGCCCCCAAGCGGCGATAAATCCCTACGCCGCAACTAATTAGTGTACCTTCTTGATGCAGTTTTCCGCAAAGCATCGGAGGAAAATATTGCGTCTGGCACGATTTCCCCGACAGAACCGTTCAAACGTAGCGGTTCTACGGCTTTGTTATTCTATGCGGTCGCCTCAGAAAGTTCGTTGCGGGAAACCACTCTTTTGAGGATGTCCGCCGCCTCTTGAACCTGCTGCGGTGTGACATCGCGGTGGGTTACCGCCCGGACCTGTCGTTCGGAAAACGCGAGGACAGCAACCCCCTGCTCCGCTAGTTCGGCTTGAAGCTGTTGCGCTGTGCCCAGAGTTGGATCAACTTCGAAGATTACAATGTTAGTGTCCACCGCATCCGGGCACAGCTTTAGGCCTTCAATTTTGCGAATTGCCAAGGCCAAGATTCGGGCGGCGGCATGGTCGTTTGTGAGACTTGGGATATTGTTTTCCAAGGCGTAAAGGGCACCGGCCGCGATGATCCCCGATTGCCGCATTCCTCCGCCAAACAGCTTCCGATTTCGCTTTGCCAAACGAATAAACTCCTCCGAGCCGGCCAAGGCCGAGCCCACCGGAGCGCCCAGTCCCTTACTAAAGCAGACACTGACCGAATCGAAGTGTTGGCACCAATCGGCCGCCGAGATCCCGGTCGCGACCACCGCATTGAACAGTCGGGCACCGTCCAGGTGGGTCAACACATCGTGCGCGTGAGCCCACTCGCAAATCTGACGAACGTGTTCGTAAGGCTGAATCCGCCCTGCCCCCCGGTTGTGTGTGTTTTCCAAGCAAACCAGCTTGGTTCGAACCGAGTGATCGTTGCTCGGCCGAATCTTCCCCTCAAACTGTTCTGGCCGCAGAATCCCATAATCGCCGGGAATCGTCCGCGCCACCACCCCGCTGAGCTGGGCAAAGGCGGCCTGCTCGTAGTTGTACACATGGCAACCCTCTTCGCACAGGAATTCGTCCCCCGGTTGGCAGTGGATGCGGATGGCGATCTGGTTGGTCATGCTCCCCGAGGGCATAAAAATCGCGGCCTCTTTGCCGAGGATCTGCGCGGTCAGTCGTTCCAGTCGCTCGGTGGTGGGGTCGATATCGATCACGGCGTCTCCCACTTCGGCATTGGCGATCGCCTCGCGCATCGCGGAACAGGGCTGGGTGACAGTATCGCTACGTAGGTCGATCATCGTGCGAATTCCTTGTGGAGGGGAATAATGGGCAGCGCGATAGTGTCTAATGTAAGGGATTGAGCAGGCCTGCCCCAGTGGCGTAACATACACGGGTTTCATCTGGTTCTCTCGGGAGCGGTTGGGCATTTCGCGATCGCTGTACCACCTAACGAATTGAAAATTCCTTGTCGAAATTTGATTTACTAGCCACTTCCGCCTTCGGCATCGAGGCAATCACCGCGCGAGAGCTCCAGCAATTGGGGTACGAAACCCAAGTGATCGCCCCCGGGCGAATTCTCTTCCAAGGGGGATACGAGGACATCGTCCGGGCCAACTTATGGCTCCGGACCGCCGATCGGGTGTTGATTCAGGTGGGGCGATTTCCCGCCGCAGATTTCGACGCCCTGTTTGAGACGACTAAGTCGCTTCCCTGGGATCAGTGGATCGACCCCACCGGAGCCTTCCCGGTCAACGGAAAGTCGCTCAAGTCCCAGCTTACCAGTGTGCCGGCCGTACAGCGGGCTGTCAAAAAGGCGATCGTGGAGAGCCTGCTTAAGGCTCATGGTGTCGAGGAACTGCCGGAGACCGGTGGTCGCTATACGGTTGAGGTCGCGCTGCTCAACGATGAGGCGACCCTCACCATCGACACCTCGGGCCCGAGCCTGCACAAACGGGGCTATCGCAAGATCGTGGGGACCGCACCGCTCAAAGAGACCTTGGCCGCTGCCATGGTCCAGCTCAGCTACTGGAATCGAGACAGGCCGCTGATCGACCCGTTCTGTGGGACCGGCACGATCTTAATCGAGGCGGTGATGATTGGCCGGAATATCGCCCCGGGCCTCCGGCGTGAGTTCGCGGCCCAGCAGTGGGACCAGATTCCACCGCATGTCTGGGAAGATGCCCGGCGAGAAGCAGAATCGCAGCAACTCGAGAAGCTGCCGGAGACAATCATCGGCTACGACACCGATTTCCGCGTTTTAAAACTAGCCCGGTACGCCGCGGAAGAAGCGGGGATTGCTGATGAAATTCACTTCCAGGAAAAGGATTTTCGGGAGCTGACCAGTAGTCGGCACTATGGCTGTGTGATTACCAATCCACCTTACGGTGAGCGAATCGGCGAGCAGGCCGAACTCCGCGAGTTGTACCGCTGTTTTCCGGAAGTCCTGCGGCGCTTGCCGACTTGGTCGCACTACGTGCTGACCGCCTTTTCCGACTTCGAGCAGTTGGTGGGGCAGCAGGCGGATCGGCGACGCAAGCTCTACAACGGGCGAATCGAGTGTCAATACTTTCAGTTCCACGGACCACGTCCGCCGCGCCGCAATCGCTTGTCCGATTCCGAAGAGGTGGCGGCTCCTCCGCCCACAGATTCGGAATCAATTACAGACGCCCCGAAAGAGGATGCACCCGCTTTCGCGTCGCCTGACGTCGGAACGACCAGCGCGGCGACCACGCCTCCCATTCAGGCTACTGCTTCATGGGAAGTCGCGGAAACGGATAACGCCGAACCTTCGCCGCCGAATATTCCGATAAAAGGCGAAACCGCCGAGCGAGCCGCGGTGCAGCAAGAACCAGAAGCTGCCCAGCCGCCCGAGGCGGGACCACCGGTGGATGCTGACCAGGAAGATCCGGCCGTCGCGGAACAAATTATCCCCTCTCCGCCGCGTCCGAAACGCGATTTGACACCCGCGTTTGGTGGCCTCGACTCAAAGGCCTTGGAGCATGGGGAACTGCTCAGTCGGCGGCTGACTAAGTTATCGCGACATCTGCGGCGGTGGCCCAAAAAGGGAATCCATTGTTATCGGCTCTACGATCGGGATATCCCTGAGATTCCGTTGGTGATCGATCGCTACCACGACTACCTCCATATCGCCGACTACGATCGCCCCCACACGCGCACAGCCGCCCAGTACGCCGATTGGCTAGAGCATATGTGCGAGTCGGCGCGGCGGACGTTGGAGATCCCCAAGGGGAACGTCTTCGTCAAGCATCGCACACGGCAAAGGGGCAGCACCCAACACGAAAAGGTGGGGGATCACCGTAAGACGATCACCGCCGAGGAGGGTGGGCTGCATTTCGAGGTAAATTTGTCCGATTATGTCGATACCGGGCTGTTTCTCGATCACCGCCTGACTCGCCAGCGTGTCCGGGAAGAGGCCGCCGGTAAGCGCGTGTTGAACCTGTTTTGCTACACTGCGGCGTTTAGCGTGTACGCCGCGGCGGGTGGGGCCGAGTCGACCGTTTCGGTCGATTTATCCTCCACCTACCTCGACTGGGCCGAGCGAAACTTTGAGCTTAATCACTTGAGCGGCCCTCGCCATCAGTTTGTGCGGAGCGACGCGTTGGAGTTCGTACGAAACCAACGGCGCGGCGATTTATTCGATCTGGTGGTGGTCGACGTCCCCACATTTTCCAACAGCAAGCGGACCGAGGAAGTCTGGGACGTGCAGCGGGACCATATCGAATTGTTGACCGCGATCGAATCGACCCTTTCGAGCGATGGCGTCGTCTACTTCTCAACGAATTTCCGCCGATTCAAGTTCGATGTAGAGAATCTGCCACAGTTTGCGGTTCGAGAGATATCGCAAAAGACCGTCCCGGAGGATTTTCGGAACAAGCGAATCCACCGCTGCTGGCGGATGACGCGATCCGTCCCCGTAGCGACCCCGGCCGATTAAAGTGCCCCTTCCGCAGCGGCCCGATCCGTTTCACAATGGGTAGCTGAGCGAGAACCGTGAGCCCGAATCGATAAGTGAGCGAATGTTGAAGATTACGCGGATCGATACCCAGCGAGACGACGTGGCCGCACGTTTGCAGGCCCTGCGGGATCAACTGAGCCCCCAAGGCAACGTCGTCAGCGAAGCGGGGATGAAGCGGACCGTCGCTGTGTTTGGCGAGCCTTTGACACCCCAGCAGGTGGTCGAGCGGATTTGCCACGATGTCCAATCCGAGGGGCTCGCCGCGGTGCTGCGGTATGGCGAAAAGCTCGATGGAAAGCAGCTTACCGCCGAAACGATCCGCGTGCCGGCCGAAGAGCTTGCCGCTGCCCATGCCGCGGCGGATCCGGCGTTCCTGCAAACCATCCGCGAGATCCGCGAAAACATCCTCCGGTTCCAGACGGCGATTTTGCATCAGGATGTGGAAGTCGACGTGCCGGAAGGTGGATCCCTGCGGCATCGTTATGCTCCTCTCAAACGAATTGGAATTTGCGTGCCCGGTGGTGCTGCCGCCTATCCGTCGACCGTCCTCATGACGGCGATTCCCGCCCAAGCGGCCGGAGTGCGAGAACTGGCGGTGATTGCCCCTCCCACGCCGTTTGGTTCCTACAACACCGACTTACTAGCGACTTGCCACGAGATCGGCGTGACCGAGGTTTACCGGGTCGGCGGGGCCCAAGGGGTCGCCGCGCTGGCTTATGGCGTGGAAGGGATTCCGAAGGTCGAGAAGATCGTCGGCCCAGGCAATCTGTTTGTCGCGCTGGCGAAAAAGCAGGTCTTCGGAGAGGTCGACATCGATTCGATTGCTGGCCCGAGCGAGGTGATTGTGATCGCGGACCACACGGCCAATCCGGCGTATGTGGCAGCCGACCTGCTGGCTCAAGCGGAGCACTCCCCTGGGGCGAGTATATTGATTGCCTGGGATGGGACGCTGATCGAGAAAATCGTCGCGGAGCTAGAGGTCCAGGTGGCTCGCTTGGAACGAAGCGAATTGACCGTGCAAAGCCTGGAGGCGTTTGGCGCGTTGATTCAAGTCAAGGATGCCGAGGAGGCCTGCCGGATCACCAATGATCTAGCCCCGGAACATCTGCACATCGCCACGGAAAACGCCGAAAGTTTGGCGGATCAAATCCTGACCGCCGGGGCAACCTTCCTGGGCAACTTCACACCGGTCGCCTTGGGAGACTACGCCGCGGGGCCTTCCCATGTGTTACCCACCGGAGGCACGGCGCATTGGGCGAGCGGTCTTTCGGCCAACGACTTTTTGCGGTCGCGGAGCGTGATTCATTTTTCCGAAGCCGCCATCCGGCACATCGCCCCGCTGGTGACCACGTTGGCGGACAAGGAAGGGCTCACTGCCCACCGCCGAAGTGTCGAAATCCGCGTTTCCGATGCTCCGTAGTTGTTAGCGTTCACCTCCCTCCAACGATTGTTAGCGAACCAAACCATGGGCTATTTTCGACCAGAGATCGAGGCGATCCGCGGCTATGTTCCCGGTGAACAGCCCCAGGGTGGAAAGTTCATCAAGCTCAACACCAACGAGAACCCCTACCCTGCCTCGCCGGCGGTGGGTCAGGCGATCATCCAACGCGTGGAGCAAGGACTGGAAAAGTACCCCGATCCGCACGGCACCGCGTTTCGGATGCGGGCCGCCGAAGTGTTAGGGGTCCAGCCCGATTGGATCCTGTGCGGCAACGGTAGCGATGACATCCTGACCATCCTCACTCGGGCCTTTGTCGGGCAAGGGCAATGGCTGCGGCTGCCGACTCCCAGCTATGTTCTCTACAAAACCTTGGCCGAGATTCAGGGAGCCGATAGCGAAGAGATCCAGTTCAACGACGATTGGAGCCTCCCGCCGGAATTCGTCACCGCCGGTACCAATTTGAAGATCGCGTTTTTGCCCAACCCCAATAGTCCTTCCGGGACGGTCGTCCCCAAGCAAGAGATCCTCCGCATCGCCAAGGCCCTCCCCTGCCCTTTGTTGGTGGACGAGGCGTATGTCGATTTCGCGGAAGAGAACTGCATCGATTTGGTGAGACAGTGCGATAAGATCATGGTCTCACGGACCATGAGCAAGTCGTATGGACTGGCCGGGCTACGGTTTGGATTTCTCGTGGCGCAGCCCCAGATGATCGCTCAGCTCAACAAGGTTAAGGATTCGTACAACTGCGATAGCCTTTCGTTGGCCGGGGCGGTCGCGGCGATCGACGACCAGAAATGGCTGCTTGAAAACCGCGCGAAGATCATCGCCACGCGTACGCGAATGATTGGCCGGCTACGGGAAATGGGGTTCCAGGTAACCGATTCGCAGGCGAATTTTGTCTGGGCAACCGATACAAAACGGAAACTCAAACCTATTTATGAATTCCTGAAGCAGAACCATGTTTTGATCAGATATATGGTTTATCCTGAAATTACCGAGGGATTGCGGATTTCGGTCGGTACGGACGCTCAGGCCGATATTTGTTTGGACCTGATTCAGCGCTACCTCGACAACGAGTGAAAGAACCTATGACGCGCGCGGCAACCATCAAACGCAATACGGCCGAAACGCAGATCCAGCTCAAGTTCACCCTGGATGGCACCGGCCAGTTTTCCGGCTCGACCGGCGTCGGGTTTTTCGATCACATGCTGGAGCTGTTTACCCGACATGGCGCTTTTGATCTCGCGATTCAAGCCGAGGGAGATTTAAAGGTCGACCAACACCACACGGTGGAAGATGTGGGGATATGTCTCGGGATGGCAATCCGTCAGGCCTTGGGAGATAAACGCGGAATCCGCCGGTATGGTCATTTCACGCTGCCCATGGAAGAGACCTTGTGCAGCGTGACCTTCGACCTGAGTGGCCGCTACTACCTGGTATTCAACGCTCCGTTTTCCGCTCCGAAGATTGGCGAGTTCGACACGGAATTGGTCGAAGATTTTTGGCAGGCCCTCGCCGCCAACGCCCTCTGTAACCTGCATGTGAACCTGCACTATGGTCGCAACAATCACCACATCAGCGAAGCGATCTTCAAAGCCGCGGCCAGATCCCTCCGCGAAGCGGTGGAGTTGGATCCCCGCATGACCGGTATCCCCAGCACCAAAGGGACCTTGGGGCAATAGGCCGCGTCCTCGCGCTTTCGCCCTAACTTGTCACAACGAGTGGGTATTGTAGAACTCTCGGTGAGCGGCGGGGTTTATCCCCGCCGTTCCAAGCGTCGCGATTTTACGTGAACAATTCCGGCGGGGATAAACCCCGCCGCTCTAGTCGTTAATGTAGGTTTCCAGGAACCGCGCCAGCTTGTGGAAATCGCTGCCCACCGGGATGTAGCGGACCACGGTGACCAAGGTTTTGGGATCGACCAATTCCTCAAAGTTCACATAGTGCAAATTAAGCTGGCCGGTGAGCGAAACCATCACGCCGTTGAGGTTTTCCTCGACCAGGGCGCGATAGGCACCCACGCCAAGCTGGCTGCCGAGCATCACGTCGAACGCGGAAGGCCTGGTACACCGGGCTTCATAGCCGAGCTGCACGCCGGTCACTTTCCGCTTACGGCCGGTTTTCTGTTCGTACGCCTTCATGATCCATTTTGAGAAGCGCTGACCGAGATTGACGTCCGAGATCGCGATATGGCCATGGTCGTCGCGGGGAATCCCTTCCAGGTATTCTTCCGGCAGCATTTCCGCCAAGCCCTCCGCCATCACGAGTACCCCGAACTGCTTCCCCTCCGCTTCGCGGGCCAGCATCGTCTTAACAATCCGATCGATCACCTTTTCCACATTCATGATCTTGCGGAGTTTGCCATCGATCTCGACTTCCCGCGCGACATAGTCGCCGGTGATGTCTTCGACGCTGATCACCAAACTAGCTTCGCCGGCGATCGCCGCCCCATAGGCCAACCAGCCAGCACTGCGGCCCATCGCTTCGGCCAGGAAGTACGATTTCGAGGCTTCGCCATCGTACAGCAGGTTGCGAATCTCGGTGCCGATGAAGTCGACCGCGGTGAAGTAACCGAAGGTGAAGTCGATCCCCATGTAGTCGTTGTCGATCGTCTTGGGCAGATGTACGACCGGGATTTTTTTGCTCCCCTCGGGCAGGCCATCTTGATACAGCTTGAACTTGTTGGCCGTTTTGAGGGTGTCATCTCCACCGATCGAGATCAACGCGTCGACGCCCAGCGAACTGAGGGCCTCATAAACCGTTTTGAGGGGTTGGGCTTTTTCGGCGTCCTGAAGATCTTCCGGTTTGGTGACTTGCTTGCCGGGGTTGGCGCGGGCGGTCCCGATGATGATCCCCTGCCGATTACGCGTGCGGCTAAGTGCCTCGTGATCGAGAATGATGTAGTCCCGGTCCTCTTCCATCGGCCGCTCATCACTGAACTGCATCAGATTCGAGTAGCCATTCATCACGCCCACAACTTCGATTCCGTTGCGGAGAAACGAGACCGCGGCGGTCGAGATCACGGCATTGGCTGCCGGGGCCGGACCACCAGCGAACAAGATCGCGACGCGTTGGAAGTTGTGGGGGGATTGCTTCGGACGGGACAGGGTGTTGGCCATCTTGCTTATTCCAAACGTGACGGGGAGATGAAATCGTAAGGCAGGCGACCAATTCGAGCGGTGAGCGGGCAAATCGGTATCTTCTACTGCAATCCAATCAAACCGCTGATTGTAGAAGGATTTAGCTTACTGACAACCTTTGCAACTCATGAAAACCAAGTTCGCTCGACGAAGGTGGTATCAATCTTGCCCTCGGCAAA
>JBBDIM010000063.1:0-4311 GCA_040880405.1 Pirellulaceae bacterium | reverse complement strand
CTCATGAAAACCAAGTTCGCTCGACGAAGGTGGTATCAATCTTGCCCTCGGCAAAGGTCGAGTGATTCAGCACTTTTTTGTGGAACGAGGCGGTGGTGTTGATGCCATCGGTCCGCAGTTCCTCCAGCGCCCTCAGCATACAGCGAATCGCTTCAGCCCGGGTCGGACGGTGGACGATCAGCTTGCCGATCATGGAGTCGTAGTGAGGCGGAACCGTGTAGCCGGAAATCACATGGGAATCGAACCGCACGCCTAAACCGCCGGGAGTCACCAGTTGTTGGATAGTGCCTGGGCATGGCATGAAGTTCCGGTCAGGATCCTCCGCGTTGATCCGGCATTCGATGGCCGCCCCACGAAGTTGGATGTCATCCTGAGTGAACGGGAGCGGCTCGCCGGAGGCGACGCGGATTTGAGCCTGAATCAGGTCGACCCCGGTGACCATCTCGGTCACGCAGTGCTCCACCTGAATCCGGGCGTTTACCTCAATAAAGTAAAAGTTCTCGTCCTTGTCGACGATGAACTCGACCGTTCCGGCGTTGTGGTAATCGGCACCCTGAATCATCCGAACCGCGGCCGCGCAGATTGCGTCCCGAGTTTCCGGGGACAGGTTGGCCGCTGGGCTCTCTTCAATCAGCTTCTGGTGCCGCCGCTGGGTCGAGCATTCTCGTTCGTACAGGTGAACGACATTGCCGTGATGATCGGCGATGACCTGCACTTCGACATGCCGCGGGTGTTCGATGTATTTTTCGACGTACACGCCGGCATTGCCAAACGAGGCCTGGGCCTCTTGCTTGGCCTGTTGCAGGGCGGTCTTGAGGACCAAGTCATTGGCGGCCACTCGCATCCCTTTGCCGCCACCACCGGCGGTGGCCTTGATCAACACCGGAAAACCGATCTCGTGGGCGGTAGCCATTGCCGCCTCGTCGTCCTCGATTAGGCCCTCCGAACCAGGCACGACCGGCACGCCCGCTTCCCGAGCCATCGACCGGGCCGTGTTCTTATCACCCAGGCGGAACATCGCCTCCGGCGTAGGACCGATGAAATCGATGTTGCAACTGCGGCAGATCTCGTTGAACTCCGCGTTTTCGGCCAGGAAGCCATAGCCGGGGTGGATCGCCTCGACATTACCCACTTCGGCCGCGCTGATCACGCGGTCGATTTTGAGGTAACTTTGAGAACTCTTGGCCGGGCCAACACAATACGCCTCGTCCGCCAAACGAAGGTAGTCGGCACCCCGGTCCGCCTCGCTGAAGATAGCGACCGTCTCGATTCCTAACTCTTTGCAGGCGCGGATGATTCGTAGGGCGATCTCGCCGCGGTTCGCTACCAGAATTCGGTTGTACATAATGGAAGTGGATCCGGCCGACAGCGTATTTTCCGCCGCCTAGCGAGTGAAATTAGCCTTGAGGATCGATCAAAAACAACGTCTGTCCATATTCGACAGCGTCTTCGTTTTTAACCAGCATCTTGACGACCTTGCCGGAGATTTCCGCCTTGATGTCGTTGAATACCTTCATCGCTTCGATAATGCAAACGACGGTATCCTCGCTGATCGACTCTCCGGTGCGGACGAAATTCTCCGTGTCCGGTTTTGGCCTTGCGTAAAACGTGCCAACCATGGGGCTCTTGATCGGAATTAAGTGGTCCTCCGAAGCAGCAGCGGGTGCCGCAGCGGCAGGGGCGGAAGGCACCTGAGCCACAGGAGCGGCCGCTGGAGCGACCGGCTGATACAGCGGAGCTTGCGAACCCCGTTTCAACTGAATCTTCTGTTCGCCTTCCCGCAAATCGAGTTCGGACAGGTCATGGTCCTTCATTAACTCAATCAGGGCGCGGATTTTCTCAACATTGAACACAGTGCCCTGAGAGGGTTCGGAGCCCTGCAGCGGTTCGGAATCCGTCATTCGTCGTCTCCAACGAGGATCTGCCAGTATTAATAAAACGGGGGCGTCGACGGACAGGCGATGTCCAGCGGGAGATCGCCATAGTCAATCGATTCGTTTTCCGGGTAAACCCCTAAGCGTAAAGCAAAGCTTAGGGGTTCGTCCAGATGGCTAACGGCCTCTTACCCACCGACTTGGGTCTCTTCGAACTCCTTGGGGACGCCGCTCAACACCTCATGACCATCGCGGGTCACGAGGACATCGTCCTCGATGCGGACCCCGCCGAATCCCGGCAAGTAGATCCCCGGCTCGATGGTAATCACCATTCCCGCTTCGAGGGGCCGGTCGGAGAGGGCGTTTAACCGAGGAGATTCATGGATATCGAGCCCCACGCCATGACCCAGCCCGTGCCCGAAATACTTGTCGAAACCGGCCTTGGCAATCACGCTGCGAGCGGCGTGATCGACATCGGACATTTTGGCGCCCGGCTTGATTTTCTCGATCGCGGCCAGTTGGGCCTTGAGGACGACCTGATAAATCTTTTTCATTTTGGCTGGGGCCTTGCCGGTAAACAGGACCCGCGTGATGTCGCTTTTGTACCCTTGGTAGTCGGCACCCCAGTCAACCAACAGGAAGGGTGCTTCCTCGATGCGACCCTCGGCGGGTGTGGCATGGGGCAGTGCCGCCCGGGGCCCGACCGCGACAATGGGCGGAAAGCTACACCCGCGGCCGCCATACTTGCGGATCTCATGTTCCAGGTTAGCGGCGATTTCCCGTTCCGTTTGCTGCGGCAGCAAGCTGGCTTTCAGGACGGAAAAGGCCTTCTCCGCCATCGAGACCGCTTCACGGATCAGCCCGATTTCATCCTTGTCCTTGATTTCGCGAAGATTTTCGACCAGCCCACCGGCGGAGACCAATGCAATATTGCCCACCCTTTCGGCGAGCGCGAGATGGGTTCCTACGGTCATCGTGTTCGCCTCGAAACCGAGCGATTTCACTTTCGCCTTTTTCGCGGTCTTGGCCACGCTCTCCAGGATCGAGGTTCCCGGCGGCCGAATTTCCAGGGTAATGCCGGGGCATTCCTCTTCCAACTGGGTTGTGTAACGCGGGTCGCTGAGGAGGATCTCCGTCTTCGGAGTGACCAACAAATAACTATCGTCGCCGGTGAAGCCGGTTAAGTAGGTGACATTCTTGAAGTTAGTCACCAGCAAGCTATCGAATCCCTCCTGCTTGATCTGGCGGCGCAGCTTATTCAGGCGGGACTTCGATTTTGCACTCATGTCGGTCGACATCGGAACTCCAGATGGGATGGGAGGGACAAAACGCAGCCCGGACATTCCGCGGGCAATTGACCGGCTTCGGATTCTCGATTCTCGGCATTTTTCCACCGGTTGCAAGAATGGCTGTCCCCTGGTGAGGGTTCTTTTTGTCTCGATACGCTAAGAAAGCGAACAACGGTCGGCTGGAAACCGCCGGTTGTTTATCGCCGGGAGTGTGTATCATGGTGGATGGGATCGCCTTCACTGTGCCGCCCGAACTCGGAGTGATGGCTGTCGTAAAGAGGTTTTAGTGGAAAACAACCGGGAGACCGAAACAAGATGACCAACGATGCCACCCCGAATTGGATTGTGGAAGCAACTGCCGAGAACTTTCAAGTGGAGGTGCTGGACCGCTCGCGCGAGGTGCCGGTGGTCATCGACTTTTGGGCCGATTGGTGTCAACCCTGCAAGCAGTTGATGCCGATTCTGGAGGGACTCGCCCACGAAATGGCCGGACAATTCGCCCTCGTGAAGGTGAATGTCGAGGCGTTGCCAGAGATCGCGACCCAGTTCAACGTCCAAAGCGTGCCGGCCGTCTTCGCGATGAAGGATGGCGAGCTCGTCGATTTTTTCCAAGGGATGGCCCCACCGGAAGTCGTGCGGCAATGGATTGAGCGGCAATTACCCTCCCCAGCCGAAAAGATTTTGACCGAGGTGCGGGACAATAAAGAGATGCCGATCGGCGAGAGAATCGGAAAACTCCAGGACATCGTCGCGGAAGATAACAAACTCTACGCCGCTCAGATTTTGCTGGCGGAACTATTCCTGGAAGATGGCCAGGATGAGGAGGCCGCAAAGTGGATCGCCGCGCTGGAGGAGCGTGGATTTTTGGAGCCGGAAGCGGAGCGAGTCAAGGCTGCCCTGGAACTGAAGAAGCTGGGTGAGGACGCCGGCGATCTCGATTCCTGCCGAGCCGCCGTCGCGGAAGATCCCGACAGCAGCGAAAAGAAACTCGCCTTGGCGGAGGCCTTGGCTGCTGCTGGCAAGTTCGAGGAATCGCTGCCTCTTGCCTTGGAGGTTTTGCAGCGAGATAAACCGAAATTCGGTGAGTCGGCGCGGCAATTGATGGTCGACGTCTTTCGGCAAATGCCGGAAGATTCCGAGGTGGTGGA
>JBBDIM010000062.1:0-6134 GCA_040880405.1 Pirellulaceae bacterium | reverse complement strand
AGTAGCCGAGGCGGGGCTCGAACCCGCACGGGGATTACTCCCCACAGGATTTTAAGTCCTGTGCGTCTGCCAATTTCGCCACTCGGCCAAGGGGTGGACTTCGTTTTAGCTTTTTGGCTGCTGCATTTTGCCACCGGGGGTGGCTTGTCTCAAGTGGGTGGACGGGGGCAATCCGGGTGATGGTTTGCTCGCGTGGTGTTTTTTCGGCCTTGGTTGGAAGGAGGCCGGTTGCTCGTGGTTTCTTGGTTTTGCTGACTGGTTGCTTAAGTGGATTCCGATATTAGGAAACATCAAGGGGGAATCTGCCAGGCTGCCGTGGGCTGCAAATATTCGCTATATTTGTCAGATTGACTGGCGGGAACGGGAATGCATGGGCAAATCATGGATGCAGTGGCGCTAATCGGACAAAACTACGGGTTTCTCCCGACTCGCGGGTCGATCATGATCGACTTCGTGTTTGCTGCCATGTTTGGCATCATTTTGGTGTTGGGGGTGAGCATTTATCTGGTCCGCTACCAGCGGAAATACCAGCTTCATAAGTGGATCCAAATTGTCGTCGGTCTCGTCCTGCTGGTGGCTGTGATTGCGTTTGAAGTCGATATGCGGATGTTTACCAACTGGCGGGAGCTGGCCGAGCCCTCTCCTCATTACCAGGGTGGTCTGGTCGATATCAGTTTGGGGATTCACCTTTGCTTTGCGATTCCCACGCCGGTGCTCTGGATTGTCGTCATTTGGCGGGCCCTAAAGCGTTTTCCCAATCCGCCGATCCCCGGCGACCACAGCGTCAGCCACATTTTTTGGGGATGGCTGGCGGCGGTCGGGATGCTGATGACGGCGGTGACTGGTTGGGTTTTCTACTATTTGGCCTTTGTGGCCTAACGCAAGTGCGTGAGTTATCGCTTCGCGACTCGGTTGACCGCGTCGAGGATTGCCTTGACGGTCGCTTCCACGGTGTCGGTGGAAGTCCCTCGGCCACGGAACAGGTTGCCGTCCGATTCGATCTCGACCATCACCTCGCCCAAGGCGTCTCGGCCTAACGTCGCGCTACGGACCTCGAAACTGCGGCACGCGAGCTTAAGCCCGGTGATCCGCTCGACCGCCCAAAACGCGGCGTCGATTGGCCCGTCCCCTTCGGAGACTTCGGCCGAATGCTCCTCTTCGCCATGCTTGAGGGTCATGTTGACCTTCGGTGGACGTCCGGTCCCGTGGCTGACATCCATCGAGACCAACGACCAAACCACCTCGACATCGCCGCGGATCTCTTGCTCGCAGAGAGAGGCGATATCGCCGTCGTAGATCTCTTTTTTCTTGTCCGCCAGTTTCTTGAATTCCTCAAAGACCACCAACAACTGCTCGGCGGTCAGGTGATAGCCCAAGCCTCTGGCCCTGTCGGCCAGCGCGGCTCGGCCGCTATGTTTGCCCAAAACCAAGTCGGTTTTGGCAAAGCCGACATCCTCGGGCCGCATAATCTCGTAGGTGGAGGGCTCTTTGAGCATCCCATCCTGGTGGATCCCCGCTTCGTGGGCGAAGGCGTTGCGGCCGACGATCGCCTTGTTCCGCTGGACCTGCAAACCGGTGATGCTGGAGACCAGCCGGCTGACCGGGACCAATCGCCGGGCATTGATCCGCGTATCCTTGTTGTAGTAGTCGTTTCGGGTTCGCAGGGCCATTACCACCTCTTCGAGCGAGCAATTGCCGGCTCGCTCGCCAATGCCGTTGATGGTGCATTCCACTTGCCCCGCGCCCGCTTCGACGGCGGCCAAGCTGTTGGCGACCGCCAGCCCCAGGTCGTTGTGGCAGTGGACGCTGATCACCGCCTGGTCGATGTTGGGGACGCGGTTCTTCAGGTCGGCGATCACTTTGTGCATGTGGTTGGGTGTGGCGTAGCCGACGGTGTCCGGGATGTTGACCGTCGTGGCCCCAGCGGCAATCGCGGCTTCCACCACTTGGCAAAGGAAATCGGGCTCGGTCCTCGCGGCGTCTTCCGGTGAGAACTCGATATCGTCGCACAGCTTGGCGGCCATGGTGACCGCTTTGACGGCTCGCTCGACGATCTCCTCCGGAGTCATCTTGAGTTTGAACTCGCGGTGGATGGCGCTGGTCGCCAGAAAGAGGTGGATTCGCGGCGTTTGCGATTGCTTGAGGGCCTCCCAGGCCCGTTCGATATCTTTGTCATTGCAACGGGCCAGGCCGCAGATGGTCGCCCCGCGGACGTTGTTGGCGATCTCGCGGACTGCCTCGAAGTCGCCAGGCGAGGCGATCGGGAAACCAGCCTCGATGATGTCGACCCCCAGGTCGACCAAGGCCTGGGCAATCTCCATTTTTTCGGCCAGGTTCATGCTGGCCCCAGGAGATTGTTCGCCATCGCGGAGGGTGGTGTCGAAGATTTTGATGTTGTTGTCGGACATGGTTCGGCTATTTGGTTTTAGCTATTTGTGGGGTGATAGAAGATTGGGTGGATGGTTCAAAGTACCATGAATAAGCCAAGCAGCCGGCCGCAAGCCGGCGCGGTAAGCAGGAGGCTGGCGACGTTGGCCCCCCCGCTGTGGCGTGGTTTATCTTGGTTCACCATCGAATCTACCCTTCATCAAAAACCACAAAAAAACCCTAAGGCGTTTAAGGCCTTAGGGTTTCTGCGATTGTATCTGATTCGTAAAGTCAGCAAATCCCCTAACGCCTGGACGAGCCAAGCAGCAGCAATAGTTGCAGCGGCAGGAGGACTAACTGGTTCACGTGATTTCCCTGGATTTAATTTAAAGTTGGAACGTACTTTGGACTCTACTCAGAGGAGAAGGTTCGGTCAAGGGTGCCCATTTACGGCGAAAATAAAAACCGAAAAGGATTCCGCGTGCTGCGTGAGAAGCCTTGACGCCTTTGTATTGCTTTGGGAGACATGAGGCAGTGGAATGGCGGCAGCCTCGGTGGGCCGGACGTGCTCGGGGCTAAAAAAGGGAAGTGTCTTTCGTGCCGGGGTAATACATCCCCCGGCACGACAACGCGGAGGGAACGTCGTGACGACAAAGAAACTCCCTGAAATCGCGATTGTTCGCGCGTACGAGATTAGCAAAGACGATCGAGGTTATCGTGTGCTCGTGGATCGACTATGGCCTCGCGGACTCAAGAAAGAAGATCTGCCCATTGACCAGTGGGAAAAAGACTTGGCTCCCAGCACGGAGCTGCGCAAATGGTTCGGTCACCGCGCGGAACACTGGACCGAGTTCAAGAAGCGGTATCGACAAGAGTTGCGGTCGCGTCCCGAAGCGGTTGAAAAGCTGCTCAAGATCGCCGCTCGTCGTCGGGTGCTGCTCGTCTTTGGCGCTCGCGACGAGGAGCACAATCACGCTCTCGTGCTGCGGGAGTTTCTGCAAGTAAAACGGAAGGCGACAAGTCGCGAGTGAGACCGAACGAACGGGGATAAGCTCAATTACGAGTACCGCGGCCTAGGGTTCCATGCCTCCGACTCTTTGTAATTGAACTCATCCCCTAATGGTGCCTCTGCCTTTTCTCTCTGTGATCTCCACGTCGGGTGGCACACTTGAAAACCGATCGGCAGTGCCGCGCCGCCGATTTCCTGAAGAATTCATGCAGCCAAACCGCTATTGTACGCCGAAAAAGAGAATTGGTAACGTTCATAAAGACGGGACAGCCGGAATCACGCGTGCTTAACTCACGGTTGCTCCAGAATATTTGCGGTTGACTGGTTTATGATGAATTCGCAGCACCACAAACTTGATCTGAGTAGCGATCCGCCCCTAAGCCCCTCGCAGCAAACTCCCCAGCCCGAGCCGTCGGCCGGCTCCGCCGGTCGGCCTTTTGTCGGAATTGAATTCACTTGCTGCGGCCGATATGCCCGGATTTACCAGAACCGGGACCGGACTCACTACGTCGGCAATTGCCCCAAATGCGCCAAGCCGGTGCGGCTGCGGATCGGGACTGGTGGCAGTGATAGCAGGTTTTTCACGGCCTATTGAGTCGATTTGGGCTATTGAGTTGGTTTTGGTTTTTCCGTACTATCCGGCCCGCGTTCCAAGGTTTCCGGGGTTCTTGCACCCTGTCTCCAGATTCGGGTAACCATGATCGATTTCGAACTCCAGCGTTGCACCCGTCGGTGCGCCAAGACCGAGCGGGACCTCGCCCCAGGCGAGATGTTCTATTCCGTTTTGGTCCAGGAGGGTGCCGAGATCCAGCGGTTGGATTACTGTCGCGAAGCGTGGGAAGGGGCCCCGGCCGAGGCGGTTTGCTGGTGGAAATCGCAGATGCCGGATCCGAAGTCGAACCAGCGGCAGTGGGCACCGAGCGAGATCATGCTCAACTTCTTCGAGCGAATCCTGGAAGACCCGGCCCAGCGGGATGTTTGCTACATCTTGGGGCTGTTGATGATTCGCCGCAAAATCTTGCGGCTGGAAGAAATCGAAAAACAAGAGGACGGTTCCGAGCAATTGGTGACCGTCTGCTTGAAACGGGACGCCCAATACCGGATCGCGGTGGCGACTCCCTCGGCCGATCGGATTCAACAGATCGAAACGGAATTGGCCGGCATGCTGCAAAGCGGCGAATAACTTTGAACTGGCAACGACACCCCCAACGACAATCAACCTTCACGGCAAGGATGCACCGGTGAATCGACAATCCACCCTCGCGATTAGTTGTGTCTTGCTGCTTGGGGTCTGTAGCGGTGCGGGTTGCCCCATGATGCAGCGGACCGACCCGATGCACCAACCTCCGGTCGTGTTTCAAGAGACCGCCTCGCTCGATCAATTGATCGCGCACGTCAACGGCAACACCGCCAAGGTGCAGTCGTTGGAATCGACCGGGGCCTCCGTTTCGGTGAAGGGTTTCCCGGCCGCGAGGGCCAATCTGTACATGGTTCCACCCAAGCGATTCCGCCTAATCGCGGAGACGAGCCTCACCGGACAACTGCTCGATTTGGGCAGTAACGACCAGGAGTTTTGGCTCTGGGGCAAGATGATGAACCTGCCGGGGCAGCTTTATGCGCGGCACGATCAGTTCCAATACACGGCTGCCCGGCAGATGATGCCGGTCGAGCCGCACTGGGTCTCGTATGCACTTGGCTTGGTCACCTTCGAGCCGACCGATCAACATGAGGGGCCGAGAATGACCAATGCGGGGCATTACGAAATTCGCTCGCAGGTCAGCAGTGGCTCCGGCCCGCTGACTAAGGTAACCATCATCGACCGCTCGCACGGGAATGTGCTGGAACAACATGTTTACGACGCGCAAGGGACGACGTTGGTTTCCGCCATGGCCTCGAACCATCGGTTTGACGTTTCGACCGGAGTGACCTTGCCCTATAAGGTGGATATCCGACTGCCGCAGTCGGGCCTTGATTTCAGCGTGTCGGTCATCGGCTACCGGATCAACCAGATGGCCGATACCCAGGCCATGTTCCAGCGGCCGGAACGTTCCGATGTCCGTTCGATCAATTTGGCCGATCCGCACGGGATGGCGGCCCAGCAGCCAACCATGCAGTCCGGCATCTACGGCAGTTCGGATGCCTCGTATCCGGCAGCGGGAAATAATCAGCAACAAAACCAGTACCCAGTCGCGGCCCCTTATTCCAACGGGAACCCATCCCCCACGGAGCCTCAATACCAGCAGCCGAGCCCCTATCAAAGCAGCGGGCAGAGTGGGTATCCGGTCTCGATGGGAGCCGGCGAACCGTCAGGCTACAGCGGCCCAAGAGTGAGCACCACGCGGCCTGACTTCGACGTGCCGGTGATGCGGGGGATGACCGCGACGCGGTAGCGGTTCTAGAGACGCTACCGCAAGTCGAGGCGGGTGCGATCCGCGTTATGCGCCTGGATTCGCCGATGCGGAGCCATCTCCAACTCCCCCAGGCCCGGAGGGCCGACACAATTCAACCGAACCGCATTTTTGAAACGCGGAGCCGCTGAGAGCGCAGAGGACCCGCGTGCATGTCGTGCTGTGGCGGCAGATTTAAGAGAAAGGATTAACCACGAAAGACACGAAAGGGGGAACTGGTTCAAAGGACCAACGATTTCTCGACCGCCATCGTTGAAACCTGGAAAGCGGAATTTTGGCCGGTTGCTTTTCGTGCCATTCGTGTGATTCGTGGTTAAAAAAAGAGTCGCGGATTTTGACTTCGCCCCCAG
>JBBDIM010000061.1:0-1185 GCA_040880405.1 Pirellulaceae bacterium | reverse complement strand
CCATCAACCTCAAGTACATCATCGCCCTGCCGGAATATTTGCTGAACTTTTAGAACCCCTGACATTCCCTCACATATCAGCTTGATCCCCTCCGGGAAAATCGCTGACTGTGGGGTTTCGTTAGGCACAAGAAAAAACCATCCGGCATTCGCCGCGGAGTTGATAGAGCTATGCCCGCAACAGAAAAAACTTGGCGTGACATGACGACCATGCATATGGTCTTCGGGGTATCGTCGATTACGATGTTGCTCGCGACATTGTGGATGTTCGCGCAAGATCACAACCGCGAGTGGAAGCCGTATCAAAGGCAGTACCGCGACATCTCGGTGACCCTGACCGAGTGGGAACTGGAGCAGGAAAAGGTCGAGCAGTCCCTCTATTCCCATGGAATGCTGGAAACGCAGCTTCTAGCCGCCCAGGCCCATGCCCCGGATCGTGAATTGCTGGACCAGTTCGAGGCGGAAGTCAACCGCGATCTCCAATTTCGCGATCAGCCAGCGCACGACTTTGCCTCCCTCAGGGCCAGTTGGCAAGACCTGCAAAAGACCGCTGGAACCACGTCCAATCCGGTCGAGCAGGGTGAATTCGCCGAGGCCCGTAAGGCGGCGGAGCAGGGGGAAGTCAGCGCCGATCAGGAACAGATGTTGGTTCAATTCGTCTCGCGTCGCGAGAGTTTCCTGGATCGTTTGCAGGCATTCATCGGTGCCGCGCGATTCCGCGAAGACAACCTACTCAACAAGCGGAAGTTCAAGGCCGCTGATTACGACGCGGTTCGCAGTCGGCTCGATCTGGCGATTCGCGACGAACTGCCGGAGGCCCAGCAAAACGACATTCAGCGGGAGGTCTTCGCGGTCAAAACGGAACTCGACGACCTAACCCGGCTGTACGAAAACGCTTCAACCCATCGCAAACGCCTGCAGTCCTATGTAGCGGAGATGACGGCCCCCCAGGAAGAAATCCAGGCGGAAATCAACAGCATGCGGTTGGCGATCAGCCAGTTGGAAGAGACTCGCGATGGCCGCGACGCGAGTTGGTTTTACCCGGGCTATCCAGGGTTGGGCAAGCGCTGGAACGAACTGCCGATTTTGGACGCGTTCAATCCTTCGATCAAGATCGACCAAATTTGGCTGCCTGAGCTGAAGCAAGATTACAGTCATAAGTTTGTGGCGCGGTTCGATCGTTGCC
>JBBDIM010000060.1:0-6201 GCA_040880405.1 Pirellulaceae bacterium | reverse complement strand
CTTGACGCACCAAACTTGCAACCTAAGTTTCCTTAGTTTTGAGGATCAGTAACTACTAACGAGCGCGATCCGCTTCCACTGAGAACGCGATTCGCACCGTATCAGGAGCCAACCAGATCATGGCTACACGTGTTCTACTTGCGGACGATTCCAGTACCATGCGAAAGATCATTCTCCGCTCCCTGCAAGCGGTGGGAGTACCAGGTGCCGTCGAGGCGGCCGATGGCGAAGAGGCCGTGCGACTGTTTAAGCCGGGCGAGTTCGACTTGGTTCTGACCGACTGGAACATGCCGGGCAAGAATGGGCTGGAGGTGGTCCAGGAAATCCGCAAGCTCGATGCCAACGTGCCCATTATGATGGTCACGACCGAAGCGGAGAAATCGCGCGTGATGGAAGCGATTCAGGCCGGGGTCTCGGACTATCTGGTCAAACCGTTCACCGCCGACACCCTGCGTGAGAAGCTGGAAAAACACGGCTGCTAAACGCCCTGTCACACCAGCGATGTTTCGACAACAGACGCAAACCAATCTACGAAGCGGGTCCCACAGCCGCTGCTTGAACCGCTGTCTCCGGGTAGTCACTCCCCCGGGGATGGCGGTTTTTTATTTGCGCGTAATCGTCAAGGTGTCTTCCGACAGTTCATAGCGCAGCTCACTCTCCTGAATGATCGCATCCAACAGGGCTGGTAGTTCCACCTTATCGACTGAAAATGAGACTCGGCGGGCCAATTCCTCTTCCAATCCCTCGCCCGCCACGACGCGGAGCTCTAGCTGCCGCGCGATCGCCTGAATCACCTGTCCCAGCGGGACCTGTTGCTGGGTCATGCTGAAGACCCGCTGGCCTGGTTCGGTAACCGTCCGGCGAACGCGTTCGCCCCGTAGCAACCGGGCAATCTCTTGTTGATGCTCCAGCAGCCCGGCGACCATCAGTTCGCGATCCGCGACGCGGACCTCCACCTCCGGGAACAATTCCTTAATTTTCGTGGCCGCCTCGGAAAGATTTCCACCGAAGGCGTGGTTGCGTGTGAGGCGAACCTGGTCCGGGATCGGAATCGGTTCCAGTTGCAGCCCGGCACCGGTATCTGGCAGGACGCGATAGGAAAGGTTGAAACCGGCCAGGATGAGCGTCAAGGCATCGCTTCGCCGCATCGGCGGCAACTGGTAGTCGCGCCAAAGGTCGTGCGGAACGTGGTTCTCCAGTTCGTTCCAGGAGAACCCCGCGCGGTCGGCCGTTTTTCGCAACAGATCGCGAGGCGTGCTAAGCATCGGCCACTCGACTCGCTCGGATCGGACCAGCGATTGAACCTCATGCGCTCGGTGCCCCCGCGCGAACTCCGCCTGAATCTCGCTGACAGTCGGTAGCCGCTTAGCCGTTTCAACCGGGCCGATGTAGTGGACATCACCAATGCGGCAGACGCCGCTGTTTAGCTCCTGCGCGATTGCCTCGATGACCTCAATGATTGGCTTGTTTCGCAGGGCCAGCGTCAACGGTTGATCCGGATCGATGCGGCGGTCGAGAAAGATAGCAACCCCTTGCGTTTCGGCCAGCCTTTGCACCGCATCGCGGAGGGTGCGGTCTTCCCAGAGGACATCGGTCGGCAGCGAGAGCGACTTGGTCAGATCCGCCCCGGTTTTCCAATCAATCGTGTCCACCACCCCCGGTGCCTCGATTTCCGCCGCCGCAGGAGCTTGTGCGCCCCGAGACCGCTCGAATTGAGCCAGACCGACCGCTGGGCAAAACAGGCTCGTTCCGACAATCGCCAAGCACAGTGAAACGGTGCTCTGAAACGAGGGCAGGGGGGAGGCAACCGGGCCAGGGTGCTTCACGGATTCTTTAACTTGCATAAGCATTGAATTTCCTCCCGCGCATTTTTGGTCGAAAGTTGCTCCGCGACCCGCTGGCAATTACACTCGAAGCATGCGGTGGTGATTAGGCCATGCACTAAGCATAACCGATCCCCTCCTCAAACAATCTCCCCAATTTTCCCTTTCCGGGACCTGGTGTGGTGGAAATTCGACAACAACGGCGACCGCTGCTTTTGAAGTTCTTTAAACGGTATCTCCAGGAGGAGAGCACCGCGCGGTTCATTCATTCGGTCTCCGACCATTATACTTGCGGCACGCTGGAACGTCTCGCGACGCAAACCGCCCCGGAAGTTCGTCGGGCCGCGGTCATGGCCCTCTGTTTTCTGAGCGATTATTGCTCCAATCAGGTGGTCGGCAGGTCGCTGAGCGATGACGACCGGGGCGTGCGGCTGATTGCAGAGAACGGAATTCGCTCGCTCTGGATTCGGGCCGGGTCGCAAGGGCAACGCAATCAATTGCGGAAGGTGATGACGGAGATCCTGGCCTACCGCTATGAGATTGCGGTCCACGAGGCGACCCGTTTAATCCATGCGGCCCCTTGGTACGCCGAGGCTTATTACCAGCGGGGAAATGCTTATCTTCAACTGGGAGATTTCGAACTCTCGATCCGAGACAACCACCAGGCCCTGGAAATTAACCCCTATCACTTTCCAGCGGCGATCGGGATGGGACAGTGTTACCTGCGAACCGGGGAAAGCCTGATGGCCCTGGACGCCTTTCGACGGGCGATTAAGTTGAATTTGAACCTCGAATCGGTCCGATCGCAGGTCGCCTACCTGGAACGACAGCTAGAGGAGATGTAACCTTGGGGGTGACGCGACTCTCCCCACGCCTTGCAAGGAACAATTCACCATGGATCAGGACCAAGCCCCGATTGTCATTCTGGGGGGCGGTATCAACGGAATGGCCCTGGCCCGAGAATTGCTTCTAAACCGCATACCGGTTTGTCTCATCGATCAATCCGATATCGCCCGGGGGACCACCGCTTATTCTTCCCGTCTGATTCATGGCGGACTCCGCTACCTGGAACATGGCGAGCTGAACCTCGTCCGCGAATCGTTGGCGGAACGTGGCCGATTGCTAAAACTGGCCCCAGATCTAGTCCGCCCACTGGAACTAGTGATCCCGATCCGCAACATGTGGAACGGTTTGGTGGGCAGTGCCGCCGGATTCTTTCGTCTCCCCTGGCCCAAGTCGACCGGCGGAAACCGGGGATACATGGCGATCAAGTCGGGCCTGACCATGTACGACTTTTTGGCCGGAGATCGGTCGTTACCGGGGCATTGCCGAGTCTCAGAAGTCCAGCGCGAGGCCCTGGGACTGGGTGAACATTTTTTCGCGGCGCTCGCCTATTATGATGCCCAACTCGCCTTTCCGGAACTGTTTACCGTCGCCCTGGCTCAAGACGCCAAGCGGATCGCTCAGCAGCAGGGGATCGCGTTTCAGCTATTAACCTATCACCGTACCGAGTTGGTCGAGCAGCGGTTAATTGCCCATGACACGCGCGGAACCGGAAAAACCGAAATCGAACCTCTGGCCATCATTAACGCCACTGGCCCCAGTGGTGATGAGACTCTCCGAGAGCTTGGTATTACGAGTAAGCGGCTCTTAGGGGGCACGCGGGGTAGCCACGTCATCTCGCACAAACCACAACTGCTACAGCATCTCGGCTCTTCGGGTATTTACGCCGAGGCGCTCGACGGTCGACCGGTGTTTATCTTGCCTTGGAACGATGCCTGCCTGATCGGGACCACCGATATTCCGTTCGAAGGAGATCCCAACGACGCGGTCGCTTCGGACGAGGAGATCGAGTATCTCATCGGCTCCGTGAACGAAATTTTGCCGACGGTCGACCTCCGGCGGGAAGATATCACGCAGCATTACTGCGGCGTGCGCCCTCTGCCCTACGTCGAAGCGAGCAGCACCGCTTCCATACCCCGCGGGCACTGGCTACACGAACATCCCGGCGTCGAGCCGATCTGTTTTTCCGTCGTGGGGGGCAAACTGACGACTTGCCGCTCTTTAGCGGAACAGGCAACCGAGCAGATCCTCAAACGTCTCGGCAAGACTCCTCATACCGATTCCCGCGAACGTCCGCTGGTCGGTTCCACCGTCTCGCTGGCCAAGGCCTCGCCCATCGCCGATTCCCTTGCTCGGCAAATGCAGCAGGCGTACGGGATCGGTGCCGCGGCGCTGCTTCCCCTGACCGCCATGATCCTGGAAGCGGGCCTGCTCCCCGCGGACGAGCACACCAGCCATCACACTTCGCCGGAAGAATTTTTCAATATTCTGGTCTCCGGTTGCATTCAACACCTGGAGGCCCAAACCTTGGCCGACTTGGTCGAGCGGCGGTTGATGGTTTTGTACTCCAGTCCACTCCGGCGCTCGACCTTGCAACTGCTGGCCGAGCAACTTGCCGCGGCCGGAAAGTTGCCTCAAGAGGATGTCGAGTCCGAGGTCGATCGATATACTCGAACCATCCACGCCCGATTCGGCAAAACGGTCAGCGACGATTAACCCGGACTAACTCCCGCTCCTCCATCAGGTCCCCTTGTTATGCAAAAATACATTCTCGCCCTCGACCAAGGCACCACTTCCAGTCGCGCTATTTTGTTCGATCACAACGGTGAAGCGGTTGCCAGCGATCAACGGGAGTTCGAGCAAATTTTGCCCCACTCTGGCCATGTCGAGCACAAGGTCGAAGACCTCTGGGAAAGTCAAATCGGAACGGCCCGGGGAGCGATCGAAAAGGGGGGCATCCAGCCTGAGCAGATCGCCGCGGTCGGGATCACCAACCAGCGTGAGACGACGATCGTCTGGGACAAGCAAACCGGTAAACCGATTCACAACGCGATCGTCTGGCAAAGCCGGATCAGCAGTCCCATTTGCGATCGCCTCAAAAGCGAAGGGCACGAGCAATGGATCCGCGAAAAGACCGGCCTGGTAATCGACGCCTATTTCTCCGCCACGAAGCTGAAGTATCTGCTGGATAACGTCGAGGGAGCAAGGGCCAAGGCGGAGCGGGGAGAACTGTTGTTCGGCACGGTCGATTCCTATTTAATTTGGCGGCTGACCGAGGGGAAGTGCCACGTCACGGACGTCAGCAACGCCAGCCGGACGATGATGATGGACCTGCACAGTCGGCAGTGGGACGACGAGCTGTTGGAACTGCTGGGGATTCCCCGCGTGATGCTGCCGGAGATCGTCCCTTCCAGCGGCGTGGTCGGCGAGACCGCAGCTTCCATTTTTGGCAAACCGATCCCGATCGCTGGAATCGCGGGAGACCAACAGGCCGCCACCTTCGGGCAAACCTGTTTCGATATCGGTTCCGCCAAAAACACCTACGGCACCGGGGCGTTTGCCCTAATGAACATCGGCGGGACACCGGTATTGTCTGAGAACAACCTGCTGACAACCGTCGCGTGGCAGGTGGGAGACGAGGTGACCTACTGCCTGGAGGGCTCGGTCTTCATCGCCGGTGCGGTAGTGCAGTGGCTGCGGGATGGGCTGGGCATCATCGGCACTTCGTCCGAGATCGAAGAGCTGGCGATGACCGTGCCCGATAACGGGGGTGTTTACTTTGTGCCGGCGCTCGTTGGCTTAGGCGCGCCCTACTGGGACTCCAATGCCCGAGGGACCATCCTGGGAATCTCGCGGGGAACCAACCGAGGGCACATCGCGCGGGCCGCGGTCGAGTCGATGGCGTTTCAAACGTGCGATCTGGTCGACGCGATGCAGCGCGACTCCGGTGTGGGGCTGACGGCGTTGCAAGTCGATGGCGGGGCGAGCATCAACGACTCGCTCATGCAGTTCCAGGCGGACCTTTTGAATGTCACGGTACGAAGGCCGAAAATTCTGGAGACGACTGCCCTGGGCGCGGCTTATCTGGCAGGTCTGGCGGTTGGTTACTGGGAGTCGCAAGAGGCCTTACGGGCCAACTGGAATTTGGATCGCGAGTTTACTCCCTCCGCCTCGACCGATACCATGACGGCGATGTACGACCGCTGGCAAAAGGCGGTCGAGCGGAGCCGAGATTGGTTGGAATCGGAAGATTCCGAGACTGAGAACTAAGCGGAAAACGATGGACGCTACCATTTTAATGGCCGCCTGCACCTCCTCGGTCGGGGCGTTTGCGCTATGGGCCTCGCTGACCAACCAGGACGTGTTGTTTCGGAGTCGCAGCCTCGCCTATGCCGAGCGACGATGGGGTCGCGATAAAGCGAGAACGGCCGTCGCCACGGTGGGAAGCGGCTTGTTGTTGTTGGCGGCCAGCTATTGGGTATTCCCTTAACGAGCCCCGCAAGTCACAAGTGTCGTGGACGGGGGGGGGGGGGGA
>JBBDIM010000059.1:0-6215 GCA_040880405.1 Pirellulaceae bacterium | reverse complement strand
CGCGCTGCTCCGCTTTGAATGATTAATGAGTATTGGAGAATGAAAAATGCAAAATAAAAGCGGAAGGGCGCGCTCCGGTCTTGGGCGTGATATTTTTCCGATGGCAACGCCGCCTAGTGGAACCCGAGACGGCACCCTGATATCTCGGAAAACACAAAGTCATCTCGCACTTCCCCTGCCCATGCTCTCCGGGCGTGGGCAGGGCACCCAGCTCAATCCGCCGGCGATTCCCCTTCGCCCGCCGGTAACGCATCCAGCGCCTGCTCGGCCTCGGTGATGAGGTTGGCGGCCCACGGTTTGTCTTGATACAAACGGATGATGCCTCGGTAGATTTCGCTCGCTCGCGTGGGATTGGTCGCGGCGATGTCTTGGGCGGCGTCCATTCGCTGTTGGGCGAACTGCACTTGTTCTGCGCTGACGCGGTTGATCATTCCTTGCAGTTGCGTCAAACGACGTCGGGCCAGCTCCAGGCATTTCCGGACCTGCTCCGGCTGGTCCTCCGCATCGTCGAACAGCACCAACATCGACTCCAACTTCTCGGCCGCATCGTTGGGATGTCGATCCGCCAATCGGATCGCCTCCAGATAAATCTGCTCGACCGGGTGCAGTGGATCGGACACTAGCCGTAGTTTCGCGCCCAGCAAGTAGCGGTTCTCCAGCCGTTTGAGGGCCAACTCCTCTTGCAGTTGCTCGACCGATTCGACCCGAGGATCGTCCGGGAACCGCTCCTTGAACTGCTCCATCTCCCCGGTCACTCGGCCCAGGTCGTCGGCATCGGCGGCGGCTGTGATTCGCTGATAAAGGGTATCGGCGTCCGCTTTGCCGGGACCGAAATAGATGGCCAATCCCACGATTACCAATGCGGCCAAAATTCCGACTACCTGCAAAATATGCCACCAGTTTCGCGCGGTCCCATCTCGGCCTCCGGCGGCGGCTCGTTGCCGCTGCTGGGCCACCGTGGTGAAGTGGTTGGTCGGCTCTTCCGGCTTGGATCCGCCCCGATTGATAGCGATCGTGTCCTGCTCAGTCATCGCATCGCCGGAGACATTGGGGGCCTGCGAAGAGACCTTTGTGGAGCGGCGGTCGGAACGGGACTCGTCGATACTCGTCGGGTTCGGCTGGTTCAAGGGAGACCGAAGCCGGTACTCCTCCGCCTCCTCCGGAGTTTGGGTCGCCTGGCTGGCGATATCGATTTCAAAATCCTCTTCGGCGGCGACATCGCTTTCGAGAATGGCGGTCAGGCGACGCGAGAGGACGGTGGCGGTCGGGATCCGATCGTTGGGGTCTTTGGAAAGGAGCTGGTCGATCAGGGCGGCCAACTCTTCCGGGATCGATTCGCACAGTCGATCGATCGGGATCGGCTCGGAGTAGCGAAGCTTATCGAGGACCTCGGTCATCGAACTGGCGCGAAACGGAGGTTGCCTGGCCAGCAGCGTGTACATCACGGCCCCCAAGCTATACAGGTCGGATCGAGGTGTGACCGGTTCGCCAAACGCTTGTTCCGGGGCCATGTAATCAGCCGTGCCGACGATCCCTCCGGCCGCCGTCACACTGGTCGAGCCAAACAGCCGCGCAATCCCAAAATCGAGGACCTTGGCGTGCCCGGCCGTGTTAATGATTAGGTTCGCCGGCTTGATATCGCGGTGGACCACGCCGAAATCGTGAGCATGTTTCAAGGCGGCGGCGATTTCGATGGAGTAGCGGACCACGGTCTGCCAATCGAACCGCTGCCCCCGGTTGAGCAGGTCGGCCAGGCTGTCCCCTTCGACCATCTCCATGGCGTAGAACATCTCGCCATGCTCCTCGCCAAACCCAAACAGGCGAACGATACTAGGATGCCGGAGCTGGAGCAGGGTCTCGATCTCGCGCTGAAACCGCTCGCGCAGGCCGCCATGCTGAGCCAGCCCGGAGGGCAATACCTTAATCGCGGCCCGGTCCCCCGTCCGCTCATCAACACCGCGAAAGACGGTCCCCATGCCGCCGCTTCCTAACACTTCATCCAGGCGATAAGGGCCGAGCTTTTTAGATTCCATCGGAGATCGATTCGAGATGGGAGTCGAGGAAAAGGGGGTACCAAGCTTCCAATATACAACGATTCAGGCCAAGTGCGATCCCGTGGGGCCCGCTCGCCGGATAGTTCATCGGGTGCCATGCCCACGCCCTCCAACGTGGGCATGTTTTCGCGGGTTGATTCTCCACCGGCAACGCCGCCCTGATAGAAATGTGAGACGGCGACCGAGCTTCTCGGAAAAGACAGCATCCCCTCGCACTTCAGCGGGCAGCTTGCGCTGCTCCGATATTAATGGAAAATGATTAATGGAGATTGAAAAATGCAAAATAAAAGCGGAAGGACGCGAGCCCTCCGATCTTTGGCGTGAAATTCCTCCAATGGCAACGTCGTCGAATGGAACCCGAGAAGGCGTCCGAACTTCTAGGAGAAGACATTACGTTCTCGCACGTCTCATGCCCACGTTGGAGGGCGTGGGCATGGCACCCAGCTCTATTCGCCCTCCCACGCCCCCTCCCCCCGGTTTTGGCAACAGGCGACGCATCAAGTACACTACATGCAACGTATACCTTCCCCACACTAAGGATACCCACCCCATGCGTCTTCTCCTTTCGCTGATCGCTTTGCTGCTGATTCCGTCGCTCCTTCACGCCGATTTCCCGGAGCTTTACAACAGCGAACGAGAACCGCTGGTCGGTTGGCTCGCCGCCGATCAGGCCGCTGCGAAGATGGACCTGCCGGAAGGGTTTCAGGCGAGCGTTTTCGCCTCGGAGCCGGATGTGCAAAACCCGATTGATATGACCTGGGATACCAAGGGTCGGCTCTGGATCGCGGAGAATTATACCTACGCGGAAAGACCCACGCGGTTCGATCTGAACCTCCGCGATCGGGTCCTGATCTTCGAGGACACCGACGGCGACGGGAAATTCGATAAGCGAAAAGTCTTTACCGATAAACCGCAGATGCTCACCAGTGTCGAAGTGGGGCTTGGTGGGGTCTGGTTGATGTGCCCGCCGCAGTTGTTGTTCATCCCGGACCATGATGGCGATGACCAACCAGACGTCGAGCCGGTGGTGGTGCTGGATGGCTTTACCGTGGCGGATGCCAACTACCACAACTTCGCCAACGGCTTGCGGTGGGGTGTCGATGGTTGGTTGTACGGCAGGTGCGGGGCTTCCTGCCCTGGGCTGATCGGCACGCCAGAGACTCCGCCCCACCTGCGGCAAACCTTGGCGGGGGGCGTATGGCGTTATCACCCAATCGACAAACGAGTGGAGGTTTTGTGCAGCGGCACCACCAACCCTTGGGGTCATGACTGGGACGAGCATGGCCAAGGGTTTTTCATTAACACCGTGAATGGCCACCTGTGGCACTTGATCGAAGGGGCCCACTTCGTGCGGCCGCATACGATTGACCCCAACCCCAAGGCGTACATGGCAATCGACCAACACGCCGACCACTGGCACTTCGATACCGGCAAAGGGTGGACTTCTTCCCGAGACGGCTCTGCCAGCGACCTCGGGGGCGGGCATGCCCACAGCGGGATGATCATCTACCAGGGAGACAACTGGCCGGATGAGTACCGTGGCCGATTGATGACCCTCAACTTCCACGGCCGTCGCTGCAATCAAGAAATTCTCAAGCGGGTCGGCAGCGGCTACGTCGGCAGCCATGGCCAAGACATCTTGCAGAGTGCCGACCCCTGGTTTCGCGGGATCGAAATGAGCTCCGGCCCGGACGGGAGTGTGTATGTCCTGGACTGGAGCGACACCGGCGAATGCCACGACAGCACCGGCGTCCACCGCGAAAGTGGCCGGATCTTCAAGCTGTCCCACGGCGAGCCCAAGCCGATGAAACCGTTTGACCTCCGCAAGTCGTCCGCTCAGGAGCTAGTGGAATACCAACTCTCGTCAAACCAATGGTACGTCCGTCAAGCGCGGATGGAATTGGCACGGCGGCACGTACTGGGTGAGACCTCCGAGGAGACGCTTGAGTCGCTCCTCGCGATGTTCGGTGAAGCGAAGGACCCGGTTCACAAGCTGCACGCCGTTTGGACTCTCTCGGTCCTGGGCGGCGTCGACAAGCCGCTGATCGACCGGCTGCTCGCCAGCGAGAACGAGCATCTCCGCGTGTGGGGTATTCGTCTGCTGAGCCAAGGCTGGCCGCTTGATTCCGTGCTTGGCCCAATCGTCGGGCAAGTGCGTGAAGACCGTGCTGCGGAGATCACAGAAGAAACCACCGCTTGGTTGCCGACGCTGGTGGAGCTGGCCGGGAACGACGATTCTGGGTTGGTTCGCTTGACGCTGGCCTCGACGCTACAGCGACTCCCCGTTGCCTTGCGGGCCGAGGTGGCCGCGGCCCTCATGTCGCACAGCGAGGACGCCGACGACCACAACCTGCCGCTGATGGTGTGGTATGGTTTGATTCCGGTCGCGGAAACGCATCCAAAAGACCTCGTGCCGCTGGTGGCCAAATCGCAGTGGCCGCTGACGCGGACGCTCATCACGCGGCGGCTAGCGGAGGAGCTGGCGGAAGATCCGCAGTGGATCGATCAAATTCTGGCGGCGGTCACGCCGGCCGATAATCAGCGGTTAGACGATATCATCACCGGTATCGAGACCGGACTCCGCGGTTGGCGGAAGGCACCCAAGCCGCAAGGCTGGGATAAGGTCGAGCAGCGGGTGGAAGCCCTGGGGGACGAGAACCTGCTGGCCATCACGCGGAAGCTGAGCGTGCTGTTTGGTAGTGGCGTCGCACTGGAAGAGGTCCGCAAGCTGGCGCTGGATGGGGGCACGCCGCCGGAGGTTCGCAAGACGGCCATGATGACCCTGATCGAGGCGCGGCCGGATGACCTGCGGGAGATTTGCGAGCGGATGATTGGCCAGCGCGATCTGAACATCGTCGCCGCGCGGGGCTTAGCCTTGTTTGGTGAGGAGGCGATCGGCAAGCAGTTGGTCGACGGCTACCGCAGTTTCCGCGATTACGACCACGCGGAGGTCATCAGCATTTTGGTCTCCAGGCCGGAATTCGCAGGGCCGCTATTGGAGGGAATCGCGCGAGGCGCGATCCCGCGGGAGGATCTTTCGGCGTTTCATGCGCGGCAAATCCGCAGCCTCGGCCGGGAAGAGTTGACGAGCCGGGTCAGCGAAGTCTGGGGCGAGCTCCGTGATTCTCCGGCGGAGAAGAAGGAGGCGATTGAGCAGTGGAAAGGGAAGCTTTCGCCCACGGCGTTATCCGCGGCGGATCGTTCCAACGGCCGGGCCCTGTACGACAACCTATGCGGCAAATGCCACACTCTGTTCGGCGAAGGGAGCAACATCGGCCCCGACCTGACCGGGGCGAATCGCGACAACCTCGATTACCTCCTGGAAAACGTGATCGACCCCAGCGCGGTGGTCAACGCCGATTTCCGCATGACGATCGTCCGTTTGGAAGATGGCCGCACGCTCAACGGCCTGGTCGCCGAAGAGACCGAGCGCACGCTCACCCTGCAAACACCCACGGAACGGGTGACGGTTCCGCTCGCGGAAGTCGAAGAGCGGAAACGAACCAACCTCTCCCCCATGCCGGAAGGACAACTCGATCCGCTCGCCGATGAGCAAGTGCGAGACCTCATCGCCTATCTGCAAAGCCAAACCCAGGTCCCCCTGCCAGCGGAGAAGTAAGTGGAGGTATTACGTAGCCACGTTCGCGTAGAACGTGGGAGAAGTGCGAGAAAACGCCGCCAGCGGGGCCACGCGGGTTAGCAGATCCCCCACGCTTTTAGCAAGCGTGGCTACGACGGGCTTTCGCGGGCCCTGCTTGCGTAGCCACGTTCGCGTAGAACGTGGGAGATGTGCGAGAAAACGCTGCTAGCGGGGCCGGGCGGGTTGGCAGTTCCCCCACGCTTTTGGCAAGCGTGGCTACGACGGGTTTCCGCGGGCCCTGCTTGCGTAGCCACGTTCGCGTAGAACGTGGGGGAAGTGCGAGAAAACGCTGCCTGCGGGACCACGCGGGTTGGCAGTTCCCCCACGCTTTTGGCAAGCGTGGCTACGACGGTGCGGGTCGTTTCGTTCGAGATTCTCAATTGAATTGAGAATGCGTTAAATGGAATCGCGCTGCTGGGTGTGTTAAAATGGATGGTCTCGACCTCGACCGTCGAGGTTGAACACTCCTGCGATTTCCGGCGCCGTGCTGCTTCCGGAAGGGCACCGTACACCTTTATTTC
>JBBDIM010000058.1:0-6223 GCA_040880405.1 Pirellulaceae bacterium | reverse complement strand
GCCAACCTAGGCACTTTCCGCCCCCCGGTTTACAATACGGGATTCCCACAGGTGGGCTGGTCGTTGTTTGTTAGGTCTTAGGTCTAGGAACGGTATCTTGTTTCGCTCTCACACTTGCGGCGAACTGCGTCAACAGCACGTCGGACAACAGGTTACCCTCAGTGGGTGGGTTGATAGTTATCGCGATCATGGTGGCGGGTTGTTCGTCGACTTGCGCGATCGTTACGGCAAAACCCAAGTGGTGTTTAGCTCCGATAGTGGGGCCGAAGTCCTACAGGCCTCTCGGTCGATCCGCAACGAGGATGTCCTGCAGATCGTCGGCCAGGTCGATGCGCGGCCCGACGGGACGATCAACGCGAAGCTTGAAACCGGACAGATCGAGATCCGCGTCGAGAAGCTGACGGTCCTTAATAAGTGCAAAACACCCCCATTCTTCCCCTCGCAGCAAGATTTGCCAGGCGAGGACCTGCGGCTCAAGTATCGCTATTTGGACCTCCGCCGCGCCCCGATGCAGCAGACCCTGCAACTGCGAAGCCGGATCATCAAGCTGATGCGGGACTTCTTCGACGAAAACCAGTTCATCGACGTCGAGACCCCCATCCTCGGCCGCAGCACGCCGGAAGGTGCGCGGGACTATTTAGTCCCGAGCCGGATCCACCATGGCGAGTTTTACGCCTTGCCGCAGTCGCCGCAGCTTTACAAGCAAATTTTGATGATGGCGGGCTACGACCGCTACGTCCAGGTCGCGCGATGTTTCCGCGACGAAGACCTCCGGGCCGACCGACAACCAGAGTTCACCCAGTTGGACATGGAGATGTCGTTCTGCGAAATGGACGACGTCGTCGGCATGATCGACAACCTGGTGGCGAAGGTCGCCCAGGAGATCCTCGGCATCGAGCTGACGTTACCACTCCCCCGGATGACCTACGACGAGGCAATGGAGCGGTTCGGCCACGACGCCCCCGACCTCCGGTTTGGAATGGAGATTGTCGACGCAACCGACCTGGCCGCCGAGGCGGAGTTCCGTGTGTTCCGTGGAGTCGCCGATGGTGGTGGCCGCGTCCGCGGCATTGTGGCCAAGGGTGCCGCCGATAAGTACTCGCGGCGTCTGATCGACGAGATGACCTCGATGGTCCAGGACGATTTCGGAGCCAAGGGGCTCGCCTGGTTCAAGGTCGAGGCGGATGGCACGTTGGCCTCGCCGATCGCCAAAAATTTTACCGCTGAACTATTGGCGAAATTCGCTGCACGGTTCACCGCCGAGCCGGGCGACCTGATTTTGATTGTCGCCGACAAATTCGAGGTGACCTGCAAGGCCCTGTACGGGCTGCGGAAACGTCTCGGGGCAGAGCTCAAACTGTACAGCCCCGGTCAGATGAACTTTTCCTGGGTGGTCGAGTTCCCGATGTTCGACCACGACGAGGAGGAAGATCGCTGGGTCGCCATGCACCATCCGTTCACCGCGCCGCGGCCAGAGGATGTCGAGCGTCTGGCAACCGACCCCGGTTCATGCCGGGCCGTGGCCTACGACCTGGTGATCAACGGCAGCGAGGCGGGTGGCGGAACGATCCGAATCCACGATGGCGCCATCCAGCAGCAGGTGTTTTCCTTGCTGGGCATGTCACCGGAAGACGCCCAAGACCGGTTCGGGTTTTTGCTCGACGCCCTGCAATACGGTGCTCCGCCGCATGGTGGCATCGCGCTGGGGATCGACCGCTGGGTGATGCTCTTCGGCGGCTTGGACAACATCCGCGACTGCATCGCCTTCCCCAAAACCCAACGCGCCGCCGACATGATGACCGAAGCCCCCAGCGGCGTCGATCGCAAGCAGTTGGAAGAACTAGCAATCCGCGTCATCCGCAAGGATGAAACGTAGAGCGCGGACGGTAAACTGGTAGGGTGGGTGGAGTCCTCGGAACCCACCATCGCCAACCAAGGATCTATCGGCAAAACGGCCCAGGTTCATGCAAACCTGAGCCAAAACATCCCCAACCCGCGCCAGCCATTCCAACCGCGCACCCTTGGTGGGTTACGGCCTAACGGCCTTCACCCACCCTACCTTTGCCACACAAAAAAGTCCGCGCGAGTTGATTCACTCGGGCGGACTTTTCTTTTTGCCGTGCGGGCACCGTTGCGTTTTTGCTTGGCCGCTTACCGGGAAGCGACGTAGATCTTGATCGACCGATCCGGCATCACGAACTTGCCGGAGGCGGGTGGCCTTGGGCCGTTTAGGTCGGGGTAGACATCGGACGGAGTGACCGCGGCGGTGTCCACGAACATCCGCCAACTGGTCCCCTTGGCGACCGGCGGCAGGATGAACTGCTGCGGTGAGGGGGTGGCGTTGATGATGATCAGCACATCGCGGCCGGTCCCTTCCGGATCGATCTCCTTGTTCGGAGCGGCCAGCAGGCAGGTCAGCATCGACTCGCTGGAGTCCCAGTCGACCGCCGTGCCCAGGTTGCTGTACCAGTTGATGTCGAACAGGCCACGCCTTCCGGTGGGGAAGCCACCCAGGAAATGCTTCTGACGCATCGTGGGTTGATCTTTGCGGAACGCGATCAGGGCCCTGACGAATCGTTGCAATTCCTTGTGCTTGTTGACCAGTTTCCAATCGAAGTACGAGATCTCGTTGTCCTGGCAGTAGGCGTTGTTGTTGCCTCCTTGGGTCTTCCGGATTTCGTCTCCCATCAGGATCATCGGCACCCCTTGCGAGGTGAGCAAAATCGAGAACATGTTCTTGATCTGCCGCAGCCGGGTCTTTTCGATACTGGTCCGCTTGGTCGGGCCTTCCACACCATAGTTGTAGCTAATGTTGTGGTTGTCGCCGTCCCGGTTGTCCTCGCCGTTGGCCTCGTTGTGCTTATGGTTGTACGAGACCAGATCATTCATCGGGAAGCCGTCGTGCGACGTGATGAAATTGATACTGTGGTAAGGCTGACGACCGCCCGGTTGGTACAGGTCGCTCGAACCGGCCAAGCGTGTGGCGAGCGCGCCCAGCTTGCCATGATCGCCCCGGACGAAGGAGCGGATGTCGTCTCGATACCGACCATTCCATTCCGCCCACCGCAAGTTGGCGAACGAACCGACTTGATAGGCACCCGCGGCGTCCCACGCCTCGGCGATGATCTTGGTATCGGCCAAGAGCGGATCTTCGGCGATCGCCTCGACCAACGGCGGGTTGGCAACCAGGTTACCGTTCCGGTCGCGGCTGAGGATCGAAGCCAGGTCGAAGCGGAACCCGTCGACATGGTAGTTGTGGACCCAGTGCCGGAGGCAATGGAAGATCATCTCGCGGACGATCGGGTGGTTTCCGTTCACGGTGTTCCCGCAACCGGAGTAGTTCATGTAATGTTTGCCACCATTGGCCATCATGTAGTAGACCTGATTCTCCAAGCCCTTAAAGCTGAGGATCGGGCCGTTCTCATTCCCTTCACAGGTATGGTTGAAGACGACGTCCAAGATCACTTCGATCCCGGCTTGGTGCAGCGCCTTCACCATCTCCTTGAATTCACGAACCTGGGCACCGGGAGCTTTGCTGGCGGCGTAGCCTCGGTGTGGGGCGAAGAAGGCGAGCGGGTCGTAACCCCAGTAGTTGCCCCGAACCGGTTCTTTGCCGGTTCCCATATCCATGATGGGGAACTCATGCACCGGCATCAGTTCAACCGCGGTGACACCCAGGGACTTGAGGTAGGGGATCTTCTCGATCACCCCGAGGTAGGTCCCGGGATCTTTCGCGCCGCTGGACTCGCTGGCGGTGAAACCCTTGACGTGCATCTCGTAGATGATCGATTCGGACAGGTCACGCCGCAAATGGCGATCCCCTTCCCAGTTGAACCGCTCGTCGATCACGACGCACTTGGGGGGACGGATGATTCCGTCCTCGGCGTTTTGAAAGTTTCCGGCCAAGGCTTTGGCGTACGGATCGACCAGCCGAGCCCGGCCATCAAACAGCATTCCCTTATCGGGATCGTAAGGGCCTTCCGCCTGGAAGTGGTACAACTGTCCCGCACCAATTCCGGGCACGAACACACTCCAAATGTCGCCCCAACGATCGGTCTCGCGATCGAAGTCGACAATTTCAGATGGTTCGGTGTCGTCCACATTCTTATACAGAAGCAGCCGCATAGCGGTCGCGGATCTGCTGAACACGACAAATTGCACACCGCGCTCATGCATGACCGCTCCGTACGGCAGCATGTGGGTGAATTGCAACTCCGGATGAGGATGAACCATAAGCATAGGTGACGGCCTCTGTCTGAATCTTTCAATGGTCTATGAAGCGGGTATCGAGCCATTTCACACCTCTGGGCCAGCAATTCTTGGCGGAGCAGCTCGTGGGTGAAAACCATATTCCCAGGTTCTCACGACGATTCGCTGCCGTGCTACTAGCTAGCTCGTTGGCGGTCTGGTGACTCGTGGTGTTAATACCCTACCACTGAAATTCAGTTAAGCCGGTTCAGGCACCCCTCCTATCCTTCATTTTTCGGTGTGTCGTCGATTGTTGCATCATCTAGCGAAGTAATAGCTTAGAGCAAAAATTTCCGAGGTGCGTCGAGTTTAGTGGCAAGTTGGAGAAAAGGGGGTGATTTATCGCTCTGAACCTCCGGATTTTCCTATCCATCACGACCACGGCAGCTTAATCCGGAATCTGCTTGGCGGCAAACCGCCGAGCCAAAGGTGCTCTTTCCCGTCCGGGGGATCGTTTGCCCGATGTCCAACGGGAGGGGAATCAGGCTGGGTGCCATGCCCACGCCCGTAAAGCGTGGGCATGAGAAGTGAGAGATAATCCGGTCTTTTCCGGGAAGTTCAGGCACCGTCTCCGGTTTCATCAGGCGGCGTTGCCAATGGTTGATCCTCACGCCGAAAAATGCCGACGGGGACGTCGGCGGTCCCAGAGCAAGGGATCGCATGTCGTTGACAAAAGATTGTCTGGGGCCGAAAATCAGGGCCTTCTTCCGGCAGTGCTGGCAGTGATGGCAATATTAGGCAAGGGTTTTCATGGCGAAGGCGAGTTACAAGGATGCCGGGGTTGATCTGGATGTCTACGCCCAGTCGATGTCGCGGCTACCGGCGCTGGCCCGCCGAACCTACAGCCCTCGGGTGATGCGACTGGATGGCGGGTTCGCGGGGCTGTTTCGCCTCGATTTCGATAGCCCGTTGTTCGCGCGGAAGTATGAAGACCCGGTGCTGATCTCCTGCACCGATGGGGTCGGCACGAAGCTCAAATTGGCGATCATGACCGGTCGGCACGATACGGTCGGGATCGACCTGGTCGCGATGTGCGTGAACGACGCCATCTGCTGCGGTGCCGAACCGCTGTTCTTCCTGGACTACGTCGCGATGGGCAAGGACGACCCCGACCTGCTGGAACAACTGGTGACCGGGATCACCGGCGGTTGCCTGCAAGGGGATTGCGCCTTGGTCGGTGGCGAAACAGCGATCATGCCGGACATCTACCAAGTAGGGGATTACGACATGGCCGGGTTCTGTGTCGGGGTGGCCGAGCGGCGCCACCTGATCGACGGGACCGCGATGGCCGACGGGGATGTGGTGTTGGGTTTAGCTTCGAGCGGCATCCACTCCAATGGATATAGCCTGGTCCGCAAAATCGTCTTCGAGATCGCCGGGCACACGGTTGAGGACGTGGTCGAGGAACTCGGTCAAACCGTGGGTGAGGCCCTCCTGACGCCGACAAAAATCTACGTCCAGCCGATCCGCAAAGTCCTCTCGCACTACAAAAAAAAGAACGTCGTCCATGGCATCGCCCACATCACCGGCGGTGGGCTGCAAGAGAACCTGCAGCGAATCACCCCAGGGCATGTTGATATCGAGCTCCGCCGAGATAGCTGGCCAGTCCCGCCGGTCTTCCCCTGGATGCAACGGCTAGGCGAGGTTGAGCCAGACGAGATGGACCGCGTGTTCAACATGGGGATCGGCATGGCGGTGGTGGTCAGCGACTACTACAGCAACCGCGTCAAGTCGATGCTGGAAGACGCCGGTTGTGAAGTCTTCGAAATCGGCAAAGTCCGCAGCGGGAGCGGTCAGGTGACGATCGTTTAGTATCGTTCGGGATATTCTGAGTTTAAGAATCTGAAACGCAGAGGCGCAGAGAGCGCGGAGACGTAAGGGGCCACAGATAAATAAGTTCCCGATTTGCCCAGAGGCAGTGAGGGGAGGAAACGGGGATGAGTACCATTAGAAAATCAGCGGCGGCCGCGAACCC
>JBBDIM010000057.1:0-39521 GCA_040880405.1 Pirellulaceae bacterium | reverse complement strand
GTCAAACATGCCTGGCAAACCACTTCCCCCACGCTTTTGCAAGCGTGGCTACGTATATTCTACCGCGTCGTTTCCACTTTCGCCCAAAACGGGTGTTGGCGGTCGGCCCGGGACCGGGCGTCTTCCAGCATCACTTCGGTCGAGGGGATCACGTTGCCGCCGTAGTTGCGGCGGTTGAAGTAGACGGTGACTCGCTCGTTGAAGTCGACCATGTCGGGCGAGAGAAAGACGATCCCTCGGCTGGCCCCTGATTCGACGCGGACGCCGTTCGATTCCAAGACGGTCCCCTTCACGGTGATGGGAGATTTTTTTGGTTCGGGAAACGCGGCGGGCAGCACCACGCTCTTCTCCGGGAAGTCACTCACCTCGACCCAGTAGAAAAAGTTATCCCAAGGGCGCATCGTGGCGCACTCGAATTCCTTCTTGAAGAAGGTCCGCCGCTGCAGCGCCATCCACTTGAACAGGTCGAACTGCTCCTCCTGGAAATGCTCGTGCCCTCGGCCGCGGTATTCGACCAGGGTCACGTCGAAATTGTTTTTGGTGAGGTAACGGTCCCAGTCACGGGAATTAACCTCCTTCTTGTTGCCGTCTAGCTCGCCTGCGACGAAATAGAACGGCACCTGCTTGGCGTTCTCCCAGTACCGGGCGACATACTTGTCCGCCGTGGCGACAATCGGAATCACCCCGGCCCACAAATCGGGATGGGCCAGGCCGATATCCCACGCAGCATCCCCACCGGCTGAGTGGCCGCTGAGGAAGATTTTGTCCGTATCGATCGATAGCCGCCGCATCGCGTCGCGGAGGGTGAACAGCACCGAGGCATGTTCCAGGGCACTGTATTGATAGCGGGACTGGTGCTCTTCCGCCCACAGCGGTGCGATCACAATGTAACCGTTCCGAGCCGCCTGACCCAAACGAACCTGGGCCCGTTCGCTGTAACCGCCGCTCCACCAGTCGATCTGCTGCTGCGGCGTCGTGCCGGCCCCATGCAGGGTGACAATTGCCGGATAGCGGCGATACGGATCGTACCCCTCGGGCAACTGCACGTAGTAGTAGAAGTCGCTCGTGCCGGGGACCCCGTCCACCTTGCATAAAAAGTAGCCCGGGATCTCAGAGCTTTTCTCCGGCTCTCGGTCGGCCAGGGGTGGCCTCATGTGGGCCATGATTTGGGCGACGTAGTTGGGGACCCCACCCTCCAGTTTCTCTAGTTTCTCCAGCAGATCCTTGCGATCGGTCTCCGCGTCGTTGGTGAGGTACTCGCTGACCAAGTCCCGCGCCTCGAACGCACTGAGCGCCACCGGCAGGTTCTCCGTCGCGTTGTTGGGCCCCAAGATCCAACCGCTGATCGCGAGGGATAGTTTTTCATCCAAGCCCAGGCTCGCATCGTCGGAAAGCCGCAGGTAATCGGCCAACCGATTGAGCGTGTTGATATTCAGGTTGTTGAAAATCTCGTCGACCGCCACTTCGACCTGCGGTTTCACCGCGGCGTCCGCGAATTCATCGGAGTGCTTGCGCAACAGGGCGAAGATCCGCTCGCGGCGTTCATAGCTGCGCTCGTAGTCTTCCAGGAGTTGGCTGACCCGCTGCTGTTTTTCGCCGGCGATCCCCTCGCTGGGAAACTTGGTCAGCATGCCGTAGGCGAGGTTGTGCTGGCCCCCATCGCGGTAAAGCTGAATCTCTGAAATGAGATTGTCCGCGCTCATGTTCCGCAGTTCGGCGATCTCTTTTTCGAGCGATTTGAGCTCCGGGAAGTCGCGGATCACCTCGGCCAGTTCGGCGGCCGCGTCGCGGTATCGTTCCGATTGCAAATAGAGCCGCACCACCTGCAACCGCTGGTTCGACTGTTTCGGATCGAGGTGCTGCATCAAGATTTTGCTGAGGGTCTCACGGGGAATGCTGCTCGTCCGCATCCGCATGTCCCAGATGTACGACCGCTCACCCACCAACCCATCGAGCCGCGTCCACTGGGGCGTGATCTCAGTCACCCCCTGGATCACGTCGATCGGTCCTTTGGGGGTTTGCATGGTGTAAATCCGGCGGCCCCATTTATCTAACGGGGAGACGCGGATGCTGTCGCCAATCACCAACACGCGGTTTCCCGAAGAGGCGACCCGTTGGTTGATTTTAATCCGCTCGGTCGGCTTCGGCTCCGACTCCTGCGTGTCCTGCACCGAATAGGTAGAGACAAACGTCCGCTTGAGTTGGTCGTCGATCATCACAATCAACTGCACCGCCACCCCACCGGTCGAACCGCCGGAGGCCGGATCGGTACCGACACTCGCCAGTTTCCCCACCACCCCCTCGATCCGCATCCCGTTTTTCAGCTCGACAATGCTCGCCTGACCCGGCGCAACCGCGACAAATACCAGCGTGAGGGCAACCAGGGGGATCAAACGATGAAACAGCATATTCTCTTTCTCCTGCGGACCGGGAGAAGCAAGGGGCGGACCGGGGTGTCCGTAACTCTACGCCAAGATCACCCCCGGGGCGCAAAATGGGACAAGTGCGCTCTCCCCCTCATTATGGCGATCGCAGCGGTTTCGGCAAGAAAATAGCGGCGTTTGGTGCAGGATCGTCGTCACGAGGCAGGGCGTTCGTTTGTAGCGGTTAGGTGGGGTGGGAGCGATCAAATGCGCGGGATTAACCGTCCTGCGCGGCTGCGAACGATTGCACCGCGCAGGACAGCGCGGGACAACGCCACAATCCAGCATAAGCCCCGATGGGGCTTTTCTTGTGGCAATTGGTTGGAAATGTCTCGTGATCTGGATCGCCCATTAAACTCGGACCATTCATGAATGAATCGTCACGAGAGACTGGCTGCCAACAGGCCCCGCTACCAAGGCGACCTTCCAGCCGAGAATCGGCTCGATGCCATGCGGAAATGGAGTTCAGGGACCAGCACCGGTTCCGGTCGATCGACCACCCCCTGCCCTACACTACCTGAAGGCAGGAGGAAACAGATTTCGTCGCCGGTGGTGGTGCGGACGACGTCGAGATGACCGGATGTGGCACGCACCAGACGTCGCTTTTCTGGGGTGAGGCTGAAGTAAGCCAGAAGGTCCGCGGCGTCGGTTAGGTAGGTGAGCCGGTACGGGGCCTTACGAGTGCCGTTGCCACTCTCAGCCAAACCTTGGAGCATTGTCTCGCAGAGGAAACGCTCGAGTTCGACCTCTTCGTGGTCGCCAAACTTCTCGGCCACTAGCGCCGCCAACAAATGCACCGCGGGACTTGCGATCCACGCGTACGGCATCTCTGCGGTTTCGGAGCGCAGTTCTTCGTATCGACCTTGCTTCCACAGCCGAGCAAGCCGCGCGACGAACGCACCATCGACACGAAAATCCTCTTCGCGGCAAAGGTCGCGCTGCAAACGAGCGAAGCCCGCGGCGGTGGGTGTTTCGAGGAAGGTTTGGTACGTGAGGGTCATCCGGTAGTCCACTGGTTCGAAGCGTCGAGCATTCTTGCTGGCCACTCGATCCGTTGGATTCAAGTGTGGCGCGACGCGGCAATGACGAACGAAAATATCGTTCACATTCTTTAGACTAACGAGCGCGTTTAAGAAACGCAATAACTTCCGCGCGCAATCGCGGATGAAATTCGTCGCGCTTGCTCCGCGGTTGCGAAGATCCGCACCCAACCACCGCGCGATTCAGAAGACGAAAACAAAAACGCCGCGCTAGTTCAACCGACCGTGTTGATCATGCTTCCCTTGCCTGGCGCGAGACTGATCTTCGCCGCCGATTCAATCAACTGCACCGCCGCTTCGCCCGCTTGTTTGTGGGCGTCCAAAGTCTTCTTCGCCACCGCCATATCGACTTGATTGGCCGTGACCGATTGCTGGATCGCGGACGAACTTTGAATCACACCTTCGACACTCACCATTGTCTTATCACTTTCTCTTGCGTACGGAAAACTGGCGATTTGAACCTGCCCCATACCGCCTGGGGAGAAAAAGGGGAGGAGTCCAATTTGTCACTCAAACGGCGGTCCCGAAGTTCGACCGCGACCGGACAACAAATTGGACTTTTCCCCTTTTCCCTTGCCACCAACAGCGTTGCGAACCGCCGCTTGAATAGGGTTCGCCACGGCGTGGGATTTTCTGTGGGCGTTGCCAACGGCAGTCCGCTCGCGAGCGGCACGGCGCGATGGTTTTCACTTTCCCTTCACGCCAAAATGAAAAAGGGGAAAAGTCCAATTATCAATCCGCCGGCCTGCGGCGATCGCCAGAGATTTTGATAATTGGACTCCTCCCCTTTTTCGCGACCTCCCTTTGTGAACCGCAGTGGGTCCTTCGTGTATTTCGTGGTTCTTCCTTAACTTGGAACCGGGCGTAGTCCCGTGAACAGCCTCATCAAGAAATGTAGCCCACGTCTCATCACTTCATCGGCATCCGACAAGCTCGACATCCAAGGCAATTCGGCGTGAATCAATCTGGGAACTTTATGCCGAATATTCGGACACTTTTCGCGCGCCCTTAGATGGGTGCCATGCCCAAGCACGTAAAGCTAGGGGATGAGTCAACGTCTAACGGGATTGAAACGCAGAGGCGCGGAGATCGCAGAGACGTAACATGCGGGGGCCTCCGCGATCTCTGCGTCTCTGCGTTTCAAATTCTTAAAATCCGACAGCCCCGTTACCCGATAATTTCCCGTTTGTGGTTCACATAATCCCACACCACGTACCGGTCCAAATCGCCGCCGGCGGTGAAGAAGACTCGGCCCTTGGTCGTTTCGGTCAGGCGATGAGCGAACCGGATATCCTCTTCCGATTGCGACCAACTCGGGACCAAAAACATGTTCAAGGTGATCCCTTCCTTTTTGCACATCGCCCCTTCCCGCATCGTGGCCGCTTCGGTCCGTGGGTCAGGCGGGTACAGCAGGTAAAGCTCCGAGCCCTCGAAGTGGGCGGTGGGCAATCCATCGGTGATCAAAATGATCTGCCGGTTGGGCGTATCCTGGGTGGCCAAAAATAGCCGCGCCTGCTGCAGCGCGTGTTGGATGTTGGTGAAGTGGGGCGGAATTTGGTACTCGCTGATGTCGTCGCGGCTCATGTCGGCCCTCAGCCGAACCACCGGGTCATGAATCGTCACCGGTTTGGGCAGCAGCCCCATCAATTCCCCAGGCCGAACCGGTTTCGCAAAGGAATACATCTCGATCAACTGCAAGTAGTCGCCGGGGTACTCGCTGCGGATCAGGCCTTGCAAGGCGAGCGCCATCCGTTTGACGTTCACGTACTGGCCGTCGTACCGCATCGAGCCGCTCATATCCATGATCACGACGGTCGCGCACTTGGGGCTATTCTTGGTGCGGTGGATCACGATATCGTCCGAGTGCAGCCGCAGCGGCCGCTCATCCCCCTGCCGCAGCATGGCGTTGATCAGCGACTGCGGAATGTCCATCTGGGTCAACGAGTCCCCAAACTCATACTCCTTGGTCGTCTGCATCTCGACCGCCCCTTCCCCGACGATCGGCCCCGTGTGCCGACCGCTCCGCGCCGCCTGCAAACCGCTAAAGATCCGTTCCAGCAGCTTCCCTTGAAACACGCGATAGGCATGCGGGGTGAGCGTAAAATTCCCACCCTGCTTGGTCAGCCCCTGCTGCTCCGCCATTTCATTGAGATACTTTTCCAGCTCGCGCTGGAGCTTCATGAGCTGTTCCATCTGCCCTGGGTCGGCGAACTCGGAGAGCTGCTCCATGTCGATGATCCCGATCTGGGCGTCCTCCATCGCCTTCTTGAGCTGCTCCAGCAGTTCATCAATCTTCTCCAGCTCTTCCTTCACCTCCAGCGCCTCCGGCACCGTCATCTCGGTTCGGCCGGTGAAGGTGTACTTGGCGTCGAGCTCATCGACCTGGTACTTGTCTCCCAGCCGCTGCATCAGGTGCAGCAGCCCCAGGCCAAACTCGCTCCGTTCGTCCGCCAGGCGGTACCACAGCCGCTCCAGGTCGTAGATCTGCTCTTGATCGACCGCCAATCGGTACCGCTCGCGATGCTCCGGCGGCGGACTCAGCCGCTTGGCCCTTTTTTGGAACTGCTTCTTCGCCTCGCGGAGCACCTTGCTCGTCTCGTACTTCTCCAAGATCTTCCGCTTCCGCTCTTCGAGCATCGCGATCAACGCGTCGATACTCGGCCCGAACCCGGCGATCTGGCTGGGGTCGATCTTAATCGCCCTCGCCAACTCCTCCGGCGTCAGTTCCCGCTGATTGCCGAACATCAGCATATGTTCCATCGCCGGCGAAACCATATCAGGGGGCGGCTGCGTCGGGCTGGGGAAATTCCGGGGATCGTAATGCTGGTAGGTATGAATAATCCCACCCACGCGATTCGACTTCGCCATGAAAAACGTTCCTCTGGAAAGATCCGCTCAAACTCACAGGGGATGAGTCCCCTCACTCCCCACTCAGGCAAATGAAGCCCCTAACATCAACGCACCATCGAGGGACTTATCCTGGGCTGCTAAAAGTTTGGGGTTGTGGCCGGTTTTCAACCTTGCGCAACTATTTTTCCTCCAATCGCAAAAGCCCGTGTTTTTCCGGGCGAATCGCCGATTGGACGGAACAAAAACCGCGCATACTAAATCCGTGTCAATGCCAAACTTTTAGCAGCCCAGACTTATCCCCTTTAAATGTTGCACGCCAAGGCCGTATCAATTTCCCCACCGCGAACTCGCTTCAGCGCGGCGAAGGGGAATGAACTCGCAGGGGATGAGTCCCCTCACTCTCCACTCAGGCAAACGAAGCCCCTAGCATCAACGCACCAACTTGGGACTTATCCCCTTTACGCGCCACTGGCCAAGGCCCTCTCCATTTCCCTACCGCGAACTCGCTTCAGCGCGGCGAAGGGGATAAGTCCAATTATCGCCGGGAGCCCGGGGCAACACGCCTTGCCACTTCTAGATAATCGGACTCATCCCCTGCGAGGTCACCCTTCCCTCACACCTCATAACTAATCTTCCCATGCTGCTGCTGCCGGGAAATTCGGTCGAGCGAGTACAGCCCGGCTAGCACAAACTCCACACAGGAAGCCCTCACCTGCTCGTTCTCCGACGCGTTCACCTCGAAGGCTCGATCCCAGATCGGCAGTACTCGTTTTAGCCGGGCGGCGTACTCGGACGAAGGCAGCAAGTCTCCCACCTCGATCTTCACCCCCTTGCTAAAAATCTCCGCGATTTCCGAGAGGCCATGCTCCTGGACATACTCCTGGAACACCCCACTTACCGCCTCAGCGATTAAGGCGTCCAGCACCTGCCGCTCCGACATTTGATGGCTCCCCATCATGTCGAGCTCCAGCTTCCCCAGCGACGACGAATAAAGATGCCCCAGGTCGGACAGTCGGGCGACCGACGGTTTTTCCCCCAGCAAAATCCCCCGCTGCCGGGCACTTGCGACCACGGTCCGGTAGTTGGCGATACTAAACCGCGCACTGATGCCCGACTCTTGGTCGATGTACTTGCTTCTGCGGCCGCAGATGGTGATCTGCTCCAGGACTTCGCTAATGAAGTGGGGCACCACCACCGGATACTCACCACCCAGGTCGACTTCCGCCTCGCTGTGCATGATCTGGATGCCCAAATCTCGCTCGCGGGGGTAGTGGGTGTGGATTACCGAACCAATCCGGTCCTTAAGCTGCGGAATCACCTTGCCACTTCGGTTGTAGGTGGCCGGGTTGGCCGAGAAGATCAAAAACAGGTCGATATCAAAACTGACCGGGTACCCCCGGATCTGGACGTCCCGTTCCTCCAGCATGTTGAACAACCCCACCTGGACCAGCTCGTCCAGTTCCGGCAGTTCGTTCATGGCGAAGATTCCTCGGTGCATCCGCGGAATCAACCCAAAGTGTAGCGCCTCTTCGGCCGACATGCTGGTGCCACCGGCCAGCTTGGAGGGGTCGATCTCGCCAATCACATCGGCGAACTTTGTGCCCGGGGAAAGCCGCTCGGCATACCGATCTTGCCGGGGCCACCAGGCGATTGGTATCTCCTCCTCAGCCCGTTCGGCGACGCACCGCTTTCCGGCTTCGGTAATGGGGTGATACGGATCCTCATGCACTGGGCAGCCGGGGATATCGAGATACGGGACATACTCGTCCAGCAAACCGACCAACGACCGCATCATCCGGCTTTTCGCCTGCCCCTTCTCGCCCAGAAACAGCAGGTCGTGCCCGGCGATTAGGGCCAGGTTGACCTCCGGCAGGACAGTATCCTCGTAGCCGACGATGCCCGCGAAAATTTCTTCCCGCGCGGCCAATTTACGAATAAAATTCGCGCGAATCTCCTGCTTCACCGGCCGCGATTCCCAACCACTCTCGCGTAACTGGACCAAGGTCCGGGGTAATTCGGCTCCGTGCTCGTCGTTCATAGCCTCTCCGCTGAAATTTTTTGGATGGTCGCGCGCGTTCCTCGTGCAACCGCGTACTCTAGTGCAACCGAGAATTATAGAAGATCACCACCGCAGGCCAAGAAAGAAACCCCTGGCAACCGAGACAGCCACGGATCGCAAGCGAGGAAAACGACGAATCGCGGGCATGCTTATCCGTATAAATCCGCCATCCGCCGCTCTTTTTTGTTTAGCCACAGAGGGCACAGAGGTCACAGAGAGAGACGTTTGATTCCGTCGACTAATCGCGATTCACCGAAGTTCATTAAGAGCCCCCGTTTTAGTCCAGTCGCTCTCAAATAAGAAAGTGTCTGGGCCACCGCGACTTCCGGCAATTTCGATACCGACTTGAGTTCAACAACGACCTGCTGGGCGACAACAAGGTCCAGCTCCTGCCCTTTGATCACCTTACCCTTGTAAATCACATCGATTGGCACTTGCTGCTCCGCCGGGATTCCCCGCAAAGAAAGTTCATGGCATAGCGCCTCTTCGTAAATCGACTCAAGCAACCCCGGGCCGAGAATTCGATGAACTTCGATCGCCGCCCCAATAATCGCCTCGGTCAACGGATCGCTCATCCCACCTCCAATCCAATCTCATGGAAAATAAACAATACTTCTATAAAACTTCACAAACTCTTCCTCTGTGATCTCTGTGACCTCTGTGGCTAAAAAATGAATAGCGAATCCCCCCTCAATCCTCAACCCAAAAATCCAGATTCGAATTCTCCGCCGCCGCCTCTTCCAGCACTTGCCGGATGGCGTCCACCTTGGGGCCGAGGTTCTTTTGCGTGGCGGCGAAGTTGCGCCAGGTGAGGTGGGTGGGTCGGTCGATATCGCAGGTCGCGCAGTCCCACAGGGCGTCGAGATTTTTGCCGTAGTAGGCGGGAAAGCGGAGGGCATCGGCCAAGGTCTCGTGAACCTCCGCCGTGGTTTCAAACACCTGCACGATGGTAATCCTCCGGGGCCAGGAATTTGGGGTGGGCTCGTTCATGGAGTGGTTTTGACCTGAGTGAAGGTGTCGTAATGGTCTCGGGTCACAAAGATCAATCGATCGGTCGAAAAGACCAACCGCTCGGCACCCCGGCGGCCACCTCGGTAGTTCAAATCCGCCTCGACGTATTGCCGCCCACTCGCTTCCGGCAAGCGTCCCTCCCGGTTAAAAAATCGATCGCCCCCAATCACGCGCCCCTCGGCCACCTCCCACAAATTCCCCTCCGAGGCAACCCAACCCAGCCGCTGAGCCTCGCGCTTGGTAAGAAACCGAGCTGGCAATTCGCCATGCTCCCAAACATGCGCGGCAATTTCCGCCTCCTCCAGGTCTCGCAGAACGCCGTGGTTCCAAGCGAGCAGCTTTTCAGCGGAAACAGCGTCAACCGGGGAAACCACTTCGGCCACCGGCCGAGCGTCATCACCCCTCCGGGCCGGAGCATCCTCCAGCAACCCAAAATAGCGCCCCAGCCCGAGCCCACCACTCAGCAAGACCACGAACGCGGCAACCAGGAGACGACGCTTGAAACGGTGGGGCATGGGAGGCTGGCCCGAGTAAGAAGATTTGCGGAAAGGACAGAGGAAATTGCCCCGGCATTGTACCAGACGAAATCCCAGGGGTAGCAAAGTTTCCAAGACCACCCCGGCCAGGGTTCCCCTCAATAAAAGCGGAAGGGCGAGCCCTCCGGTGAACCGCTCTCCCGCGTCGCCCCGGTTACCGCGTCGATGATACCGTACGGCTTGCGCCGTGACGCTTTGATTTTCCGTCGCTTCCAGGCGATGTCATGACCCGAAAACCCACCACCGGAGATCGATTGAAAACGACCGTTCACCCATCAGGAAGCGACTTTTCGCGCTCTCCTTCATCCAATCTACTCGCACTATTAATACTTACCGGCAACCGATCTTCATTTTTTCTTCATCCTGAACCGGTAAAACGATTGCATCAACTTTCTCCGCGGCGGATCTCATGGAGATCGTTGCCTTCCGTGGTGAACATTGGGATCTCGAGTGCATTAGCCACTCGTTGGCATTGTTTGTTTCTATTTTGGAGTCTGCTATGTCCACTACTTTACGTCGACAATCTGGGTTTACGCTTGTCGAACTACTGGTCGTGATCGCCATCATCGGGGTCCTGGTCGCGCTGCTGTTACCGGCGGTGCAGCAGGCCCGCGAAGCAGCCCGGCGGATGAGTTGCTCGAACAACTTCAAGCAACTGGGTATCGCCCTGCATATCTACCACGATACGTTCGGGAGTTTCCCCTATGGTCGAGGCGGCACCGGCCATGCCGACGGAGGGACGCTTCAGCCCCAATTGGACAATGTGAACCGCGCCAGCGGATTCATCGGGATGCTACCAGCGATCGAGCAACAGGCACTTTACGATCAGATCTCGTCGCCACAAACATTTAACGGTGTCTCGTACAGCGCGTTTGGGCCCCGCCCCGGTAGTTACCCTGACTACCTGCCATTCATGCAGAACATTCCGACCCTCATGTGTCCCTCCGCCCCGGAAATCAGTGTTGATAAACTCGGGGGTCAAACCAATTACGCTTTCTCATGGGGTGACAACAATCGTCGGATCACTGGTTCGGAAAACGTGAGTTCAAGGGCAAGTGTCCGCAACGATCGCCGCGGTTTGTTTGGATTCCAGGCACAGCGTAAGATGCGGGATGTCATTGATGGCACATCGAACACGGTGGCCATGGCGGAGATCGCGACCAGCAACGATCCCAATGCCGTTCGAGGAGGTGTGGCGAACTCGCGAGGTACCGACCCGGGCTACAACAATAGCATTATGTGCTTACTGGAAAGGGATCCCCTGAACCCGCGCATGTTATCGGAGGGTAACAACCGCAACTTGCGTGGCAACGGTTGGGCCAATGGCGTGACGGCTTACACCGGGGTCAGTACGATATTGCCGCCGAATTCTCCACATTGCCTTCAAAGCTCAAACGACCATTCAAATGGACAAGCCCCCGCCAGCAGCTATCATCCAGGCGGTGTCCATGCATTGCTTGCCGATGGATCGGTTCGATTCATCGCGGAGACCATCGATACGGGAGACCTGTCGCAGCGGGACGTGCGGTCAGGCACGAGCCCGTTTGGCGTGTGGGGGGCTCTCGGATCGATGGGTGGTGGCGAAATTATTTCTGGCGAGTATTAATTCTCCCCAATAGCCCTAGCTTTCCGTCAGGCCTTCCGGTTAAGTCGTTTGGCCTGATGGATTGCCTCCCAGTGTCCCTTTGCCTTATTGCCATGCGTGGCCAACGCCTTAGGAATCAGTAACCATGAATCATGGATTAACCCGTTTTGCGTGGGGCCTCATTGTTTTGAGTCTCCTTTCACAGGGGGGATGTGGAAAACAAGTGGTTGAGGGTCGTCCCGCTCTTGTCCAAGCATCAGGAACGGTGTTCTATAACGAGGATCCCTGTTCAGACGCTCGGGTTGTCTTCTCACCCCAACTGCACCCATACGCCGCAGCGGCAAAAACCGACCAACAGGGCCGATTTACTCTGCAAACCTTCGATCCCGGAGATGGTGCGGTGCCCGGTGAGTACAAGGTGGTTGTTTCCAAATTCGAGGCGGTCGATTTGCCGGGCGGTGGATTTAAGGAAACCTTTTTTCTGCCCGGAAAGTACCGCGATCCCCAAACAAGCGGCCTGACAGCAACGATACCGGAAGCCGGGACGAACGACGTCCGAATCGAATTGGACGATCAATAACACGGGACGAAAAGCGTTTACTTACCCTCGCTACGATCAGTCACCCCAAGGAACCAAAATGACTCAGCAGATTTTCCGGACCATGCTCGCCCTGGCCTTTGGAATCCTAAACCTGACCGCTCAGGTTCAGGCCGAACAACTGACAGACACCCCCGAAGGGTCATTCACGTTTGTGCTCATACCGGACACTCAAGCCTACAAAGGGGTGGGGACCAAGTCGCAGCCTGAGAGCGAAACACCGGTCAGCAATCCGATTTTCGAAGCCCATACCGATTGGATTGCGGCCAACCTAAAGCGGCACCGGATTGCTTTCGTGAGCCATGTGGGGGACATCGTCGACAAGAACGAGCCACAGCAGTGGGAGGTCGCGCGCAAGTGTATGGACAAACTACACGGCAAGGTTCCCTACGGCATTTCTGTCGGGAATCATGACATGACCAGTCAAGGAGACTCGACTCTCTTTCAGCGATACTTCCCAGAAAGCCGTTTTCAGGACTTTCCTTGGTACGGCGGTTCCTATGGCGGATCGCCCATGGGTTCTCAGGTCTCCGGCAATAACGCCAACAGCTACCAATTATTTTCCGCCGGCGGAATGGACCTGCTCTGCCTGCACCTCGAGTGCAACGCGCCGGACGACGTGCTGGAATGGGCCAACGAGATCCTCTCTCAGCACGCGAATCGCCCGGCGTTTATTACCTCGCATATGGGATGGGGGCCAAGGGTGAAGCCGAAGCAAGCGGAGGAATATTTTAGTGGCGAGAAAGGGAGGATGACCTGGCACAAAATCCATGGCAAACGCGGTAACACACCCCAGCAGATGTGGGACAAGTGTTATCGCAAACACGCCAATCTCGTCGCGGTGTTCTCTGGCGACCAGAGCCGCACACATGCGCACAAGGCTCAGTCTCCTGGAGACCACGGCAACATCGTGCATGAACTGATGCAGGACTACGGTAGTGGCTGGTTACGGCTGTACCGGTTTACGCCGCGGGAGGATCAAGTTCGCGTTGAGGCAATGACGTTCCACCCCACCACTGAGGAACTTTGCCAAGAAACAAAAGTCGTCCCCGATCGTAACGAGCACCAATTCCAGTTCGATTTCACCCGTGCCGTTCAGCCCAGCGGCGTCCGATGATTCGCCCGGATGATTCATGATGATCGTCGCGAGAGGCCGTAAGGCCTTTCGTGGCAAGGCGAACGAACTGGTTCACCCGCAGGCGTATTGAAATCCGCCGAGGATGACCAGTGAAATCCCAGGCAGTCCACCGGAAGGACTTACGGCCTCGCAGCAGATTAGTCGTGAATAATTCGGGTTAGAAGGCGGCGACACAGAAAGCGCGAAGGACTCCCTCTCTCGCACGCTGCGTCTCTGCGTTTCAAATTCCTTAATTCTGATCGTCATTTCCGGAACGATAGTTCGTGTTTGCTCGCGAATAAGAGCCGATTTTTCGACCTATCGCAAAGCCGCTAAGGCGCAAGGGTGCCATGCCCAGACCCGTGATCGTGGTTGTTTCTGGCCTTGAAATTTGCGATTGCAGCGAGACGTTCAACGTTGACCGCAGTGCTCCCGACGCACGACGTCGGCGATCCCAGGGGTTCTGCGAACTGCCGGGTAGAATGGGGGTGGCTCTTTGAAAATTTGAAGCGTGGAGGTACTGTGCAAATGTTCACAAAAATCCAAACGCAAAGGATCTCGTGTGGTATCTCGCAATAGCTTGGCCGGCCGGCCAAGAAAAAAACACCAAAATGGGGGTGCCCTTAGGGGCCTTTTCTTCCACTACGACCATCCACGGTCGCTTAGGCTGCCATTATTATTTTGAGGTCCGAAATTTCTTGGCCGCTTGGCCGCCTTTTTTTCCAATCGGGGGCCCACAAGATACAGCGCTCACAAAGCCAAAAACGGGCCCGACACCACAACCTGTACGGCCCCCGAATGGGCAAACCGCCCGGCCGAGGGGCGGCCAATAAAAAACCACAAGAGGGGCAAAAGAGTCTCAAACCACCCCGCCCATCCAAGGGGGCAAGAAAGCACAATTCCAGGCTTACCGCTCGGCCCCAGGCCAAGAAACAAAAAAGGCTCACATCGCCGTGTGAGCCTTCGATCAAAGTACCAGAGGAGGGACTCGAACCCTCACATCCTTACGGATACTGGATTTTGAATCCAGCGCGTCTGCCAATTCCGCCACTCTGGCCTGGTAGGTTGTCAGTCAGGCCTCGGGGCCCGACCGATTTGAGTTCCTGATTTTAGGTTTCTTGGGGGGGATTGGCAATGGGGACTGAGGGCGGCTGGAGCTTACTTCGCCTCGGGCAATTGCAGGTTTTCGAGGATTTGGCTGGTCGCCTCGGATTGGTTGAGGACATAGAAGTGGAGGCCCGGGATGCCGTGGTCGGCGAGGTCTTGGACCTGCCGGGCGGCGAAGTCGACTCCGACATCGAAGTGCCACTGGGCGTCGTCGGGCCGTTGGGCCAGCTTATCGGTCAGCTCCGGCGGCACGTAAGCGCCACACAGGCTGGCGATCTTCGTGATTTGGGCGAAGTTGATGATCGGGAAGATGCCCGGGACGATCGGGACGGTGATCCCGGCGGCGGTGCATCGCTCGCGGAAATCGTAAAAGTCCTGATTGCGGAAGAAGAGTTGGGTGACAATCACATCCGCCCCGGCGTCGACCTTTCGCTTGAGGTTCTCCAGGTCGGTGTTGCCGCAGGGTGCCTCGCGGTGGACCTCCGGATAACCGGCCACAACGACCCCGAAATCGTCGAATTCGCTGGCGATTAAAGCGACCAGTTCGTTGGCGTACCGCAGGCCGTTAGGATCGGGCGTGAAGGTGGTTTCGCCCATGGGAGGATCTCCCCGCAAGGCGACGATGTAGTCAATCCCGCGGGATTTGGCCTCGGCCAGGTAGCTTCGGAGCTCATCGACACTGCTGCCAACACAGGTCAAATGCGAGGCGACCGGCACCTGGAATTGGTTTTTGACCGCCTCCACGATGTCGAGTGTTTTGTCCCGGGTCGAACCGCCCGCTCCATAGGTGCAGGTGATGTAGTTGGGTTTGAACTTCATGAGCCGCTCTACCTGGACCATCAGGGATTCCATCCCTTTGTCGGTCCGGGGGGGGTAAAGTTCAAACGAGATGCCGAGTTGGCCTGGTTGGTAGTGGTCCGCGAGACTCATAAGCGTGTGTTACAGCACCAGCGGTTCGCCGGTGAGTTGCCTTTCTTCCTGGGTCAACAGATACATGTCGTGAATGAGTTGGATATCGACCTCGGTTTGGGAGATCTTCCGCCGCTCGAACATTCGCTGCTGGGTCGAGGCCATCACCTCGGGCGGGATCTCGGTAACCTGGCCAAACAGCCGGGCGTAATTCACGAAACTAGGTACATTTGTTGTAACGAATCCGTACAACATGCTACAGACGCCTATCGTCTTTCCGGTGAAAATCCCGGTGTTTATCGCGGTTTTCGCGTAGTCTCCGATAATTGATCCCAAAAATTGCATCTCGGTTTGTACCCTTTCCCGCTGGTACTCCATCTTCACTGTGCCGTAGGTATTTTTCAGATCGCTGTTAGAGGTGCCCGCCCCCAGGTTGATCCAACTTCCTAAATAACTGTGCCCCAGAAATCCGTGATGCTGCTTATTGGAAAACGGTTCAATGACCGTACCCTCGACTTCCCCCCCGACTTTGGTTGTGTGTCCGAGCGAGACGGCGTCTTTGATGGCGGAGTGCTCTATCACCTTGACATTGCGGCCCAAGTACGCGGGACCTCGCAGAAAACAAAAGGGACCAATGGTGGTGCCCTCCTCGATCAAGATTGGGCCGCCGCGGGTATCAAAAACGACATGTTCGCCAATTTGGACTTCTCCGCCTACGAACACGCCATCCTGTAGTTGGCGATAGGAGTGCTCGCGAAGACGGTGCTCCAAATTGGCGGAGATCGTCTCCAGGTGCCGGGAGACAACCTCGTGTGGAAGATCGAACCGATCCAAGTGAAGTGAGTTCACCGGCAGATTGACTTTGAGTTCCGATAAAAATGAAACCAGATCGCGGAGAGTCGCCTCTTTGCCGGGCAAGGAATATGTGGGAGGCAGCAAGGCCGCCAGCACGGTCTCCCCTTCGCGGATAATCGCCGGGATGGGATCGGCTATCAATCGGGTCAAACGGTCTAGATTGACCGCCGAGGGGACAACCCGGGCGTTAAGTAGCAAGGTGAAGTCGTCTCGGGATAACTCCGTCGCATGGAAATCGGGGTCATTCTGAGCTTGAATGCGAGACAGGTGGGGCCGCACAATGCCCCGGACACGGGAAAATAGCATTCGAGCAAGATCCGCCAAGCGGTATCCGCCGCAGGTAATGGCATACGCGGGCCGTCCTAATGTGATGGGAGAAAGTCGGGATACCAGCTCATCTTCAAACAAAATCGCGTTCATGGCCATCCATTCGTGATAGGTCGGTGGAATCGAGATCACCCGCCCCTGAACTTAGTTGGCTGGCGGCTTGAAGGTCAATCCGAATGATCGCGATCGACTCAGCCGAAGCTTTGCTTACAATCCAAGAATGCTCGCCGCTGTACAACCCAATGGAGCGGTTAAACTGATGCACGTGTTATAATCGGAGCCAGCATCGATGTATCTCCACGGGTGGAGGAACATAACCTACGATTAAGCAAGGATTTTTCGCGCAAGGACGCGTTATCAGTTATCATCGCGGGATCGATAGTTCATCGCTCGCTCGTTTTTCACAAATCGGCATGCCTCAGCTCTGGATTATTTTCGGATCGTTGTTGGGCCTGATCCCTCTGGGAATCGGGCTTGCCATTGGGTACTGGCTGGGACATCGCCACCAGAAACGCGAATCGCGAACCTTAAACTCAGCGGGTGGAGACATGCGGCGAATGGTCCAATTCACCCACCATTTCGCCGACGACGTAAACCAGCACCTGAAACTAATGGAACGGTTGGAGCAAAAGTTGGCTAATGGCCCGGATTCCAGTGAGGGCAAAACGGTGGAAAAAGCGGTCCGAGTGATCGCGGAGATGAACCACGCCAACCATAAGCTCCGCCGCAACCTGGAAGAGGCGGAGGCGGTTCTCCAGGCTCAATCGAGGCAACTGAGTCAATCGATTTCCGAGGCCCGCACCGACAGCCTCACCGGTCTGCTCAATCGGAGGGCTTTTGATGAACGCATGGAACATCAATGGCGACAATGGAAGAATAAGGGGATCACCTTTAGTCTGATCTTGCTAGACATCGATCACTTCAAACAGGTAAACGACACCCACGGCCACACGATCGGCGATGATGTTCTGCGACAATTCGCGGCCACGATGCGGGATCTACTGTGGGGCTCTGATATCGTGGCTCGGTTTGGCGGGGAAGAGATGGCGATCATTATGCCAGAAACCGGAATCGAGCCTGCCCGAATGGTAGCGCAACGCGTTTTGGCGGGAGTTCGGCAGCAGTCGTTTGTCATCGGCAGCCATCATCTTGCAATCACAGCAAGTTGCGGCCTAATTTCATCGACCGCCAATCCGGCCGATTTGGTCGACATGTTGCGACTAACGGATGACGCATTATATCAGGCCAAACATCATGGTCGCGATCGAGGGTATTGGCACGATGGCCAGCAGGTTCATCCTTTAGATCACGATGTCGAGACCGCTAACCCGAACAGCGCGTCCGCCACTAAGCGTAATAGCCTCAATCCGACCGAACGCCCACCTCCACGATCGCCGGATGTGTCACCATTCAGCCCCTTAAGTACGGCAATGCAGCGATTGCAAAGTCGATTTCGTGAGTTGAGTCCGTAATTGGGCCTCAACTGTCATCCCTCCCAAGGAAACCGCCCATTGCAACAAGAGCCCAAAGTGTTCAATCGGACATTTATTCTCGGAGGCACCTCCATTGCCGCTGGCCATCGCAACCGCTTGGAGCTGCCGGTCGCTCGATTACCGGCCGGTACTTTCATCACCTTGCCAATCGAGGTAGTTCATGGAACCTATGCTGGTCCGAAACTCTGGATTACCGCCGCCGTGCATGGAGACGAATTGAATGGAATCGAGATCGCCCGGCAGGTATTGGCTAAACTGAACCCCCAAAAGTTGCATGGGACCGTGGTTGTGGCTCCGATAGTTAACGGATTCGGGGTGATCAACCAAAGCCGATATTTGCCCGACCGTCGCGACTTAAACCGTTGCTTCCCCGGTTCTAAAACCGGTTCACTCGCCTCGCGACTCGCCCATTTACTGATGTCCGAAGTGGTCCAGCGATGTGAATACGGGATTGATCTTCACACCGCGGCCCATCCCAGGACAAACCTGCCACAGGTTCGCGGAAACATGCATGACCTGAGGACCCTAAATTGTGCTCAAGCGTTCAACGCCCCGGTCCTCCTGCATGCGACACACCGTGATGGCTCTCTCCGGGCCGCTGCCACCCGCAAGGGTATTACCGTCCTCCTGTACGAAGCGGGCGAACCGCAGAGATTCAACGACGAGGCCATTAAAACTGGTGTCAACGGCATCCTCCGAGTTCTCGCGCATTTAGGGATGCGAAAATCGAGCATCAAGCCTCCCCGTCGAAAACCGGAAGTGGTTCACGAAACAACGTGGCTACGAGCAAAGCGAAGTGGGATTACGCGGCTCAAAATTGAACTCGGCTCAGTTGTCGGAGAAGGTCAAGTCCTTGCCGAAATTTCAGACGTCTTCGGTGAAGAAACAAAACCTGTGCTTGCACCTTTCTCGGGAATTGTCATCGGCCTGACCACTAACCCCCTAGTGCATCAGGGCGATAGCGTGATTCATCTCGCCAGGCGGGATTGAAGCGGGAACTCTCAATAAAAAGTACCTCACACCGATCGCAAATGCGTTCGATTTCAACTCATTGCCGGCGAGTTTGTAGGCAACTTTCCGCCCGTCCGCTCATTACTGTTCAGTAAACGCTTGTAGGGCCAGCTTCACCGTGTCAGCGTGAATCGCCGCCGTTTCGTCAGGTGGATTGGTGTAGCCTCCCGCCATCACGATCACCAGGGGGATGTTTCGAATTCGGGCCTGCTCAATCACCTGGCAGTCTCGGGCGGCGAGGCCCTCTATTGACAAGTTCATTCGGCCGAGTCGGTCGCGGACGAAAGGGTCGGCACCTGCCAAATAGAAGAGGACGTCGACATTCCAATCGAACCGCGAATCAGCCAATGCGGAGGCGAGGGTTGCCAGGTAAGTGGCATCTTCCACACCATCGGGCAGGCCGATATCCCAGTCCCCTGCGCATTTCCGAAAGGGAAAATTTCGCTCACCATGGATCGAGAAGGTAAAGACTGATCGATCTTTTTGAAAGATCTCGGCGGTACCGTTTCCTTGATGGACATCAAGATCAATAACGCCTGCCCGAGCAACCTTGCCGAGGTGCTGGAGGTCCCGAATTGCCACGGCGACATCATTGAAAACACAAAACCCTTGCCCCTGATCGGCAAAGGCGTGATGGGTCCCGCCCGCCAAGTGAATCCCCAGGCGATGTTCGATCGCCCAATGGGCGGCCGCAATCGTTCCGCCAGTCGAGCAGCGGGACCGCTCGATAAGTTGTGGGGACCAGGGAAACCCAATCCGCCGCTGCTCAAGAGGCGTTAATGTTCCTTGCTGCAACTTTTGCAAATACTCGATGGTATGCACGCGGAGAATCTGTTCCAGAGTGGCAGGGCCCGATCGGACGAGCTCCAGTTGGGATCTCTCGCGGGCCAATCGCTCGCGAAGCAGTCGATACTTGTCGGCCGGGAACCGGTGCCCCTGGGGCAATGGAATCGATATGTGATCAGAATAAAAGGCTCGCATCGTGGCTTTCAAATCGAGTGAATGTTCCCTTCAATTCCGGAGCATGAACCGCAACGCTGAGAGCAAATTCACCCTTCCTCCGTCGCTTCCGAAACGATCCCTAGAGAACCGAGTTTTACGCCCTCAAGAGAATTCCAAGTGTGCGTCCCGAGCCAAGACTTGGAGGGACCGCGCATAAAAAACGCCCTCCAAGTTGAAGGGCGCTGGTGCGCCGCTAAACGCTTTCGCGCCGCGGTGTGAATTGAATTTTAAGAACTTGTGGATTACACGGTCGCTCCAAATTCCGGTTTTCGTCGACCAAGCTGAGATTGCAACCTTGCGACGATGCTGCTGTGCATCTGGCTGACACGGCTTTCGCTCAAATCGAGCGTCGCGCCGATCTCTTTCATCGTCAGTTCCTCATAGTAGTAGAGGATGATGATCAGCCGTTCGTTGCGGTTAAGACCCTTGGTGACCAGACGCATCAGATCATTTTTCTGAATCCGTCGGGTCGGGTCTTCACCCCGTTTATCCTCCAGGACATCGATCTCTCGAACGTCCTTATAACTATCGGTCTCGTACCATTTTTTATTGAGACTAATCAGACCGACGGCGTTGGCATCGGAGACCATTTTCTCCAACTCTTTGATGTTCAGCTCCATGTGCTGAGCCAATTCCTGGTGAGTTGGCACCCGTCCGAACTTGGCTTCCAACTGCTTGGTCGCTTCGTTCAGCTTGCTCGCTTTAGAGCGAACTAACCGGGGTACCCAGTCCATGGTTCGCAGCTCGTCCAGCATTGCGCCCCGAATTCTCGGCACGCAATACGTTTCGAACTTTACTCCGCGGGTCATGTCGAATGCATCGATGGCATCCATCAATCCAAAAACACCCGCGGAAATCAGATCATCGAGTTCGACGCCTTCTGGTAGGCGAGCCCAAATCCGCTCGCCATTGTACTTAACCAGCGGTAGATAGCGTTCTATCAGCCGGTTCCGTAATTCCTTCCGCGACGGATCCTCTTTGTACTGGTTCCACAATTCAGACACGTCATCCCTGGTCGCGGTCGTCGTTGCCATGCATCCCTCCGTGAATCGCCGATCATTGGCTAACACGTTCGATATGAATTGTCCTAGGGGCCCGACTCCTTCGGGCCTCACCCCCGACCTTGGCGACGAGCGCCAATTTCGGAACGGGAATTAATCACAGGTAAAATGGTTGCCAGCAGTGGAGAGTGTTCGGAATTTTCCGGGGAGGAAAGACCAAGTTATCACCAAGGCTGTAGTTTCAGCGGACTATGGGGTGGCTTGCTCCATCGAGTGTTGTAGGCCGTCCAATTCCGCATTCACCTTTTGTCGCACCGATTCATCTACAATCCGTGCGGCGATGTTTCCCACAATCCAACCCAACCCGACAAACAGAAACATTGCTACGCAGGCAATCAGGACGACTGATTCGATGCTGGATAGGGCAACCATACCCCGTCCGATCACCGTGGCAAAAGCCACCAGCCCCAGAATCCCGCCGTAGGTCCGTCCCATTCAACGTGTCCGTGTTGTCTTGCTTAGTTCCACAAAATCCGTTCGCCATGTGCGCACATAACGATATCCCTAAGAATCGGTCGTTCGAGTGCATCGATTGAATGAATTTCGCGGATTTCATGTTCAATACAGAAATATTTCAGGTTTTTGCTTCAAGTTGATTTCAGTGATAGCAGTAGCTTGTTAAGCAATCTTTTGATTTATCACGACTGACGGAACGGAAACCGCCGTTATCAGTGATTCCGTTAACTTGGCCATAGACACCGCGGCTCCAGTTGAGGGATACCGCTGAGCCAATGGTTGACAGGCTTGATTTGAAGCGGTCACTTCTGCTGAGTAATCAACGAACCCAAGCAGTTCTACCTGGAGATCGAGGAATTTACGACAGGTGCGGTCTAATCCTTGGATCATCGCATAATGCGGTGTGATCGACGTGGTCCGATTGACAATCGCCCAGAGCTTGTCACGAGAGACCTTTGTCTCAAGCGAGCGAAGCGTTTCATAGCCAGTAGTGATTGCTTCGGCATCCGGAGTTAAAACCAGGGCCGCATGCTGCGACTCTTTCCAAAGTGCCTGGGTTAATGAATCGTACTGACAACCCGCATCAATTAGCACGTACTCCGCATGCTTGCCCAATTCCTTAATACGGCTAATCAGTCGTTCGGTCCATCCGGGAAAGGCCCCTGACGCAGAATTGATTTCTGGGGCGGTGGGCAATAGCAAACTTCCGGCCCAACCGGTGGTTAAACACTCATGCAAGTCGGTCCGTCCACTGATTAAGTCGCTAACCATCGCCTGAGGTGCTATACCCGCCAAATCGCCCAGTCCTTGGTTCTCGCGGTTGAGATCAAGCGTGACGACCCGCTGACCGGAAATCGTCATTTGGTATGCAAGGTTGTAACAAAGCGTGGTGGTTCCCATACCCTCACCCGCACCAAGCAGTGTCACTAATGTAGCGTCTGCCGACGAGGAAACGGACTGACCAATCATTGCCTTCCTGGCCAGCATGCGCAGAAGAGAGGCCTGATCTCGCGAGGATGTGTGGGGAGTGTTCAACATGTTCTGCTTTGGTTTGGTTTTTGGCGGACGAGGAAACGCACAGCAGGTAAGTTCACAGAATTCGGCGGGCCAAGTCATCGACTTGGGCCACGTCGATGTCATGGGGAACATCCTGACCATTGGTTACGTAACTAACGGGCATCGTCGCCGTAGCCAGAAATTCCAAAGCGTTTCCGATCGTTTCAACTTCGTCTAATTTGCTCAAAATCAAAGCAGTTGGCCGTACTCGACCGAATCTGTTGAGAACCTCCTTCAATACTTTGCCGCCGCTGGTGGCGGAAATCACCAAATAGGTTTCATCGGGGCGCGCCGCTGTGAGAATCGCCCGTAGCTGAAGCACTTGAACCTCATCACGTGGACTACGGCCCGCAGTATCTATAAAGATCTGATCGCAGTCAGTAAGCGAATCGATTGCCTCCCTAACTTCTTCGGCCGAAGCGACCACTCGCATCGGAAGTTCCATGATATCCGCATAGGTACGTAGTTGATCGACGGCTGCGATCCGATACGTATCGATCGTGACCAGTCCGACCCGTTTTCCCTGATCGAACTTGGCCCTAGCTGCTAGTTTGGCAATGGTGGTCGTTTTTCCGACGCCCGTCGGTCCGATCGACGCAATGATCCGAGCGGTAGAGTCCGGAACGTCAAGATCACGGCCCACCTGGAGATGCCCGGCGATAGTCTTACGAATATTTTCCTCATGTAAGCCATCGAAATCACCGAAATTGAGGTTCGTCCGTAATTGCTCGACTATTTGTCGGATCATTTCGTCACTGACTTCTCTCTTTCTCAATTGCTCAATCCACCCTCGATCCTCCGTCGAAACAAATTTGAATGGGTCCCAAAGGTCGAGACCTTTCCCCAAAGCCGTCAGATCCAGCCCCATATCGCTCGGCTCGTCCGAAATCTCGGATGCTTCCTTAAACATGGAACCTTGGTACCACTCAGTCGCTTTTTCGGCCTTGTTTTTCTCTGTACTAGTCACCCGTTTCGCTGACACAGTCGGTTCGGATGCCTGTCTTAATTCGCTCTGCAACCGGCTGGGAACATTACTGCCATCCGAAGCGGCAAGTTCCAACTCTCGCTGTCCGAGCCAACCACCCAGACCACGGCGCGGGACTTCTCGTGTGTGCAATACGGCGGCACCCGGCCCGAGTTCTTGCCGGACAAGCATCAATGCCTTCTGCATTGAGGACGCGCGAAATGATTTAATTTCCATGAGAAATGCTTTTAGAATTGCCTTAACCCCGGCCGGTGCTGCCGCCAGGAGGAGGGTCGCTGATGATGCCAACGGATTCGATTACTGTGTCACGGGTAATCTCATTGTGGCTGAGTACAACAAGATCGGGCAAATAACTGGACGTGAGCTGTTTAACCGCGGGCCGGATCTGCGGATTGACCAAAACGATTGGCAGTTTGCCAATCGACCGCAATTTGTCGACACCCGCGGCGATTTGTCTGCAGGTGACTTCAATTGCCTGGGGGGACATTCGGGCATAGGCACCTCGATCCATGTCGATGCCCGAGGCAATTCGATCCTGCATCGCAGGATCGAGCGGCACAACGTAGATCTTGTTCTCACGATCGCGATACTTTGTACAAATGGTCCGCGCCATGCGGTTTCGGACAAACTCCGCCAGCCAGATTGGGTCTTTCGTCCGCGCAGCGTGATCTCCCAGGGTTTCCAAAATCAGGGCCAACTGGCGAATCGAGACTTCCTCACGTAGCAATAGTTGCAGTACAGCTTGAACTTCCCCCACCTTCATTAAGCCGGGGATTAGTTCGTCGACGACCGCAGGCGACGTTTCTTTCAGCTCCTCAACGAGGTGCTTGGTAGCATCGCGGGTAAGTAGTTCGTCGGCATGTTTCTTGACGACACGCTGCAAGTGTGTGGCGAGCACCGAGGAGGGTTCGACGATCGTATAGCCCATCATCTCGGCCTGGGGACGCACACCTGGTTCTATCCAGACGGCGGGTTGACCAAAAGCCGGATCTCGAGTCGGCTCGCCAGGTAGTTCCCCACTGGCGTTGCCAGTAGCAATCGCCATGAGACGATCGGGGTAAATCGAATTCTCGGCGATGACGCTATTCGATATTTTGATACGATATTGATGTTCCATCAGCCGCATGTTGTCGCGAATTCGGACCTTGGGAAGAATCACGCCGATTTCGCTCGCAATATTCTGCCGCACCCCAGTGATCCGCGGCAGTAGATCACCACCCCGATCGGGTGCCGCCAGGCGGACGAGCCCCACGCCCAACTCCATCTCCATCGGGTCGATCGTCAGGTAATCTTCGATCCGATCGTCCTGCTTCTTAGACTCCTCCTGCTGTCGCTGTTCCTTTGCGGCTGCTTCCTCAACCTTTGCCTTTTTCTCCGATCCGCGTGTCATTAGGGCAATCCCCACGCACCCTGTCCCCAGAACCAAAAGGGGGAGAGGAGGTAGACCCGAGAAGATAAGCAGGGCCAAGAACCCGCCTGCAACCCCCAAGGCTTCCGGACGCGACAGGAGTTGTCGGATAAACTCGGCTGGGAGGTTCGAGGCCTCTGTGGTTCGCGTGACCAGCAAGCCAGCGGCCAGTGAGATCAAGAAGGCCGGTACTTGACTGACCAGGCCGTCGCCAATGGTCAATTTGGTGTAGACGGAAGCGGCATCTGACAAGCTCATCCCATTACTCAGGCCAATAACTAAACCGCCCACGACGTTGATAATCGTAATGACAATCCCCGCCACAGCGTCGCCTCGCACGAACTTGCTCGCACCATCCATCGCCCCGAAGAAATCCGCCTGCTGCGTAATTTCTGATCGCCGGCGTTGGGCCTCCACTTCGTCGATCGTCCCGGCGTTGAGGTCGGCATCAATCGCCATCTGCCGGCCGGGCATCCCGTCCAAAGCGAACCGAGCCGCGACTTCACTGATTCGGGTCGATCCCTTGGTGATCACCACAAACTGAATTAACACAATGATGACGAAGATTATGATTCCCACTTCAATACGGTCACCGGCCACGAACTCGCCGAACTTCTGAATCACGCCCCCTGCGGCGTCAAGACCATCACGGTGAGCGCCGGTCAGGATCAACCGGGTGGTGGCCACATTCAGCACCAGCCGGGCCAGTGTCGTCGCGAGCAGCAACGAGGGAAAGATGTTGAACTCCAGGGGAGTCCGAACGTAGATGGTAGTTAGCAGGATCACCACCCCCGCGGTAATATTGCCGGTAAGAAGCAGGTTCATCAAGAACGGCGGCAGTGGCATCAGGATGACCAGCACGCTGGCCATGATACCGATGGGGAGGACAAAGTCCTTCAATTTGCCGAGAGATTGAATCACGCCGTTTCCAAATTATTTCCGGGAATGTCTCAAGTTCCAGCTCGCTTATGCCGAGGGTTAGCGAGGCGGAGATTACTGAATCGGCCAGATAGTGTCCAGATCGATCAATTTCCAACGGGTCGAAACTCGCTGTCGATTCCTAACAGCCCCAAACGGCCCGAACTGACGTATGATGGGGGCCAGACGAATGAGCACGACGATCTGTCCACTGTTAGCTTGACCACCATGCCTTAGGAAGTTGAACCACGTGTCCCCCCCCCTTCCCAAGAGAACTGCCTCGCCAGCGGCCATTCCAAAGAAATCCACCGCCAATAGCTATCCCTGGTACAGCCCCCGGATTTGGCACGGGATGCGGCTCCGGACTTGGCTAAGCCTGCTTGCCAAGCATCGCTGCGCGATCCATCCGCTCAAACTGGGGCTGGCCGCGACAGTCACCGCCTTTGCTGCTAGCAATAGCATCAACTATCGGCTCCAAAATATGCTGTACGGCAAACGGCTGAAGAAGGTCGAGCTAAAGCAGCCGATGATATTCATTCTGGGGCATTGGCGAAGTGGGACTACCTACCTACACGAGCTAATTTCGCTGGACGACCGATTCGCCTCTCCCAATACCATTCAATGCTTCGCTCCGGCGATGTTTTTGATGTATGGCCGGCTCATCGAACGGTGGCTCAATTTTATGATGCCCCGAAATCGTCCCATGGACAACATGCAAATGGGTTTTCAAAAGCCACAAGAGGACGAGTTCGCCCTGAGCAACATGGGCGAACCTTCCACCTACCTCCGGATGGCCTTTCCCAACCATGACCTAGCAAATAACGACTACCTCGACCTCCGTGAGCTCACTTCCGAGGAGTTAGCTCATTGGAAGGCGACCCTTGACCGGTTTCTGCGGATGGTGACACTCCAAGAGGACAAACCATTGATCCTCAAATCACCGACCCATACCGGACGTATTGCTTATCTGAGCGAGATGTATCCCCAGGCAAAGTTTATCCACATCGCCCGCGATCCTTACGACGTCTATCCCTCCACGATTCGCTTGTGGCAGACAATGGACGAAGTTCAAAGCTTTCAGGTCCCTAAGAATGTCGATTACAGCGAGTATGTATTCCGTTCATTCGAACGAATGTACAACGCTTACAACGACGGCGTCACCCAAATCGCCCCCGAGCGAATCTGCCAAACCCGCTATGAGGACATGGTCAAAGACCCTGTCGGAGAACTGGGCCGAATCTACAGCGAACTGAAACTCGCCGACTACGACCAAGTCCGCTCCAAAATTGAGGCGGCCACCGAAGCGAGCAAAGACTACAAGAAAAACGAACACCAACTAAACGAGGCCACCCGGCGGGAAGTAAACCGGCGGTGGGGCCACTATTTTGAGAAGTATGGCTACGAAATGGAGGGGGAATCGCGGTGAACTACGTCCGATTCTGCAGTTGCTCCATTGTCGGCAACGGCTTGCCCTGTAACTCATAGATATAACGCATCACTTCCGCCACGGCCGCGTAGCGGTCGACCGGGACCGGTTTGCCAATATTGGCTTCCTGGTAAAGGGCCCGGGCCAGTTCTTTTCGTTCCACCACCGGAATGTTGTTTTCCAGAGCCAAGCGGCGGATTCTCTGGGCAATTAATCCCGCTCCTTTGGCAAGGACCACCGGTGCGTTCATTTCGAAGGGGTCGTACTTTAAAGCGATCGCCAGTTCAGTGGGGTTGGTCACGACGACATCTGCCTTAGGGATATCGGATGCCATCCGATTCATCGCAAGTTGCCGAGCGACCTGACGCCGCCGGGCTGCGATCTGTGGGTCTCCCTGCATCGACTTGACCTCTTCCCGAACCTCCTCCTTCGTCATCTTCAGATCTTGCTCATGCTTCCAGCGTTGGAAGGCGAAGTCGAGTAAGGCCAGGATCAACAGGGCGGCCCCAATCTTCATCGAGATCCAAAAAGCGGAATCTAATAGGTAACGAGCGACTTCCAAAGTCCCGAGGGAGGAAAGGCCCAGAATCGCCTCGATATCCAACCAAATGCAGATCGCCGCCACCGCCATGACTACGATTATCTTGAAGATCCCAAAGCCGAACTTGACGGCATTGGCGATTGAAAACAGCCGCCCAAAACCGGAAATTGGGTTTACTTTTTGGACATCGAAGGTCAGCTTGTTCGGCAAAAACATGAATCCGGTCTGGCCCACATTCATGGCGATTCCAGTGGTCATGATCACCAGCAGGATCGGAACCATTGCCACCGCCAACCGCCAAGTCGCTAGCACGGCGTGGTGGGTCGCTTGGTTCATCGTCATTTGGAGTGGTGGAACGGTACCCAACTCATCCCGAGTAAAGTCGGCTAGAAAGCCGATTAATCCTTCACCAAAGTAGTTAAGGGTTCCCAAGGCCCCGATCAACATTGCGGCCGAGATCAGATCCTGGCTCTTAGGAATCTGCCCCTTTTCCCGAGCCTGATCTCGACGATGCTGGGTTGCGTCTTCACTCTTTTCGCCCGACTGCTCGGCCACGGCACGTTACCTCGCGTCCAAAAATTCGGGGATTGCGGGCGGCACGGCCTCGGATGGCCGGGCTATGAAAGTAGACCGGATTTTGTCGACCGTCGGCTCGACTCCGCCTTGGAATATCCAGGCGATCGAACCAATGGTCAGCATCACAAACAACATGAGCAGCATCGAGTTCAAGCTGAAGCCGATGGCAATCAGGTTCAATTGCGGGAGAGTCCGGCTAATTAGCCCCAGCACCAACACGCCAATTAACAGGGCCACCATTCCCGGGGCGGCGGCTTGGATACCCAGAATAAACGAGTACGTAAGGGTATCGCGGATCACGTACACAATATTGGCGTCGAGCGTTCCTATTCCAGGTGGAAGCGTTTGGTAGGAGGCGAGCAATGCCCCGATCACGAAACGGTGTCCGCCAATTATAAGGAAAACGGCGACCACAACCATGTCGAAGATTATGGCTAACAGCGGGACATTTTCGTCAAACGCCGGATTGAACACATCCGCAACTGAAAGCCCGCCAATCTGGCCTAAAAGTTGGCCCGTGACCTGAACTCCTGCAAACAAGATTTTAATGCCCAGTCCCAGCGAAAGACCGATCGCAAGTTCCCCAGCCATTACCACAACCAAGTTAATCGCGTTGCCGGGGTCTTCAAACGGCGTATCCCAGAACATGGGTGTCAGCAAAAGCGATAAAGCGACGGTCAATAGGATTTTGACCTGAGTTGGCGCGTAGTTCTCGCCTAACAGTGGAGCGGTTGCCACCAAGCCGCTCATTCGTGTGACGATGGCCGCAAAGGTCAACAGTTGGCCGAGCGTTGGTTCGAGGTATTCCAAAAGGGGTTGCCTCATGGGAACGGTCTGGGTTGCGAGATCACCTGGGCCGCAAGTCGGGTAGGTTACCCTCCGGCGATTCGCTCCGGAATGTTCGTGAATAATTGAATGCTGTAATTTGCCAAGGTTTGCAGTAACCAGGGCAAGGTGAAGGAAAGTGCCAAGGCCATCGCGACGACCTTTGGTACAAACGACACCGTCTGGTCTTGGATCTGAGTCAACGCCTGCAGCAAACCGATTCCCAAGCCTACGACCATTCCGACAATCAGCACCGGGGCACCGATCATTAAGGCCATCAGCATTGCTTCGCGCGTCAAATCGATGGGAACACCGGGGTCCATAGTTTTTCCTGTTCCTGCTGTGATACAAAACGCGGATAATTTCCCGCTGCCATCGAAGGCGTCATACTAAAGGCGCAAAGCTCTCTAAAAGCATTCCGACAATCAATGTCCAGCCATCGACCAGCACGAACAACAGGATCTTGAATGGCAACGAGATCATCACCGGTGGCAGCATCATCATGCCCATCGAGATCGTTACGCTCGCGATCACGAGATCGAGGATCAAAAACGGCAAGTAGATCTGAAACCCAATCAAAAACGCCGTTTTCAGTTCGCTCAACATAAAGGCGGGCACCAACGCCTGAAGCGGCACGTCGTCGTACGACTCCGGCTCGCCGATCTCTTTTTTGGTCTCTTCCGGCAGGTACTCAAAGAACATCCAAACATCATCGCTGTTACCAGCGATATCGATCTGCTTGCTCATGAAATGCCGGATTGGTTTGACCCCCCGTTCCCACGCCTCGTCGGGGCCCATCACACCGGTGACCTCATCCTTCTCTGCGAACAGTTTGAAGGGTGCTCCGGTATCGGGATTGATTTCCTGCTCGGTGTAGGGACTGATACTCTCCTCGTAAACCTGGCTCCAGTAGGGATACATGATCATGAATGTCATGAACAGAGCCAGAGCCGTGATCACCTGCCCCGGCGGTAACTGCTGCGTCCCAATCGCCTGCCGTAACAGTCCCAGCACGATCATGATTCGAATAAAGCTGGTGGTCATCAACAGGATGGCCGGGGCCATGCTGATGACGGTCAGCAAGATCATGATCTGGATGGTGCTGGCCATCCCTTCGGGGCTGGTCCACCGCTCCGGACCTCCCTTGATAAAGTCACCCAGGTCGGCCGCTTCGTCCAACACGGGTTGATCCAAGGGCCGATCCAACAGGCTATTGGGTAACGCCGAATCGTTGGCCCAGCCGACCTGCGGTAGCAGTAACATCAAAGCGATTAACGGAATAATCGTCAGGTTACGCATCCAGAAATCCCCTTGTCGGTTTTCCGCCCACTTGGGAGAGAATCTCGTGAAACGATCCGCTGATACTGCCGGGTGAATCTTGCCTTACTAGGGCCAAAAGGCGTTCTACTTCCGTGGGATCAGTGATCTCCGTCAACGTCTCTACTCCGCCGTTGGACACACACAGCAGAATCAGCTTCCCGCCGACTCGAACCAACTCCAGCTTCTGCTTGCCGGAAAGTTGCGACTTCCCCACCACCTGAAACACTTCCTTGGGTAGCGGCCCGCCAAGCTTGGGGAGCTTCTTCTTGCCAACCCAAGCAAATACGAGGAACAGCCCAATCACCACGCCCAAACTGGCGGCAATGCTGCCTGTCTTGCCGAGGTTTAGGTTCGGCGGGACGAAGCCAATCGCCGTCGACTGGATCTCGCTCTTGGGTGGAAGAGAAAGATCCGTACCGCGGGGCGGTAATGCTCGATCCGCGGCCGATCCAGCTAAATCGGAGAGCGATTCGTCCGGGACAAATGGGGGCGGCTGCTTGGCCGCGGTGAACTCAGGCGAGGGCTCCAGCGATGTCTGCCTGACCGTCTGCCGTTGGTTGGCGGCGGCTTGGTAAGGCTCTTCTCCCCATGCCACCACGCCTGCTATTTGGCAGGCGAACAGCCCCAAGACCAGGCCTAATTTCCGCGATCGTTGCATGGTTATTCTAGCCGTAAAATTCTGGGAAAATTGGCTCAAGTCGCAGAGCCGCCAGGGCCGAAAATGATGAAGCGGCGGTCGGTTCTCAGCGACCGGGTGGCGGATCTTAGGGCTTCCCGGGAAACCGCTCAAGATGAATCGCCACCGGTCTAATCGCTTCCGTGGGCTTTGAGCGACTTTGCCCCGTCTCTCGGGCTACTCAATTGAGATTCTTTTACCCCTCTTCTGGCTTTATATTGGCCGCCCCTCGGCCGGGTGGCTGGCCCATTCGGGGGTCGTGCATATTGTGGTGTCGGGCCCATTTTTGGCACTGTGAGCGCTGTATTTTGTGGACCCCCGATTGGGGAAAAGCGCGGCCAGGAATTTTCAAATCCGCGGCCGAGGCACTCTTCCCTTAATCGTCGCTGAAGGACAATAAGGGAAAGTTTCACCCCCGAAGACACCCCCATTTTGGTGTTTTTTTCGTGGCCGCGCGGCCAAGGGCTTGTGGATCCCACACGAGATTCTTTGCGTTTCGGTTTTTGTGAACCTTTGCGCTGGTTCCCGGGCCCCGAATTTTCAAAGAGCGGCCCTCATTCTAGCGGATGGTTCGCGAACCCGGCGGCCACGTTAGGCGACGGCGTCCCCGACGATTAGCTCCGCGACGCGGACACAGAAATTGTCGTTAAGAATCAAAACCTCGCCTCGGGCAACCAGCCGCTCGTTGACGTAGATATCGACCGGATCGCCGGCCAGTTTGTCGAGCGTGACGACCGAGCCCTTTTTCATCCGCAGCACCTCTTCCAGGTACATGCTGGTTCGGCCCAGTTCGATTTTGACCTCCAGCTCCACATCGCGGATCAGGTCGATCGTCGTCTTGTCCGCGTTGGGCGGGGTCCCGCCAAAATCGCGGAGTTGGAACGACATGATCCCAGGCGGAGCGTTTTCCGTCGGGTTGTCGAGCGAAGCGAGAGCTGCTTCCGCCTGATTGAGCAGATACTCAATATCGGAAGTCTCTTGCGTGGAAGCACTGGAAGGCGGAGAGGCCTGTTTGTGGGCCGTCGCCGTGGGTGCCCCTTGCTTAGCCTGCTGTTCCGCGGGTTGCTTAGCCTGCTGTTCCGCGGGTTGCTTAGCCGCAGGGGCTTTCGCGCCGCTAGAGAACAACGCCTCGATATCGTTTTGATCGAGAGACCCCTCCTCTTCCTGCTTGGGGGTGGGCTCGCTTTTGCCCTTCAGGCCCCCTTGCTGGGCCTGCTGCAAGAGCTTCTCGATTTCGTCCTGGTCTACTTGATCGTCTTCGCTCATCGGACTCCATTCCGACTCGTGGGACGCCCGCCAGCCTACTGCTCGACGAACGAAAAATCGCTAAATACCATCGACCGAACCATCGGTTTGCCGAGGATACGGTTGGTTTTCTCTAAAATCTTCCGTTTGAGCAAGCCCAATGTCGGATCGGTCAGTTCCCGCTCGTCGCTGCTGCGGAGGGTCACGAGCACCTGTTCGCGAAACCGGTTGGCATGTTTGCCCATCAGCTCCTCGAACTCCGCCTGGTCCTTGCTAGCGACGGTAGCGAACAGATGGAAATCGATCCGCATGGTCGATTCGTTCAAGGGACGGTAGTTGGTGATCCCGAATTCCTTCAGGTCAATCTCAACCGTCTCCACGTTGTCGTCGATCGGGCGGTCTTCGTAATTCACATCCTCATATTCCGCCTGTTGGGCGGATCGCGACTCGGCCGCCCGGATGACATCCCCCGGGCCGGGAATCAGAAAGTATGCCACCGCGCATTCCAACAGCACCAACAGGGCCACCCCCCCCAAAACCTTGATCTTGGTCAGCAGGGGCATCCCCTGGGCCTCGGGCTGAGTGGTGGGATTGGCAGTTTGCTCAGGCATGATCGATCGTCGTGGGAAGGGGAACCGCCAGCGGCCCGCGTTGAAAACGGATGATCTCTACGAAAAGGTAGCTTGCGGTTAGCCGGTCCGCAGGACGTTTTCAGGCGAAAAAAAGAGCCCAGCCGGCCTGCCGCAACACCCAACCCCGTTCCGACTAGACCGATTGTGCGGATGGCACGCCCCGCAAGCCGGGGATGAGTTCAATTACAAAGAGTCGGCGGCCAAGAAACACCAGCCGCGGCCCCCGTAATTGAACTTATCCCCCTCGCGCCGGTCACCATTTTGGCCACAGATCGCAAGCGAGCAAAACCTCAAACCCGGGCGGCCGCATCCGCGCTGGTCCGCGGCTCTTTTTTGATAGCCACAGAGGGCACAGAGGGCGCAGAGAAGGGTTTTCTCGCAGGGGATGAGTCCGATTATCGAGAACTGGCGAGGCACGTAGTCTCGTGAGCCCGGTGATCATTGGACTTATCCCCCTCGCCGCGCGGAAGCGAGTGCGCGGCACGAAAATAGATACGCCCATGGCCCGTTACGCGGGAAGGGGATAAGTCCCGCGCTGGATACTCTGCCCGCGGGCTCTCCTTTTCTGAAATGGAGAGCGAGGGGACTCATCCCCTGCGAGTTGGGTCGCCCCCGTATCTCCTAGCCCTGGCAAGGGCGACATGCAATAGCCAGGGGCGTAAGCCCCTGGTAAGGATGTTTTTAATACTTCTTAAGCCCCGAAGGGGCGGCATAAACCGGAGCGCAGGCGAAGATTAGATTTCTAATCGCAATGGATCACGTGCTTGAAATCCGAACCCGTCTTCTTTTTTAGCCACGGATTAACACCGATAAACACGGATCGCAAGCGAGTAAGACATTGAATCGCGGGCGGCCCTATCTGTGAAAATCGGTGTCCATCCGTGGCTAAATTCCTAACCTCAAAATCCTCCTCTGTGACCTCTGTGTCCTCGGTGGCTATCACTCTTTTGCCAACGCCGAACGCGGCCATTCAAGGATCGAAAGCGAGTAAAACTCGAATCGCGGGCAACCCTATCCGCGAACATCCGCGCCGGTCCGCGGCTCCTTTTCTCAACTGCGGCCAACAGCCGTGATCCCGTCCGCGGCTATCTTCGTCCCAGTTGCTTGAAAAATCCGTTGAGTCCGGCGAGTTTCGCCATTTGGTTTTTCGTCTTGAAGAGGATTCTCCGCAGCCGGCTTCGTTCTTGCCGCAGTTCCTGTCTGGGGCGGAGGCGGTAGCCACAGATCGCGATGCCGGTCAGTTCCGGTTGCTGATTCCCGTTTTGGAGCTGCCAGCCCTTCTCCTGTTGAACTTCGTAACCGAACCTGTCTAGCACACCGGAAGCAGAATTTCGGAATGTCATCGGCTCGACGGTCCGCGACGACCAAGAAAAAGCCAAGTCATCGGCATAACGCGAATACTCCGCCCCGTTAAACGTCGCCAGTTCGTGCAAAGCGGTGTCCAGCTCGAAGTTGACCAGGTTACTGAGTGCTGGGCTCGTCGGGGCACCCTGGGGCAAGCCGCCCCGGAACGTCGAGAGTCGAACCAGAATCCGCAAGGCCTCATCTCGCCAGCCCAAGGCAGCGTAGAAGTGCCGCACTCGGTTGACGGAAGTGCAACCAAAGAAGTCCTTCAAATCGACCGAGAGCAAAAGCTGCTGATTCAAGTGAAATCGGGCATGGGAGACAATCGAACGGCCGCGACGATACGCACAGGCGCGTGGGTGAAGCGGAAGATTCTCCAGGTGACGATGCAAAATATTCCGCTGGAGTCGCTTCAGATAACCGGACGGGGCGTGAATCAACCGCCGACCCGCTCCGCGTTTTTTTAGGGTAAACGGTCTGTAGCAGATCCGTCGATCCTCGCCGAGCGTCCGTACGTCAGCAACCGGGATGTCCAAAATTTCCGCCAATTGCTCGATCTGACGTGGATCGCCTCCACGATTGAGAATCCCCTGGAGTGTTTGGTAAATCGGATTTATGTGGATCAGGATCAGGCTGAGTCAAGATTTGTCGCCATTGCGGGCAAACAGCCGTTCCAAACCGGGCAACACAATCACATTCCCCGACTTGGAGGCAATGTTGTTCAACATTTCGATTTCCTGCATCCTCGCCAAATCTGGGTTCTCTTGCAGTAGTTTCGCCGTGTTGGCACGGGCACGGGCCGCTGCGATCTCGTGCCGGGCCGCAATCAAGTCTGCTTTCCCTTTCAGATCCGCTTCCATCTCGGCGAGGAAAACCGCCCGAACGGCACCCGGCAAGACAATATCCTTGACCCCCACTCGTTTGAGTTCCAGGCCATATTCAGCAACCCGCGGGGCCACCTGATCTCGAATGGAATCTGCCAACGATTCACGGTTTTCCATCAACTCGTCCAATTTCCGACTGGTAACCGCTTCCCGGAGGGTTAACTGGAGATCCTGATAGAGTTGAGACAAATGATTCTCCACTTTGTGGATTGCCTTACTCGCATCGACGACTTGAAACTGAGCGATCAGCGTGACGCGAATTCCGATCTTATCCGCCGTCAGGATCTCCTGAGCCTCGACCGTTTGGCTCGTTTCGCGGACGTCGACAATCTTGATCGTTTGCCGTTGCCAGAACCAGAACCGGTAAAACCCAGGGCCCAACTCGCCAGTAAACTTACCACGGTCGTACAAGAGTCCACGCTGATACTCAAATATCGTCCACTTCGGCATCGGAAGGACTCCATGAGGGATGGCTGCGACGATGGTGACAATTTATGGTGAGCGGCATCTCGATGCCGGATATATTCAGACCAGAAGAGAATGGTCGCGTCGCCCATTATTCTGAACGACCCGTCCGCATGCATCAGCCGTGGGAACATGGTTAATGAAGACGCGGGCCAAAGGCGAACCTCCAACCGGCATCAGCATGAATCCCCATGCTCGCAGGACGACCTCCACAACGGGCGACAAGCGCCCGCCCGCGGAAAGTTCCCTTCTGGTTGCGAGGGTACCGTTGGGGACCAACGGCACCCTACCGGGGGCTTATCGCGGTACGCTGAGCCAAAACCAGGACAGCGCCGCTTCTATGAGAAACGATTATAGGGTGCTGTTAGGTGGCCTGCCAGTCAGTTTGGCTTGGGAACTAGTGGAGTCGCCGGGTGCCATGCCCACGCCCTCAAACGTGGATATGGCACCCTCGCTTCGAATCGCTCGAAGAACGATTTTTTTAACCACAAAAGACACGAACCACACGAAAACTGGCCAAGAATGGAAAACACCCCAAAAGCCTCTCCCCGTTTTCGTGTCGTTCGTGTGTTTCGTGGTCATCATTGAACATTGAGCGATTTCAATCCGCCGTGTGCCACTGGCATCTTGCCAGTGCCTGGAACTGCGATTAAGGCATGCCTTCTTCTCGGCTCCACGGGAAATGAATCGCTCCCCAAACCGAGTTGTCCCGTGGTTCATGCCCTGCCATAATGAGCCTCGAACAGACCGTGCGCAGGGCCTCAGAACTTGTCCAGAATGGGACGCTTACGCACTGGCAGGATGCCAGTGGCACACGAGATTTTTCATCGGTAACAGTGCCACCCAGCCGTGGAGGCTACAGCAGAGAAGGCCATGGAGCAGGATTGGGAACGACCGGACCGCGTGAGTGTGAGCTCCGCCCAGATGAACGCACTCATTGAGCGGGCGTTTCCAGGGTGTAGCTTGGATTGGGCGCAGGTAATTCCGACCGGTCTTGCGAACACCAACATCCGATTTCGTCTTCGGGAGTCGGACGAGCAGTTCGTGCTACGAGTACACACTCGGGACCCTTCGGCGGCTGCGCGCGAGGCGTCGATCGTACGCTACCTCAGGGCGAGCCCTGGTGCCGCGATTCCCGTCCCGGCTCTTCGGTACACGTGCCTGGACGCGAGCGTCGTTGGTCATCCGTGCGCGATTTGGGAATTTGTCGACGGGGTCCTCTTGCAGGAGTTGTTCGTCTGCTTGCCGGACTCGGAGCTCAACGAAATCGCGACCGATTGCGGTCGAGTACTCGCGGGGCTCGGGCAGCGACCGTTCGCCGAGTGCGGAGCGCTCGACGCAGAGATGAAAGTTGTCGAGCGGTACGGTCCACTGTCAAAGTACACAGAAGACTACGTTCGAGATTCACTTCATGCAGGACGGGCCGGGAAACGCGTGGGTGAGGAGATGCGCGAGCAAATATGGCGAACGGTGCAGCGCCATGCTCCGAGGCTGCGGGCGGTGGATGGTCGCTTTTGCCTGGTGCATGGTGACTTCAAGCGATCTAACCTACTGGTGCGCAAGCGTGGCTCGTCCTGGTCGGTGGCCGCAGTCGTGGATTGGGAGTTCTGTTTTGCTGGGCCGCCCTTGGTGGACGTGGGTAACTTCCTTCGGGCGGGCGACGCGCTCCCTGTTGGTTTTCGGGATGCCTTCGCGGAGGGTTACCTGGCGGCTGGAGGCAGCTTGCCAGCGGACTGGCTCGAACTGTCGAGACTTGTGGACCTTATCAGTCAGATGGAGTTCCTGAACAGGCTCGAAGAGCGCCCCCGGGTTTTCGCGGAAACGCTCGAGGTGGTTCGAGAGACGCTGCAGGTTCTGAGGTGATGTGGACGATGCCTTCCGTGAGACGGCGGGGTGGCACTGTCAAGCCGATCGGACTAAAAACAACCCCCGTCCTCTTTTCGTTCCCCAAGTGCCTCCTCCGGCTTCACCGCCCGGGTTAGAGATAAGAAGAATCACGATATGTCCGAAGCGAAAGCATCCTTCGAGTTCGGAATCAAAGATTCCGAGGATCTACTGGCACATTTCGATGCCATCAATTGCCAGCCGCCACCGGATAACGCGGAAGTCTTGAAAAGAGCCTCATTGGTTATGGCTTTAACGGCTTGGGAAACCTATGTCGAGGATCGCGTTGAGGAGGCTCTGGCGAAAAAAATAGCCGTTGTCGCTGGGAGCTATGCTGGCAACTTCATTCTCCGAAAACTAGCCACCGACCTGAAAACTTTTCATAACCCGGATTCAAACAAGACGCGGCGTCTGTTCCTTGAGTATTTGGAGGTGGATGTCACGGAGGGCTGGACATGGACAAATATGGATTCGGCCAAGGCCAAAAAGACGCTGGATGCTTGGCTGAAAAAGAGAGGTGATGCGGTGCATCGTGCGAGAAAACCAAGTAACGGGAGCGCCAGCAAGCATCTGGTCAAGCGGGAAGAGCTCGTCAAGGTCATTCGGTTTATAAAAGAGCTTGTCGCGGCCACGGAGAAGCATCTGGCAGCGTGTCTCTGACAAAAGCTGCAACCCGACGCAGGGTGGCACTGTCGATCGGTTTCCGGGGTGGCTGGGATGCCGGTTTCGATTCTACGACGCGGCGTTGCCGGTGGAAGAATTTCACGCCAAACGACCGGAGGGCTCGCGCCCTTCCGCTTTTATTCTTGAGTCCAATCAATAGTAGCGCAAGCGGCAAAAGCCGGCCTCGGTTACTTTTCCGCTTCGGCCGGTTCTGGGGCGATCCGGGTGGTTCTTTCTTCGTGGGAGCCGACCAGGTCGTCGGTGACTTCGTCTAGCAGGAAGACCTCGACGCGGGGGTTTTGTTTGAGCAGCAGGGGATCGGTGCCGATGTGGTACGGCTCATGTTTGCCGGAGACCGCCATTCGCATTCGGCGGGGATCGATCCCGAGCGAAACCAAAAAGTCCCGCACCGACTTGCAGCGTTGGTACGAGAGATCCCAGTGGTCTTGGTTCGGGTTGTTGGCGTCGAGCGGACGCTGCGAGGCGTGGCCGCGGATCTCGATTTTTTGGGGTTTGCCGCCGAATTCGTAGGCCTGGGTTTGGAGTTCTCCCTCGGCCTGTGCGGTTAACGTCGTTTCTCCCTCCTCGAAGTAGATGACGCTTCCCACGGCGGTTTTCGACCCCGGGCGGATGATCCGAACCTGGGGGCTGTCGCCGACCGGAGCTTTTACTTTGTCGCCTCCCTGATGGGTTGAAAATCGTTTGGCGCGGCCCATGGTGGCGAGTTTGGTCAGGTGGGTATTGCGGGGCGTGTTCTTGCCGGAGACGGCGCTCATCATCGAGTCTTCATGCCCGAACTGACGCCGGAACGATTCGACTAGGGCCTGGTAATGCTCTTCCTGTTTGATCTCGCTCAAAGAGACCAGCATGATGAAGAAGGTGAGCAGCAGCGACATCATATCGCCGAAAGTTACCACCCATTCCGGGATGCCGATTGCTTCATCATCGTCGTTCATTGGGCACCTAAGGAATGGGTCCGCCAGGCGGACCGCCGGGTCACAAGTCTTGAGCCCCAAAGGGGCGTCTCACGATAGCCCAGGACGAAGTCCTGGGTTACCCGTATCCATAAGGGACGATTCAATCGGTGTTCTCTTTTTGAATCGCCCCTTCAGGGCTTTTGCCGCTTTTTTTTCCGGTTGGGGTTCCGTGTGAAAAAGGGGTCAGGACTCTTTTTCGCAATACGTTCTCAAATGGAACACGTCTGATGAAAAAGAGTCCTGACCCCTTTTTCAC
>JBBDIM010000056.1:0-39684 GCA_040880405.1 Pirellulaceae bacterium | reverse complement strand
CATCCCCTGTTTCTTTTGACTCTGTATTACCAACTGGGCTGTCGTGAAACGCCCCCTTGGGGCTCAGGAAATATCCGTAACCGCGCGTCCAAGGGCTTGAATGCAATCAACCGTTGATTCCAACACAGATTCGCGGTCACCAAGTCCACACGATCGAGTAGGCAGAGGTAACGAAAAACGTTCCGGCCGCCCGGTAATTTCCAACCGGACGAACAGTTAAGCCTCGACCCGCCACCCGTACCACAAGATGCAGGTGACCGCGCTGATGCCATCTCGCCAGCCAATCTTCTTCCCTTCGTTCCAGCCCCGGGCCTCGAACGAGATGGGACATTCCGCGAATCGCCAGCCTTGCCGGGCCAGCTTGGCGGTCAGTTCCGGTTCCAGGCCAAACCGGTTTTGCTCGATCACCAGCCCTTCCAGGACCTGCCGGTGCATTGCCTTGTAGCAGGTTTCCATATCGGTCAGTTCCAGACCGGTAAGGCGATTGGACAGCCACGTGAGGGCCTTGTTCCCCAGCCGATGAATCCAGGAGGAATTGTCGTCCGGCCCCGGGGCGAAACGAGATCCGTAACAGACATCCGCGTCTCCGATCGCGATCGGGCGTAAGACATCGATGAGATCATCCGGGTTGTATTCCAGGTCGGCGTCTTGAATCACCACCATGTCGCCGGTCGATTCAGCCAAGGCGGTTCGCACGGCGGCCCCTTTGCCTTGGTTCACGTTGTGATACAAAATGCGGAGCGGATAGCGCCGCGCAAGCTCTTCCAAAATACTCCGGGTCCCATCGGTACTGGCATCATCCACGATAATGATCTCGCAGCTAATCGGCAGCCGCCGTAGCCGCTCGATCACCAGCGCGATGGTGTGCTGCTGGTTATAAACCGGCACACAGATTGAAAGCCTAAAATCTGCCGGCAGGAAATAGTCGACCGATCTCGACGTTACCTTTGGCTCGCGCAACTCACCGGCCAGTTCCTCTAGGAAATCGAGCCTTTGTCGGATTCGCCGTTCCAGGAGTTCCGATGCGTTCGGATTAGCCAGCCCCAGGGTGTAGGCCGGTTTTTGCGGGGGCTGCTTTTCGCCGAATGATCGCTCGGTTGCTTCAATCTTGTTCATTCATCCACCTTGGTAGCGATCCGCTGAGAAGCCGAGAACACGGCCAAACACGGCTCGCAATTCGACGAAGTGGGGAAACCGAGCCACGCCACGTGACCCACCCGAGGCTGGTCACCTACAATATCCGACGCTAAAGCATAGGCCAGAAATGTCCTAACCTTTCCCCAGAGCGCAAAAGCGGCGGTTCACCGAAGGGCCGATCCCTTCGGCGGAATCGGTGCAATCCGGAAAAGCGTTTCAATCGGACGATGGGCAATGCACTAGTGGTCCATCGAATCAGAGTTTACGGGTGGCGGTGGTTGCTGGGTGCCATGCCCACGCCCTCCAACGTGGGCATGCGAAGTGCGACATGTTCGTGTCTTTTCCAGGAAGTCCGGATGCCGGATCGGGTTCCCCTAGCGGCTTGTGCGGTAAGTAAGAGCTACCACTCTGTTCCATTGACCAGGGGTTAGTGGTCGGCCACTTCGCGCCAAATCCGCCGGGGCCGGGTGTTGAACCAGTAGGCATCTTCTGCCCGCTGGAGCTCTACCGGGGTTCGATAAGTTTCAATTCGCCGGGTGCCCGAAATTCTGCCGGCAGGCCCTGAGAGAATGACCTGGGAAAATCGGCGGAGCGTATGTCGGTCGACCGTTGCCAGACCGGCGGCCAGCTCGAACCGAGCCTGCGGATAGGCCGGCACCCCAAGTTCCCGCAGCGACCACCCACCCAGATCGAGCCGATAACGTGTCCCGTCGGCATCCACCGGTATCGCATGCGACCGGATCTCCGGCGGCAGCCTTTCCAGAGTGTACTCCGGCAAAATCAACTCCGCCTGGCTGACGTGGGAGCTGTAAAGCGCCCAGGCGGGCCAGTGATCGAAATAGCCCAGCGGCTCAAGCATTGGCAGGAGAATAGCCAGGGAGGTTACCAGGAGAGGCAACGGTGCCGCCCGCCTGAGAGAGCCAAGTCGATCGAGCGGCTTCCCCTCCAGGGCGTGCGCCGGCTCGACCCTTCCAAACAGGAAGAACAACTGGCCAATAAAAAACAGATTCCACAGCAGGACGCCCCAACTATGATTCAGGCCCCACGGACCTACCAACAGCAGAAGCCCCAAGTGCATAACGGTCCCGAGGCCGATCCCGGCAATCAGGGCCCCTCTCCAACGCCACCACCCTGCGGCTAGAAGTGCGAACACGAGCAACTCTCCCAGCGGAAACAAGAGCGAGAGCCACCGGAGCGACTCGGGCCAAGCCTCACCTTGGATCCCCACTAACTCCGACCCGGCCTCCAGAAACAGGCGTCCCAGCCCATCCACAAACGGCTGGTTCAGCTTCGAGAGCGCCGAATAGAAATAGATGCTCAGCGCCAACATTCTCAAGAGGTTGGTCCGCGCCGGGTCGCGGCCGCCGGCGATCACCCCGCCCATGAGCACAAACTGATAGGCCCATGGTTGCAAGCGGTTTTGGTCGAGAGAGATCGACACCATCGCGGCGGTAATCACTAGCCACCACGGCCAGGCTCCGCAGGCAGGCCGAATGACGAGAATGGCCAACCCGCCAATCATGCCCGCCAGACAAACCCAGTCAATTGCCGCTGGGACCTCGGTCAGAAAACCGAACCACGGAATCGCCGGGAACCGGGTTTGAGGTGTCCAAAGTGGCCAAGTGACGGCCAATAGCGTCAGCCACCCGGCAGCCATCCACCGGGGAAACCACGTGGCCGTGCCATCGATGCCGGGCGAGTCGCTCAGGAGGCGTCCTCTTCTTCGCTCGCCACAGGCTCCTCTTCCTCGGAGGATTCCGCTGTCGGTTCCTCCGAAGATTCGGTTTCCCCTTCGGCTTCTGGCTCCGATTTGGCTGGTTCCGCCTCAGCTTCCGGTTCGGCGGGGGAATCTTCCATCGGCTCCGGTTGTTCTGCGGGTTTCTCAGCGTCTGAATTTTCCGCAGCGGGCTCTTCCGGCATCGGGGCGGGCGACTCATCGGTCGCGGCTTCCTCGGCTGCCGGAGGGGTTTCCTCCCGCTTCATTTCTTCCGTGGGAGTAGCCTCGGCGGCCGGTTCATCCTCCGACACCGCTTCGGCAGGTGCCGCCGGGTCGGCCGGAGCTGCGTCGGCGGGGGCTTCCGTCATGGGCGACTCGGCTTTCGCGCCATCTTCCAGGGTCGCATCTTCCGGAGTTTCCGCCATCGGCGTTTCCGATTCGGTAGATTCGACCGCTGCGGTCGCCGGTTCTTGGAACTCATCATCGTGAATCCGCAAAAGTTCCATCAGCGGGAAGTCGGGCGGCAGGTCCTCGCCCAACTGAAGTTCCAGCAGCCCTCGGTATTCCTTGATCGCGGCGATCAAGTCGTCGCTCGCCGAGTCCTCCTTGAGCGAAGGATAGGTCTCGTAGATTTCAGCCCAGACATCCCAAGCCGCCTCGAATTTCTCCTGAGCCTCCACAAGGTTGGCGGATTGCATCGCCTGCCGGGCATCGTACAGATACTGCCTCGCGCGAATCGCCTGCTCCTTGCTTTCCGATTCGGAGCGCGTCCCCCAATAATCGAACGCCACAATCGACCGTTGCCGCTCGACGACATCAATCAAAAACCGCAGGTCGTCGATTTCTCGGGCCACGCGTGCGGCATCGATTTGTCGGGCCGGATCGGAAATCAACTTGACCACTCTGCGCAAGGAAAAGAGCATCGCACTTTCCGCCCTCTCCGCCAAAGCTTGCTGCTGCTCGGTGCGATCCTCCGCGGGAGTATCCAGGGCGACCCGAACGTCCTCCGGTAGCTTGGCGGTTTCCTCTTCCTTGAACTGCTCCAGTTCGTCCTCGGCGATCTCATTGAACCGCTCCATGAGCTCCTCGTACTGCTGCCGCATCCGCACCGAGTCGTTGAGCCGGATCTCGATCCCGTAGGAGGAAGGGAGCGAGCGGTCGCCGAATTCGTCCCACTCATTGTTGGACTGTTCCCAGGCCAAGCGTGCCTTGTCGCCGATGTAACCTTCTTTTTCGATATTCTCGGCGTAGCTCATCAGCCGCTTGACCGGCTGGGAGTGGAAGATGGTGTGCGACATATTGCCGATCGAACCACGCCCCTCATCCACGTTTTTCTGGGCCCAGAAGTTCCAGATGCGGCCCACTTTCCAGTGGTCTGGCTTCCCATCAATCGCACCCTCGGCATCGTTTTCGAGGGTGTAGTCCGAACCGGCCAAGTGCTCCGTGATCTGCTCGTGGAACAGGTCGTCCTCGGGGAACAACCGACGGTATTGGACCTTCTCGTCCGCGTTGCCAAACTTTTGGCCGAAGAAGTGACCGATGGAGTCCTTCATCCGTGGCTCATCGTAGTTGTAGTCGGTCCCCTCCATGTGGTAATTGATCCCTTTTTTGACCCACAAATACCGGTGCCGGTAGTCGTCGAACTCGCGGGACACGTTGTACGAAAGGTTCCAGGCCTGATGCTCCCACACCTTCAGAAGATGGGGATTCAGGTGCGAGATGGTCCGCGCGGTCGACTCCATCAAGGCCCACTGCTCCATCTTTTGATGGCGGTTGAGCTTGTTCCAGAGCATGGTGATCGCGACCCCATCCATCCCCATCAGCGACAACCGCATCGCCTCGCTGGCCGGATCGATCTGTCCGAGATCGGCCTGGGTGATGCGATACTCGTGCCGTTTTTGGGCGAGCCAACCCCCTTGGTTGTTCGGGTCGGAGGTGGCCGGTCGGCTGATCAGCGAGATGAGCACCAATAAGGCGATCATGCAGCCGCCGTAAATGATCTTTCGCTGGAAGGACTTTGTATTGCTCATGCCGTGATCTCTTTTGATTTCAGGAATATATCGCTTCTGCGGCGATCCCTCTCGATCTCAGAAAAACATTGCTTATGCCGCAATCTCTTTCGATTTCAGGAAGAAGTAGCCGACCGCCACTAGGGCGAAGAAAAAGCCGAGCACCGTGAGGAATTGTTGCAGCACCACGGCCGCGGGAATATCGTAACCTTCCACCAAAAACAGGTGGGCATCCAGCATCGAGTAGTCGGGCAGCATATTCACCACCACCCAAATCACAAACAAAAAGACGTTGTCGATCTTCTGCACGACGAACACCCAAGCACTATCGGGCAGGTCGATCATGATGTTCTTTTGACTGAACAGCCGGACCATCGCCTCCAGCGGTCCACCGCCATACCATCCGGTTTGCTGCGCTCCATACCACAGACTGTTCGCCAGTCCTCGTACATCCCGAGCGAAGATGCCGTACAGCATCGCAATCGCCGAAGCCAACAGCGCCACGGGGCCGTTGAGGAATGTGCTAAACACCAGCCCGAAGGTAATCACCATCACCACCTGGAACCAAATCCCCAGGTAGCACTTGATGAAGTTCATCGTGAACGAGCGATTCGCCTTGAGGATGTAAACCGAATTACTTCCCACCCCCAGGTACTGTCCCCGTTCGGCGCAGGTAATCCGCAGTTCCATCCGACGACGCGGGTTGTTCGCGATATCGTCCAACAAATCGAGCATCACTTCGCCCGATTCGGCGTCGTAGCTCGGCTGTTGCCGGGGCACCAACTTCAGGTCCGCCTCTTCGCTCGCGGTGAACGGAATCGGCGCGGTTCGCTGCTCCGTATCCGGATTCACGAAGTAAAAGTCTCCCCGAATCCCGCTTTCGATATCTCCCATGAAGGTTCGAAAGACGTTGATGTTGAATTCTACCGGGAGCATCCCATCGGTAAAGAAACTTTCGTCCACCCCTTCGAATTCGAAGATGGCCGCCGAGAGCGTTTGCCCCTCGACATGGCTGTAGTATTGCCATTCGTGACCAACATCGATTCCCTTGCTCGTCAGGTTGCCGGTCCGGTCAAGGAACCGGAGTCTCCCTGTTTGGCGGACCCTGGCCTGGAACATTTCCGTGGGGTTATGCACTACGTAATTGGGCTCGCCATCCCGCTCGCCCCGCTGCTCAATCACGTGGATGTGTTGATTTTCGCGGTTGGTTTGCCCAATTCCATCCGGATCGATCCGGATCTCATGGCGGTGACCGGCGTTGAAGCTGGTCTCTCCCACCAGGTAACCATCTTCATCCTCGCGCAGACTATCGAGCACGACATCATGCGAGTGATTCAAGGCCTGAGACAGAAAGACATACGACACCACCCCCATCGCCACCAGCACCAAAGTCCCGACTCCCAAGAAGCCGAACAGGCGACCCAGGAAAATCTCGCTTGGCAAGACAGGCTTGGTGTAAATGGTGTAAATCGTCTTCCGCTTGATGTCCTCGGGGAGGCTGAACACGCTCAACAGCACCGCCAGCAGCAACACCAACCAGCGGGGAAAATTAAAGAGGAAGCTCAAATAAATTCGAACCGGTTCGTCGGCGCTCGGTTCAATGAACCAGCCGGCGAACAGCATGATTAGCACAAATAGCCCAAAAGCGACGAGGGCCTTCTTTCGGATCGACTCCTGAAAAGCCAACCAGGTCATCGCCCAAACCCGGCGGGGCGAGATCGAAAGGAACTCCGGCACGGACTGCACCGCGGTGCCGAATACGTTGTAAAACGCCTCGAACGGGCCATTTCGGATTGTCGAGAGAATGTAGCCACCCAACAGCCCAAAGAAGATGAGTACCACCAAAGCGCTGGCAAAAACCAACAGGCCGCCCCAATATTCGCCCGCCTGCGGAAGGAGCCATTCCAATAGCGTTAAGACATTATCTTCGATTCGCATGTTTTGTTATTTCAACCGAACACGGTCCTGGAGGAATTTGATGAGGAGCGGTTACCTGACGGTCGCCGCGGGAGCCGAACCGAACGTTGCCAAGCCGAACCTACTCGGAGCCGGCCCGACGGCCTGGCCGCTCTTCGCTTTCCCGCACGATACTGAGGAACAACTCCTCCAGGGTGGTGGTGGGATTTTCGATACTGAAGTTTTGGATGCCTTCTCGCTCTAAAATGGCTCGGATCTCCTCCTTGGCCGGTTCGCTGAGCCCTTTGGCTCGGATCTCCGTCTCGTCACTCACCTTGAGCAGGGCGTCGACTCGCCCTAACTCTTTTAGTTCACCTTGGTGCAAAATGGCGATACGATCCGCGACATCTTCCAGATCCGCCAGTTGATGGCTGGTGACCACCACCGTCTTCCCCTGCTCCTTGAGCCGCAGGATCAGGTCCTTCATCTCTCGAATCCCGAGCGGATCTAAGCCGGTGGTCGGTTCGTCCAGGAAGATCAGCTCCGGGTCGTTGATCAGCGCCTGGGCCAGCCCGATCCGGCGGGTCATCCCCTTGGAATATTCCTTGAGTTGACGCCGCTCGGCCCATTTCAAACCGACCAGGTCGATCAGTTCGTTGACCCGTCGGGCCCGGACATCGGCCGGCATATCGAACAATTGGCCATAGAATTCGAGGGTTTCGCGGGCGTTGAGAAACCGGTAAAGGTACGATTCCTCCGGCAAAAACCCGATTCGCTCTTTCACGGAGACCTTCGAGGGGTCCTCGCCAAAGACCAAGGCCTGACCACTGGTGGGAAACAACAAACCCAGCAAAAGCTTCATCGTGGTCGATTTGCCGGAACCGTTGGGACCGAGCAGGCCGAAAATCTCGCCCCGCCGCACTTCCAAATCGAGGGCTTTGAGGGCCCGCACCTTTTGGCGGCCCCAGAAGTCCCGATAGATCTTGGTTAAATTCCGAGTCTCGATAACCACTTCATTATCGGGACGAACCGGCTCTGCCGTGGCAGTTGTGGATTGCGTGGCTGACATGTGTGGAATTGCGCCTAAGTACGGTTGAATAAGTGAGATAGGAAAAGACGCGAAACGCTCCCCGGGCAATGGAAGGTAGGAATCGGGGAGCTACTTCCGCTAGCATCGCGACGACCAAACTAGCCGGGAGATTGAGCGATGAGTTACCGCTCGATCCGCCGACGCGTTTAAGTTCAATCCTTGACTATAAATGCGACGCGCCCCAGTGACAAGCAACTCACCCTATTCCAGGGTAAATGATCGCCCGACTTCCCGTCAAATTAAGCCATGCTTAACCATTGCGCTGGCCCTGACGCTAGGTCACCTGAATGGCACCACCATTCGGGTGGCATCCGAGACCGCAACATCCGCGATTATCGTGGTTCGGCTGCCTGGCGGCCCCAGTCAGTGGGGACCAGCGCATGATCAACCACGAATGTTACCTGTCTAGATGGCCACTAATGGCAAGTTGGGGCCACTGCGGTGAATCCAAAATTGTCGAATCTTCAATCCACAAGGCACTGCCTTGCAAGTTTTTCAATTTACAAGCATGTTCGACCGCAGCTCAAGAAAGTCGAATAATCGCGTAACCTATTTCTCGAAAGCGACTTACCGCGAATCGATGAGATCCCTGCGAAACCCCAAGTCACTTTTGGCACTGCGATTGCTTTATGTCTAAGGCGTGACGGACTCCCGGTCATCTCCTAAATGCCTTCTGGAATGATCCCGTCACATCCCTGGACACGAAACTCGTTGAGCCTGTAATCCGTCTCCTTCAACCCAAGCTGGTTCGCTTCCCGCAGCGAACCAGCTTTTTTAATGCGCAGCCTTCGTCCGGCGGCCTTTGTCCGATGGAACCTCCCTGCCCCGAAGACATCCAAGCCACGTTTCGCTACATTACTTGTGAACACCTCGATCATCTTCGCCGGGATCAGACGATTGGCAACGGCCGACTCCAGCAGCCACGCTGAACAATACGAGCAAGCGATACGGTTTCTGTATCAGCGGATCAATTACGAGAAGACCTCCGAGATCCCCTACCGGTCGGAAGAGTTCAAGCTCGGCCGGATGCGTGAACTGGTCCGCCGGCTCGGCGATCCGCAGAACGATATCCCGCTGGTCCATATCGCCGGAACCAAAGGGAAGGGTTCGACCGCCGAACTTCTGTCCCAGATCGGCCAGGCAGCCGGTTATCGGATCGGAAAGTTCACCTCGCCCCATTTGGAACGTCTGGAAGAGCGGTTCTCCATCAATGGCGAGCTTTGCCCCGAGCAGCAAACCGTTGAATTGATTGATTTGATCCGGCCCATTGTCCATGCGATGGACCAAGAGTGCGTCAGCGGCGACAAGCTGACCTTCTTCGAAATCACCACCGCCATGGCCTTCCTGTACTTTGCTCGGCAACAGGTCGATTTGGGGATTGTCGAGGTAGGGCTCGGCGGCCGGCTCGACTCAACCAATGTCTGCCAGCCCCGGCTGGCGATCATCACCAGCATTAGCCGAGATCACGTCAAAACCTTGGGGGGTGAACTGGAGCAGATCGCGGCCGAAAAGGGGGGCATCATCAAGCCGGGCATCCCAGTCGTCTCCGGCGTGCAGGACCCCAAGGCCCGACAGGTGATCGGTGAGATCGCGGCCAACCAAAACGCCAAGCTTTGGCAATTGGATCGCGATTTCAGTGTCCACCCGGCCGCTTTCCCCAATCAATCCACCGATGCCCTCCACTCGCTTGATGGCCAATCGATCCCCTTTCGCCAGACGTTCGCGTTCCGTACCGGTGGCTCTCAAGCGGTGCCTGAACTGGGCCCGATCGAATTGATCATGAAGGGCAGCCATCAAGTCCGTAACGCGTCCTTGGCGATTATGGCCGCGATGCTACTCCGGGATGAGGGTTTCACGCTGCCGGATGAGGCAATCCGCACGGGGATCACGGCCACCAATTTGGCCGCGCGGATTGAGTGCATTGCTAATCGGCCGACAATCATTGTCGATGTGGCCCACAACGACGCCTCGGCCAAGGCGCTGGCCGAAGTCGTGACGCGACACTTCCCCACCGGCAAGCGTCTGATGGTCTACGCCTCGAGCAGTGATAAACAGCACGAGGAGATCCTTGCCCCCTTGTTGCCGGTGTTCGACCAAGTTTGGCTGACCCGCTTCCAAGATAACCCCCGGAGCCAATCTCCGGCCGAGTTGCACGAGCTTGCCACGCAGCTCATCGCGGCGGACAACCAACCACGCTGCCGATTGATGCCGGTGTCCGAGATCGCGGAACTGGCCTTTACCGAGGCCCTCGCAGCGGTCGGTCCGGACGACCTCCTGGTGGTGACCGGGTCGTTTTTTATTGCCGCCCAGTTCCAGAAGTTTTGGCAGTCGAAAATCGCCGCCACGGGGTTAGGTACGGTCATTCACTTAGAGAGCAACGAGACCACGCCATCCCAAGGGGACGGACACACGCCACCATAGTTCTCCATCGCCTGTTCCAAAAACGTTCGCCGGGTGTCTTCCTCGGCGAGGGCCTGGATCCGCATCTTCGCCATAGGCCAGTCCCCTTGCTCGAAGGCCTCAACCGCCTGGAGGAAAAATCGATCCGCCGCGTCCAACTCTTGGCCGTCCGGAATCATAAAGTAGAGGGTCGTGGCGAGATCCATTCCCAACGGACGAACCTTCCCGACACGAATCGCGTGGGCATCTTGATTGGCCCCCCCTCCGGTCCAGGCGGCTTGGGTTGGCTCGTCGACCAATAGCGAGGTCCGCAGGCGTTTGGTCAGCCCCTCGAGCCGCGCGGCCAAGTTCACCGGGGGACCGAAGGCGGTTACCTTCACTTGATCCTCACTCCCGATCATCCCCGCCACCCCGGTCCCCGTGGCGATTCCGATCCCGATCCCATCGCGCCACCTTCCCACCTGGGTCGAATCACCAGCGAACTTTTGCAGGATTGCCCGAGCCGCGCGGACCGCGTTGATTGCCGCCCCTTCGTCCGGTAGGGGCCAGCCCCAAAAACCCATTGCGCTATCCCCATGAAAATCTCCCACGACGCCGCCGTGGGCCAAAATTTCCCGCGTCATCACCGTCATCGCCTGGCTCACTTTTTCCAGACCCTCCAGCAAATCGGTCTGTTTCTCCGTCTCGCGGGAGAAGCCGCGGAGATCGCAAAACATCACGGTCAGCGGGACCTCACGGGGGGCAAGTTGCTGGTCAAGCCGGTCGGTTTGCAGCAGGTCGAGCAGGTTGGGCGAGAAAAACTGATGCAGCGCCGCCTGGCGCAGCTCCAGCGACATATTCCGCGCCAGGTTGGCGTAGGTCGAGGCGACCAGTTCCGCGTACTTGATATCGTCCTGCAAGGTTTCAACCTCGGAGAACGCCCCGCTCAATTTGGGCCGCGTACCGGTGAGGTACAAAAACCGCTGATCTCCGCCGAACTTATCGATCGGCAGCGCCATCGCCCAATCATTCACCCCCAATTGGGTATAGTTGGAATCGGCTTCGGCCCGCCAGACATGGATCACACACATCCCGGTATGTAGGCTTTTCTCCAGCAAGCGTTGGCTCGGCCGAAAGGGTTCGTTGATTCCGGCGCGGCTCTCCTGCAATCGAATCCGCAGGTCGACCTGGCCACGGTTAGAACAATCAATCAGCGCCACATGGGCCGCGTGTGGCACGCCCCGCAAGATCGCGGCTAAGGCATCATAGGCCAGTTCGTCCGGGCCATTGGCCGAGGTCATCCGCGTCACCAAGTCGCACAGCAAATCGATCCGCCCCGCGGCGCTCCGGAAACTGGTTCCGCGGACCTGCTCGCGCTGCAGGGTCACCTCGTTCATCAGCGGCAGCGGCGGAAGCTGGAGGGTCGAATCGACGCGGACCAGCAAAAACTCCGTATGGCCAATCACAAAATGTTCGCCCGGGTGCATCACGAACGAGATCCGCGGATTCGATTGGTAGTAAATCGGATTGACCGCTTCGGATCGCTGCAGCACCTTCAGCTCGGTGCCGGTCCAAGTCACCTCGGCGTGCAGCGAGGAGATGTGCGAATCCCACTGGATCGGAAACCGGGGCGTGGCGCGGCCCAGGACAACCATTTGGTTGTCCACCAATCGACGTCGCCAACGCCGCGACGACTGCGTGTCCCGGGCAATTAACTCGACCATGATTGTGTCAGGGGGACTCCTCCGGCGGTTGGGGCAGCGGACCAGCCGCCGCGATGGTCTCCAGAGAGTGCGGCTCTCGAGACGTGCTGGTCTCTCCCCCGGCTCCCGCGAACCGGGGCGTCGCCCGCCAGGCTCGAAACACCACCAGCCACAGTGCGGCCACCACCGCCGCGATCGTCCCGAGTGCCAATGCCCCTTGCAATGCCAACTGACGCCCCAGGTCTCTCACCGGCCCGACCGCCGACTCCAGATCTTCCTGCACTACCATGATCCACCCGGTCGTTTGACTATCGGCCGGATTGCCATTGCGGGGAATCGTGACTTCATGGGCCGCCGCGATCCACTGCCCTTGGAAGTCAACCCCCAGGGGATCCCGAGCCAACGGGTCCTCGTAAATCACCGGTGTCTTCCCGCTGAAAATCTCCAGTGGCATTCGAAACTCCGGCTGATCGCTGAACCGTGCCGGGACAGCCTCTCCGCTGGCCTCTAGTCGGTCGAACAGCGGGTGCTGCAAAATCGTCCCCTTGCTGTCGGCATCGCGTCCATCGACCAACACCGCGAACTGATGCGGCGCGGTTTCGATTCCTTGAAACTGCCCCACATCGACGGTCAACGCCACCACGCCTACCACTTCGCCGTCGATCTCGACCGGAGTAGAGATCGCCACTTTCCACGTGCCGGAAGCGGTGCTGCGAAACAGAGCGGAGAGCCGCGTCTCGGAAATCGGCGGAGGCGTCTCGGCATCGGCCGGTAAATCACCCGATTGCCCATGGAAGTACGATCGATAGCCGTAGTATCCGCCAATCGGTGAGACCGTCGGCGGGGGATCGAACGCCGATGCCATGTGGAATCCATGCTTGTCGGTCACAAACCAACTGGCGATTCCGCCAATCTCGTCCAATTGGAATTGGGCCTCAATCCGCCGCTGCAACGCGACCCGGTCTGGATGATTGACAAACCGAATCCGCTCCGGAGTTTGCTGACCGGCGGTAACCCGCGAGGCCCGCAATTGTGACAACAATTGCCGCAGTTCGGGGTTCTCCAACTTGGTGCGGAATAGCGCCAAAAACTCTGGATTACGCGACAATTTTTCCGTCGCGATATAGTACCGTCCAATCGAATTCGCGGCATTGGTGGCGGCCAGTTTGGCCCCGTATTGATTGCTTTCAAACGCCTTGGAGACCATCCCCCGTTCCGAGGCGGCCACCGCTTGCCGGTAGCCCCACCAACCGAACAGCATCGCGATCACCAGCATCAACACCGGTCCCAACACCCCCAAAATCAAGAGGGGCCGCCGGTAGCTGTTCCGTTCTCGGTCTTGGAGGGCGTCCAAGACCTCTTGCACGTTGCGATACCGCTCGCGCGGATTGACCGCGATCGAGCGATCAATGATTTCGATAAGTTCCCGATCGACCCCGGTCACCTTCTTGTGACCATCCGCCGGAGGAGCCCGATGGATCAGTTCCTGATACTGCGAGAGCCGCTCCTTCAGCCCGGCCGAGGAATCGATCTTGTTCACCCCGGTGGCGCTGCGAAAGGGAGGCTGTCCGGTCAGCATCGTGTACAGCATGGCCCCCAGGGCGTACACATCCCACCGCACGTCCGGCACCGCCTCGATATTGGCCTGCTCCGGGGCCATGAAAAACAAGGTCCCGAGCGAGGGCTTCTGCTCGTGCGAAAGCCGAGACTGCCCAAAATCGGCGATTCGGGCCTTGCCATCCTGATCCAACAGGACGTTACCCGGCTTCAAGTCGCAGTGGAAAATCCCCTTCCCGTGGGCATGCAGCATTCCGATAACCACATCATTGAACACCTGCAAAGCCGCGTCGACCGACATCGACCCATCCCGCTTGAGCAAATCCTCAAGGGACCCATTGGGGATGTACTCCATCACGTAGTAAGGCGGATCGGCGTGCCAGCCCACTTCCAAAAGCTGGACCACATAGCGGTCGGCGGAGAGAAACACCAACTTCTCCACTTCCCGCGCCACCATGCTGTCTTCGAGGTCGGCGTGATGGTGGTAGAACTTGATTGCGACGCGTCTTCCAGTATTCTTGGCCGTAGCGACCCAGACTTCGCCATACGCGCCCCGGCCCAGTTGACGCTCCAAGTCGTACCCCGCCACTTCGGCCGGTGGTCTGCTTCGCGGCCTACTGAGCTGCTCGGCGGCCCGCCGCTGCGATGACGATTGTTTTTGTGTCTGGTCGTTGTCCATGAGACCCCAATAGGCGATTTTCAGCTCACTGATCACCCGCCATTGTAAGCCCAAGACGGCTCGGGAGAAATCGGAACTACCCGACAGTTGCCGTCACCACGAAAATTAATCACGCCTTGCTCAACCCCCACCATCATCATGCTTCACGACAAAAATCCAACCACCGCTTGTCCGGAATTTTGTGGGCGGCGGCTCATTCATTGCCACCCGTTTAGGGCGTTGATCGTGGCACTCTCCCTGCTGACTCTCCTCTTAAGCTCACCGTCCCGGCCCCTGTACGGACAATCGGAAGCACCAACCCCACCGCTGGATGGCCGCGACGGACGACCGCTGGCGCTCAAGAATTTTCGTCCTCAATCAATGCTCAAGGGTGCCCAAACGGATCTCCGCGCGGCCAAGTTTCCGGTAGTCGATGTCCATACCCACTTCCGCCACCGCCTGCGGCATTCGGCCGAACAGCTCGACGATTTCGTCGCCGTGATGGACCGCAATCAAATCGCTCTCTGCGTCAGCCTGGATGGCCAACTGGGAGACAACTTCACCGATCACGCCAACTACCTTAGCCGTTATGCTGATCGGTTTGTCATCTTCGCCAATCTCGACTGGATCGGTTCCGGCGACAAAGACCAACCAGAGACCTGGAACTGCAACCGACCAGAATTCGCCCGGCACACGGCGCGGCAACTGGCCGATGCCAAAAAGCTGGGGGCCTGCGGGGTGAAGATCTTTAAGGGCTTTGGCCTGGAATACCGCGACGCGGCGGGCAATCTCCTCAAGATCGACGACCCCCGCTGGGACCCGATCTGGCAGGCCTGCGGCGAGTTGGGCCTGCCGATCATCATTCACACCGCCGACCCGGCCGCCTTCTTCGAGCCGATCGACGAGACCAACGAGCGGTGGGAGGAGCTGGCCCGGCGGCCGGAGTGGAGTTTCCATGGCCCAGAGTTCCCCTCACGCGAAGAGCTGCTAGAGGCCCGGAACCGAGTAATCGCCCGACACCCCGGCACCACCTTCATCGGGGCCCACGTCGCCAACAACCCGGAAGATTTGGCCACAGTGGCCACCTGGCTGGATAAGTACCCGAACCTGGTGGTCGAGCCCTCCTCGCGGATCTCGGAACTGGGCCGACAACCGTTCACCGCCCGGAAGTTTTTCTTGAAGTACCAGGACCGCATCCTGTTCGGCACCGACGGCCCGTGGCCCGAGGCTCGGCTAAGGTACTACTGGCGATTCCTGGAAACCCACGACGAAAATTTTCCCTACTCCGAAAAAGAATTTCCCCCGCAAGGCTTTTGGAATATCCATGGGATTGGGCTCCCGGATGAAGTTTTGCGGAAAATCTACTACGAAAACGCGGCGCGGGTGATTCCTGGAGTGCGGGAAAAATTTGAGAAGTGGAGAAAAATCGAGCGGAATGGGCCATAATGGAAGCAGCGGCTAATCAAAAATTTCGATCGCCCTTCAAGGAGCCCCCACCATGCCCCGCGGCCCCCTCCAAATTTTCAGCCTCCTCCTGCTGTTCCTCTGCGCCACGGTCGCCCAGGCCGAAGAGCCCGCCGAGGTTCGCACGGTCGATGGTTATCGCGGTATCTGGTTCACGCTCGGTCAGAAGTCGGAGCATGGCGATAAGTATTCCGGCGGCTTAGGGACCTACACCGCCAAACATCGGCCGCTGGCGATTTATAGCAAGGAGGCGGACAAAACCTTCTTCGTCTACGGCGGAACCCCGGCCGAGGATAGGCGATACCTCCTGGCGATGATCGGCTGTTACGATCACGCCACTGGCAAGGTCTCCAAGCCGGTCGTGGTGCACGACAAGGGAGGCGTCAACGACCCACACGATAATCCGTCCATCACGATGGACGACGAGGGCTACCTCTGGGTGTTCGTCAGTGGCCGAGGCCGCAGCCGGCCGGGGTTCATTTATCGCAGCAACCAACCGCACGATATCAACGGTTTTGAGCTCGTCTCCGAGCAGGAAATGACCTACCCCCAGCCTTGGTATCACCCGGAGCATGGATTCCTGCACCTGTTCACCAAATACACCAACGGCCGCGAGGCCTACTGGGCCAACAGCAAGGATGGCAAAACCTGGACCGAGACCCAAAAGCTCGCCTCGATTGGGCGGTATCAGTCGAGCGAACCGCGTGGCGAGCGGGTTGTCACCGCGATGAACGTCCACGTTCCCCCAATGAATGTCGACGCTCGGACCAACCTCTACGTCCTAGAGACGCCCGACTGGGGCAAGACCTGGCAACAGGTCGACGGCAAGCCGCTCAAGCTGCCGATCGAAGAGGGAGACGGCCAAGCCTTAGTCCGCGACTACCAGTCCGAAGGACGGTTGGTCTACCTGAAGGATGTCAACTTCGACGCCGACGGGAACCCGATCATCCTCTACATCACCAGCGGAGATTTTAAACCGGGCCCCGGCGGCGAACCCCGCACCTGGACCATCGCCCACTGGAACGGCGAAAAGTGGTTGTTCCACGAGATCGCCCCCACCACGCACAACTACGACATGGGTTCGCTCTACGTCGAGGAAGATGGCACCTGGCGGATCATTGCCCCCACCCAGCCTGGCCCGAGCCACTGGGGCACCGGCGGCGAAGTGGCCATCCACACCAGCACCGACCAAGGTAAAACCTGGAAGAAGACCCGCGACGTCACCACCGCTAGCCCCCGCAACCACGGCTACGTCCGCCGCCCAGTCGATGCCCACCCAGACTTCTACGCCTTCTGGGCCGACGGCAACCCAGACGAGATGACAACCTCAAAAATCTACTTCACCAACCAAGCGGGAGACAAAGTGCTTGAGTTGCCGTATGAGATGGAAGGGGATTGGGCGGAGCCGAAAGTGGTGAGCGAAGTGACTCCGCCCCGACGTCGTGTTATTCGCGAACCATTAAAGATAATACCGGTGGATTGATGCGACTAATTCCGAGGGTGGCACTGGTGGCTTGTCCGCCAGTGTGAAGCTCCAAACGACTTTCAAACCTCCAACCGCAATCCGCCATCATCAATCCGATACGGGATAATCTCCTCCGCTACCGCGCTGCCTCGGTGCTTCGGGATATAGATCGCGCGGCCGATTCGTTTCCCTTCGATCACCTTGCCCATGTAGATGACCGTGTTGGCCCCGGCCAGGAGGTCTCCTTCGTCGAGTGGTTTGGAAATCAGGTCGTCCAGCATCGACTCTTTGGCGGTTTGCAGTAGCAGACACCCGACTTGGCGGGGGTCGTAGTGGTGGGCCTCGGCCGCTGTTTCCTGTTTGCGGAAGTCTTGCCGGAAGAAGTCGCGCGCGACCCACATCGGGTCTTTCCGGAGGACCTGGTGGTAGACGTATTCAAACAGGTTGAACTGGATCGACTCGCCGGGAACATCCACCGGTTCGATCCCGTCGATCACCACGCGGCGGCAGCCTCGCGTCAGGTTGCCGTACAGAAAGCCGATCGCCGTTTGCAGCTTCTCGTTCAGTTGACCCTGCCAGTGATGCCACGCGTCCCAGTCGAGGTCCCGCTTCGAGACGCGGCGGCCCTGGTAGTTGAGCACATGCAGCAGGTCGCCGTACTCAGTGGCGGGGTCGAAGAAGGTGGGCAGGTCCGGCTTTTGCTCGGGGTCGGCCTGGGCCAAGGTCCACGCTTTCATCCGCAAGGCGTAATCCGCATGGCTTTGGCCATCACCCCGAGCGCTCATATCGAAGAAGACGCCACTTCGCGCGTCGTGCTCAAATCCTGCATGGGCGTAATGCACGCCGAGCTGGGTCTTGCCGATCCCGGTCGACCCAACCACCACGGTCAACGTCCCAGGAATCAACCCACCCCCAAGGCATTCATCTAGCTCGGGTATTCCAGTCGATTGACGCGACATCTTTAAGGGGAATCCTTTCACGAAAAGGCGATTGGGGCGAAGCGAGTGAGCGCTTCCCCCACGCTTTTGCAAGCGTAGCTACGACGAAATCTTGAGGTAGCCACGGTCGCCAAGACTGTGGGAGAACTGCGGGTTGGGTTTGCCCTGGGGGCACAGCGGGTGAGGACTTCTCCCACGCTTTTGCAAGCGTGGCTACGACGAGTTTTTGGACGATGCGATTACTCGTCGACCTTGGTCCCCTTAGCGTTGGTCTTGATCCGGCAGAACAGCTTGTCGACCGTCATGTACAAAGTGCCATCGGGGCCAAACGCGCAGTTAGCCGTTTTGTTCTGCGTATCGATCCGCCCCAAAATCTTCCCTTCGGGGTTCAGCACATACACGCCGCCGGGGCCGGTCATCCAAAGATTCCCTTGGGTGTCGACCTTGATCCCATCCGGCAAGCCGGGCCGCTCGCCGACCCACTTGGTCGTATCCAGCAGAACTTTCCCCTCACCCAACGTACCATCCTCTTTGACCGGGAAGGCCATCAGGATCGCCTTTTCCGGATCGCTTTGCGGCACGTACAACGTCTTCTCATCCGACGAAAACGCGATGCCGTTGGGCCGGTCCAACTCCTTGGTAAGCAGTTCTAGTTTTCCGTCCTTGGACAGTCGGTAAACCCCACACCAATCGAGCTCCCGCGACTCATCCTCATACCGCTTGGGCAAACCGTAGGGAGGATCGGTGAAATAGAGATCGCCATTGGAGTGATAAACCAAGTCATTCGGGCTGTTGAACCGCTTGCCATCGTATTTCTCGGCCAAGATTTTCCGCTGACCATCGATCATCTGGACCACCATCCGGTCGCCATGGCAACACATCGTCAGGTGCCCCTCCGGCGAGATCACCAGCCCGTTGGTCCCCGGTTCGCGGCCGGTGAACTTTTCCGTGCCGGTGTAGCCGCTCGGCTGCATGTAGACGTTGGTCCCCTCCCCTTCCTTCCATTTGACGATCCGGTTATTGGGGATATCGGAGAACAAAACGAACTCCCCATCGGCCACCCAAACCGGGCCTTCCGTCCACTCGAATCCATCCGCCAACACCTCAATCTTGGCATCCTTGGGAATCAGCTCGTCAAGCTTCGGATCGAGCCGCTCGACCTGACCGATGGTTTTTACTTCGTCCTCGGCCCGTGCCCCATTCGTAACGAGGCCAGGCACCAAAAGCGCGACCAACGTGGAGGTGATAATCCAGGAATTCAATCGCATGGCAGACAAACTCACTAAGCAAAACCAGGAGGGACGGGTAAGGCCGGGACATAGGGAAACGGGGCAAAAATAGCCCCTCGCAAGGAGTTTTCCGCGCCCGAAACCACCACCTAATGGTAACTTGCGTGCCGCATGGATGCAATTATGCGGGGAGTGGGCGATGGTTTGTCGGGATTCTTGGGAGAGTAGAAGCCGGTCCAACTTTGAAAAGGAAGTATGACCACGAATTACACGAATGACACGAAAATCGCCATGGTAGGTTGCGATCCGTAGAGATTCCTATCCAACACCGGTAGGCAACCCAACCACGACAAAAACCACGGCGAAGGATCTAACCTCTCTTCCTTTTTCGTGTCATTCGTGTGTTTCGTGGTTAAAAAAAAGGGAAACGTTTTCCACCCGACTTCCGCTAGAGACAGGTTAGGTGCTGGCATGTTATTCTGCGACCTTTGCAACGCTTCAGCATCCAAAATAAATACCACCGCGATCACGCCCCCCATCCACTCGGAAAGGTTGATATGACAGAAACACCCGAGCGTAAAATACCCACTCGCGAAAGCTTCCAGGAAGCCTATTCCCATCAAGGTCCGCTCCCTTGGGATATCGGCAGGCCTCAAACACCCTTTATCGATGTCGTGGATCAGATGAGAGCCCCGATCCTTGATGTCGGCTGCGGCCGGGGGGATGCGGCGCTTTATCTGGCCAAGTTGGGGCTTCAGGTCATGGGCATCGACTTTATTGATGAACCACTTCAGGCTGCTCGGCAACGAGCGGCGGAGCGCGATCTCAACGTCACCTTCGAGGCTCGGGACGCCTTAGAATTGGAAAGTTGGACCGCGAAATTCCGGAGCGTTATCGACTGCGGACTGTTCCATGCTTTTCACGACGAGAACCGCTCGCGGTATGTCGCTGGTTTGGCCAACATCCTGGAAGCAGGTGGTAAACTCTTCCTGATGACCGGCCGCGAAGGGGAGCCACGGAGCATGCCCCGGGTATCCGAGCAAGAGATCCGAGACGCCTTCGCCACCGGGTGGGAGATTGAGTCGATCAAGCCGGTGGTGTACGACCTGAATCCCAAGTTCGAGTTTCCCGGCGGCCCGTTCGATGATCCGGCGATGGGTTGGTTCTCGGTAATTCGTCGGGTCGGATAAGAAGACCTCGCTCCCCGTCCCTCTCAAAAGCAACCGCATGGATATCGACGCTTACTTCCACCGCATCGGCTACAACGGCGATCTCGCACCGACGCTGGAAAACATAACCAACTTGGTAATCCGACATACCCACAGTATCGCGTTTGAAAACCTGAACCCGCTGCTCGGTTGGCCGGTCGCGCTCGATTTGCCGTCGCTGGAGCAGAAGCTGATCCACGAGGGCCGGGGTGGTTACTGTTTCGAGCAGAACACGCTGTTCCGGCAGGTTTTGGGGGCGATGGGAGTGCCGGTCAAAACCTTGGCGGCGAGGGTGCTTTGGAACTGGGAAGGGGAAGAGGTAGCCCCCCGCAGTCACATGTTGATACTGGCGGAGATCGAAGGGGAGGCGTATCTGGTGGATGTCGGGTTTCGCGTGCAGGCTCTTACGCCTTTGCGTTTGGTTTCCGGTCTGGAACAACCGACGCCCCACGGCGCGTGCCGGTTGCTCCAAACGCGCGAGCACTACACGCTACAGCTCAAGATCCGCGATACTTGGCGGGACGCCTACCGGTTCGACTTGAGCGAGCATTTCTCCACGGACTACGAGGTATACAACTGGTACACCTCGACCCATCCCGACTCACTCTTCACAAAAAACCTAGTGGGCTCCCTCGCCATGCCCGGGTATCACTACTCACTATTGAACAACCAATTAGCCACCCACCACGTCGGCGGCCCCTCCGAGAAACAAACCTTGGCCGATGTCGATCAACTCAAACAGACGTTGACCGAAAAGTTTGGGATTCGGTTGCCGGAGACTCCACAGTTGGATGAGGTACTGGGGCAGTTCTTTCAACGTGCGGGAAATGCAGTGTCGGCGTGACTGGTCCAGCTTTGAAAAGGAAGAATGACCACGAAAGACACGAATCACACGAATAACGAGGAGAGGAAAAATCCGTTGCCTTAGTTTTTATCCTGGTTGGATTGTCTACTTCTGTTGGATCGAAAGATCAAATGATCGCGGCCTACCGTGGCGACATTCGTGTGTTTCGTGGTCAAAGAAAAAGCCACAGGCAAACTGCCTGTGGCTTTCGTTGTTTATCACGTGTCGTTCAGGCGGAGACCTACATGTCGATCTCATAACCCTTGCGGTATTCCCGGGCGAGGAAGGCGTTCGCTTGGTCGTCGCCGGTGATTTCGCGTTTGGTGGGGTCCCAGTTCAGTTCTCGGCCCAGTCGCATCGCGATGTTCGAGAGGTGGCAGATTTCGAGCATGCGGTTGTGCGACCAGACGTCCGAGATCGGCTGCTTGCGAGAGTTCATGCACTCGATGAAGTTCACGCTGTGGTTTTGCGGAACCGGGCCGCCGTAAACCTCTTCGATCGCCCCCTCGGGCAGCGGGTTGGTTTCCAGTTCCTCGACCGGGGCACCGACGATTTTGCCACGATTGACGAAGAAGCGACCTTTCGTCCCTTCGAACATGATGCCGTTGTCACCACCGCTGTTGATGATCATCTCCACGCCACCCGGCATGTCGGCCTTGATGCTGAAACTGGTGGCGACGTTGTAACGATCGTTCACCACCGGGTAGCCATCCTTGTACTCGCAGGCCAGTTTGTACTCGAGCGGAGTAATCTTGCTTGGGCCGGTCTCGGTCGCACCCAAGGCCCAGCACGCGATGTCGACATGGTGGGCGCCCCAGTCGGTCAGCTTACCACCGGCGTACTCGTGCCACTCGCGGAACGCGTAGTGGCAGTTGCTATACAGCGGAACGCCGCCGCCGTACCCTTCGCGAATCTGTGGTAGCGCGCGGTATTCCGCTTGCGGGGCTGGGCCGAGCCAGAGGTCCCAGTCGAGCCCTTCCGGCACCGCAACCGCGGGGATCTCCGGCGAAGCGGACATCCCGCCGATGCCACAGGTCACCTTCTTCACGGTCCCAATCCGGCCATGCTTCACGAGCGCCACCGCCTGCAGGAATCGCTTGCCACTTTCGGACCGCTGCATCGTCCCGACCTGGAAAACGCGACCGGTCTCTTTGACCACCTTCTCGATCAGCTTCCCTTCGGCGATGGTCAGCGTGAGCGGTTTCTCGCAGTAGACATCCTTCCCGGCCAACATCGCCTCGACAGAGATCTTGGTGTGCCAATGATCGGGCGTGGCGATCATCACGGCGTCGATATCTTTCCGCTCCAAGATTTTGCGGTAGTCGTTGTAGGCGTCCGGTTTCTTCCCTTGCCGCTTTTCGAGCTTCTCGACATTGTCCGCGAGCACACCGGCGTCGACATCGGCCAAGGCGGCGAAATCGGCGAAGGGAGTGGTCTTGGAGGTGATGCCCCAACCTTGATTGCGCAAGCCAATGCTCGCAAACACCGGGCGATCGTTCGCAGCCTGATACCCAAACGCGCGATTAGCGGAAGGAACGATCACACTCGCGGCACCAGTGGCCGCAACCCCTTGCAGAAACTGACGGCGCGTGGCTTGGGAACGATGGGACATGGTGAGGGATCCTTCTGGGGTAAATCGAAGCCAAACTGGCGGATAAAATCGGGTGGGACAAGTAACCAACCACCCACCATCTTAGTCCAGGAACCGCCAACCGACTATATCACCGGCATATCCCCAGCAGCCTGTTTCTGGTGCAATGAAGAACATTAGGCATATCCCACGTGCGAGCAAGGCCTTGTCCATGCGATTTGAGCTAACGCGTTTATTCTGGTGGATCGGGATCGTCGCGATCTTTTTTGGGGAAATCCGATTGAATTAGATTTGCAGCCCGATCTCCGCCCCAATCTTTTCCGCTAGTAGCCGAAATTCCTTCTTTGCATCCTGGACCGCATTGGCATGGCTCCCAATGGCACCGTCGGCCGCGGTGAGTTGAAAAATGGGCTTCCGATTCTCTTGCGCCAGCGGAACCAAGCTGCGGTAATGCCGAAGGGTCCCGAGGCAATTCGGATCGTCCTGCGGGCGGATGATCGGCGTCGCCGGTTCGTCCAATACCGACTGGCGATAGACTCCCGGAATTCGCTGCGTCCATTGGTCATAAGCCTTCCCGGGCCGATCCAGACGACCTCCATTTTGCTGACAAAGATATCCGATCGGTTGCATCTGGCCCTGGGGGAGTTGGAATTCCGGGAACTGGACCTGGTCGGGGCTTTGGTCCCAATTGTCCAATTTTTTTTGCCACAGGCTTTTCCAGGTTTTCAATACCGGCCCCAGCCCTTGGAGCCAATGCAGGGAAAAGAGATCCGCGCTAAGCGGGAATACCACGTAGTCCGTCGCTAACAGCACGCTGCGATTGATCGCGCCCAGATTGGGGCCGATATCAACCAGGATGACATCTGCGGTGGTCTTTGCGGCCGCCATTTGCATCACTTGCCAAAACGAACTCAGCAGCCGCATCGATCGATAGAGATCGTGGTCTCCCATGCTATCCGGCCATTGGCTGGACAAGGCGTCTTCAAAGCCTGAAAGTCGGACGTCACCTGGAATGAGGTGGAGGTTGTCCGCAATTGGGACAGGGTCGGGTTCGATAATATCGCCCACCCCCGTCAACGGTTTCACACATTGAAAGATTGTCCCGCCCGACTCTTCCCGATTCCAAGTCGCCTCAATGGTATCCTCATCCAAGAACGCGGCGGTCATATTCGCCTGCGGATCCAGATCCGCGACCACAACGCGTTTTCCTAGGGTGGAAAACATCCATGCCAAATGATAAATCAGTGACGTTTTCCCAACCCCGCCCTTGTTATTGAAAAAAGTGAGAACCGGGATGGTCATTGCCTTCTCCATAACGTGCAGACAACCGCGTTTTGACTGGTCTCAAACGCCGGTGGCGGATTTCCAGCGGCCTCCATCTCCCGCCTCGCGGTCGCGATGCCGCGGCCGAACGATTGAACATAACCGAAGACTTTGAGTACCGAACCAACATTTGGATTGCGATAGTCGGTGATCCCGGGCGTGCCGAAATTCTCGGTAGTCACGTTACCGTAGGGGCCGCCTGGGCTGTTGATTTCAATTCGGTCGTTGTACCAATACACGCGAACCGGCGCGTTGGTCCCTTCGTAGGCTCGATGCAGCACCGCGTTGTAAAGGATTTGCTGGATCGCCGCCCGAGGGTAGGGGCTTTTTACCTGATGCGTCGATGCGGACGTGATATCGACCGCCGTTCGATTATGCGCGTTCAGCTTTTCCTCCGAGCGGCGGAGCATATCGACAATCGTTCCACCGATGTCTTCGGCGTCGATCACATCATCGGCCAGTTCGGTTCCATCAATCCGCAAGAACTGGATGTAGGCCCCCGGCAGAAAATCTTGCGGGCTCTTGCCCAGCGATAGGATACCGAGCACCGTGGGAGTCGCGTCATCCGGCGCGACAATCATTTTGCACGAGGACAATCGCTCTTCGCGAGTTCGGTCGTTTGCTTCCAAAATATCCGCCGCGAACGCCGCGGGAAGAAATTCATTTTCGAAGAGCGTACTCGATAGGTCGTTGATGCTGGCGGAGGGAATCGGGTGGACATCAAAGGGAACATCCTTGTGACGTCGCTTCTCACTGAGAATTCGCTCTTCCTGGTGATTGGCAATCGAACGGCGCGGTCCCGTGCGAATCCAGATTCGGCCATCGTAGCAAACAGGTGGCATGTCGGAAGGGACAACGGTGACAACCGCCATCTCACCACCGTTCAAGGTTCGTTTCTCAACGGAAAGCACCGGAGGTGGCAAAATATTGCCATCGGTCTTCATGTCCGCGAGTGATCGCAGCAGAGCATCCGTGATCGGCTCGTGGGATGGCGTTCCATCATCATTGGCGCCCACAAAGAGAACGCCTGGTTTATTATTCCCAGCCAGATCATTGGCAAAGGCACAAACGGCTTGACGAGCTTTTTTGGGAACATCTCCCCGAAAAGCGGACTTCCGTTCCACGCGATCGGATTCAGTATCGCTTAGCAATTCCTCAAGAGTTTCGCTGGAAAATCGTTCCATGGTCTAACCGATCGTGGTTCTTCTGGTAGCGTGCAATCCATGCGCCACAAAATCTCGCGGCCCCTGCTAGTCAGCCGCGCATGCCGATATCACGATACCACAATAAGCATCACGCTGGTGGAAGTCCCACCAGCGTGAAAATATCGATGCCATTCTAATCGGTAACGATCGCGAGGCGTTTCCCCCAGGCCCGAACTATTCTAGCCCCGGCTCAATTAATCCCGGATCATTTCCCTAACCGTCATCCCGGAAGGTATCATCGGCAGCACCTGTTCCTGGTAGGGGACGCTGACGTCCAGGACGTAGGGGCCTTTGTAGTTGATCATCTCTTCCAGGGCCGGCAGCAGTTCCGACTTTTTGGAGACGGTCGCTCCGCCACAGCCAAAGCCTTTGGCGATGGTGACGAAGTCGGGGTAGCGTTCTTTGGCGTAGATGTCTGAGCCCTTACCGGTGGCCTCGTCGTGGTGGATGGGGCCGAGGTAGGTGTGGGCGCGGTTGCCTTCCATGAAGCGGTCTTCCCACTGCACGACCATGCCCAGGTGCTGGTTATTGAGGAGCATCACCTTCACCGGGATGTTTTCGCAGAAGCAGGTGGCCAGCTCCTGGATATTCATCATGAAGCTGCCGTCCCCTTCGATGTCGACCACCAGGGCGTCGGGATGGGCGACTTGGGCTCCCATCGCGGCCGGCAGGCCAAAGCCCATGGTTCCCAGTCCGGAACTGCTGAGCCAGGTTCGCGGACGCTTGAACTTGTAGTGCTGGGCAGCCCACATTTGGTGCTGGCCCACGCCGACCGAGATGATCGTATCGCGGTCTTGAGTGATTCGCGAAAGCTCGGCGATCGCGTGCTGCTGCAAGATACCATCGAACTTGGTGTCGTACTTCAGCGGGTCCGATTTCTTCATTGCCTGGCAATGAGCCACCCAGTCCGAGATATCTTCCGGGGCCTCGACAATCTCGTTCAGCATCCGCAGCGCCGGCTTCAGATCGCTCACGATCGGGATGTGGGCGATTTTGTTCTTGTTAAGCTCAGAGGGATCGATATCGATGTGGATGATCTTCGCCCCCTTAGCGAATTCGGCCAGCTTACCGGTCACGCGGTCGTCGAACCGCACCCCTAAGCTCACCAGCAGGTCGCATTCGCTGACCGCCAGGTTGGCGTACACGGTGCCGTGCATCCCGAGCATGTCCATCGAGAGGGGATCCTCGTTGGGATACACCCCTAAGCCCATTACGGTCATCGTGGTCGGGATGCCGGTCTTGGCCACCAGTTCCCGCAGTTCCTCGTGGGCACCGGAGGTGACAATCCCGCCGCCACAGTAAAGTAGCGGACGTTTGGCGCGTTTAATTGCGGCCGCTACCTGCTTGATCTGCTCGGGCCGCGCGACGTGAGTCTCAACGTTGTAACCCGGCAGGTTCATCTTGGCGTTCCAGTCCGGCACGCACTGCTCTAGCTGGACGTCTTTGGGAATGTCGATCAGGACCGGCCCCGGGCGTCCGGTCGAGGCGATATGGAACGCTTCCCGCATGATCCGGGCGAGATCGTTGATATCGGTCACTAGGTAATGATGCTTGGTAATTCCGCGACAAACCTCGACGATCGGGGTTTCCTGAAAGGCGTCCGAGCCGATCACTGCCCGGGGGACCTGCGCCGAGATGGCGACCAGCGGGATGCTATCCAGCTTGGCGTCGGCGATCGCGGTCACCAAGTTGGTCGCGCCGGGGCCGCTGGTGGCCATGCACACTCCCACCTTTCCGGTCGACCGCGCCACTCCTTGAGCGGCGAACGCGCCACCCTGTTCATGCCGGGGCAGGATGGTACGAATCTTGTCCTTGTACCGCGTCAGAGCCTGATGCAGCGGCATGCTGCAACCGCCTGGGTAGGCGAAGATTACCTCGACCCCATGCCGTACCAACGATTCGATCATAATATCGGAACCGAGCATCAATTGGGTATCGGTCGAAGTAGTCGTCGTTGTACTCACCAGATTGGCTCTCCGAAAAATGAGTCACCCCCGCGCTCCAAACAATGAACATCGGGGAAAACATCAAAAAAGGACAAACCGCGATATGTCATCACATCGCCGGTTACGGGCCCCACGTGATGGTTCCACTTCAACAGTGGACCTTCGCGAGGCTAAAAAATATTTTCACTAGCTTACTAGGATAGACTTTCGAGTGAGAAGGTTCAAGGTTTCCCGCCCCTTATGGCCAGCGGTTTACGCTATTAAACCGCCGCTCCCACCGAATCGTCACCATCGGGAAACGATTCTCAAGAAAATTCGCCCCTTAGTTGCCAAAAACAGCCATTTTGGCGGCTACCAAAATCAATCGCCGGATATATCCTTGCCCTCGTCCAACCTGGGTCGGGAACGTTTGGCGGGCTCGTAGCGGTTCGAACCGTCGTGCGAATCAACTCGATTGCGGGAAGTTGGTGGAAAACGGGTTTCCGCCGGGGTAGGATGGGCGGATTGCCCCGGATTAACCCGGTTTACTCTATCGCTTCGATTTCCACCACGTATGAGAGTCCCACCTAATGACAAAAGTTACCTTCTTCTCCGCCTCGCTCCTTGCCTGCCTGCTGCTGGTGGGCGTGAATTCCGCTCCGGCGGCTGAATTCACGCTGGAAGAGCATGACGAGGGCATCAACGTGATGCTCGATGGCAAGCTGCTGACCACCTACGTCAAACTGAGTGATAGCAAACCAATCCTCTGGCCGATCATCGGCCCCCATGGCAAACCGATCACGCGTGCCTACCCAATGGCGGATGCCAAGGAGCATGAGCGGAGCGACCACAAGCATCACCGCTCGTTTTGGTTCACTCATGGAATCGTCAATGGGTACGACTTCTGGGCCGAGGGGAAAGACACCTCCGGAAAAATCATCCACCAGGCCTTCAAAAAGAAAGCAGGGGGAGAGACCGCCCAGATCGTCACGCTGAACGACTGGGTCGGGCCGGACGGAAAACCGGTTTGCAAGGACCAGCGGACCTTGACGTTCGGTGTTGACGGGGACAACCGCACCATCGATTTCGACATCGTCATTATCGCCGGCGAGCAAGAGGTCACCTTCGGCGATACCAAGGAAGGGACCTTCGGGATCCGAGTTGCCGGCAGCATGAAGGTCGATGCCAAGCAGGGAGGCACCATCCTTAACAGCGAAGGGGATAAGGATGGCGCGACTTGGTCCAAACAGGCCTCTTGGGTCGATTACGTCGGCCCGGTTGAGGGGGACAAGGTCGGGATCGCCATCTTGAACCACCCCAGCAGCTTCCGCTATCCGACCCACTGGCACGTCCGGACCTACGGCCTGTTCGCCGCCAATCCTTTCGGGATCAACGATTTCGAGCCGAAGCAAAACAAAAATGGCTCGCACACGATCGAGCCCGGCAAGACGATGGCCTTCAGCTACCGAGTGCTGATCCACAAAGGGGACGCCGACATCGAAGAGGCCTTCAAGCGATACTCCAGCACTAAAAAGTAACCCTCGCCCTCCAGGGCACCTTCTCGCTGGCATTTTGTGGCCGTCACTTTTTCGAAAGTGGCGGCCATTTTTTGTGGAGAAAAGAGACTTTCAAATTACCTAGCTTAACCTACTTTCCGCATGAAACTTTCCCGCTCGAACTGCCGATACCTAACTTTGCAAACACTTAACCCATGTTACCCAATTACCCAGAAGGCCCACCTAGCCAACTGGATGTCGTATATGGAGAACGGATATCCCATGACGGCCCCGTCCCCTTGTTTTACTGAGCTGGATCAGCTTCGCGACTACATTTACCAAACCTTGTGCGAGAAGGAACAACTGGAGCCTGGTGCCTTTCCCATGACCGAGCGAATCATCGTTCGAGCGGACGACCCCTGCGGCATGTACTTTTGCCTGCATGGTCCGCGGAGCGTGAAATGCACGGCGATCTGGGAAACGGAAACCAATTCCATTCTGTTTTATGGCGCGTCAGGCGAGCGGTTTCTGCGAACCCAGCTCACGGCCGCTCCGGCGATGCAAGTCGCCGCGTAGAGGCACCTACCCCCAGCGACCGATGTCGCGGGCCCTTTCATCATTCGATCAATAAACATGGAGGTTTATTTATATGCTGGTGTTATCTCGGAAAGAGGGGGAAAAGATCCGCCTCGGCGACGACATCCTCATCACGGTGGTCAAGATCAGCAGCGATAAGGTTCGGCTGGGTATCAAGGCCCCCAGCAATGTCCTGGTACTGCGGGACGAACTGGAGCTGCACGTCGGAGAATCGACCGAGCTGGAGGTTGAGTTCTCTCCGACAATCCCGCTGATATCAAACGTGGCGGCCTAGCGGGCAGGCCAGCCCCGACGGGTGGTCCTAGTGGCTTGACCGGTAAGTGGGAAAGGCAAGGCTTTTCTCCCACCGGTGATTTCAAGCTGGACGAGCCACGAACGATCGGGGCAGGCCCTGATATCAGACGGGAATTCGGTTCGGGGCGCCACCGCGACGCGTGGGGAAACGCCAGCGGTGGCGCCCGGGAAGAATCGGAAACTTTCCAGCCAAGAAACAAAAACGGGGGCGACGGATGTCACCCCCCTTTCGTTCATTCAATCAGCGGCCCCCACACTCTGCGCGAGCGTGGCTACGAAGACTATTCGCGGGGGCGGATCGCGCCGGTCAAGCCGGAGTAATCGCAGCGATCCTCATCGTGCCACAGTGGTAGGCCCAATTCGATCCGACGACGAAGCGTCTCAATCTTCTCGGGCGACCCGGCGGGGGCATCGGTCGCGAAGAACTCTTCCGAAGCGTCCGGAGCGAAATCTTCGTCATGGCCATACTTCAGGATCGCGTCGAAAACGTTACGAATCTTTTGCATCTTGTTTCAAATTCCTCCAAAATTCCTCTAAATCACGCATGAATGGGAAATCGACCCGCGTGTCGGGTTCGAGCGGAACCTTCGTCGCAAATCGAGCAATTGGCAAGCCGGAACCAAGCGTGTGTCTCGTAACACGGTCGGCCTCACTCCGTCCTCATCAACCAAAGCGACATCCATTCGCTTCCTAGAAAGCACCCATCACTTCTCGGCAGATGGTGCGTGTAACCTTCAGCAAGTCTCAGCGGATCCGTTCAAGTAAGTTGAAATCCTAGGGATCCGAGACGCTCCGTTCAGGTTACGTGGGGGCTAGGGTCCGCAAGGGGGTAGCCCCGGTTTTCAATCGAGCACATGATTATTTACCGAACTTAATCTGTGTCAATACAAATTAGGGATGGGGAAACCCGCAGGTAATTTCGGTGGTAATTCCCTTACCAGTAACCCCTTCCCACTAAAAGCGGTAGTTTCGAGCATCCCGTGTTCAATCCCCCTCGGCTCGAAGCGGTACAGACTACGCTATCCATACCTTAATGGATACTTAATTTACGCAAATGGTTCGCGCCGCACAGCTTGCCGGATCACGATGGCTTGCCCAGTGCAATGGGAGGGGCCATTGAATGATCAAAAATTTGCCCAAGTTTTTTTCCCGCGACACCTTCCCGGCCCCCCGTTTCGAGGAGACAGCTTGCTATGAACTGGACACAAACCACCATCACTTTGGCCCGCAGGCGACGCGGTTTTCACTTGGTGACCCGGGAAATCGTGGACGCGGTGCCTCAAATACGGGACCTGCGCGTAGGAATGTTGCACATCTTCCTGAAGCATACGTCCGCTTCCCTCTGCTTGAGCGAAAATGCGGACCCTGACGTCCAGACCGACCTCGAAATGGGATTTTCACGGATCGCCCCGGAAGATTTCCCCTACGTCCACACGGCCGAAGGCCCGGACGATATGCCAGCCCACATCAAAAACGCGATGCTCGGCAGCAGCCTCACCATTCCGGTCACCGACGGCCACTTAAACCTGGGCACCTGGCAAGGCATCTACCTGTGCGAACACCGCAACCACGCCACCGCGCGGAAAATAGTGCTGACGCTGCAAGGAACAGAAAAAAGTTCTTAGTTCTTAGTTCCTAGTGCTTCGTTCCAATTGGATGTTCAGACGGATGTTGCCAACGCCCTACCCAAGCCACGTCCGAAATGCAACCCGCGCACCCTGCGATCAACTAAGAACGATGAACGAGGAACTAGGAACCTTTTAGATCCCCGTTCGCGACGCGGTGGCCAGGTCGTCGATCCATCCCTCGATGAGCGAGGCCAGGTTGGCGTTGGAGTCGAGTTGCATTTCCGCTTCGATGCACCGGTCCAGACAGGCGATCATCCCGTCGATTCCTCCCGCGTGCCGCCCGGCGGCTAGGCTTTCGATTTGGGCAGGGTCCGAACCGGACAGCAGGTGCAGCTCGGCCCGGTAGTAGTCGAGCGCGAACTGGATCAAATACCCAATCGTCTGCCGCCGCAGGGGCGCGTCGTCGCCCGCCTTCTGCACAAAGTCCCACGCGTCCTTGGCCAACTGCACGCTATTGAAATCCGCTTTGGCCAGCGTTTTGAGCAGCACCTCGCGAAAATTCTCGAGCCCCTCGTCCGCCAACTGAGCCGCCTGACGCAAGCTCCCTTTGCCTCGCGCGGCAATCGCGCGGGCAACTTCCGGGTCTTCAGTCACCCCCTGGGCCAGCAGCAGTTCCGCGACGATCGATTCCGGTAGCGGGGCAAATCGGATGATCTGGCACCGCGAGCGGATCGTCGGCAACTGCCGCTGCTGGCTCTCGCTAATCAAAATAATCACCGAATCGGAAGGGGGCTCTTCCAGCGTCTTGAGCAGGCAGTTGGCACCTTCCTGGTTCATGTCGTCGGCGTCGTCGATGATCGCGATTTTCCGCCTACCCCGGTAAGGCCGAAGCGAGATATCGTGGCACAGCCCTTCCCGCATCCGGGTTTTTCCCTCGCCGATGAAGGTTTTGAGCGGGATCCGCGTATTGTCCTTTGGTCTTTGGACCAAAAGCAAATCGGGGTGGGTCTGGGCCTTCACTTGCAGGCAATCCTCGCACACCCCGCAAGGTGCCATCTCCGTAATGTCGACGCGGCCACACAGCAGTGTCTGGGCCAATTGCAGGGCAAACATCCGCTTGCCAATCGACGCCGGTCCCACCAGCAAAAAACTGCTCGCCAGGCGGTTCCGGTTGATCGCCCGGCGAAAGTCCTCGACGACCTCGTCATGTCCCTTGATTTCGTCCCAGCTCATTTGGCCTGAATCTCCTGGATGCGTGACGCGGCCGCCGCTCGGATGGTGGCTTGGATCTCGTCAACCGACTGAGTCGCATCGACCACCAGCACATTCGGCAGGACCTCAGCCTCCGCCAAAAACCCCTCCCGCACTTGCCGCATGAACTCCAAACCCTTCGCCTCCATTCGGTCCAGCTCTCGACCCAACCGCGCATACGCCGCTTCTGGCGAAAGATCGAGCACAATGGTCAAGTCAGGCATCAGCCCCCCGGTGCAAATCTGCCCCACCGTGCGGACCGACTCCAATTCCAACCCACCGGCATGCCCCTGATACGCCAAGTTGGCCAGCAAATACCGATCGGACAACACGGTCCGCCCCACCTCAATCGCCGGCCGAATCACCTCTTCCACCAACTGAGCCCGCGCCGCCATGTACAGCAGCATCTCAGTCCGCGGGTGGATGCTCATCTCCGGATGGTCGAGCAACAACCTGCGGATCGCCTCACCACAGGGGGTACTGCCGGGATCACGGCAAAACACGAGGTCATGCCCCTCGTCGCGAAGCCACTGGGCAAACAGGTCGGTCTGAGTCGACTTCCCCGCCCCATCCACGCCATCAAACGAAAAGAACATCCCAGGCCCCCCACCGCCAAAAAATCATGTGAATCGGGGTCATTGTAAGTGGGTGCGGTTAGGGTGGAAAGGTTGGGAGGGGGATGCCGTACATCGGCCGCTATCACCACGCCCCAACGCGTGCCGCCCATTTTGACCACGCGTGCGGCGGCATGATAGAATATCGATAAACCACTCTGTCCAGGAAACGAAAGTGGACCGCAGTGCCACAATCATCGGGTGAAGACAAGGATAACCGGCGATGATACTTCGAGATCAGCTACTTCAACAAGCGTTGACACTTTCAGCGGCCGATCAGGCATTTCTGGCGCAGTCGCTGGAAGATCATCTTATCACTAACGTGCCCCCGGAGACCGCCGAGTCCGAAGGGATCGCGGATGCCGAGTTCTTAGACGAACTGAAACGACGTTCGGCCACGCATCACTCCGGGCAAACCTCGTCTCGCTTGGCCGCGGATGTCTTGGGCGATCTGCGCAAGCGTCAGTCGGATGAGAAATACCTCGCCCTCTCCTAAGAAGTGCCCACGAACTGCCACGAAGTCAATCGGTCTCCGAAAGCTCCCGGTCCCATAAAATTTGGGCTCGCCTCTCTGCCTCAATCGGGATTGGCCAACCGAAGGATTTGGGGTGCCACTGAAATATCTCCGCATCTTCCGACAGTTCCAATCCAAGGAGATCGTGCGTTTCCTCATTGTTTGTGAGTACCAGGCAATAATCTGTGGCTGCTTCCTGCAAAAATGGGGATACCGATAAGGGAAAAATCGCCCATTGCTGCCGAATCAGTAAACGCGAAAGTGCTTTGTGGGATTTTTTGCAAGGTGCCTGCGCATGCCACAACGCGCCGCAGCATCCCGAGAGGACGCCGAACAAGTCTCCCTCAACATTCTTTGGGACGAATGCCAATTCCGGAAATTGAAATCCAAATGCTTCCTTCCTCCATTCCCGACAGAGAAACTCCGATGTCGATGGTTTGACTCGAACATCGAATGACATTGCGACCGATTCAGTCGCATTTTCGCCATAGCGCCAAAATTGGAATGAACTCACCTCCAAGATTTCTAAACACTTGACGACTAAGGTTCCGGTGCGGGGAAATAGCCAGTGCCGATTTTTAGGCAAAATAACATCGAGTTGCGACTGAATTCTTTCTAAGGAGTTCATGTTAGTCGAGGCAGTGGAGGATTCGTTGGCTGGTTATCCTCATATGTGAGGGGCCAATTTCCCCTCACCCCTTCCAGTGATACTCCAACGCCTCCCCCCGTTCCAGCAGCGTCTTCAAATTCGAGAGGATCGCCGGCCAGCCGTGGCTGAGGGACCGGCAAGCCTCAGCCTACCGGGTCCGTTTCAGGTAGAACTTGGCGGGCGATGAAACAGGTTCAACGCGTAGTCGGCCGGGAAGAGGGTCAGCCAGACCAAGAGGATCGCGGGCAACTTTATCTTCCAGACAAGTTCGAAAAAGAACGACGCGGCGGAACTGAAGTTTCCCAGGTCGAGTTGACCTGGGAAAATGGTGTGGGAGATCAAAATTTCCAAGGCCATGGTCGCAACCAGCAGCGGAAGCACCACGGCAAAGGTCCGTAGCTTGGCTCCGCGTCGGGCCAGCAGCGGCACGCAGCAGAGGCCGATCAGGACTCCATGGAAGGCGATCTGGAGCAGGATCAAATGCCACGCGGCATCTGGTAACCGGGCAAGCTCCTCGCTCCCCTGGGCGATGTTTTGCATGATGGCTAGGGCAACAGCATATAACGAAACCATGAGCAGGAGATCTTGCAAACGGAATTGCCGGTTTTCTCCTCGCGCAAAAATCAACGAGGCGATCAATCCCACCCCCGCCGAGACGCAGGCCATCAGAAAAAAAATGAACGCAATAAAGTACTCCCCGGAACTCGAACTCGCCAGCCACGTCAGCAAAGCGGCGGTAACCATCAGGCGAGTCGCCAGCGGTGAGACACCCGCGGCAAGCCAGAAAGAGACCATACCAATTTGCGCAAGCTGAAAGCTCGTATCATGGGGCCCCGGTCGAACGAACGGGAGAATCAAGAGCACCCCTTGCAAGAGGACAAAACCCAACAGCGCAAAAAGCGCCAAAGGCCCCTTGGCATCGACCGTCAGCGGCCAAGGCTTTTCCAAGGGCGGGTTGGGTTCCGTTGGGCGGTCCATGGTATCGGGGTAAATGTCGTGGGGCGGATGCGATTTCACTACCACCATACCACGGCATGCAGGCCCTCGGTGGGATAGGGCTTTGTTGGCAAAGTGGCCAAGAGCCGCCTGCTAGCATCTGGCTCGCTAGTGGGGAAATGCCAGCGTCTTCCTCGGTTTCGAATTGACCCCGTTTCTCCAACCGCCTACCATTCACCGAGCAAGCCGTGGGGGAAAGTGTACGGGTTGTTTGGAGTCTTTGGGTGAAATTGGGTGAACCGTGAGCAAAACTTCCCGAATCGTCCTGGCGGCGAGCGGCGTGCTGGTGGCGTGTGGCTTGGTTTCCGCGTTGTTGGCTTACCGCGCCTCGCAGCAGGTCCCCCAGTTCTATGACGATGCGATCCGCAACCCCACGCCGATGGCGGAGAGCACCGGCGATTTACTGGAAGAGCAACTGTTCGCCTTCTCGAACCGGGTCCGCAAGCCGAGCCGCTGGACCCTGCGGCTAACCAATGGGGACATCAACTCCTGGCTGGCTAACGACCTGGAAGACAAGTTCCCCAACCTGTTGCCCAAGCATATTGATGAGCCGCGGATCGCGATCCAGGAAGATCAAGTCCTGCTCGGGTGCCAGTTTCATGGGCAAAACCTCAGCTCGGTACTGGCGATCTCGCTCGATATCTACCTCATCGAAGATCAGGACAACATGGTAGGGGTGCAAATCCATAACGCGACCGCCGGCAAGCTGCCGATTCCGATGAAGAACATCCTGGACCAAGTCACCAAATACGCAGACAAGGCGGAAATCCCCCTACGTTGGCAAGTCAAGGATGGCGATCCGCTGGCGATGGTCACCGTCCCGAGCGAAGGCCCAGAGATTAATGGCCGAATCCGGATCGACTCCCTAGAGGTCCGCGATGGCGAGATCTTGCTCTCTGGCGAGACCCTCAAACCGGAAGTCGAACTCGCGAGCAAGCCACCCAAAGAGAAAGACCAACGGCAAGCGGAAGAGGCCCCGGCACTTCAAGTTGAACCGGAAGTTGAATCCGACTCGGATCCTGAATCGGAATAAACCACTAGCGTCAAATCCCCTTGCAGCACGCGGCCCGATAGTCGCAGGTGGATTCTTTCAGGGGATTCCGCCAACCACTCGCAAATCCCCTCATCCTCTCGCTCGACGAACCCACGTCCTTGGGAAACTTCCCCCTCGTAATCCAAATAGGCGAGGCGGTGATCGGCGTCCGGCACGGCTTTTACTTCCGTGCCAATCTCCGGCCAATAGGCCAAGGTCCACGTGCGGAGGATCTCGCCCCACTGGATCATCAGGTCGTAATGCGACGGCTTGGAATACCCCGAGGGTGTCTCATGCCGCAGGATGACAAACCGGCGGGAGGTGGTGGTCATAGCGAAGTGCAAGTGAAAAAGGGGTCAGGACTCTTTTTCGCGATACGTTCCCCAATGGAACACGCCTAATGAAAAAGAGTCCTGACCCCTTTTTCACGGCCACCCATGGGACCAACCCGTTAGTACACGGTCGTCGTTTCGTCGGCGGTAACCGGCTGAGTTACGCTGTCGCTGGTGATCTCGGTCCTTAAGGTTTGCGTGCCGGCGAGGGTCGCTTGGGTCTCGATCTCCAGGGTGATCGTCTCGCCCGGTCGGACGAATCGAATCGGCGCGACGCTTACCGTGCGGCCATCTGGCGAAGCGGAGAACCGCGGGTCCATTGTCCCGCTGAATCGCATGAACCGCAAGCCTTCGGTCAGCCCGAGCGAGACCTGGATGTTTTCATCCGGCAGTTGTCGCTCGTTGCGGATCGTCAGGATGTAGGTGATCGCGTCGCCAGGGCGAACCCCTTCCTGCAAGTCGCTCAGCGTGGCGGTCAAGCCTCCGGTAGCGGGCGGCGGCGTTTGCCCCGCCTCCGGATTGCTGCCACCTGGATTACCGCCACCGGGAATATCGGGCGAACGCTCGCGCCGCGGAGTGTCGGGCGGGACCACTTCCACGCAGGTTTCGCTTTCTCGGGTGATCCCTTCGGCGGTGGTTACGACCACACGATTGCAGGCTTCGCTGATTGGCGCATCCGCCTGGCAGAGGCACTCCAAAATCGTGGCCTGGCCTGGTAGCATTTCCGGGAAGACCCAAATCAGCTTGTTCCCTTCTTGCCGCGCATTGTCGGTCGCCGACACTGGACGCAGGGCCGGATCGATCGTCTCTTCCACGCGCATTTGCGTGAGCGGAGCGGGACCATTGTTGGTGATCCTCACGCGGAACAGGATATTCTCTCCCACGCGGCGGCGTCTGGGGCTGGTATGTTCAATGGTGAAGGTCGGGTCGGGTGCCGGTGGGTTGACCTGCACACAGTCTGAACGGCTGACACCCGCCACCCCGTCCGCCGTGACCGTTAACCGGTGACACTGCTGGCCGTTTTGGGCGGCTCGGAAGGTCAAACCGACCTCGCGAGTCTCTCCCACCTCGAGATCGCCCAGCGACTGAGTGATCGGACTGGGGCCACCCTCATGCTCCAGCCCGGCGTCGAATTCGTCCTGCATCCGCAGGCCGGTCAGGCGGGAATCGCCCGTGTTGCGGATCGTGATTTCGTACGTCACGTCCTCGCCGACGATCGCGCTTCGCGGGCCGTTCATCCGGAGCGACAGAGCCTCGACCTGCACTTCTGTCCGGGCACAGCTCTCGCTCCGGAGGCCACCATCGGCGGTCGCGGTGACGCAGCTTTCAATCGTGCCGGATCGACGGACGCGGGCAATCACGCGGATCTGCCGGAAACCCCGGGCCTCGATCTCACCGATATTCCACTCCACTCGATTGCCCATCTGCTGACCTTCCGGCTCGCTGCTGACCAGCGCCAGTTGGGCTGGCAAGGCACTCGAGATCTGGACGTTTTGGGCGGCGACGTCCCCTTGGTTGGCGACCTGGATGTTGTATTCGACTTGGGCTCCATACTCGGCAACCGAAGGCGCTTGCAAGTTGACGGAGAGCTGTGGTGCGGTCCACGAGACCGAGGTTTGACCCACGCCCAACACCAGGTTCTCCGCGTTGCTTTGGAGGTCGAGATTCGGCTGAATCACGGTCACGCGAACCTGAGCGGTGCCAGACGTCGGGGAAGTCATCGCGACTTGCGTGCTGGCGAAACCGTTTTCGTCCGAGGTGACTTCCACCGCGGTGGCGTCCGCCACGCGCCCATTGACAATGAACCCGGCCGGAGGGCCATCGATCAGCTCATAGCGAACCTTCCACCCAGGCACAGGGCTCCGGGTCGTTTGGCGGAGGATGGTGGTGGTTAAGGTCGCCGGTTCGCCCGCGCGGACCATCGTCGGCTGCGGGAACTGCCACTGAGCATCGACCCAGTAGATGGTCGCCGACTGTTGCCGAGCGGGCCAGTTCTCGATTTTCGGCGCAAGGGCCGTCACCCGCGTGGTCCCCGGCGAGGCGGAGCTGACGCTGACCCAACTTTGACCGCGCAGCACGCGGATATCGTCTCCGGGGATCTCGGTCCCGCGGTCGATCGTCTTGTCATGGGTCAATGTCCGGCTGACCGCAAAGTCGGGCGACTCGATCCCCGATTTCGCGCCGGTGACGAACGCGAACGTCGATTGCTTGCCGACATCGGTGAAATGCCCCACGCTTTCTCGTGAGAGCATGTAGTTGATTGGACGGCCCGACTCGTGCAAATGTTTCTTCCGATTGAGCCCCGCCACCAACACGACTTCCGTTCCGACCGGCGCGACGACTCGGCTAGGGGAAAGCTGTAGGGCCTCGGTATCGACCACCACACCCTTGGGAGGTAAGGGTAGTGGCGTGAGCGGTACGGAACCGGGGTTATCGCAAGGCTGCGGCGTGGGGGGGGCTTGAAAGACCGGCTGGGTATTGAGGCAGCCACTGTTCCAACCGCCAGACGTGGCTACGGTGGGGGGCGCATCGTGCGTGAAGAGTCGCCGACCGGTGGGGTCGATGCGGGGAATGTTCAAAGGCGCGCATGCGAAACTGGTGACTACTGTCCAACACAGTAGAATCCAAACCGCGCGGGTTGTTCCTGCATGCCGACGCATGAGATTCCCTTTTGCCTTTCCATCGCACGAAGATGCCCTCTCGCGCACACTGCGGAGATTGGGCGGGTATGGAAAAGTAGCACGCGATTAGGCAACATGCGGTATTTTTTCAACGTGGGTTGTTGAGAAAAGACAACGCCAGTGTGCGGTCTGGAAGGATTAATCGCCATGGGACGGTTATAGGGCACGCGGAACGGCGGGGATAAACCCCGCCGCTCAACCAAACAAACCGGAGCGGCGGGGTTTATCCCCGCCGTTCAACCCCGCCGTTCGACAAAACGAAGCGTGTGAGATCGGGATAGGGAGGAGCCTTGCGGCTCCTTCCCTCCCACACCACCGGGC
>JBBDIM010000055.1:7314-39684 GCA_040880405.1 Pirellulaceae bacterium | reverse complement strand
GGATGACCCTAGCCATCGAGATCGATCCGGCGTGCCTCAACGATTCACTTACCACCGATCCTGAAGCGGTGGAGCAGATCCTCTTCAACCTCGTCGATAACGCCTGCAAGTATGGCCGATCGCTCGACGCGAAAGAAAACCGACTCGCAATCCGGGTCACGCGGCAGGCGGATAAATTCACATTTCGAGTTAAGGACAATGGTCCCGGAATCGATCCGCGCGAACGGCGACGCTTGTTTCGTCCGTTTTCCAAGAGTGTCCAGCAAGCGGCGGGGTCGGCTCCTGGCGTGGGCTTGGGATTGGCGCTGTCCCGTGATTTGGCGAAATCGCTGGGTGGCCAACTCGATTTTGCACCTTGCGAGGGACCAGGCGCTTGCCTCGTGTTGACCCTACCAGCCGCCGCGCAGCAACCACCATGCGCCGCGTCCTCAAATTAACGCACCGACTTCAGCGACCCGCACGAATGCCGCATCAAACGCAACCAGGTTTACGCCAGCCCCAACACCTTGAGGTCGGCGGTCCCTTCATTTAAGTCGATCCGTTCCGGTCGCCCCTTGTGACGGAAAATCATCTTGGTGTGGTCGATTCCCATTGCCCGCATGATGGTGGCGTGGATGTCGTGGACATGCAAACGGTTTTCGACCGCATGCAACCCGAGATCGTCGGTCGAGCCGATGACTCGGCCGCCGGGGATACCGCCGCCAGCCATCCACATAGTAAAGCCGGTTGGATTGTGGTCGCGTCCGTTGCCTTGCTCCGACATCGGGGTCCGGCCGAACTCGCCACCCCAAACGACCAAGGTCTCGTCCAATAAACCGCGGCGTTTTAGGTCTTTCAAAAGGCCCGCGATCGGCCGATCGACCTCTTTGCACAAACGGCCATGGTTCCCTTCGATGTTACTATGAGAATCCCAACCGCTCCCGGCACCACTGTAAAGTTGGACGAAGCGGACCCCATTCTCGACCAATCGCCGGGCCATCAGGCAGTTGCGGCCAAAGACGCTGGTCTCCTTTTGGTCCAGCCCGTATAGTGATTTGGTCTCTTCGGTCTCGCTGTTCAGATCGACGATTTGCGGAGCGGCCGATTGCATGCGGAAGGCCAGTTCGTATGACTTGATCCGCGCCTCAAGCTCCGTCTTGTCTTCCCGCTCGGCGGCGTGCCGCACGTCCAACTGATGGAGCAGGGCGAGCTTTGCCTTTTGCCTTTCGGCGGTGATATGACTTGGTGGGTTGAGATTTAGAATCGGTTCCGCTCCCGATTTGAACGCCACACCCTGATAGACCGCCGGCATGAAGCCACTGCCCCAGTTTCGCGGACCATTGACCACCTGGCCGTTCCGATCGGTTAGCACCACGAAAGCGGGCATGTCTTGGTTTTCGGTTCCCAGGCCATAGGTGGCCCAAGCACCGAGCGAAGGCCGCCCGCCAATCACATGCCCAGTGTTCATTTGGCAAACACCGGAGGAGTGATTGATGCCATCCGAGACGCACGAGCGGATCACGGTCAGGTCATCGGCGCAGGTGGCGATTTCCGGGAACCACTCAGAGACCCACAAACCGCTCTGGCCATGTTGGGCCCATTTACGAGGCGAGGCCATCAAGGGAGACTGATGCTCCCCCATCGCCAACACCACCTTCTCATAGCTGTCCGGCAGCATTTGGCCATCCAGCTTGTTGAGCAGCGGTTTGGGATCAAACAGATCGATATGGCTGGGGCCACCCTCCATGAACAGGAAGATGACACTTTTGGCCTTGCTTGGGAAATTGGTTTTCTTGGGCAATAGCGGATCGACATCCACCGCAGCGGCAGCCTCTTGTCCCAGCAACGAGGCAAGGGCCAGGGCACCAAATCCGCCGCCCGATTTCCGCAGGAACTCGCGCCGCGAAGTGGGGACTTCAATATGGGGTACACCAGGAATACGCATGGGACTACTCAAGGGTTGAAGGCAGTTGATTCGTAGTTAATCCACAAACTGGAACTCGCTGGAGTTCAACAGCACGTGGCAATAGTCGGCCAAGGTCACCAGTTCAGGGCTGAGCCCTCCCTGCGATTCCAGGCCGGTTAAGTCTAGGTCGTGTGATTCATGTTTTAATTCCGCCAGCGGTCCACGCTCCGCCGAACGGACAAACCGCCACATTCCGACGGTCTGATCGGTCACCAAATCCGCGACAGAGTTGATAAGGATCTTTCCTTCCTCTTGGATCACTCCGCGCGTCAGCCGGATATCGTCCAACAAGCCGTCCCAGTTGTGCGGGCTGGGGGCTTGGTCTCGTCCGCCGATGCTGAAGCGAATTTTGTCGTCGTGGCAATTGCCGGTCAGGCTGTGCTTGACCACGACAGTTTCCAGTTCCGATTCGTCGTACGACATATCACGGGCGTAAAACGTGACCGTCTGCGCGTCGAAGTCAACCGCTGCCCCGACATAGTACGGCTTATCCGAGGGAATGCGGATATTCGAGGGGACCACTTCATAGGTCAATTTGCCATCGGGTCCATCGCCGATGAGTTGCACGATCAAATTCCGCGGGCGATAGCTTGAGGTCTCGCTCGTGACGCCCAGGTTCCATCCCCGGGTTTGCTGCGAACCGTTCCAACGGGCCGCCACAGTCCGGACCGAGGAATTTTTGAACATGGTCCGATGAAACACGATCGCTTCAATCGTAAAGTTGTGAGACGGCAGCCCGTCAGAGTCCTCCAACACTAGGAATCGGTTGGGGTCTTTATCGGTCATATTGAACGCGGTTCCCCACTGCTGCATCTGCGGCTCGTCCACCAAGACCTCGGAGGGAATTTCTCTCTGCCGCTGTTTGGCAAGCTCGCGGTTGTACTCGAGCTGCCCTTCCAGGAACGTGACCGATGCAGAAAGCTCTGCCTCGGTCGGCTCGCGACCAAAGGATCGCTGGTAACCGGCGCGAACCAGAGATGGGTAATCCTTGCCGAATTCCTTAGCGAGCCCTTTGGCCATCGCTTCGGCCCGTTTCAGGGTCCAGTCGCCATTGATCATCAGGAGTGACTGGGTTGCGGTCGTGGTGCTGTTTCGCTGGGCCACGGTACTGAAACCACTGGGAGAGTCGAAGCTATCCAATAAGGTATCGGGAGAGTTTCGCATTTTCTTGGTGTAAACCGAACGAACCGTCGCGTTGGACGAGGCGGATGGCCCGCCATCCTTAGGATTTAATTCGCCGCTGGCGACTAACATCGCATCGCGAAGCTGTTCGGCTTGCATCCGCCGGGCCGGAAACCGCCACAGCAAACGATTCTTGGGATCGACCTTGAGGGCCTCGGCTGAAGGCTCAACCAATGATGATTGCCGGTAGGTGGCCGAAAGCAAAATATCCCGATGCAGCGGCTTGAGCCGCCAGTCATTTTCGATGAATCGTGAGGTCAACCAGTCCAACAATTCGGGGTGTGAAGGAGCTTCCCCCAACCGGCCGAAGTCACTTGCGTTGGCCGAGAGCCCGGTCCCAAAGTGATATTGCCAAATTCGGTTTACAATCACTCGAGTCGACAGCGGGTTATCGTCTCGTGATAGCCAAAGGGCCAGGTTCGCCCGACGTCCCGAGGTGTTTTCACGTTTTACCACTGAGGTATCAAGAGAGGCTGGCTCGGGCTCCAGAATGGTCAGGAAACCGGGCGGGATATCTCGTTCTCGTCGATCGCCCGGCACGCGAGTTGGTGCAACTTCACCAGGGGCGTCGAACACGACATCCGCCACCGGAATTGCCTTGGGTCGATCCTTGAGAAAGGCCTGCAACTCCTTTTTCAATTCTTCCCACTTTGGTTTGACCTCTTTGGGAATGCCGTTCTGAAGGCGGGTATATTCAACCTGGACCTGCCGCTCTACCAAATAAGCGATTTGCTCTTCATACGAGGTGCGTTCCTCGGCCGGTTTGCGATACATGACGCGAACCGCCGGCATGAACATTTCAACCGCCTTGTGCGACATTTTGGCCCGGGCCTTGGATTCAATCTCCTCGATCTGATCGAGCAAATCTTGGTGCTTTGCCTCCCATTTAGCCAACTCATCTTCGTACTGCGAGAGTTCCTCCGGCGTGGCCAAAGGATGATCGTCACGCCACACGACCGGTGCGAAAAAGGCCTGTAGGCGGTAGTAGTCATCGCGTAGAATCGGATCGAACTTGTGGTTATGACACCGGGCGCAGGCCATCCCCATTCCCAGGAACACGTCCCCCACCGTGTCGGTCAGCTCATCGTTAATGAGAACCTGCTGCCCCTCGGCATCGCGGCTGTTGTACTCGTACACACCGTGGCGCAGGAAGGAGGTCGCAACCAAGGCCTCTGGATCCTCCGGGTACATTTCGTCTCCGGCTAGTTGTTCCTGCAGGAACCTTTTATACGACTTGTCCTCATTCAGCGAACGAATAACGTAATCACGATACCGATAGGCCAAGGGGCGGAAGGCGTCTTGGCGGTAACCATCAGAGTCGGCATAGCGAACCAGATCGAGCCAATGAGTGGCCCAACGTTCGCCGTAACGGGCGTCCTCAAGGACGCGATCGACAAGGTGGTCGTACGCGTTTTCGGAATCGTCGCTGAGAAACTGCTCGACCTCTTCGGGAGTGGGGGGCACTCCCAGCATGTCGAAGTAAACCCGCCGAATCAACTGACGCCGATCAGCCGCCGGCGCGGCCTCGATGCCGGTCTCTTCCAGCTTTGCCAGGATAAAATGGTCGATCGTATTGTGAACGACGGCCCCTTGGGCAACCGGCGGCACTTCGGGCTGGGTTACCGGCTGAAACGACCACCAATTACGATCCTCCTCGGTAAACAAGCCATCATGCTCTCCCCGAGTCTCCTGTTCGTTTTCTGGCCAAAAGGCACCTTGCCGGACCCAGGTTTCTAAAATCGCGATCTCGTTATCCGGCAGCTTTTGCTTGGGAGGCATCTCATAACCTTCCCACTTGATCGCCTCAATTAGGACGCTTTCATCTGGCTTGCCAGGCTCAACGACTGGTCCCCCGGCTCCTCCCTGATCGAAATGGACCTTGCGGTCCAGTCGCAGGTCCGACTTCTGCTCCTCGGGCCCATGGCATTCGTAGCAATGTTTCGCCAATAAAGGACGTACCTTGGTCTCAAAAAAGTGGGCCGCCTCGTTTGTCTCGGCGGAGACGGTTCGCGGCACCACCAAGGTGGCGACAAGACTAAGAAGCGTAACAAGTTGAGGAATATATCGTTGCATGACGATCCGTCTACTTTCCCGATTGGGGCGTTTGATAGGTTTTTAATGCGCCTAACTTAACTCGACAATGAACAACTTACACAAGGAAATCAGGCCTGTGAGCGAGGTTAGGTTTGAGGTTCTTAGGAGATGGGAGGGAGGCCGCCGATGAACACCGGATCGACCTGGTTTCCGTCGTCCAAAACATCTTGGAAGAACAGCTCCTGAACCTTGGCTCCTGGAGGATAGCCGAGATCGGAAAGGTCGATCCCGACGGCAATTACCTTGGCCGGTACAGCATGAGGATGACCCCCGTCATGTCTGGCGGTCGACAGTTGCTTAAGGGACTTAATGGCGGAAGTAAATCGATACAGCCGGAATCCACTCAGGCGTAGGGCGGCTGAATCGGCGAGTGAAATATCATATTTCGTGATGGTATGCGTTTTCAGGCCGGTGGCGAAATGCATCGGTGAGACATGAAAGGCGTCGCCCGACTCGGGGTGATGAATCACCTGTAAATCGAAAAACACAATGTCAGGACCATTACTATTGACAATCGGCTGCTGAAACCGGATCGCGAAACCGGGGGTTCGCTGGGCGGGATCCTTGTGAGTCGCGTCGGGGTCGGAAGTTAGCGGCTCCCGCGAGCCCCCCGGATTCAAAATACCGGCACTGAGCAGGGTTCCTCGATCGAGCCTGGTCGCGCGATCTCGCGAACCATCGCCATCCCGAGGATCGCGGTCGTTCAGCGGAGTCGTTAGGTTGGAGCTATTGGAATCTGCCTTGAAATGGATCAAGTCAAACCCAATGAGCTCATCAACATCGTACTTGTGGACTTGCCCGCCCCGCTGAACCGTGACATTAAGCAGTCGATCCGGGACGTCCTCATCAGGTCCCGAAGCGCTATAGTTCACGACGCGATCTGGCAGGCTCGACTGATAAAATTTGCCGATCTCCCCCAGCCCACGTGGCAGAATCGAGCCTTGCGAATCAATCACTCGCCCCTCGCCAGCGGACAACAACATTCCGGCTGTTGGCGATGCCTGCGGCTCTGACAATGAGAGTACCTCAGCCGCCCCTTCGATCACCTCGACATTCGAGCTGCCCGACTCAGAGACCTTAACTCGGAACCGAGTCCCCTTGTCGATGACTTCCGCCTGAGGAGTAATGACCCGGAACCCCTCAGCGCCGTCCGGAGCGTAAACCGAGCAACTGCCAACCTTCAGCGCTACCCGATCGGCCGAGTGGACTAAAAAGACTGCCGGCGCGGGAATGATCATCTCCGCGCCGAGACTGGAGCGGAGCTGAATCGATCCTTCGACTAGGGCGTAATCGTGATTCAGAGTGAGAACGTCCCCCACGGACAACGTGCTCGGCTCTCCAAAAAATCGAGCCCTGGCGGTTTGGACAAGCGTCATCTCCGGTAAAACCTCGACCACCTGGGAACCGTCGCCCGAGGGTGGATCGACGATGGCAAGATCCGCAGGCCCAGGACTTTTCGGCCAAGAGACAAAGGCGATCAGTCCGGCGATTGAAAGCGCGATTCCTAGGCCGAACGCTAGCCGACGGATCTTTCGGTTTTTGGAAGTAGCGGGCGAGAGCGATGGTGATTGGGAGGGACCGCTCTGGGAGACAGGACTCTGCCGGAATGGGGCTCGTGATAATGGCACCCCATCTTCCGATTGCTCGTGATCTGCGGAGATTTGCCGCAGTCCGTACTCGATATCGAGCAACAGCAGATACTCTCGCCGGGTCTCGGGGCTTTCGAGCAGGAGGTTCTGAAGTTGTTGATGTTCCGCCGGCGTCAGCTCACCGGTTACCACACGAGCGGCAAGTTGGCTGAGTAGTTCGTCTCGCGTAGGTTTCGGGTCGTTGGATTGGTTCATGCATCACCCCCTTCCGCAATCATTCGGGCCTGCACGCACTCGGCTAATTTCCGCCGAATGGTCCCTAACTGATTGTACAGAGTTTGAGCCGATCGCCCCGTTGACGCCGCCCAGTCGGCAAGGGTTGTACCCCCTCCGTACGCCTTCCACACAAGCTGTCGCTGATGATCGGTTAACTTGGCAATGCATTTACGAAGGGCGACCAACCGGTCAGGCTGAGCGGCGAGCGTGGCCGAACGATCCTCCGCCAGCAGATCAATCAATTCCTCGCTGAATTGGAGACGATCTCTTTGTGCCGTCCGCAAAAAGTTCTTCACCTCGTAAAACGCTACCCCGCAAGCCCAGGAGAGGAAGCTCCGATCACGCTCGAAATACTCGAACTTCTTCCACAATAACATGCTACACCGTTGGAACACGTCGTCCGCGTCGGCGTGATTGGGCAAAAGGGAGTAAATGTAGGCGTGAATCCGCTCGCAATCGACCGTAAAGTGAGCCAGGAAGTCCGCGTAGCGAGCTTCCGACGTGGCATCGTCTGGCAATTCGCGAGTCATACGGGATGCGGGAGGTGGAGGTATGTGGGCGAGGACAGCCGGTTGTAACCAACCATGCCGCGAGCCTGGACTTCAAAATATCCAGGCTGGGGCTCTACTTAGAGATCGTACGCCCAACCATTAATCTAACCCACCGGTTTAGAAATACGGCGAAAAACCCAGTCTAACGACACGCCACCCCACCCACAAGAGGCAGAACGTGCCTTCGTTTCTTCCCTCGGCTCCGATCGCCCTTGCCTATATCAACCGCCGAAGCTTCGAGACCCGCCCAGTCGCGACCCACTCCGCCACGTAGATATCGCCATTGGCCCCAAAGCACGCGTCGTGCGGATGGACGAATTTCCCATCGAGCCATTGCTTGGGTTTCCCCCGGAGCGAACCATCCGCCGTGACTCGCTCCACATCGCCGCCTAGGTGCGCAAGGACCTTGTAGTCCTGGTCCAGAATCGTCAGCCGGGCGTGTAGTTCCGGCACAATCATCCAATCTTTCCAGGTGTCGAGGTTCGCCGGGAGCCCAAATCCCTCGACCGTTTGCTGGTGATTCCCCTCCATATCGAGCACTTGCAAGGTGTGGTGGGCCCGATCGCACACGACGATTCGCGGATCGTCACCCCGGCGGTCGATCCAGATCCCGTGAGGCGTGTTGAACGTTCCTTCCCCCTTCCCAGGCCCGCCGAAACAGCGTTTCCACTGCCCCTTGGCGTCGTAATGATGCACGAGAAAGGCCCCGTACCCATCGGCCAACAGGAACTCGCCGTTGTCGAGAAACGCGAAGTTGGTGGGTAGGAAGCGATCGCGGCCCCAGACCTTCTGCGGATTGGAGGCCTCCCCTTCCGCGTAAGCCTCCGATTCCATCGGGGCATACTTTTGCCAGACGGTTTCACCATCGAGGGTCAGCTTGGCGAACGATTTTACCTGCTGGTATCCGCAGACATAGAGGAATTGCTCGCTCCCCTCGGTGCGGACCTCAATCCCATGTCCTCCCCCTTGGAACTGCTCGCCAAACGCCTTGATGAACTTCCCCTGGTCATCGAACACAAAAATCGAAGGATGATCCTTCAAATCCGCTTTGCCCTCGTGGATCACGTACAGATTCTGATCCTGATCGACCGCCACGTTGTGGGTGGTTTGCCAGGTATATTTGTCCGGGAGCTGAGGCCAGGCATGGATCACTTCAAACTGATACCCCTCGGGGCCGATGATCTTGGGAGTGGTCCCTTTGGCCGTGGTCCGCACCGCCGGCACCTCCTGAGCCTGGGTAAACGCTGGGGCAGTCGCGGCCGCAAGTGTCAATGCGGAGGAGGTTTGTAGGAATTCGCGGCGAGTCGGCATGGGTTGGGTCCTCAGAGAAGCGGCAACAGGGAAGCCAAGTTGAAAATTGGCAATTCGGGCGAAAATGGAAGGTTCTGGGAGGATTATGCCACCGATCGGTTCGTTTGCAAAGGAATTTCGGGGTGCAATCAAGGTAATTCCCTCGAAAAACGGTCGACGCTCTACTCCAACCCCGGCGATCCCGCAAAAATTGAACCGAAATCGTTGAAAGTCCGCCCGCGTCGAACTATGGTAAGAGGGTCCCTGCCTAGGAGTTACCACGAATGCAAGAAATTCTGCTACTCATCCTCTCTGTCATCGCCCTAGCGGGTGGTTTCGCCGGTTCTTGGTGGGTTGCCTCAATGCAGCGCCCCAACAACGCGATCGGAATCTTCTTTGGCACCTTGGGGATGTTGATTGTCGGTGGTGCCGGGCTATTCGGGGCGGTTTATCTGTCCGCGATGCACTTTCAGTAGTTGAAATGGCACTCGTTTAACCGCTAGATCTGCCGCAACGCGTCGGCGAACCGCTGGTTCACCACGAGCCTAATCCATTTGGCAGCCGAGCCTCAGTTTGATACGCTTAAGATTAGGAAACGCCCGATTCGCAAGTTTCCTGGCCCACCCGCCCTTGCCCGCCACCTTACGCGTATCCGAGTTGTCTATGCATCGCACCTGTCGTTTGCCCGGCGACCTCTCCGCCTCAGTCCTTTGTTGGCTTGTAATCTGTCTCGGTGGCGGTATCACTTGGGCTGACGAGACTTCACAGAAAGGCGACACGCCCGCGATCGATTTCGCCACGCAGATTCGCCCGCTCCTTTCGGATCGCTGCTTCCTGTGTCATGGACCGGATGCCGGCAGTCGGGCTTCCGATTTACGCCTGGACGACGAGGCGATCGCCAAGCATTTGGCGATCGTGGAAGGGGAGCCGGATGAGAGCGAGCTGATCGCCCGGATCACCTCCTCCGATCCCGATACCCGAATGCCACCGGTCGACTCGAATCTGAGTCTCAATGCCGGAGAGATTGCCCTGCTCAAGGCCTGGATCGAGCAAGGGGCGAAGTACGACCAACACTGGTCATTCGCACCCATCGGCAAACCTGAGGTACCCGAGGATCCGCGCGATGCCTGGTCGCGGACGCCACTCGACCACTTCATCTGGCGAAAATTGGACCAAAAAGGGCTACGTCCCAACGACGAGGCCAACCGCGAGACCTTGATCCGCCGGGTAACCTTCGACCTAACCGGTCTGCCACCCACATTAACCGAGATCGATCAGTTCCTGGCCGACGAGAAGCCGGACGCCTACGAGCGGTTGGTCGACCGCTTACTCGCCTCTTCGGCGTATGGCGAGCGGATGGCGGCCGATTGGTTGGATGTCGCGCGGTACAGCGATACCTATGGCTATCAGGTCGATCGCAATCGGTTCGTCTGGCCGTGGCGCGACTGGGTGGTTGAGTCCTTCAATCAAAATAAGCCTTACGATCAATTTATCATCGAGCAGATCGCCGGAGACATGCTGCCCGACGCCACCGACCAAACTCGGTTGGCAACGACGTTTAGTCGCCTCCACCCGCAAAAGGTGGAAGGGGGAAGCGTCCCGGAAGAGTTTCGCGTCGAATATGTTGCGGACCGCGCCCAAACGGTGGGAACCGCCTTCTTGGGGCTGACGATGGAATGTGCGCGGTGTCACGATCACAAGTACGATCCGATCTCGCAGCGGGAATTCTACGAGTTTTTCGCGTTCTTCAACAACATCGACGAGGCGGGGCTCTACTCCTTTTTCACCAATTCGGTCCCCTCACCAACTCTGCGATTGGCCGATGACAATCAAAAGCAACAACTCGCCGCTCTCGATCAAAAGGTGGAGGAATGGGAGATGATGGTCCGGGAACGAACCATCGAACCGATGGCGAAGTCCGACTTCATCCTTTGGAACCAAACCGTTCCTAAGATTACCACCGTGAAATCGATCGAGCACCTCGACTTCGACGCGGAGGTCGCCGCACCCAACCGCCAAGTTCCAGGCAAACGGGGTCAAGCAATTCAACTGACCGGCGACGACGCCGTGAACCTGCGGCAGGGGAATTTCGATCGCGAACAACCCTTCTCGGTTGGTCTCTGGCTGAAAACCCCGGATGTGAAGGACCGCGCGGTTGTTTTCCATCGCTCTCGGGCCTGGACCGACGCCGCGAGTCGCGGCTACGAGTTGCTGATCGACGAGGGGCATTTGCAGTGGTCGCTGATCCACTACTGGCCCGGTAACGCGATCAGCATCCGAGCGAAAGAGCCGTTGCCGGTCGACCAATGGGTTCACGTCGCCGTAACCAACGATGGCTCCAGCCGGGCAGAGGGGCTTGGCCTATTCGTGAATGGCCAGCCGGTAGACGTCGAGATTGTGCGGGATGGTTTGACGAAAAACATCACCGGTGGAGGAAACGACCATGTGACCATCGGCGAGCGGTTCCGAGACCGCGGTTTTACCGATGGACTCGTCGATGAGTTTGAGCTGTTTGATCATCAATTGAGCCGGCTGGAGATCGCCTGGCTGGCGGAAGATCAGCCAACGACCGAGTCACTCAAGACACGGTTCGAAGCAGCCGATCCCGAGACGCAAATGCAGTATTACCTGCTCCGGCATGATCGGGAGTATCGGGAGTTTCAGGCGGAACTCAAGGCCGCTCGGAAGCTTCGCGACGAAGCCTACAACCGCGCGACAGAAATCATGGTCATGCAAGAGTTGCCGCAGCCAAAGCCAGCGTATTTACTGGAACGCGGCTCTTACGAATTACTGGGGGATGAAGTTTCCCCCACCACGCTCGCGGCCCTACCACCGATGCCAGCGGAGCTTCCTCGCAACCGCCTGGGATTGGCCCAGTGGATGACCTCCACCGACAACCCCCTCACCGCTAGGGTCACGGTGAACCGCTACTGGCAGTTGCTGTTAGGCGAGGGGCTAGTCCGGACACCAGAGGATTTCGGCAGTCAAGGTCAGCCACCCACGCATCCCGATTTGTTGGACTACCTGGCCCACGATTTTCGCGAACATGGCTGGGACCTGAAGCGTTTGGTCAAGCAAATTGTGACCTCGTCGGTCTACCGCCAAAGTTCCGCCTCCACACCGGAGTCGGTCGCGAACGATCCAGAGAACCGCCTTCTGGGCCGAGCCGGACGCTACCGCCTTTCGGCCGAGATGGTCCGCGATCAGGCCCTCGCGGTGAGTGGCCTCCTCGTCGACAAAATGGGCGGGCCCCCGGTGAAACCGTATGAATTGGAACTCGCGTTCAAGCCGCTGACACCGGACAAGGGGGAAGGGCTTTACCGCCGGAGCCTGTATACCTTCTGGCAACGAAACGGCCCCGCTCCTGCAATGCTGACCATGGATTCCGCCAAGCGGGATGTCTGCCAAGTAAAACGGGAACGGACTTCTTCCCCGTTGCAGGCCCTGATTCTGCTCAATGGAACCCAGTATGTCGAAGCGGCCAAGTGGCTGGCCTATCGGGTAGACCAGGAGGTGACCGAGGATGGCAAGGCCACCGCAGCCTTGACCCGTATCTTCCGGACGATGACCAGCCGCCACCCGACTGCGGAAGAGCTGAAGGTTCTCAGTACGCTATACCAACAGCAACGGGAATATTTCCAGGCCGAGCCGCAGCGAGCCGCGGATTACCTCGACCATGGCGAGACCAAGTTGCCCGCCATTCCGGATACGATTCGAATCGCCGCCCTCACCTCGGTGGCCAACGCGCTGATGAACTTCGATGCCTGCGTGACCCGAAGGTAGTGGAAGGAACGATATGACCTACGATCCCAATTTGGCGACACAAACCGACATCCATTCGCCTGCGCGGCGGCAATTCCTCCAGCAGATGGGCACCGGCTTCGGCAGTTTGGCCCTCGCGGGGATGCTGGCTCAGGAGTCGGCCGCGAGTTCCGCGGACGCGGCGCTCGCAACGCTCCACCACAAGCCGACCGCGAAACGGGTCATCTTCCTGTTTCAGGCGGGTGGACCCTCGCAGATGGACCTGCTGGATCATAAACCGGTGCTCAATGAGCGGCATGGCGAGCAGCTCCCCGATTCGGTTCGCCAAGGGCAGCGGCTTACCGGCATGAGTGGCAACCAATCAAGCATTCCGCTGGTGGGCTCCCCGTTCAAATTTGCGCAGCACGGCGAGTCAGGCATGTGGCTGAGTGACATCCTGCCCCACACGGCGAAAATCGTCGACGACATTTGCGTCGTCCACTCGGTCCACAGCGAAGCGATCAATCATGGTCCTGGCGTCACCTTCATGCAAACCGGCTCACAGCTTCCTGGTCGGCCGAGCATGGGGTCTTGGCTCACCTACGGATTAGGGACAGCCAACGAGGACCTGCCGGGGTTCGTAGTGCTGATCACTAAGGATAAAACGGGACAACCGTTAGCGGCCCGGCTCTGGGGCAACGGGTTCCTCCCCTCGCATCACCAAGGAGTCCAGTTTCGCGGAGGCACCAATCCGGTCTTGTACCTCAACGATCCGGCGGGGCTCGATACCGAGAGCAAGGGGAACATGCTCAACGCCCTCACCCAATTGCATAGTTTACAAGAGACCGACCATCTGATCGATACGCGGGTTCGGCAATACGAACTCGCGTACCGAATGCAGCGGGCAATTCCCGATGCGATCAACTTCACCGACGAACCGGCCAACACTTTTGAACTGTATGGCGAAGATGCCAAAAATCCGGGGAGTTTCGCCGCGAATTGCCTGCTGGCTAGGCGATTGGCCGAGCGCAACGTGCGGTTCATTCAGCTTTACCATCAAGGGTGGGATCACCATGCCGGACTACCGGGAGGTCTCCGTACCCAATGCAAGGAAACCGACCAAGCAGCCGCCGCCTTGGTCACCGATCTTAAACAACGGGGCATGTTGGACGAGACCTTGGTGATTTGGGGTGGTGAATTCGGCCGCACTAACTACTGCCAGGGCAAGTACACCGAGGGGAATTTCGGCCGCGATCATCACGGTCGTTGCTTCAGTCTTTGGATGGCGGGTGGAGGAATCCGGGGTGGCATGACCTATGGCCAGACCGATCCCTTCAGCTACAACATCACGGAAAACCCTATCCACATCCACGACCTGCACGCCACCATCCTGCACACCTTGGGAATCGACCACCACCGTTTGACCTTCCGTCACCAAGGCCGAGCCTTCCGCCTGACGGATGTCCATGGGCATGTGGTCAACGATATTTTGAGTTGATTGGCTACTGCCCAATCCGCCCCTGCTGCCCGATCCGCCAAGCCTAATGGGGGCGGCTCAAGTATCCTCGACTGTTCCGTCCCTACCTGTGAATCTCTCCACGACAGGCGTTGTTTTGATGGCCATGACCTGTTTCCATGGCCCTAATTTTTTCTCCTGCGGACGGGCGTGCCCCGGAATTCTATGATGCGAAAACTTCACCTCAGTTCGTTGCTGCTGCTCTTGGTTCTTGCCGCAACCTGGACCAGTTCTTCCCTGGCCCAAGAGGAAGCCGCGAAGCCGAGCGAGATTGTCATTAAGGATGACTTCGAGCAGGGGATGGATCGGTGGGAACCGACCGAAGCGGCCAAGTGGCAAATCCACCAGCTCACCCCGGAAAACGCCGTGCTGGAACTGTTAGGCAAAAGCAATTACCAGCCGCCGCACCGCAGCCCTCACAGTATTGTCTGGCTGAAGGACGTGGTGGTTGAGGATTTCGTGATCACCGTAGACGTCCAAACAACACAAACCTCGCGTGGTCACCGCGATATGTGTGTTTTCTTCGGTGAGCAAAATGCCGCCAATTTCTACTACGTCCACCTGGGCGAAGTCACCGATGATCACTCGAACCAAATCTTCCGTGTGAAGGACGCCCCGCGGATCAAGATCAGCGACAAGACCACCAAGGGCACACCCTGGAAAGACGCGACCTGGCACAAGATCAAAGTGGTCCGCAAGGTTGAGTCGGGCCTGATCGAAGTCTATTTCGACGACATGGAGACTCCACAACTGACCGCACCCGATAAATCATTTGGTGCCGGCCGAGTCGGGTTGGGGTCGTTCGACGACATGGGATATTTCGATAACTTCGAACTGCGGGGCACCACCGCTGCGGATGCGAAGTAGCTCGGCAAGACCCAAGGAGCCAATGTTTCGTACGGGCAGAATCGGTGGCGATTTGCCTCGACAACTAGCCCGGATTATTCACGGCCAATCTGCTGCGAGGCGATCACCATGAACAATTCGGGCTAAGGTTATGCCTACGTTAATTAGACCCAGCAGAGAAAAATCCGTGGCAAGATCTTTGCATCTTGTTTTCCGACCTAAATCCTGCACGCACCGAATCAAATGGCTGATTTGTCATCCATTCCTGATTTAAGTCACCTCTATTCGTCTGAGGTCTCGGTTTCCTCGGATTCAGGGACCGGCTTGAAGATCAAGGCCAATTGACTGCGGACCATGACGAACCGCCAGATCCCAAACATTGCGACCACCACGGCCACTCCCAGCATGATCCACCCGATGGCCCAATTGATCGCGACCCCAGTTTCCTGTGAGAATCGGATCAGCAGCAGACCCGTGATCGCCAGCGCGATGGCCGTCCGCAGATAGGCCATCAAGGTCCGTTCGTTTGCAAGGACCGTCCGCCCCAAGGCCAGGTGATCGCGGAGAATCATCATCCGCGCGTCGGTATCGCGATACGCCTTGCTGACCGGATCCATTTCTTTCATGTATTTACCAATCAGGTCATGTCTGAAAAGCAGACCTTCGCTGGCGGAATCAAAAAGGAGGCAGGAACCCTCGGGGACGGGGTGCCGGATTCGGTTCAAACTGCTCCCGCGGAACCCGCTGCATGTCGCTGCCAGGCGGAATCGGCTCTTCAAGGGCCTCTGCTCGCGGAACGATGAGTTCCCCTTCCCCTAGTGGCAACACTTCTCCAGAAGGAACCTCGCTCCAGGGTTGAGCGTTCAACGGGTAGATATGAATCGGAGGAAAGGGCACTGCCCTAGCCTGCTTGGGCGGCTGATTCCAGCGTTCGCCCGGCGTGTGGTAACCATCCGACCAACCCTCGCCAACCCAGCGAAAGGGTCGGGGAAAACCGGCGAAACATTCGGCCGTCCATACAGTCGCCGAAATCGTCACGATCAGGGCAAGCATCCATGTCTGTTTCATACGTCGATCCATCCAAAGCGTTTTACGAGCTTACTCAAATTCCATATCGCCCGGAATGAGAGAGCCACCACAGCAATTCATGCGCGGGTGGTGTGGCCGCAACGTTTGGATGCTCGGCTGTAGCGAATATGTCGACTCTACCGAGGAAAGCAACCCCGTCTCGTCCCCATTATTCACGACCGGGAAACGTCGTGAGCGGCCCCACGGTTGTGGTCGAGGCGAGGTGGAACCGGTAGGTTTCCAGCACGGCGTGGATGTCGTCTAAGGTCACGTTTTGGTAGGCCTTGACCGATTCCGCCACGGTCCGCATCGCGCCTCGTTGGACCCAATTCGAGCCGACTGAGAATAGCCGACCGGAAGGTCGCTCGCTTCGAAGGACGGTGTGTGAGCAAACCTTGTTCTTGACCAACTCCAATTCTCTCGCGGTCACTCCTTCGCGGATCGCCTTGGCGATTTCCGCCTCCATCACGTCCAACACCTGGGGTGCCTCTTCCGGGGCACAGCAGGCGTAGTTCATGAACAGGCCGGTCCCTTGAAACTCATAGGTTTCCAGCGAGGCGAACTCCGCGATGCCGGGGTCGACCAGTTCCCAGTAGTAACGGCTGCCGCTGTCGTCCCCCAAAATTCCCGCCAATAGCCGCGCGGCGTAACGATCAGCGTCGTTGGCCGCCGGTCCTTCCATTAGTTGAATCAAGTACTGCTGGGCCGAGGTCGACTTGGTCATTAAGTTGAAATTGGCCCGCGGCTCGACCGGCGTGATCACCCGACTATTTTCGCGGGGCTCCCATCCGCCACACAATTCCTGTGCCTGCTCGACCAGGGCGCCAAAATCAACATTCCCCGCCGCCACTAAGGTGAGGTTGCCGGGGCTGTAGCGATATTCGAAATACTTGAGCATCTGCTCCCGGGTCATCGCACTGACGGATTCTGTCGTGCCCAGAACGCTTTTGCCGAGTGGATGATCGCCATAAAACGCGACCATGCTCTTCTCATGGCCACCAAACGGCGGTTGATCCTCGTACTTCAGGATCTCTTCCAGGATTACCTGTTTCTCGGTGTCGAAGTCGTCCTGACGGAGCGACGGTCGCATGATGTCGGCCAATAGGTCGACTACCGGATTTTGCAGTTCCGGTAAGACAACGGCGTAGTACACCGTCTGTTCTTCGCTGGTATAGGCGTTTGACTGGGCGCCCAGTTCATCCAGTTCCCGATTGACATCTTCCGCCGTGCGGCGGGGTGTCCCTTTGAACATCATGTGTTCCAGGAAATGGCTCACGCCGGCCAGCTCCACACTTTCGTCCCGCGCGCCCGTTTTGACGAAAAAGGCGACCGCCAACGAGTAAGCGTCGGGATTCACCTCGGCCACGATATCGAGGCCGTTCTCCAGCGTTTTGTGCTGAAACTTCAAAGGGAAACCTTTAATGGCTGCGAGCCGACGGTCGTCACCCGGCAATTTCCGGGAGGACGACGGGAAAGAAAATCGTTGATCGTGTCGCAGGTGACCTCGCTGACAATCCGCGCCAGTTCCTCGCGACTGCGGACACGACCCAAATGATACCAATCACTCGCGAGCGAGTTGGCCCTGGAGGAGCTCGACTCCTGCTGCATCACAATGCCACTTTTGAAACGGGCCTGCAATCGTTTCAGTTCGGTGGGCTGCACACCCTTTTCTAGCAACTGATCGAACTCCGCTAGAATGACGTCCAACGACTCTTGGGCTCGCTCGCTGCTAGTTCCGGCATAAGCCAGAATGCTACCTTGCTGCTTTAGCGAATGGAGCGAGGCAAACACCGTATAGCACAGGCCACGTTTCTCGCGTACTTCAGTGAACAGCCGCGAACTCATTCCATCGCTCATCACACCGATCGCGGCCCGGGCCTGGAAAAAGTCGGGGTCGCTGATCTGAATCCAGGGATAGACCACTCCAATATGGGTCTGTCCCGATTCCACCGGGATATGTTCATAGGCGGGAAGCGTGTCGCCAATGGTCGGCTCCGCTGCCTGCTGCGCCTGCCAATCACCGAACAGCTCGATCACATGATCTCGCACCCGCGGCCACTCGAAATTGCCCGCCATGGCCAGGATGGTGCCGCGAGGTTGATAGCGCTGCTCGAAAAACGCCTGAACTCCCGCGGGAGTTAAGCCTTCAACCGATTCCGGGGTCCCGTGCGGATGTTTCCCCAACGGATCGGGGTAAACCTGACGCCGCAAGTTGAGCACGGTTTGCTGGGCAAGATCATCCTCCAGAGCCCTCAACTCCTGAAAGCAGACCGCCTGGGCTTCGTCGAACTCGTCCGCCGGCAAGTGGGGCGAGCGAACCAAATCGGCGTAGATGCTTAAAGTCGGCAACAGATGGTCCGACAACACCGCTCCGCCATAATTGGAATGCGAACCGGAGACGCCCGCACCGCGGGCCACTCCCAGATAGTCCAGCGACTCGACAAAGTCGCGGCTATCCCGCGTACCGCAGCCCCGCTGGACCCAGTCGCAAAGGAGATTCGCCGTCCCCTGTTCCGCGTCGCTTTCGTACTGCGAACCGGCCGGCAATAACAACGAGAACGAGGCGGACTGCAGCCAGGGCATCGTCTCGGCCACAATCGTCAATCCGTTGTCGAGTTGCTGCGTGTGGATGGCTGCTGGCACGATGGCGATGCACCAAAGGGGTGGAGAGTTCCAAGGGCAATGATGTTGGACGACGGCAAACCTTAGATTAGAACCAGGGGACCGCCGTAAGACAAGGTCGGGCGGCCCACTGCGGTTCCGCGAGCTGCCCCTGGCCAAAAAAACTGCCCGGAACCTTCAATAGGAAGGTCCGGGCAGAGTTACCGTCGGGGTCAATCACAACGAGTCGCCGGGAGTGCGAACGGCGACTCGGCCCACGGCGGGGCAACGGTGACAGGGTCAGTCACGGGAGCATCGCGGCCACCGCCGGGGCCGAGCACCAATCGCAGAGATGCCGGCCTTGGGAGAAGCAGTCGTTGCGACTAACTCCCCTGCAATTTCACTTCAGCCTTGGGCCGCATTTCGCTGACGATCTTGCTCCAGATCTCCGTTTGGATGACCTGCGCGACTTCCTGCTTCGCGGCCTCAAAGTCCTGCTCGCCCGGTTTGCGATCAGTTACCTGAATCAGGTGAACCCCAAACGGGCTTTCAATCGGCTTGCTCACCTGCCCTGGTTCAAGGCTGAACGCCGCCTCGGCTATCGGATCGATCAATTTTCCATGCCGCGTGAAGTAGCCGAGGTCACCACCAGTCTCCGCTTTGCCAGGATCAGCCGAGTATTGCTCGATGGCCTGCTCGAAATCGAGACCCTGCTCAACCGCTTGACGGATTTCTTCCGCCTGCTGAGCGGCCTGCTCTGGACCGTTGGCAGCCGCCGGCTGACCTGGCTCCATCGGTGCCTCCTTCGGCAACATCAAATGACGTGCCCGGACTTCGGTTCCGTCGAAGGCTTCCTTGTTTTGCTCGTAGTGCGCCCGCAGCTTGTCATCCGCGGCTTGTTGCTGAGTGTACTTTTGCCAACCCAACGAACCGGCAATTCGGTCACGGAACATCTCTTTTTTCAGCCCCTGCATTTGCAGGTACTGATCCAGCGTCATTCCTTCGGCGGTCAACTGCTGTTCGACACGCTGCAAGGTTTGCTGGATCTCCTCTTCCGGGACTTCCGGTCCTTGCTCACGGACAAACTGCTCGACCAAGCGGCTATCGATCAGTGACTCCAACACCTGACGCTCCAACCGCTGTTGATCCTGCGGAGCGACCTGTTGCCCCTGCAATTGGGCTTGAAGCTGTGATTGCATTTCCGCTTGCAAAATGGGCTCGCCATTGACCGTGGCCACAACGGTCGGCTGAGGCGCTGCTTGCGGCTGGGCCTCCTGTCCCGGGAATCCAGGCTGCTGGGGCGGTGCCTGCTGCTGCGGTGGTCCTTCCTGGCGTGGAGGTGCTTGCCGCTGTTGAGGCGGCGATTGTTGCGGTTGTTGGGACGGGGGAAACTGTGGTTGAGGCTGCGCCAGCGCAGGGCCGGAAATTAAACCGCAAGCCACGACACCAAGGCAAAACGTTCGGGGAAGGTAACTCATAAATCAAAATTCTCCTACAGAATCAACGAAACGGGTAGGCATCGCTTTAGGGTGCGATTTACGAAGCACGACCCTGAAGTGATGAAACAAGGTGGGAAGGTGGAGTGGCGATCAGCCCGTGGGGCCGAATCCCTGGGGAGACGCACCATTTTGAGGATCAGCGGTCGCCGGTGACATCGGAGAGGATGGATTCGAGGGTGAGGTACCACCCTGCGATGGCATTGCCCCCGGACTCGACTGACCCGAGCGTGGCTGCACTTGTTGCGGTTGAGCCTGTTGCGGGTGATGATACACCTGTTGGTGTGACGGATGCGGATGCTGTGGTGGCGGGCCGGAATTGCAGCCCAGGACACTAATCGCCAGCACCACTGCACTACCACTTCCCAGTAGCGTTAAAAGCCTCATGTCGACATTCCTTGTCTTGAGTAACGAAGCTGACCTGAGCCCAATTTGACGACACAACGTCGCCTCGTCCGAGCGATGGTTGGGACGAATCGATCCTCGATCGCCCTCATGCCGGAGACTTCTCTTCAAAGTTCTCCCGGCTCTCGATAGCGTGTCGCTAACCAGCAACTTTTCTCGTTGGCGCAATCGTCGCGACCTGAAGACAGAACAGTCGCAACTGGGATGCCAAAGCCTTGAAACGGCCGTAAACTCTGGAAATTCGCCCCGATTCAGCGAATTTGCCACCCAATCCATGTGCTTGAACCGATAGCAAAGGCCATTGCCCTGTTCAGTTTCTGCACAGCGATGACCAGATTGCTTACATGCTGTTCCGCGAGTCGAAAGCTCGCGTTCAAGTCATAGAAATCGATCAAGAGGGCTCCACCTCACCCGTGCCAGTTGGTTCCCAGTGGCTGAGCTTGGCCCGCAAGGTGGTGCGAGAGATTCCCAGCCGTTCGCTGGCTTGTACCTGATTCCCCCCCACATGCTGCAGGGCCTCTTGAATCGCGATGCGGTCGACCTCTTCCTGAACTCGGCGATGAATATCGCCGCACTGCTCTCGCAGCATTTGCCGCACCACTTGAGCAATCGATTCCCGCGTCTCGGCGGGAAAGAACTCTGGTCGCTCCTCCTCACCCAAAGTCCCTCGAATCACTTCCGGCAAGCAGTCGGGCGTGATCACCTCTCCTACAGCATGCACCCGCGCGTACTTCACGACACTTTGCAGTTCCCGCACATTACCGGGCCAATCGTAGTTTTCCAGCAGCCGCAAGGTCTCCGAGGTCATCCGCACGGTTCGTTGACCCTTCGAGCCATTGGGCAGGTTCAAAAAATGCTCGATGAGCTCGCGAATATCTTCCCTCCGTTTACGCAGCGGCGGTAACGGGATGGTGAATCCATTGAGCCGAAAGTACAAATCCTGGCGGAATTTTCCCTCGACGATGTTCTTCGCCAAATCCTGATTCGTGGCCGCGATCACTCTCACGTCGGTTTGGATTGTCTCATTACCCCCAACGCGCTCGAACCGGCCGTCCTGTAAGAGCCGCAACATTTTGGCTTGGGTCGAGAGGCTCATATCCCCCAGTTCATCTAAGAAGATGGTGCCACCGTTTGCCTGTTCGAATTTTCCGATCCGCCTATGATCGGCCCCGGTGAATGCGCCTCGTTCATGGCCGAACAGCTCGCTTTCCAGTAAATTTTCAGGCAGCGCGGCGCAGTTGATCGCCAAAAAGGTTTGGTCGTGCCGGGCACTGTGATTGTAAATGGCCCGAGCCACGAGCTCCTTGCCGGTGCCACTGTCCCCCAGGATCAGCACGTTGACCTCTTCTGAAGCGATCCGACCAATCGATTTATACACCTCCTGCATCACGGCGGAATGCCCCATGATCCGATCGGATCCATCCTCGCCGCCGTCCGCTTGATCCACCAGAATAGGTGCCTGTCGAAGGTGACTAAGCTCGAGCGCCCGATCAACAATCTCGCGAAGTTGGTTGATATCGACCGGCTTGAGCAGATACTCAAACGCTCCATGCTTCATCGCGTCGATCGCCATTTCGGTCGTGGAATAGGCGGTGATCATCACTACCGGAAGGCGGGGCGAACGTCGCCGGATCTCGGCGAAGGTTTCTAGCCCGGTCATATCGGGGAGCCGCATGTCCAACAGCATGGCGGAAGGCCGATGCGACTCCGCAAGTTCAATCCCTTCGCGCCCCGTTTGGGCGGTCATGACTTCCAGCGACTCGCTTTCCAGTCGCTTCTTGAAGGTCGCCAGGACATTCGGTTCGTCATCGACGATTAACAGTTTCTGCCTCATCGGTTCCCGCTTCTCCCTTTTCCACGGAGGGTAATTGTCGGTTTGCGGCGGCATGACCAACTTCATCCCGCACGATGCTCCGCGGCACCCGGGGCAGGACCACGGTAAAGGTGGCCCCCGCGGCTTCCGTATCTTCCGCGGTGATCTTGCCCCCATGGGCCTCCACAATCCGCTTGCAAATCGACAGCCCCAGGCCGATGCCGGTCGGCTTGTTGCTCACAAACGGGTCGAAAATCCGCTGCCGTAAGTTATTTGGGAGTCCCATCCCCTGATCGCGAACACGGATAACCGCCCAGTGTAAAGTTCCGCCGCGCGAACTCGCCGACGTTGACGTTTCGTCCAGCTCCAAGGTAATCGTCGACCCGGTGGGACTGGCGTCGAGGGCGTTCATCAGCAAATTGAGGACCACCTGGCCGATTTGGGTTCCGTCGACCTCCACCAATATGAGAGTATCCGGTTGCCGGACCTCGATCTGAACCTGAATTCGCTCTGCCTGAACTTCCGCCAGCCCCACTGGATGTTCGACCAGTCGGCGTAAATCTTGCGACCTTTTCTCCGGCAGCGGAGGCCGGGCGAAATCGAGAAACATTTGCGTGGACTGTTCCAGGCGAATCGTCTCGTCCCGCAGAATCTGCAAATCCTGATAGTCCAATTCATGGGGCGAGGCGACCGACTCGACAATCACTTTCATGGAAGTGAGCGGATTACGTATCTCGTGGGCGAAGCCGGCCGCCAGTTGTCCGACCGCGGCCAATTGTTCTGACCGCAATGTCTCCAGCTCACTTTTCTGGAGCCGCTCAACCACGGTTTCCACTTGCGTGGAGACACGCCGTAAAACCTCTTCCAGGTCTTCAAAGCCAGGATCGGCGGAAATCGAGACGGGTTCCACGACATTGTTCAGCCGGCCTGCCACGCTCCGCAGCGGAAAACTAAGCTGCACGATCGTCCTGCGCAGGCGATAAGCGATCGCATAGCCAAGTCCCAACCCAGCCAGGCCACCGGTCGCTCCGACGAAAATCATCCCGAAGATTAGCCGATTGGCGCTGACCATGTTCCGCTCGTTTCCCAGGGCGACTTGTCGCTCATTGTACACGATGTAGCGCTGGGTAGAGGCGAGTATTTTGTTGGGTAACACCTCATTGGCCAAGGTTCGCAGCCGCTCCGGGTCATCCTCACCGGTGCGATAGGCATCCAGACCAGTCAACAGAATCTCGTGTCCCCGCTCCACCCTTTCAACCAGTTCCACTTCGCGAGTTGATGTCGCCAGTTGTTCCATCTCGGCCAACCAGTGCTGACTCGGATCACGCAAATCGGCGATCGCACTGAGGTGTCGCGGATTTTCCGTCGTGAGATGTTGCTTGATTCGGTACTGCACTTCCCGCATGATGGTCTCCAACTCCTCCGCCGCGCGGACACTGGAGACGTTTTCCGAAAGAATTTCGGTACTGCGTTTCTGCAATTGATAGACGTGCCAAGCTCCGTAGCTGGCAACCAACAGCAAAAGTCCTCCGACCGCCGCCGTCGGTAAAATGGCGCGGGTTAATATCCAGTCGCCGAATCGGTCCCGTGGCCACATAGTCGTCCAACTCCGGATCCGCCGCGTCCAGTTTCTCACGTTGCTCTCGGGAAATTTAAGGAGGAACGTCGAGGTATGGGTGCCATCGGGATCAAGTCGACAGGTAGACGACCAATCCCAGGAAGAACGTTTGGCTGGTGGCAGTCCCAGCATCATGCTCGACTCGATTCATCGTAACCGGTGGTAGGGGGTTATTAAACCGAGCCGATCGCCGGTATATTCAAGTCATATAGGTCAGAGCCGTCTGGCACCCAATTTGCGTGTTTGAAGTTAGTTTTTCCGGCGCCGACTTAAGTCCCTACTGATCCATCCGCTGGTGGAGGGGCATGGCGTTTGTCCGATCGAACTGGTCCGGAGGTAGAAATGAAGATAATCAGCCATTCTTTACTGGTTTGCGGGTTTACCTTACTGGCAATCGGCTGCGAGAAGCCGCCAATCGATGAGGAAACAGCTCCGCCCGCCGCTTATGACACACGTGACGGCATGGCACCTGGGGATCAGCCTGTCGATCCGAGAGAGCCCGTGACGCACCCGGATCCACTCGACCCCAATGAGCCGGCCGACAGCACACCCGCGATCCCGGACAACGCCGCGGAAGACCCTACGCAACCTGGTGGCCTACTGCCGCCTGAACCCGAAGACGGAGAGCAGTCGAGCGGCCAACCTCCGGTCGAAGGCAAAAGCCGCTACACCGATGCGGAACCGCAAGAGTAAGCCGCGAGAGCGCGTCGAGCTTGATCTTGCATCCTTAAATACGAACCAAGCGGATCGCCCGAGCATTCGGGGGATCCGCTCACCCGTTGGCATGAAATTAGCCCTGGCCGGTCTAAACCGAGACCACGACACCGCGAAGGTTCCCGGCGGCTTCTACCATTCTACGCAACGAGGCCTCCACCTCCGGCCAGTCACGGGTCTTCAATCCACAATCAGGATTCACCCACAACCGCTCGGTCGGTATCACCTGGGCCGCTTTTTCGAGTAGCGTCACCATTTCTTCGGTGGTGGGGACGCGCGGTGAATGGATGTCATACACCCCCGGTCCGATTTCGTTGGGATAGTTGAAATCAACGAAGGCGTCCAACAGTTCCATTTGCGAGCGGCTTGTCTCGATCGAGATCACATCGGCGTCCAGATCCGCGATCGCAGAGAGGATGTCATGAAACTCACTGTAACACATGTGGGTGTGGATCTGAGTTGCATCCGCTACTCCACAGGCTGAGAGACGAAACGATTCGACCGCCCAGGCCAAATAGTCGGCATGGTCCACCTTACGGAGCGGCAAACCCTCTCGAATCGCGGGCTCATCGATCTGAATCAACCCGATGCCAGCGGCTTCTAGCTCAAGTACTTCATCACGAATTGCCAAGGCGATCTGCCGACAGGTCTCCGATCTTGGCTGATCGTCCCGCACAAAAGACCAGCACAAAATAGTCACCGGACCGGTCAACATCCCTTTCACCGGTTTCTCCGTCAGAGATTGAGCCAGCCGGGTAAAGGGGACCGTCATCGGCGTAGGGCGCGTGACATCGCCGAAGATAATCGGCGGCTTCACACACCGCGATCCGTAACTTTGGACCCACCCGTTTTCGCTGACCAGAAAGCCTTCGAGTCGCTCACCGAAGAACTCGACCATGTCGTTCCGCTCGAACTCGCCATGGACCAGCACATCGAGCCCGATATCCTCCTGCAAGCGAATACAGGCTTCGGTTTCCCGCTCCAAAAAGGCTTGGTATTCCGTTTCACCAAGTTTGCCCTGGCGAAATAGGGCCCTCTGGCGACGCACTTCCGCTGTCTGTGGAAACGAACCGATGGTGGTGGTAGGAAACAGCGGGAGTGATAGCTTGTCGCGCTGCTCCACTGTACGTTGGGCATAGGGCAACTGCCGAACGGTCATCTCCGTGGTGACATGACTCAGCCGCTCGCGAACCTCTCGGTTGGTTGTACGCGTCGATGCCTTTCGCCGTGCGAGGATCTCAGCGTTTTCCTGGAGGCAATCGGCGACCGACGCGCGTCCTTGGTTGATCGCCTGAGTAAGTCGTTCGATTTCCTCTAACTTTTGCCGCGCAAAGGCCAGCCAGGGGTAAATTTCCGGGTCGATACTGGTCTCGGCCGTCAAATCGACCGGACTATGCAGCAGTGAACAGCTCGGCCCGATCAGCAGCCGATCAGCCCCCAACGCATCGACGGCCTGCTCCGCCAAACCAAGTGCCGCGGACAAATCGGTTCGCCACACATTCCGGCCGTCGACCAATCCCAAGGAAAGCAACTGCCCCACCTGGACCAAAGGCAAGGCCTCCGTCAGTTGGCCAGGCGCTCGCACTAAGTCCAAGTGAACCGCCGCGACCGGTAACGACATCGCCAGCGGAAGATTTTCCCGCAGATCGCCAAAGTAGGTTCCCAGCACAATTTTCAGGCCAGATGTCGCTGCGGCCAACCGCTCGGTCGACGTGCGAATCGCCGCTTGAGCCGGCTCATCTAAGTCGAGCACCAGGCAAGGTTCGTCCAATTGAATCCACGCGACGCCGATTGCCTGAAGCTCCTTGAGCAGCGACTCATACACGGGGAGCAGTCGATCGAGCAAAGTAAGCGGATCAAAGTCACCTCCCCGGGCTTTGCCCAGTCGCAACAGGCTCACCGGTCCCAAGATGACCGGACGTGGCTGACTTCCGATTTCCTGGGCTCGCTTCACCTCTTCCAAAAACTCGGCGAAATTCGGCGTGAACTCCTGATCTTCGGTCCATTCCGGAACGATGTAGTGGTAGTTCGTATCAAACCACTTGGTCATCTCCATCGCGGAAATACTATCTTCCCCTTGGGTTCCTCGCGCCATCGCGAAATATTGGGCAAGCCCGTCCAAGCCCGCGTACCGCGTAGGGATTCCTCCGACTCGCACCACCCAGTCTAGAACATGGTCGTACAGCGAAAAATCGCCGACTGGCAGATGTTCAATGCCAGCCTCAATTTGCCACTGCCAATGTCGCCGCTGGAGTTCTTCCGATTGATCGCGAAGCGCCGATTCGTCGATCTGCCCCTTCCAAAAACGTTCTAGTAAAGTCTTGAGTTCTCGCTTCTCGCCGATGCGGGGAAACCCGAGATTGGTGGCGATTGCCATGGCGTGTGTTCCTTCCACTAAGTTGATTCGTCGTTGGTTTTCCGATGGAAGGTAGAAGTTTACGCTGAGGCATCGGTGGGTATCAGAACCGCGGAGCGAGTATTACAATGGGTACAGTCACCCCGTTTATCGCCATCTGATACCAATTATTGCGGACTTCAAGGGATACAGTTGCTCATCAGCCAGGAACCACATGCCCCGCTTACCCCTTTATCAAAAGTTGGCTGAGACGATTCAGGCCCAGATCCGCGCGGGAGTTTTTGGCCCAGGCGAGCGATTGCCTTCGATCCGGCGGTTGCGAGATGAGCACCGCGTCAGCCTCAACACCATCAAGTCGGCCCTCCAACTTTTGGAGGACTGGCGACTGCTGGAGGTCCGGCCTCAGTCGGGTCACTTTGTGGCGGCGGGTGTTGCGGCGGAATCGGCGACCACCCCCAGCCAAACCGGGAAGGCCTGTTTGGTCCAAACGAACATCCCGGTTCGATTGAACGCTGCGATGGGCATCGGGCCGGAGGCGACGCTAGGGGCCGCGGTTCAGTCTCCTGAGTTGATGCCCACCAAGGCCCTTAACCGGTTGTTCCAAAAAGTGATGCGGGATGAACCGGAACTTTGCCACTCGTACGATGCCCCACCCGGTTCTCTGCGGCTGCGAAAGGCGATCGCCAAACGAGGACCGGAGGCGGGGATCGTGATGTCGCCGGACGACGTGGTGATCACCAGTGGGGCCAAAGAGGCGGTTTACCTGGCGATTAAGTGCGTTGCGCCCCCCGGCTCGATTGTCGCGATCGAATCCCCCGCCTACTACGCGCTGCTTGAGGTGCTGGAATCGCTCCGGCTAAAAGCGGTGGAGGTCGCCACCCATCCCGAAAGAGGCATGCAGCTCGACCACTTGGACCACGTGCTGGGCAAATATGAAGTCGCCGCGGTCGCGATGGTCTCGAACTTCTCCAACCCCACCGGCAGTCTGATGCCGGACCGGACCAAACGGGAGTTGGTTGAACTGCTAGCCCGGTACGATGTGCCGCTGGTCGAGGATGACGTCTATGGTGATCTCTCATTCCAGGCACCCAGGCCTCGTGCGATCAAGGCGTTTGATACTGAGGGGCGGGTCCTGTACTGCGGCTCGTTTAGCAAGACGCTCTCGCCGGGGCTGCGGCTTGGTTGGTCGATCCCTGGCCGATACCAGCAGCAGTTGCAACTGATGAAGTTGGTGATCAACCAGGCGACTTCGGTCGCTCCGCAGTTGGTGGCGGCCGAGTATCTGGAGTCGGGGGCCTACGATCGCCATCTCCGACAGCTTCGCCGCCGGTTTCAGGAACAGATGGAAGACGCCATGCGGGCAATTCGATCCCACTTTCCACGCGAGGTCCGAATCTCGACCCCACAAGGGGGGCACGTCCTCTGGCTGGAACTTCCCAAACCGTGCGATGCCATGCGGTTGTATCACCAGGCGGCCGCAGAAGGGATTCAATTCGCTCCGGGGCCGATTTTTTCTCCAACCGGCGGATTCCGCAACTTCATGCGGATCAACACCGGTTTCCCCTGGAATCCTCGGCTCCACCGGCAAGTCAAGCGATTGGGCGCGATGCTAGCGGAGTCGCTGTAGGGGAATTGGCGAGTCGGCTCTCGGCCGGGATGTTGACCAGGTTCGCGAAAAGGGGATGAGCGGCGGGGTTTAACCCCGCCGCTCGTTGATCTCATCCCCGTCCATGCCACACCTCGGCCGCCAGGATCACGAACCGCTGTTGCGTTCCGAGGGGCGGATTTCCTATAAGCTCCGCACGACAATTGATCGATGCAGGTTCTTGCCAGGAATTGACTTCGGTACCCGTGAAACTCGGATCGCGCCCCATCCCGCCCTCTCACCCATACACCGCCAAACATGGCGGTTGGTGGCTGTTGTGCGCGATGCTGGTGTGTCTGACGAGCGGCTGCAAGGTGGTGATTCCCAGCAATCAGCGGATCTGGGCTCCGGATCAGGCCAAATTGCCGTACGCGATATTCCATGCCGGTGGTGACGAGATCACCCTCCAAAACGTCCGCAATTGTCGCTACGCCACCGAGAACGATTACGTGGTGCAGCACTACGATAAGACATTCAAGCTCAGCGACGTCCAGTCGGTAGATTACGTGGTAGTCCCGTTCGAAGAGACTCCCAACATCGCGCACACCATGTTGAGCTTCGGCTTGACCGACGACCGCTACCTCGCCACCTCGGTTGAGATCCGCAAGGAGGATCACGAGGAATATTCACCCTGGCGGGGATTTTTCAACCAGTACGAGCTCATGTACGTGATTGGAGACGAGCGGGACATCATCAATCTCAGTTCCAACTATTATGAGAGCGACGTCTATCTCTATCGTACCGTTGCCAGCCCTGAACAATCGCAAAAGATGCTCAAAGACGTACTCAAGCGGGCCAACAAGCTGGCGCACAAGCCCGAGTTCTATAACACCTTGACCAATAACTGCACCACCAACATCGTTCGCCACGCCAACCAATTGGCTCCCAATAAGATCCCCTTCGACATGCGGGTGGTGTTGCCGGGCAAAAGCGATGAGTATGCTTATGAGCTAGGGCTGCTCGACACCACAGTTCCCTTTGAGCAGCTCAAACAACAGGCCAAGATCAACGATCTGGCGGCCAAACATAGGTACTCGCCCGATTTCTCGAAGTTGATCCGAAGCCGCTAAGGGGTTTCTCCCGGCCCCATCCACCCTCGCCGCTTTCCCCCCCGCATTACCATGTCCGATCCGTTTCCCCGCGATATTCAGGCCCAACGCGAATCAGGGGAATTGGCGATTCTTTGGCACGACGAAGTGAAAACCGTGTGTCGTTTTTGGGACCTCCGATTTAGCTGCCGCTGTGCCCACTGTGTCGATGAACGGACCGGCGTGAAGGTCCTGCGGCCGGAGATGGTTCCCAGCGATGTCAGCATCACCGCGATGGAGCAGGTCGGGGGCTACGCCATTCGGATTCGCTGGAGCGACGGGCACGACACCGGTCTCTATACGTGGGAACATCTCCGCGAAATGCCAGCCGCGGATGAAGCGCGTTGAGCGTCGCTTCGGAAAGGCCGTGAGTCATTCGGGCCCTGCCGGAAACTAGCACTTAATCCCACTTTTTGGCGCATTTCTCGTGCTAGCGGCATTGACAATTCGCGCGAAATGCCGCCGATTTCCGTAAATGTGAAGAAATCCAAACAGTTTGATCTTGCCGTGGCCCGAAGATCGGTTGTAGATACGCCCCTACTCTGATTGAGCTGCCCCGACCAATTTTTCAAATTTGGGAGGATGATATGAGTAGCATTTCCTTTTCGCTTGCAATGCTCTTGCCTCTGCTCGGTGCCCAACCGCAGTCGCCCGCGGTCCAGGATCGAGTCGATCTTTTAGAGATCAATCACTACCACGATGCCCAGGGACGACTCGTCTTTGATCAAGTAATCTTCTACGAGTGGTCGGCCCGAGACGCGCGATTTCATGTCACCGCTTGGCGGCTCCTGAAAAGCCCCTGGCAATTGCCTCGGCGGCGCTGGTCCGACGGGATGTACGAATCGACCTGGAACGATGGTGATGTCACGCGACATGTCGTCGCGGAGGTCGTGCGGGAAACGTGGACGCAGTACGATCCGGAAATGGTGGAACGGGAATACCTGCCCCGCGAATACCGCCGCGGCCTGTCGCGGAAGATCTCCAAGCTCACGCCGGAGTTGTCTTCCGTAGCGGTCGGCGATTAGAGAACATTATTGGCGGTGCGAATCTCGATTGGCACCTTCCAGACGACGACCACAAGTTCCGGCGATCCATTGAAAATACTCTCTGGATCGCCCTCGACCTTTCGCGCGGCTTCGATCAACGCATCCAGGTTCACCCGCGACATAATGACTTGCTTCTCGCGACACAGTTCCAGCAAATCGGCCCCTCGCCGCGCGTGATGGGCCGTGCCATGCGGAATCTCTTCTCGGGCTTTCACTCCGCAAGCCGCCAGTTTGATTAAGCCCTTCAAAAAGCAGCCCATGGTCCCCCGCTGCCCGATCGCCTTCCAGATCAGTTCCCACTGCTCGTGCGATTCCCAGTAGTAGCCGTGGTTGAACAGGTCGACCCCTTGCAAAAACTCTTCCCGCTCAAGAACCTGGGAAGGTGTTAGATGCCCGATAAACGGATTCGTCTTTTGATAGCTATGTCCCTGGGGGTCGGACTGCGGGTGCGGAAAGCGACCTGGGACGTAGGAATAGGCGGGCAGGCTAAATGGCTGGGCGTATCGTTGCACTGGTCAATAATCGCGGCGAGTCCTCGGTGTTGAACCCTTTTATTGTAACAACCAGCGCGGTACTGGATCTCTACCCGACAGGAGGATTTTTCGATGAGCGGCAAGAAGATCGTGATCACCGGTGCCACGCGAGGAATCGGCCGGGCCTTGGCGGAAACCTGGATCGCCGAAGGGCACACCGTCGTGGGCTGCGGCCGTTCGGCCGCCCTGGTGGAAGAGCTTAATCAGCGCTATTCGGCACCTCATCGGTTCGACACCCTCGATGTCTCTGACCCGACGGCGGTTGCCACTTGGTCTCAAACCGTGCTGGAGCATCTCGGCCCGCCTGATCTATTGATCAACAACGCCGCCATCATCGGCGAGAATCGCCCCCTGTGGGAGGTGCCGACCGAGGAGTTTTCCCGCGTGATCGACGTCAACATCAAAGGGGTGTTTTACGTGCTCAAAGGTTTGGTGCCGGCGATGGTCGAGGCGAACAACGGCGTGATCGTCAATGTCAGCTCCGGCTGGGGACGAACCACTTCGCCGGAGGTTGCCACTTACTGCTCCACCAAGTACGCGATCGAAGGCCTCACCCAGGCCCTCTCGGCGGAACTACCCAACGGCATGGCGGCGATTCCCCTCAGCCCAGGTATTGTGCATACCGAACTGCTGGAGATTTGCTTCACCCACCACGCCTCGGAATTTCCCGGCCCGGACGTATGGGTCAAAAAAGCGGCCCCCTATATTCTGTCGCTCGGACGAAAACAGAATGGCCAGTCGGTCTCAGTGCCGCAGTAAAATAGCGGCACGGAGAAGCCCGGAAATCCTACGTAGCCACGCTGGCCACAGCGTGGGGGAACTGCTAACCCGCGTCGCCCCTCAAGTACCAGAACCACTCGCAGTTCTCCCACGTTCTACGCGAACGTGGCTACAAAATCATCCGTAGCCACGCTGGCCACAGCGTGGGGGAACTGCTAACCCGCGTCGCCCCTCAAG
>JBBDIM010000055.1:0-7214 GCA_040880405.1 Pirellulaceae bacterium | reverse complement strand
TGCCAGAACCACTCGCAGTTCTCCCACGTTCTTCGCGAACGTGGCTACGGGACCGTCTTTACTCGTCGCCCGCTTTGAGCCAAGGGGTGAGGCACGGCTGGTGCTCTTGGATTTCCGCCGGGTCGAAGTAAAGCGCGATCTCTCGCTGCGAGGCCTCGGGGCCATCTGAAGCGTGGACCAAGTTCATTTGCCGGCTGCTGCTGTAGTCGCCGCGGATGGTACCAGGGTTGGCCTTTAGGCCGCTGGTCGCGCCTAGCATGTCGCGAACGACTTGAATCGCCTCCAAGCCTTCCAGCACCATCGCCACCACCGGGGACGCGGTGATAAACGATTCCAGGCCGGGATAGAACGGCTTGGAGACATGCTCGGCATAGTGCTGTTTGGACAGTTCCGGCGTGATCCGGATCAGCTTCATGCCGATAATCTGCAGCCCCTTGTCCTCAAAACGGGTAATCACCCGACCGCAAAGACGACGCTCAACACAATCCGGCTTTAGTAGGACCAAGGTACGCTGCATGACGGTTAACTCCGAGTTTCATGAACATCCCCACGTGGCGGCGTTTTCTCTAAGACCAAGTGGAGAGGGAAGTTGCTGGGAAAATCCGAGTCGGAATTGTAGGGGATTCACCGGGCGGGCTCAACTCCCGCTCGGGTATTTCCGCGGGATGCAAGGGGCCTCAATCCGCCACTCCTACCCCTTCGAGTTGCAATAGCCGCTGCTTCATCGTAAGCCCTTGCGGGGCGGAGAATCCATGGAGCTTGCCGCTCGAACCGATCACCCGGTGGCACGGGATGATCAGCGGAATCCGGTTTTTGGCCATGCAAGATCCAACCGCCCGGGCCGCTCCGGGGCTGCCGACGACCTGGGCGAGTTGGCCGTAGCTCAACGTTTCACCTGGGGGAATCTCACGACAGGCCTGCCAAACCAGCCTTTGAAACGGTGTCGCGGGCCCTGGATCAATCTCGATTTGCGAGAGATCGGCCCCTTTCCCAGCGGCGTAGGCTCGCAGCAATTCGACCACGCGCCGCTGCTCGGCGGAGAGCTGCGGCTCGTCCAGCAGATCCTCCGCTGCATCCAATCGGGAGATCGTTTCTCCCATTTGGTCATGCCCAAAGACCAAACGACCTACCCGATCCCCCTGAAACCGCAGCCCGATCCAACCGAGGTCGGTGTTGAATGCGGTGACGCAACTCAATTCTGCTACAGCATTTAGGATCATTTTCAGAAGTTCCTCTCCGAAATCTTGCTGAACCGGTGACTTTGACAGTATCAACTTACACCATCTATACTCTCAAACGAGTGGTGTCATCAACTAAGTTGTTCCGCACCCAGGGCGACCGCAGACCGCGAGGAGAGATGGATGAGTGATTTACACTCGCTGACGGATGATTTTTACATCAACATGAACCTCAACACCGAGATGGATCTTCCCACCGGGCGGGAAACGGTACTTCACTTCTTCGAGCAGCTCCGCAAGCGATATCCGTCGATGCGGAATTTTTATGCCCGAGACAAGAACGAGTTCGTGCTGGAAGAGGATAAGGACCAAGGTGCCTATCGCTGGGTCTCGGTGGAAGGGAAGCGGATCTTGTCTGGCTACGTGAATCCCCCTTCCTGGGACGATGCGGCCGAGCAGCATTTGTTTGTTCTCGGTCAGATCCCGTACAGCCTGTCGGTCAGCCCGTTGGACTGCGAATCGCTCAATCTGATGTACGGATTCGATTTCAACTACCGCGGCAATCACAACCAGATTGTGGCTGAAGCCTTAGGACTTCCACCTGCCTTTGAACGCCTCGCGATGCAGGAAGGACACGTTCCGGTCGGTTACGAACCGGCGATCCAACTAGCATTAGATGAAGATTGCAAGGTGCAATGCCGGTTGAGTGTTGAGACGCGGACCTCCGCTTACCATGTCCGCACCAACGAGTTCCCCGAAGACCAACTGAGCGTCTACCTGACCATCCGCCGATTCGGGAGCCTCGATCCGTCCGAGTCGTTTGTCGACGCGATGCGTCAGTTGCAGGATCAAGGGGTACGGCTGTTGGACAACTTTGTGATCAGCAATGTCCTGGAACCGCTCAAGCAAGCGATTACGATTCGTTAAGGAACGAGCGAAAAACAACTTCCCGATTTCCTGTCGCTTCTTCGTGATCTCGGTGGCTGAAGAGAGAAGAGCCGCGGATAGTCGCGGATTAACACGGATAAGAGAGGCATCGCTGCGGCAGATTTAAGGGGATGAGTTCAATTACAAAGAGCCGGAGCTCAAGAAGTTCCGGCCGCGGTCCCCGTAATTGACCTTATCCCCGTACGAGTTTGGCGGGCGAGCCAATCGCCGCCGCTGGGTTGTCCGCTCAATGGGAGAGAAACTCTGGTCTTCAAAATAGAGCGTTTGAAAGGGGATAAGGTCAATTACGGATTCCGCGGATTAGGGTTCTAGGCCGCCGACTCCTTGTAATTGAACTCATCCCCTGGCGATTCTTCGTGATCTCGGTGGCGAAAAAAGAGCCACGGACCGGGTTGCTCACGGTTCGCTTTTCTACCCGCTTGCGATCCGCGTACATCCGCGTTAATCCGCGGCTAAAAAATCTCTCGCCAAGTCGCAACGCAGGAACGCCTTCCCACGTGCGCCGCTTCCTGGCTGGCTCATGCCCTATCCTTCGCGTCGGGCAGTTATTTTTCCCGGGATCCTAAACATCCGCGAACGGAGGAGCTTCCCCTTCAATCTCCGCCAAGGCGTTTTGGGCTGCACGTTGCTCCGCTTCTTTTTTGTTGACACCCCAGGCGGGGGTGAACTGGGTCGCGCCGAGCATCGCCGCGACGTGGAACGACTTGTTGTGGTCGGGTCCACGTTCGTCCATTAGCTGGTAGCTGGGTGTCACGCCAAGTTCTCGCTGGCCATATTGCTGCAAGGCCGATTTGAAATTGCCACCGACCTCGCCACTGGTCGCCATTTCGATCTCGTCTTCGATATGTTGGCGAAGAAACTGGTCGACCGCCGTGGGCCCCCCATCCAGATAGATGGCCGCCAACACCGCTTCGAACACGTCTGCCAACAGCGACTTGGGGATTGAGGGGCTGGAGGCCATCCCTTTGCCCAGAATCAAGAATGTCTCAAGCTGGAGAAGTTTGCTGAGCCGCGCGCACGTCGAGCGACTGACGACAATCGATTTGATCCGGGTCAGTTCCCCTTCCAGAAATTCGGGATACCGGTGGAACAGGAACTCGCAGACATAGGTCCCGAGAATGGCGTCACCCAGAAACTCGAGACGCTCATTGCTAGCCAATCGATGATCGGCACCGGAGGCGTGCGTGAGCGCAGCGCTGAGCTTGCTGCGATCTTGAAATTGATAGCCGAGGCGCGCTTCGCACGCCGCGAGCCGATCCCCCATCTCAGTGGGGGCTACTTGCGTGAAATTCATGGAAAACCGAACGGGATGTCGTCCGATATTCCCTTCGGCTAGATCTTGCCAGATTCGAAACTGGCCCCATCAAGCCGGGGGGAATATCCAACTAAATTGGATAAGGCGAATCTATTCTTAAACGTAATTTCGGCAACTATTTATGTCAACTATAACGTTTTGCCTGCTCCCACGTTACCTAATTCTCAAGAAAACGACCATACCGTACCTTTTGCGGGGCGAGATTCTACATTTTTGGTACTCAGGGCGAATCGTCGACGATAATTGAAATGAGCCGCCAACTTCGGGAATTTAGCCACGAAGGCAGCTTACCATCCATTTGGAAACCAGGTTTGACCGACGCTCAACACTGCGGGATACTGCACATACGAGCACCGAACCGGGATGGGGGGTGAATTCCGTAATTCAAGGGAACGATGCATTATGTTCAAACCGGGGGACCAGCCGATCGCTGGCTACAAGCTGATCCATTTCCTCGGCAAAGGGCAGTTTGGTGAGGTTTGGAAGGCAAGCGGCCCCGGGGGGACGGAAGTCGCCCTGAAGTTTATCCTCCTCCAACAACGGACCGGGATCCGCGAACTCAAGTCGATTCAGTCGGTCAAGCTGATACGCCACGCCAATCTCCTCCCGGTGAACGCCATCTGGCTACTCGGCATGGATGGCACCGTGCTGGATGACGCGATGCTCGATCAACTGCTGAGCGATAAGCCGCTCCCGGAAGGGACAATGGCCCTGGATGTCACCCAGACGCTGGATAATCCCCAGTATCTAGTCGTTTCCATGGCTTTGGCGGACAAGAGCCTGGAAGACCTGCTCAAGGAAGCGGGCGGTGAGGGGATTTCACGAACCGAACTGCTCGACTTCATGCGTCAGGCCGCGAAGGGAATCGACTTTTTGAATTCGCCTCGGCATCTAGTCAACGGCCAGAAAGTCGGGATCCAGCACCGCGATATCAAACCGGCCAATTTGCTAGTCTCCGGCGATTCGCTGCTGATCGGCGATTTCGGCGTCGCCGCCGCTTTTGGTGAGTACGATACCGAGGCGACCAGCGTGGTCGGCAGCCTTTGCTACATGTCGCCCGAGTCGATCAAACGGATGCCCTCACACTCCTCCGATCAATATGCCTTGGCGATCACCTACTATCAACTTCGAGCCAACGCCCTCCCCTTTGAAAAGACGGTCTCCTTCGCGGAATTGGTCGAGATTCACATCGGCGGAAAACTCGATTTCAGCCGAGCCACCGCTCACGAGCAAGCGGTCCTTTCCCGAGCAACTTCCACCGACCCAAAAAAACGGTACGCCACCTGCGCCGAGTTCATCGCCGACCTGGAAGGAACCGCCGCCGAAGTTCAACCGGTGGCCCCGCGCCGCAGGGCAGCGGTTACCGGCGTGATTTTGTTGATGGCCGCGATCGCCGCGACCGTGGCTTTTCTATCCGAAGGCACGGTTTGGCACTTGGGAGGCGGAAATGAGCGTGACGTCACGCTACCCCAAGCGGTCACCTACAAACTTACCTTCGAGCCCCCGGGGACACAGTTTATTATTCACCTGCTCGGAGATACGGAAGATCCCCCTTTACCAATCGAAGGACAGGACACGGCCCTGCTCACCCTGCGCGATGACCAGCGAATCTCGGTCGACGCGGCCCTTCCCGACAGCCTTTATCTGCCGCTCCAAGAGGCGTATTCGGTCGAAGATCTGCGGTCGAAAGCCTGGAGCTTATCGCTGCCGCGGAAAGAGCCCGCGACGATCCGCGCGGAAGCGACGACCGCTCTGCGAGAAGGAGACGACACCAAAGCGGTACGTCTGTATCGCCTGGCCCTTGAGGCGATGCCGGACGAGTTCCGGCCGGCGGCCCTGTTCACGACCAGTACCGATTCAGTCCCCGCGCTGCGAGCCTCAGTCGGGTCGAGCGGACTGGGAACCTTTCTCTCTTCAGGCGAAGGGAAGGGCTGGCTCAACCGGCTCATTCCGCCTAATGAAAAGGAGGACTGGAAACTCGATACCGTTTCCTGGGGCCCTCTTCCATCCGCTTACATGGTCCACTCGGAAAGCGGGATGCTGATTGAGATTCACGACCGTGATGTCCAGGTCAACGATCCGGCAACCGGTCGCCCGCAACAAACACTCGACCTCGGTCTGCCGGTCCCGGAGATCCCCCACCCTCAAATCTTGGCTCACGCCGTTTCTCCCGACCAGCGTTGGCTGCTCTTGGGCCAGGATGACGGACGGGTGCGTTTGGCCTCGATCTCACCGTCGGATAGCAAGCTAACACTCGTCGCGGAAGTCGCGTTGCCGCAATCCGTGGCCGCGATGGTTGCGTTTGAAGAGTCGGCTCTGGCGGTTGATCGCAATGGCAATGCCCTCTTGCTTCCGATACCTGCCGAAGTGAACGACCGCGAGAGTCTTACCGCCTTTGAAGAGGCCTCTCCGGCACCACTGCAGATTAACCAAGAGGAGATCATCGGGGCGGTCGCCATTGCCGATTCGGCCTGTTTCCTCGTAACCGAAGACCATGCCTATCGCATTAATGTCGATGACACCAGCGGCTCGGTTCAAGCCACATCGGTATTGGACATCCGAGGCTACCCACATTTAATCCGCCACCTGCCGGGCGATCGAGTGGCGATTACCACCGATCTGCCGAATCGCGCCTTGGCGATCCTTGCCGGAGACGAAGAGCCGCCGGTTTGGCTGGGCAGCCCGGAAATTGGGGGAGTGGTTGAAGACTTGACCCACTCTCCTGATGGTCGCTGGCTAGTGCTGACTGATCTGGCGGGCGAGTTGATGGCGATCGACTTGCAAGCCACCTCGACCAAGCCGGTATCCCTTCGCCAGCCTGATCGGCGCCGCATCAAGTTCGTTGGTTTCCACGAAGACTCCGACATTCTCGTCACGGTCTTCGAATCGGGCGAAATCGAGTGTTGGGATTTCCCCGGGTTGCTACTCAGCGCATTGGCCCGGTAAATTTCCTGCGGAGCGTGGGTGCCATGCCCACGCCCGAAAAGCGTGGACATGCGAAGTGCGTGATGATTTGGCGGTGCGCCTCCGGCGTGTGCGCAGCATGACATCCGAATCACCGTCATTTTCATTTTTTTGCCGCGGATGAACGCGGATGTTCCCCCGCCGCTGCTAAGGGAGAAGTGGCCTAATCCGATCGCGATCGTGTTCAAAAAAAGGGTCAACCACGAATCACACGAAAACGGGGAGAAATTTTAGGGCGATTTCAATTCTTGGTTGCCATTCGTGTCATTCGTGTGATTCGTGGTTAAAGAAAGTCGTCGACAGGTCCGCTGGAAACGCCGCCCAGCGAATTACCTTCCTCTTCATCCGCAAACATCCGCGTTAATCCGCGGCTTATTTCGATTTGGAAGCAATGGAAAAATAACTTCCCCGATTTCGCGGCGTCTTACCGGGTTCCTCCCACCAAGTCGGAAAGTTCTCTTGGGCACGTTGCTTCACGTCGTCCGGGAAATGACGGTCGGAATTAGAGAATTTGAAACGCAGAGGCGCGGAGGGCGCAGAGACGCAACCTGCACGAACGGCCTCTGCGCTCTCCGCGCCTCCGCGTTTCAAAAATTCGCTTCGAGCGGATCGACATGACTGCCACCCGAGTCAATGCTGTTCGGTTGAATTGACTCGGCGCTTCGGGCCTGGGCGAATCCAGGCGGATCACACCCTGATTTTGCCTTCTTCGGAACGTCTGGACACGCTCTCCGGTTCCATCTGACGGCGTTGGAATTGGAGGAGTTTCACGCCAAAGACCGGGCGCGCGACCGGCCGCGTTTTTTTTA
>JBBDIM010000054.1:0-6502 GCA_040880405.1 Pirellulaceae bacterium | reverse complement strand
ATGTCCTCCTACACCGTGACGGAACCGATTCGCTACGTGGGCGGGACCGACGGCTACCTAGAACTGTTGGACCAAACCCGCTTGCCGCTGGAGATCGAGATGATCGCCTGCCGCGATGTCGAGACGGTCTGGGAGGCGATCAAGGCGCTGCGGGTTCGCGGTGCTCCGGCGATCGGGATCGCCGCGGCCTATGGGGTCGTCGTCGGGCTGCAAGCTGCCGTCGGTAAATCACCGGAGGAGTTTTGGGCTCGGCTGGAGCAGGTGCTGGAATACCTGGCCGGAAGTCGCCCGACCGCGGTCAATTTGTTTTGGGCCCTCGATCGCCTCAAGCGCACCGCGGTCAAACTCCGAGACCAAGGTGCGTCGCCTGATGAAATCCACGAGGGTCTCTGGCAAGAGGCCCTGGAAATCCACCGGGAAGACCGGGAAGTGTGTCACGCGATCGGTCGCCATGGCGCGGAACTGATCGAATCGGGTCAGGGCATCCTGACCCACTGCAATGCCGGCGGCTTGGCAACGGCCGAGTATGGCACGGCGCTCGCCGTGATGTTCACCGCACAGGATCAAGGCAAAGAGCTGCAAGTCTTTGTCGATGAAACCCGGCCACTGCTGCAAGGGGCCCGGCTGACCGCTTGGGAGTTGGTCCAACGTGGAATCCACGCCACCTTGATCTGCGATAGCATGGCGGCCCAGGTGATGCGTGAGGGACGCGTGCAGGCGGTGATCACCGGCGCGGATCGAATCGCCGCCAACGGCGACTCGGCCAATAAGATCGGCACGTACTCCCTCGCGGTGTTGGCCAAGGCCCACGAAATTCCGTTCTACATCGCCGCCCCCGTCAGCACCTTCGACTTGACCCTACCCAGCGGCGAGGGCATCCCAATCGAGCTCCGCGGCGCGGAAGAGATCACGCACGGCTTCGGCCGCCAAACGGCCCCGGATGGAGTACACGTCTACAATCCGGCCTTCGATGTCACCCCGGCCAAGCTGATCACCGGCATCATCACCGAAAAAGGGGTGATTCAACCGGTGACCCCGGAGCAGGTGGCCCGAGTCGTGGGGCGGACCAAGGGGTGATACGCGGATCATCCTATAAACAAGTCCGGCGAATTGATATACTCGTGACATGGATACCGTTTACATCGAAACGTCGGTCGTCAGTTACCTGCGGCAGCGTCCGAGTTCGCACGTCGTCATGGCAGCACACCAATTGCTGACCCACAAGTGGTGGAACACCGAACGAACCAACTACGAATTGGTCGTGTCACAGTACGTGCTGGACGAGGCATCTGCTGGCGACCCTACGTTAGCTGCGGAGCGTCTACAATCACTGGACGGGATACCACTGCTCCCGGACGCTCCAGAAATCATGCAAATTGCCGGCGAGATCATGGCGCGGGCAATTCTACCCGCGAAAGCGCAGGTTGACGCCTTGCACATCGCCACAGTCGCCCACCACCGGATACAATACCTACTGACATGGAATTGCAGGCACATTGCCAACGCCAAGATCCTGCCGCGTATCCATCAGGTTCTCACCGACGCCGGCGTTCCCATTCCTGTGATCTGTACCCCAGAGGAGTTGCTTGGCGATGATTCAGAAACCGAAGCCTGAGACACCGATCGAAGAGATTCACCGTATCCGTCGTGAAATATCGGATCGATTTGGTGGCGACATTGCTGCCATCGCCGCGGACGCTGCGCGCCGTGCTCGCGAATCAGGTCGTCCAATATGGCAACCGAAATCCACGAACCCTGCGATGAAACGGAGCGGCGGTGGGGGTAGTGCCGGCAATGGAGAATCCACTCCCGCTGACCGCTGTGATCAGCGTGATGCGCCTGAATGAGCCGATGCGGAACCATCCTCAATTCACCCAGGCCCAAGGGGCTGACACAATTCAATCGAGCAGCATCGAACTACTCGAAGTCTGTTTTTGAAACGCAGAGACGCGGAGATCGCAGAGACGCGACTAGCGTGGGGAACGTCCCTCTGCGCACTCAGCGACTCTGCGTTTCAAACCTGGAGAGTGAGTGGCACTGGTAAACTCTCGCTGGATGGACCACTAGCGGAAAGGCCGCCGGGGCTACCCGTCGGGCATCTTCCAACGGCAGCCGGGCCTCGGTCCTGTAGTTCGTACGAACCGGGTGAAATCCTTGCCCCTATGAACCTTGGGTATTGATGTGGAAGTCTATTTGATTCGAGCCTGATTCCACGGTAACTTCCTGTGTGGATGCCGAGTTGTATTCCTTGGGAACTCGTTCATTAACCGCAGGCACAGCGACTCCCCCTCCGTCTTCAAGGACTTGGTCTTGGCCTGTCGTAATACGCACTAAATAAGTCCCCACCGATGCTCCCTCCCCAGTGGCCGAGAACATTAATTGATAGTTTCCCTCGGCATCGGTTACGGCCAAAGCAGGGCGACCAGATTTTTGCGGTTCAAACAGAACCATGGCCTCTCCTACCGGCTTCCCATCCAGCGTAACCGTGCCGTGAACTTTTCCAATCGAGTTGTCGGCACATCCGCAAATCGCAACCAAACCGATCAATATCGCCAAGTTAGCAAAACGCATCATGTTCCCCTGAAACTTCTATATCTTTAAAGATGAATTCAATGATAACAGAGCCATTAATATTCACCAATTACTAGTCCGTCGGCGACCGCCAAGAGAAGTTCGTAGGTCGACTCGTTTGCACCGGCAGGCGTATGGAAAATGGTTTCCGAAAGAAAACGTACGGAACCATCCACAAAGACAAACTGAGCCCCACCAGGGTGAAGACTCGAGAAGCCTTGTCGGCCATCGACATCATTGCACGTACTACCGCACGTAAGATTCCAGTTGATCGGTGGTTTTCCGGCACCTACCACCGAAATAAATCCGTGGTTGTAATCACTCGCCAGTCGAAGATCGGAGTTGCCGCTCATGCCATAGATTAGCCCCGCCCCAAGTTCTACTCCGCCAAGACTCCACGCACGTTCGCCAATGGCAATCGTATTGCTTGTGCCGTCGGTGATATCGCTCATTCGTCGTTTGAGAATCGATTGGCCAGGAGTAACGGTGTCTCCAGCGACAAAAACTCCTGTATTGGCTGCACGTGTTACTTCCTGGGCGTCATTATTGCCGATGTAATTTGACAGGGCGGTTTGCTGGTCGACACATAAATATTTGGAATTTAAATCGGGGCCCGGATCGGAAGGACAACGAAAGGCAGAAAGCGGGGTTTTCAAGACGGCCAATCGGGCTGCATCTGCAATGGCATCATGCATATAGTCGTTGGCTGATGTGAGCACGTCGTAAGTGGCCCCTTGTTCCATGAACGGCAAAATCTGCGTTCCCCAGGTCCAATGGGCATGCGTTCCTTCAGTTCCCACGACAGCGGGGGCGCATTTATGAGAAATTCCAGGAAAAGCCAGGTGGGTATCATGATAATTGTGCAGCGCAAGGCCCAACTGCTTCAAGTTGTTGCTGCACTGCATCCGCCGAGCCGCTTCCCGAGCCTGCTGCACCGCCGGTAGCAAAAGTGCGACCAGCACACCAATGATGGCGATCACCACCAACAATTCAACCAGCGTAAAACCATGTGATTTTTTCATCGCAGGAATTCCCAAAAAGAAGAACCAAAAATGCGAACGGATGAGGTGCATATCGGGGGATAGGGCTGTCGCTCAGGGGTTCATGATATCAGGTGAAATCGCGCTCGCTACAGTAAAAATAAAAATAAGACCAAACCCCCTGCCGCCCAGTTGAGGGCTGCGAAGCTCATTTTTGACGTGGCGTGATATCACGATCCGTAAAAAATCACCAATCGCAACTAAGTCTTGGTCACATCGATCCGCAAACCGTGCGCCGAGATGCCTCCTGTTATCAATAGTACCGTGGCTCCAATCTAAGGGGCGAGAGAGCGCATTTAGCGCTCGCGTTGCGGTGGGGCTGACAAGCTAATGGTGTGTTCTGATTGAGAGGAGCTCCGGCTCAGCGATTTCCGGCATGAACCGGGGGAAGGAGGACTTTCGTTGGGCAAGAGCCCTTCGAGCTAGGGACCCTTCAGGTCGATATCAAACCTCTGGACCCCCTTCTTATCGATCGCCAGAGACAATCCGCTGGTCGTGCGGTTGGAATAGATCGGCGGAATCCGAACGGTCATCGCGGCAGGTGGATTCGCCTCGAGGGCGTGAGCGTCTTGCTCGTCGACCACCGGTTTCCCGACGGAAACTTCGTAAATCTCCCCCAGGTCGACCTGCGGAAAGCTCACGGAGTATGTGCCACCCGGTGCCAAGTTAGCGTACGCGGTTTCGCCGGTTCGGGAAGAGGTGAAATGGACGCTCCCTTGTTCTAGCGGCGAGCCGTCCAAGTTCACGATCCCCTGAATCTCCGCGCTCGGCCGCGCCTCACCAGCGCCGCACCCCAAGGCCAGCATTACGCCGCCAACAAACGTCAGCCTGATCGACAATTGATAGCTCATCGTGTACCACCTGTTCTTAGGTAATCAAGGCTAAAGATAGCCCCACTGCTCTCGAATTCCGGGGAGGCTAATCGGCCTCCCGCAGGTCCCGCGCCAGGATACCATCACGCCGGGGATCAGAAGTCGGTAACCACCGTCCCGTCGTCACGCGCACAAAGCTGATGGATCGTGGTGAGGCGAATCGTATCGGTCACAAACTTGACGGCCCCATCGGCCAACACCACCTGAACGCCACCCGGATGAAACGAGGTGAGAGGCGTGTTGTAGTCCCACACCGCGTTGGCCTCGGCCCCGGCTGTGGAAGGATTGGGAGAATGAAAGACGGCGGTCAGGCCGCTGCCATACTTATGCAGGTTGGCATCGCCGGCCCGCCACTGCGAGACGGTCCCAACCGTGGAAGACCCTCCCCAACCGGTATGGTAGTTGGCAATCCGCCGGGCGTTGGCGTTGGGGTTGGAATTGCCGGACTGCTCCGCGACGATAATCGTGTTCGAGGTACCATCGACAATATCACGCATCGCTTTGCACTCGCCGATCGTGAGGATTCCGTTGTCGGTGGCATAGCTGCCATTCTGGGTCTCATAAAAGGTCGTTGTGCGCGCTGCCGGGTCGGGATACGCCCCCATGATTCCCACGTAGTGATGGCCCTGTGTCACCGCGCCGACGGTCCGAAAGGTCGCGTTGTAGGCGTACATTGGATCCTCCGTGCTCGAGGGGCAGACGAAGGCCGGCACAGCCTTTCCGAAAAGCTGTCGAGTGAAGCCGTTGTAATCATCCAAGCTGCTCGAAGTATTGCCCCCCGCGTACGTATTCAGGTTATGACCGGAGGCTTTATCCAGATCGAACAGCGCCTGCTGTTCCAAGTAGGGCAGCAGCCCGAACCGCCAACTGGTGCCGGCAAACGTGATCCGATTACGGGCGCCGTAGGGGAACTTGAGGTGGGTATCGTGATAATTGTGCAGCGCAAGGCCTAACTGTTTCAAGTTATTACTGCACTGCATCCGCCGGGCCGCTTCCCGGGCCTGCTGCACCGCCGGTAGCAAAAGTGCGACCAGCACACCAATGATGGCGATCACCACCAACAACTCAACCAGCGTAAAACCGCGAGATTTTTTCATTGCACAAATCCCCTAAAAAGAAGAACAAAAAAGAGCAAAGTGATGAGGTGAAATTCGCCGGTAATTAACGCTCGCGAATTAAAGTTTATGATATCAGGTGATATCGCATTCGCCACAAAAAAGTAGCAATAAGTTCAAAATTTCCCGCTGGGCTGCCATCCGCGATTCGCGTGCCACCAGAAATCGGAGGTTGTGCCCGCACCTCGGCCGAATCTAACCGCAAACCGCGCGCCGAGACACCGCACGGGTTTCCGCAATGCCCCGATTTCACCGTAAGGGGCGAGTAGCCGCATTTAGCTCTCGCGTAACGGCGCCGTCTCCTAACCTCACGCGGTGTGGACTGCCGACACATTGAGCGACCTGATGGCAAAATCGCCAAACAATTGCGCAACCCCCGGCAGAGACGCAGGCGAAGCTCTTCAGCGGAGGGATATGCCAGATTCCGCGAAACCAGGGAGAGAATTGGATCGGCCTCGCGAGTAGCCACGATACAGCCCCCCCACCCGCTAGCAGGTGTCATGTGCGTGACCAGCATGGCGAAAGGTACCTTTTTCGCGGGCAGGGGGATACAATAGCTTAAGGCACCTCGACGGCTTATCTCGTGGAACTTATTCGCCAAACCGCGTCAGGCTTCCGTCCCCATGGCAATCCAAGCCCAATCAAGCGAAATAACCCCCATCACCCAGTGGACCGATGGTGAGATTATCACCGCGGTGATCGCCGGGGACCGGGACAAGTACGCCGTCATCGTTAATCGCTACCGTCCCGCCCTATTGAACTTGGCGCGGAGCTACCTGCCTGACTCGGCGGCCGCCGAAGATGCCGTGCAGCAGGCCTTCCTGAACAGCTACCGCTGGCTCTCCACTTACGACTCCCGTTACAGTTTCCGAACGTGGCTCTGGACCATCTTGCTGAATGTCTG
>JBBDIM010000053.1:4582-40725 GCA_040880405.1 Pirellulaceae bacterium | reverse complement strand
GAATCGCCCGATGAATCGCTGCGACTTCTCGTCGGCGATCATCCGATCGACCTGGGCTTCAAGCTGCTCGCGCAACCTCCCTTCCCCGGCAAGCTTCATCAGCTCTGCGTCCGGCGTGGAGGACCACAGGAAGTACGATAGCCGGGAGGCTAAGGCGAATTCATCCACCGGGACCACAGCCGCCGGGTTGTTCGGTTCCGGCTGGATCTCCGCCCGAAAGATGAACCGAGGTGAGGACAGGATCGCCGTCAGGGCCATGGCAAAGCCTTCTTCGAAGCTTCGTCCATCCCGTTGGCTGACGCGCATCATCATCTCGACCAGGCGATCTCGGGTGCCATCGTCGATCGGTCGGCGATAAGCGAGCGTGCCGTAATGTTCGATCAGCTTGAGGGCATATTTTCGTTGCCCCTCCTCATCCTTGGGGGGCGGGCCATCGAAAAAGATCTTGGTGTATTCTTTCGGGCGCGTGGCCTGTGTCCCGTCGAGCGGACCTTCCACAGAGATCTTTTTGATTCGCAATTTGGGAACTTCCTGCCCTTCACCGGCGGGATCTCCCGGTTGCATGACCAGGTGGAAATGAAAATGCCCCTTTTCCAGTTCGGCAGTCGTTTCGAACTCGCCGACCAACCGTTGGTCCCAGTTGAGCGGCATTTTGCCCAGCTCACGGTCTTCCGATTTAAGCACAAGATGGCCGGTGCTCGTCGAGCCCCGTTCCAGGTTCTCCAACTGAAGCTCGACTTTAAAGTGGTACTCGCCCGGATGCTCGATCCAGCGTTTGGCGAGGAACTTGGCCTCTTGATTGAGCGGCATCGACTCGACCGAGGCGTCCGGCTTGGCTTCGTTACTGAAGCTGTTGGCCCAGACGGTGAAGCTGGGATTATCGGGCCCCGAGGTATCGACGATCGCTTCGACAATCTCGCTCGCGGCGTCAAAGTACTTCTCCATCAACAGCGGCGAGATCGTCAGCACGTCGCCAATCGTATCGAAGCCGTACCCGGTGTCGTCCGCGGGGAAGTTCTCAGTCGCCTTGAAGTTGTAGCCGAAAAGGTCGGAGATGGTGTTGGTGTATTCCGCGCGATTCATCCGGCGGATGGTGACGCGGCCAGGATCCGGTTTTTCCGGGTCGAGCTTGAAGACCGATCGTTCAATCCAGGCACCAACCAGCGCGGCCTCTTCCTTGGTGGGTTGGTCTTGGTCGGCCGGGGGCATGGTCTGAGCCCTGAGGTTCCGCCAAACGGCCAACCACCCTTGATGATCGAGGGTCGGATCATCGCTTTCAGCAAAGGACTCCAGCGATACATCTCCTTCTGTCTCGCCATAGCCGTGACAGCCGTAGCAATAGTTCTCCAGCACCAATTTCACGTCGGAGAAATTGGGGTTGGGGCTGGGCTGAGTTGGCTCATCCGCCGAAACCCATTGCGGCACCAAGGCCAACAAAAGGACCGGCAGAGAGAGTTCGAATTTCATGAGTTCGCGTCCGCGCATGGCAAGCGAGTATCCAAGTCGGTGGGAGGTACACGGGAACCGCAAACGTTCGCGGCTCCACGTAGGCACCGACCGAGCGGAGACAAATCCGGGTCGGTGATTTAAGTTTTCAAGGCAACGTCAGGTGGGCTGGCCCATGGAGGTTTTCGCGGCACACTGCTGGCAATCCAACAGGGAACCGCCTAGGCCAGATTTCGACATCGGGGAGATCATCATTAGAAAGACTAGCAAAACGGCCCAGCCAAGTAAAGGTTTTCACGGGCTCCCGCGAGCGAGGAAGCCCCGCTGTTGGGGTGGGCCTTGCCGTGATATCTCCCGCCCAATGGGTTGAAACCCCGGAAATGGGCTCGGGTGGCGAAAAATCGTCCCGAGGCGTCGAAGATTCACCTATCGCAGCACTCCAGAGCAACGCCTGAGAAAGTCACCTGCGGCGTGCCTGATATTCCTATTAGGGAAAATGAGCGACTCGCGATGGAGTGAAGTAGTCCAGTAGTTGGCCGAACTTCAGCAGCGTGCCGATGGCGAGGGTCACCAGCCCAATCGAGGGGAGCATTGCGGTGAGGAACAGGGCGAAGCCCACCGCCATGAGCAGATTGGCGATAAATCCGAGTCTCGCCAACTTAACCAGGGCGATCGTGCCTCCCTGGACCAGTAGGTAAGCAACCATGAGCACGACCGCATACCGAAGCCCCTGCCCCAGGGGCCCCTGCTCCGAGCGCAGGATCGCACCGCTGGCGGCCCACAAGCTCTCAGACCACTGGCTTATCGGGGTGGTCGCCAAGATTCGGCGGAGATCCGTCAGTTGACGGCCAAACTGCTCCGCCTCCAAGGAAGCGACTGCGACGATTTGGCGGGGGTCGAACATAGATCCCAGCTCACCGGTGGAATGCTCGCCCGCTTGCAGCGTTGCGGTGGCAAGCCCCAGAGTTGTAAAGCCGAGCAATATGATGAACGTTCGCATCCCGTTGATACCCCCAACCCTGCTTGCCGCCACCTGGCGCGTTTGATGGCTTCCCGGCCAAACCCCGGCACCCGCTTCCCGCAGGGCCCGTTGATTGACAAGCAGGGAAACGCAAGCGGCGTGCCATGCGAAAAATGGGTAGGAATATTGTCCCCCTTTGCGCCTTAGCGCCTTTGCGAGAGATATTCCTGGTTCTTGGGTCTCTCGCAAAGCCGCAAAGACGCCAAGGACGAAGGACTTCCCGGTATTTCCCACGCGGCGAACTTGAGGGAGCGGATGGAGCGTGATCAGCGACAGGTTGTTCGATTGACAACACCGGTTTGCAAACTGAGATTTCGCCCGATTCTCGCGACTCCGCCCCCGGGAAAGAAAGTTTCGGGGGCCAATGCTGGAGTTCTCCCCCCCGGTTCGCTATGATTGCGTCGAAAGCTGGGAATGTTGGCCCCCTGAAAAACACCTCGGAATAGGCATCTCTTCCATGCACAGCTCGGTTTGGCTGCTCGCTCAAAACTTAGGAAACGACGCCGCGTGGATCTTTTGGCTCGGTGGTATCTTTATCATCGGCGTGATCGGGCTGGCGCTGCTGATGGTCCTGTTCAACTATGGCCAGCAGTGGTTTCAGGCCTACATGTCGGGGGCCGATATCTCGCTATTTAGCCTGATCGGGATGAGTTTCCGTCAGGTGAATAGCCGGTTGATCGTCAAGGCGAAGATCATGGCCGTCCAGTCCGGACTCAGTATCGATCGTCGCAGCGGGATCAGTACGCAGCGGCTCGAAGCCCATTTTCTGGCCGGTGGCAATGTGATGGCGGTCACCCATGCGATCATCGCGGCCCAGCGGGCCGGGATCGACTTGGATTTCGACCGAGCCTCCGCCATCGACCTCGCCGGACGTGATGTGGTCGACGCCGTCCGGACCAGCGTCCATCCCAAGGTGATCGATTGCCCCGATCCGCGCCGCAGCGGCAAATCGACCCTTTCGGCGATCGCCAAGAACGGGATCGAACTCAAAGTTCGGGCCAAGGTTACCGTGCGGACCTCGCTGGAGCAGTTAATCGGTGGTGCAACCGAGGAAACGGTCATTGCCCGCGTGGGTGAAAGCATCATTTCGGCCATCGGTTCCGCGACTCACCATGCCCACGTGCTGGAAAGCCCGGATGTGATCACGCGGGCGGTGCTGGCTCGCGGTTTGGATGCCCAAACGGCTTATGAGATTGTCTCGATCGACATCGCCGATATCGACGTCGGCGAGAACGTCGGGGCGCGGCTCCAAAACGATCAGGCCGAGGCGGATACGCGCGTGGCGAGGGCCAAAGCGGAGCAGCGGCGAACCGAGGCGGTCGCCACCGAACAGGAAAACCGCTCCAAGGTGGCCATGAACCGGGCCAAACTGGTTCTGGCCGAAGCCGAAGTCCCCAAAGCGATCGCCGGGGCCTTCAAGGAAGGGACGATTCAGGGATCTGGCGGCACCAACGGGAAGGCTCCGGACTAGATCTAACCGGACGGGTGCGATTCGGCGAGTGTGCCGGGTGCCATGCCCACGCCCTCCAACGTGGGCATGTTTTGGCGCGCGGGTTCTCTACCGGCAACTCGATGTACAACCCAGCGAAGCGGCCGACCGCTGATCCATGGCCAATGGACTGTCTTGGTAGAGCTTTCACTTACGATTTAGGTCGCTAGTGAAACCTGAACCGGCGTCCGGGCTTCCCCGAAGAGGCTTTGTCATCTCTCACTTCTCATGCCCACGTTGGAGGGCGTGGGCATGGCACCCAGCTATCACGCGTTAGCCACGCGGAGCAAGCGAAAAACGCGTTTCAACATAAAATATTCGTGAAAACTCCCTTCCCCAGGTGTCGATCACCGTATATAGTGTGGGAAGTTGTCGTTTGGGCGGGGAATTTCCCCTTGCCACCGGCTACCCTTTGATTGTGGGCAGTTTACTTGCCTAGGGTAGCTTTAGGGTCGCATCCCACACACGGCATAACATCTACCACCAAAACAGTTTACGGCTGGCAATTCCTGTGACTACCAAAGCATCAACTCGCTCTGTCGACCGCGCCCAACAGCGCCCGATCGTTGTTGGACCGGGAATTTTTTGCTTGTTGTAGTCGGCTGCCGCTGGTCCTCTCTCCATGGCGCTCGATAGGAAAGTGATCTGGCGATTCTTCCTGAAAGAAGTAAGATGCCAGGTCCATCCGAGAGACGCCGCCGCAAATCTCCTCCCAGGGAAGATTTGAATTGAGGCGACCCCGCCCGAACACCTTACGGTGCTCCGGGAAGCTCCCCTCACTTCGACCGCCACCTATCTTAGGAAATTGGGTCGATCGAGGTCTCAACCTAGAAAAAAAGCAGGTCTCCCGGGCAATCCGCCCGAAATCGGTCGAAAACATCCGGCCAGGGAGACGGAATCGCAGATTCCAAGAAGCACGTTCCATTCCCGTTTACGACCGACACCTTTTTTACTTTTGTAACGTTATGAACCTTCGCAAACTTCGCAATATCGGTATCTCGGCCCACATCGACTCGGGGAAAACCACCCTCAGCGAGCGCATCCTGTTCTACAGTGGACGTATCCACAAGATCGAGGAAGTCCGCGGCGGTGGCGACGGAGCCACGATGGACCACATGGAACTGGAACGGGAACGCGGGATCACGATCACCAGCGCCGCGACCAGTGTGGAGTGGGATGGCCACCCCATCAACTTGATCGACACCCCGGGCCACGTCGACTTTACCGTCGAGGTGGAGCGTAGTCTCCGCGTGCTCGATGGCGCGATCCTCGTGCTCTGCTCCGTCGGTGGTGTGCAGGCCCAGTCGCTCACTGTGGATCGTCAGATGAAGCGGTACAGAGTTCCGCGACTCGCTTTCATCAACAAGATGGATCGTACCGGCGCGAATCCGGCCAAAGTGACCGAACAGATGCGGGCCAAGCTAGGTGTCGACGCGATCCCTTACCAGTTGCCGATCGGTGCCGAGGAAAAATTCGAAGGCGTGGTCGACCTGGTCGAGATGAAGGCGATTTACAACGACGGCGAGCATGGCGAGATCATCCGCCGGGAAGACATTCCCGCCAACTTGAAGGAAGAGGCGGAGGAAGCCCGCGCCCACCTGCTGGAATCGCTTTCGCTGTACAGCGACGAGCTGATGGAACTGCTGTTGGCGGAAGAGGAAGTGCCGTTGGAATTGATCTATAAGGTCACCCACGATGCGGTCGTCAACTTGCACATTACCCCGGTATTCATGGGTACCGCGGTCAAGAACAAGGGCGTGCAGGCCTTGCTGGATGCCATTGTGCATTACCTGCCCTCGCCGCTGGAGGTTCAATACCGGGCCACCGACATCACCGACAGCGAGAAGAAGGTTCCGCTGGCGTGCGATCCGAAGGGTCCGTTCGTCGGCATGGCCTTCAAGATTGTGGAAGATCCGTACGGTCAGTTGACCTTCCTGCGGATTTACCAAGGGACGATCCAAAAAGGTGGCAGCTACGTCAACCAGCGGACCGGCAAGACCGAGCGGTTCTCGCGGATCGTGCGGATGCACTCCGACAAGCGAGCGGAAATCGATTCGGCCGGCGCGGGGGACATTGTCGCCGTGATGGGCATCGATTGTGCGTCAGGTGATACCTACGCCCACGAGCGGAACTACTGTTCGCTGGAAAGCATTTTCGTGCCGATCCCGGTGATCAAGATTTCGGTCGCTCCGAAAAGCCGTGATGACAGCGACAAGTTGAGCAAGGCCCTAATCCGGTTCCGCAAGGAAGACCCGACGTTCCACGTGTTCACCGACCCGGAGACCAACGAGACGATCATCGCCGGGATGGGTGAGCTGCACCTGGAAGTGTACGTCGAGCGGATTCGCCGCGAGTACAAGGTGGAGGTCGTCACCGGCCCGCCGAAGGTTTCGTATCGTGAATCTCCGACTCAAAAGGTGGAATTCAACTACAAGCATAAAAAGCAGACGGGTGGTTCCGGTCAGTTCGCTCATATCGTGGGCTACATGGAACCGCTGCCGCAAGACAGCGAAGATGCCCCGGAATTCGAGTTCATCGACAAGATCAGCCAGGGTCGCATTCCCAAGGAATACATCCCGGCGGTCCAGAAGGGTTTCGAGGACATTTTGGGCAAGGGGCCGTTGGCCGAGTACCCGGTGGTGGGCCTGCGAGTGGAACTGAACGACGGTTCGTACCACGATGTGGACTCGTCCGAAATGGCGTTCCGGATTTGTGCCCAAGGTTGCTTCCGCGAAAACTTCAACAAAATGAAACCGACTCTGTTGGAGCCGGTCATGATGGTGGAAGTGGAGGTTCCGGAGAATTTCCAGGGTCCGGTAACCGGCGATATCATTTCCCGGCGTGGGCTGATCGTGTCGACCGACGTGAACGGCGACATCTCGGTGATTATCGCCGAGATTCCGCTCGCCGCGATGTTCGGTTACTCGACCGACCTGCGAAGCATGACCCAAGGACAGGGTACCTTCAGCATGGAACTGGGTAGCTACAAGCCAACCCCGAGCCATGTTCAGGAAGAAGTCATCGCCGAGCGGCGCAAGGAACTAGCCGCGACCTAATCGCTGCTCGTGACGCCAAGCTGGCAAAGATTAAATTCAAACGCCCCCAACCGTTGTCGGTTGGGGGCGTTTTTTTGTGTCCTCGCTGGGTGCCATGCCCACGCCCTCCAACGTGGGCATGAGACGTGCGAGAGGATCCTGCCTTCTTCGAGAAGTGCGGATGCCGGCTCGGGTTCCACAAGGCGACGTTGCCATTGGGGATTTACACGCCAAAGATCGGAGGGCTCGCGCCCTACCGCTTTTATTTTGCAGGTAAGTTTGAGCTACCGAGACGACATTTTGGCTGTGGGTTCGCGGTCGGCCGTTTCGGTCGTTGTTGATCGAGTTGCCGGTGGAAAACGCGCCCGCCAAAGCATGCCCACGTTGGAGGGCGTGGGCATGGCACCCGAACGCTCTAGCTCACTCGCTCGCCTGGCCAAACCACGACGTCCACGCGGTCCGCGTAGTGAAGCTGCGCCGGTGGCCCTTCCAGCTTCAGGCCATGGAAGCTGGCCATGCTGTTGGTCTGGATCTCGGCCGTGGCCGCTTGCAACGGCCAAGGCCGGTGGTGTACGTCGTTCCGCCAGAGGCTACCATCCGGCGCGGTAACGTACAGGCAGTATCGTTCGGTCAGCCAGTGGTCGAGATCGCCACGCTTTGCCAGATAAACTTCCGAGGTCGGTCGATACGTCCCCTGAAACGCCGCGTCTTTGCGGTGAGCGTCGTAATGGATGGTCTCCGACTCGCGGTGGAGCGACATGGTGGACTGGTAATATGGTAAATGGAAAAACCGCCGCGCGGCCCACACCGCTAGGGGATTCGAGGCGTCGAGGCTCAAAAACCAAACGCCCGCTTGGTCGTTGTGACGGACATAGATCCGGACGTTTAGTTCCGGAAAGGCGGAGATCCACGGCACATTGGGCAGCGGCCGGCGCATCACCCCGGTCATCCGAAACGGAACGACCCCCAGCCAGGAAGTTCCGTCGAACTGGTCGATTTCCAAGGCCTCCGGCACAAATCGGCGGAGCTGCTCCGCTGCAATCGGCCAATGGGCAAACAACAGGTCGTGCCACGATTGCCGCCACGTCCAAGGTTTGGAGGGAACCGGCCAAGGGCGGTGGTCGAGATGCTTTAAGGCGGAATGCATGCGAGCTCAAGAAAAACGGACCACCGGTGGGCCGATGGTCCGTTTGTGGGAATTGGTTTCAGGGAGTTACGCCAAGGCGGAGCGAGTTCGCTCGACCAGTTGGTTATCGCGCTGGTTGCTGCCCAGTAGTTTGAAAACACTGGAAGCGAGAAAGCGATTTCGCCAATTGGGCGAAACGTGGTAATAGTCCTCCAGCACGGCCGAGCTGAACTTGTAGTCGTGCGAGTTGTTCCCTTTCAGGAATACCAACCGCCGAGCCGCGGTGATTAAATCCTCGGGGCTCTTGCCAGCGTCCAGGTAGGCCAGCACGCCTTGGGCCGCGGCGGAAGAATCCGTACCCACGCGATCAAAAATCGCTTCAATCGCGGCGGTCGAGTCATCCACCGGGGTATCTCCCGGCATGGTGCCAGTAAGTTGGTCGATTTGGGCTTCATCGACCTTGCCGCGACCCTTCATCGCTTCGCGGAACAGCGGCAGGAAGGCTGCGTTTTGGAGCAAAATTTTCCGCCGCGTTTCGTCATTTCGCGTGGTGTTGTAGGCGTACCAGAAGGCGTTGGTCGAAGTGACCGCATGCAGGGCGACGATCGCCGGTTGCCGCATCAAAAGCTCACCGGAGCCCAAGAGCAAGGCATCGTACACCGAGCGAGGTGAGACACCATCGTTCACCGTCTCGACCACCGCGTCGCACACCTCGTCGACGGAACCGGTCCGCAGCAGCGCGAGTAGCTCGGCGGTGGCCTGATCGTTCAGCTCACCATCGCGCCAGCCTCGATTTACTTGCGCTACGCGGCTTTCGTTGCTCCGGCCAGGGGCGTCCGGTGCCAAGTCGTTCTCGGCCGGGTTCGGCTCTCCCACGTGATTGAGTAGGGCGTAGGTCAGGCTCCGCATGACCGGCTCGGCATGCCGCCAGCCGATGCAGTTGAGGGTCCGCCAGGCGTTGGCGACGTAGATCGCCTTGTGCCCAATGCTCCGGAAATCGCGGGCCCCATACTTGGCGAACAGCTCGAACATCTCACCGGAGGTCGCCCCCCGGGACAAGGCCGCGACGGCGGTATCCGCTTTCTCGACGTCCCAGTTGTCCATCGCCTCGGTAAACTCGCGGCGAGCCCTCCGCATCGGCGGCAGCTTGTCCTCGTTGACCGGACCCATGGTCCAGTTCCCCTCCTGGACATCCCGCGCCTGCGAGCTTTTGAAGTGATCCAGGGCCCAGAAGATGGGCAACCAGCGTTCGCTATCGGGCGAGGCGAGACTCGCGATATGGGCCGAGTTCACCACCAGCACGGCGTGGAATTTGTGCCCGACACTTGGTCGCGGTTGCACATTCCGCACCCCCGCGAGCATCAGCGCCGCGAGCACTTCCTGATAGCTGGTCCCGGTTTGCACCCTGTGGGCCACTTTTTCCAGGAGTTGATCCCGGGGTGTTTCTTCCAATAGGCGAACGAGCGGTTCGATATCGGGATTGAACTGGACCGCCTCGGGGTTAGGTTGGGCCTCCTCGGCGGAGACGCGGGGCAGGCGGCCGAGGAAGTCGAGCTGGTTGAAGCCCAAAAAAGCACCGCCGACCGCCGCGGTGGAGAGAAACTGTCTGCGAGGAAACGAAGCCATGACCGCTCTCCTGGGGGAAATAATGGGGGGAGTCTTACCGCGCTCCCCCTCATTGTACCGAATTAAGTGAGTGAATCGAGAAAAACCGAGTCGGCGTACTCGTTTTAAGCCCCATCGGCAGAGCCTCCCTAATCGCCATACCCTTCTCCCATTTCCGGCTGTCCCCTAGAATCGATAGCTTGCCCTAAACTACGAGCCGAGCCCCCACGGATGTTCTTCTATGCCGGTATCTGATATCGAAATCAAAGGCGCCCGCGAACACAATCTGCGGGATGTGTCGCTGATTTTGCCACGTAATAAGCTGATTTGCCTCACTGGGGTGAGCGGAAGTGGTAAAAGTTCGCTCGCGTTTGATACGGTCTATGCCGAAGGACAGCGGCGGTACGTCGAGAGCCTTTCGAGTTATGCGCGGCAGTTTATGGGTCAAATGCCCAAGCCGGATGTCGACTTCATCGGCGGTTTGACCCCCTCGATCTCGATTTCGCAGAAGACCACCAGCAATAATCCCCGCAGTACCGTCGGCACCATTACGGAGATTTACGACTATCTCCGCGTCATTTATGCGCGAGTGGGCCAAGGGCACTGCTGCGAATGTGGCAAACCGCTGACCGCCCAAACCCGCGAACAAATCCTGGAACTGATTCTCGCGCAGCCGGAAGGGGCCCGACTTTCGGTCCTGGCGCCGCTGGTCCGGGGACAGAAGGGGGAGTTCAAGGATCTGTTCATCGACCTCTTGAAGCAAGGTTTCGTGAGGGCCCGGGTCGATGGCGAAGTGACCAACCTGAGCGACGACCTGCAGCTCGACCGGCAGATGCGGCACAACATCGAACTGGTGATCGACCGACTGGAGATCAAACCGCAGATTCGGGGTCGATTATCCGAAGCGGTTGAGCTTGCCTTGCGGATGGGCGATGGCAGCCTGATCGTCGCCCCGCAGATCGAGGACCTGCCGGAAGACGCCCCTCAAAAATCTGCCCGCAGCAAATCGAAGATGGGGGTCGATGGCGACTTGATGTATTCGGTCGACTACGCCTGCGTCGACTGTGGGATTTCGTTCGCTCCCCCCTCGCCGCAGCTCTTCAGTTTCAACTCACCTCAGGGGATGTGTCCGACTTGCGACGGGATCGGGCAGGTTTACACGTTCGACCCCGAATTGTTGATCCCCGACGTCACCCTCAGCTTCAAGCAGGGGGCAATCGATCTGCTGGGCCGCTGGAAGGAAATGGGGCGTTGGAAACGCCACATCTACCAGGGCGTCGCTGACACCATGGAACGGAAGCTTGGCCTGGAAAAGGGGGCCATCCTGGACACCCCCTGGCGCGACATGCCGCCGGAGCACCAGAAGTTTTTGCTCTGGGGGACCGGCCGCGAGCATATCACGTTTACCTGGCGGGGCGGGAATTCGCCGCAGATGTATGGTGGGACGTTCGAGGGGATCATTCCGGAGTTCCTCGACAAATACCGCAACACCAACTCCAAGCCGCAGCTCCGCAAGTACGAAAAGTACATGGCCACCGTCCTCTGCGCCATGTGCGAAGGGGAGCGGCTTAATGCCCAGGCCCGGAATGTCCGCGTCCGGACCGGCTCGGCGGAGTTCACCGGAGAGACCGCCCTCAGCCTGCCGCAGGTGTGTCAATTGGCGATCCAGGACGCGGCGATGTTCTTCGACTCGCTCGTGCTGGACGACCTCTCGCAAAAGATCGCCGAAGAGGCAATCAAAGAGGTCCGGGGCCGACTCGGGTTCCTGCAAAATGTGGGGCTGGAATACCTCACGCTCGACCGAACCGCGCCAACCCTCTCCGGTGGTGAATCGCAGCGCATTCGATTGGCTGGGCAAATCGGCTGCGGCTTGGTTGGGGTGACTTACATCCTGGACGAGCCCTCGATCGGCCTGCACCCGCGCGATAACGACCGCCTGCTTGCGACGCTCAACGACCTCCGCGACCTGGGCAACACGGTGCTGGTGGTCGAGCATGACGAAGACACGATGCGCGTCGCCGACCATATCATCGACTTCGGCCCCGGCGCGGGGGTCCGCGGCGGCTACGTCGTGGCGGAAGGAACCGCCAAGCATCTGGAATCGGTCAAGGAGAGTGTGACCGGCAAGTTTCTCTCCGGTGAAGAGCGGATTGAAATCCCGGAAAGCCGCCGTCCCCTCGGTGAGAAAATGTTGCGGATTGTCGGGGCCGCTCAAAACAATTTGAAGGACATCACGGCCGAGATTCCGCTCGGAGGCTTTGTCTGCATCACGGGGGCCAGCGGGAGTGGCAAGAGCTCGCTGATTAACGGCATTCTAGTCGAGGCCCTCCGTCGCGACCTGAACCATGGCCTGGGCGAGCCAGGCGAGCATGAGCGGATCGAGGGGCTAGAGCACCTCGACAAGATGATCGCGATCGATCAATCGCCGATCGGCCGCACCCCGCGGAGCAACCCGGCGACCTACATCAAGGTGTTCGACGAGATCCGCGACCTGTTCACCCAGTTGCCGGAGTCCCGCAAACGGGGCTATCGGCCAGGGCGGTTCAGTTTCAATGTCGATGGGGGCCGCTGTTCCGCTTGCGAAGGGAACGGGGCGAACAAGCTGGAGATGGATTTCCTGGCGGACATTTGGGTCACCTGCCCTGTGTGCGAGGGGCATCGCTTTAACCGGGAAACGTTGGAGATCGAGTTCAAGGAGAAATCGATCGCCGACGTATTGGAGATGGACGTTCAGGAGGCCCTGAATCTGTTCGAGAACGTCCCCAAGGTGGCTCACAAACTGCAAACCTTGCACGATGTGGGGCTCGACTACATCAAGCTGGGGCAGCCTTCCCCCACCCTCTCTGGCGGTGAAGCCCAGCGGATCAAACTAGCGCGGGAACTCGCCAAACGAAGCACTGGCAAAACGCTATACCTGCTCGACGAACCGACCACCGGGCTGCACTTCGCCGATGTGAAGATGCTGCTCAAAGTGTTGCACAGTTTCGCCGAAGTGGGGAACACCGTGCTCGTGGTCGAGCACAACCTGGATGTGATCAAGACGGCCGACTGGGTGATCGATTTGGGGCCGGAGGGTGGCAATCAAGGTGGTTACATCGTGGCCCAGGGGACGCCGGAGGATGTCGCGAAGGTCAAGGAGTCATACACCGGCCAGGCCCTCAAACCGGTCCTAGCCGGCAAGACGAGCCGCGCCGTGGCCCAAATCAAACGGGCCGCCAAAAAGGCCCAGCACCATAAGAATGGCATCGCCAAGCGGATCGATATCCAAGGCGCCAAAGAGCACAACTTAAAGGATGTGAGCCTCTCGATTCCCCGCGATCAGATGACCGTCTTTTGCGGCCCTAGTGGGAGCGGTAAAAGCTCGCTCGCGATGGACACCATTTACGCTGAGGGGCAGCGCCGCTATGTCGAAAGCCTAAGCGCCTATGCGCGGCAGTTTGTCGGGCAGATGCAGAAGCCGAAGGTCGACCATATCGAAGGGCTTTCTCCGGCGATCGCGATCGAGCAGAAGAACCTCGGCAAGTCGCCTCGCAGCACGGTCGGCACCGTGACCGAGATCTACGACTATCTCCGCGTCCTCATGAGCCGCGCCGGGACACCCTACTGCCCTGACTGCGATATCCCCATCCGCACCCAAACCTCGACGCAGATCATCGACAAGGTTTTGGGCGAACCGGAAGGGACCAAGCTGTACATCCTGGCCCCGCGTGACCTCGATACCGGGCAGCAGTACTCCGACCTGTGGGAAGAACTGAAAGCGAGCGGCTATCAGCGGATCAGGGTCGATGGCGTCGTCCACACCATGGACCGCCCGCCGAAGATCGATCGCCGTCGTCATCACGCCGTCGAGGTGGTGGTCGACCGAGTGGTGATCCGTGAGGAATCGCGGTCGCGGATCGCTGACAGCGTGGAGCTCGCGCTCCAGCAATCGGCCGGGGTGATGCTGATCGCCTATGTCGAGGATGACGTGCCGGAGGCTCAGTGGCGGGTTCGCCGGTACAGCCAAAAGCTTTCGTGCGAGTCGTGCGATCGAAGCTTTGAAGTCCTCTCGCCCCACAACTTCTCGTTCAACAGCTATCTCGGTTGGTGTCCCGACTGCGAAGGCCTGGGCACGCAAACCGGGGCCGATCCGACTTCGCTGCTGAGTGATCCGAAGCGGACGCTGCTCGATGGGGCCCTGCGGATGTGGCCCGACTTGGAGATCGGGATCTCGCGGCAAATGCTCACGGTCATCTGCCAGAAGAATAAAATCCCGCTCGATACACCGTTCGACCAAATGGGAGCCCGGCAACGGCGGCTCATTTTGCACGGGACCGGCGAGACCTGGTACGACGTGATGCAGGAGGAAGATCCGAAGCGGCTCGCCTTCCGTTTCCAGTTCAAGGGGCTGTACCCCGCGCTGGCCGATGCGAGCAAGCTCTCGGCGGCGTTCCGTGGTCAATTGGAGGCCTTAGTGTCGGAAGTGGAATGCACCACCTGCGATGGTTCCAGGCTGCGGGAAGATAGCTCCGCGATGAAGTTCCGCGAGAAGACGATTCTCGATATCTGCAGCTTTCCCCTGGGCCAACTACTGGAATTTATCCGGTCTTGGAAACTCAAGAAACGGGAGCTGAAAATCGCCGGAGAACTGATCCGCGAGATCGAGAGTCGGGCCCAGTTCCTGGTCGACGTGGGGTTGGATTACCTCACCCTGCGGCGAACGGCACCCACATTGTCCGCAGGCGAGGCCCAGCGGATTCGCTTGGCCAGCCAACTCGGCAGCGGTCTGTGCGGCGTGCTATACGTGTTGGACGAACCAACGATCGGCCTGCATCCCCGCGATAACAAACGACTGCTCAAGGCGATCCACCGGCTCCGCGATTTGGGCAATACGTTAATCGTCGTCGAGCATGATCAGGAAGTGATTGAGGGGAGCGACCGTCTGGTCGATTTCGGCCCCAAGGCGGGTCGCGGAGGGGGCGAGATCGTTGCCGAGGGAACCCCTAAGCAAATCGCCACCAGTAAATCTTCCGTTACAGGGCCCTACATTTCTGGCAAGCACGCGATTTTCGTCCCGAACAATCGCCGGATGCTTTCTTGGGAGTCGCTTGCGAAGGAGTCGGACGACGGAGTCGCGCCGGAGATTGCCAGTCCTTCCGGCGATTGGCTGGAGATCATCGGGGCCAGCCATCACAACCTGCGGGGCGTGAATGCCCAGATTCCGCTCGGGGCGCTCGTCGCGATCGCGGGACCTTCGGGAAGTGGCAAAAGCACCTTGGTCGAGGAGGTGCTGTACAACACCTTGGCCAAACGGCTGCACCGAGCCGCCACCACCCCAGGTGCCCACGATGCGATTCGCGGGATCGAAAACGTCAACAAGGTGATTCGCGTCGATCAGCAGCCAATCGGCAATTCCCCCAGCTCCAACCCGGCGACCTACACCGGCGTGTTCGATTTAATTCGCGAACTTTACGCCCAATTGCCCGAAGCCAAGGTCCGGGGTTACACGGCCCGGCGGTTTAGCTTCAATGTCGATGGTGGCCGCTGCGAGGATTGCCAGGGAATGGGCCAGAAGTGCATCGAGATGCACTTTCTGCCAGACATCTGGGTCACGTGCGAAACGTGCGATGGCCGCCGCTACAACGAGGAAACCCTCGCCGTTCGGTTCCATGGGCAGACCATCACCGATATCCTGGAGATGCCGTGTAGCCAAGCGGCCGGCCTGTTCGAAAACATCCCCAAGATCCGCCGCATCTTGCAAACCTTGTGCGATGTGGGGCTCGATTACGTGACCCTCGGTCAGGCCGCGCCCACGCTTTCCGGCGGTGAGGCCCAACGGGTGAAATTGGCCGCGGAACTGGCCCGGCCCGATACCGGACGGACCTTATACCTGCTGGACGAACCCTCCACCGGGCTCCACTTCGAGGACCTCAAGCGATTGCTCGATGTCTTCCATCGGCTGGTCGATTTGGGCAACACGGTGGTGGTGATCGAACACAACCTCGATCTGATCAAACAGGCGGACTGGGTTCTGGAAATGGGCCCCGAAGCGGGTGGCGGTGGTGGACAACTGGTGACCTGCGGTACGCCGGAGGATATCGTCGCCCACAGCAAGCGATTCGCCGCCTTGGCCAAAAAACTAAAATCAGAAGACTCGACCTTGACCGACAAATCAGGCACGGTCGTCTTGCGGAGCCACACCGGCGAAGCCCTCGCCCCGATCTTGAAAACCGGCCCCTACGAAGAACGTCCAGCCTACGACCCGATCATTCTGGAAGAGGAACGCCCGGAGGATGTCGAGATCAAGGCGATTGGCGGCGACACCCAAATGCCGTGGGAAAAGGATGGCCGCAAGTGGCACACTCAGGATCGCGTCGGCCGGGACGGCGGAGCCGTCAACTGGGATGGTCGCGTACTGGATGAGGTGATCACGCGAATTGAACAGGCGGATCATTTCTCTCCCACCAACTGGAATTCACGCAGCGTGGTCGAGGTCACGGCGAAGAAGAAGGCAGACGGCTGGTTCTTCCATGGCCTGACCAGCGAGGCCTGGCTTTTGAAAATGAAGTTTAGGGTCTACAAGAACACGTTCGATCGGAATCTCCTGCCGGAGGCCCTCGACCTGCCGACCCTCAATCAAATGGAAGACATTCCCCAGTACAGCAACGAGCCGCGCGTAAAAGTGAAAAACATCCGCGGCCCGGTCCAGGAAGTGGAACTGCGGATTCATACGTACGAGGAAATCGATACGCCCGCGTTCCGGAACTTTTTGGACGAGGCGGTCGCCGGCTTTGGGAAGCTGGTGGAGACCATGGGGCGCGATATCGAGAGCCATTCCCCCTGGAAAAAGCTGGGCCAGAAGTGGCACCTCAGCAGCATGGGGATGCCCAGCGGCAAGCCGATCCGCTGGGAAAGCTTCCTCCTGAAGCACCTGTTCGACCTGATCACGGAGGTCGCCCCCGAGGGTGAGTTCCTCTGGAACAACCAGATGCTGGTCCATCACCTGCTACCCGACAAACGAAATCCCTGGGCTACCGTCTACACCAAACGGCCCGACATGATCCGCTTGGAGATCCACGTCCCCAAGGGCTCGGTCACGCTGGGCCGGCTGGTCGACCTGGGCAAGGTACCGGAAGTCGACACGGCGCGCGAGTCGGAAGATTTGGTCCGGCTCCATTTCCAAAACAAGGCCGACCTGGAAAAGGGAGACCTGGCCGCCTTCCTGAAGGAAATGGAAGCAATCAACAACCCCCAGCGGTCGTTAAACCAGGGGTCAATCTAGAACGGGGCGACCGGTAGCCCTGGCGGCTTGTCCGGTGAGTGTGAAGTGCGAGACATTTCTCCAACCGGTAAACTCAAACTAGACGTACCGCTAATGGCCCCCTGTCGCGCCGGCGACACGGCCAGATGGAACCGGAGAGGGCGTCCGGAATTCTCGGAAGAGACCGGATCCTCTCGCACTTCTCATGCCCACGCTTTCTGGGCGTGGGCATGGCACCCAGGTGCGCCGCGTTTGTTCATCGCAGGCGGATTACAAGCAACGCATATACGCCACCAGGTCCGCCTTCTCCTCCTCGGTCAACTTGGTTTCCAGCACCAAATTGAAGAACTCCACAGTGTCCTCCAGCGTCAGCAGACGACCATCGTGCAGGTAAGGAGGTGAATCCTTGATGCCGCGCAAGGGGAACGTTTTGATCGGGCCGACGACCGAGGCCTTGCGGCCGTTGGCCATCAGCTCCTCGTGGAAGCGCTCCGTTTTCAGGTCGTGCATCAAGTTATCCGTGAAGTACGGACCAGGATGACACTCGGCACATCGGGCCTTGCCGCTGAACAGCTCTTCGCCCCGGAGTTCCGACTCGGAAGCCTTGTCCTTTTTCAACTTGCCGAACACATCAAGCTTAGGGGCCGGAGGGAAGTCGAGCATCGCCTGGAACTCCCCCATCGCGTGGACTTGGGAAGCGCGGTCGAGGACGTTCACCCCCTTCTTCGTGGCAATCACAATATCGCCATCGAAATACGCGGCCCGCTGTTCGAATTCCGTGAAATCCTCGACCGTCTTCAAGGCTCGTTTCGAGCCGAATAGCCGCTGGATGTTCACTCCACGAAGCGTCGGCGTGTCGATCCGCAGCCGATTCTCCTGCGGCCGCATGTCCGGCGAGAGATGCGTGGCGGCGTTGGTGTGGCCGTTGGCGTGACAGTCGAAACAGGTCACACCCCGGTGCGGCTTGAGCGAGCGGCGGTCGTGCGTTTGGTTGAACTGCTGCTGCATGAACGGGCTCACTAGCAATCGCAGCCCTTCCAGTTGTTTGGGATTGAGGACCCCGTTGAACAGATCAAAATGGTTGTCGATGGTGACCAGCTTGCCTTGCGAGACATCCCCCAAGTCAGGTCGGCTGGTGAGAAACATCGGCGGCGGAAATTCCGGCAGAAAATGATCCGGCAGGTCGAATTCCGTGTCGAACCGAGTTAAGTCCCGGTCCTCCTGCTTGATCGTCTCGTCAATGTGGAACTTGGGGAAAACCATCCCCCCCTCTTCATGGAAGGGATGGGGGAGCGGCAAAAAGCCTTTGGGCCAGGCCTCTTGTTCCTTGATCTCGTCCGGCGTCATCTCCGCCAGGTCTGCCCAGCTCTTGCCTTCGGGGAGTTTGGCGCGAACCCCTTTTTGCAGCGGTTTTCCCTTGGACATCTGGGCATCCTCGGCCGGATTGTCGCTCAGATCGTACCGCTGCTCCAGAAGGTTTTTCTGTCGTTGAATGACCCGGTCCTTCTGTTCACTCATTCGCTCGCGCATTTGGTCGAACGTCTCGTGAGGCACCACCGGCAGGTAACTTGTAGGTGGCTCCTTCGGAGCATCCTCTTGCGCCGCTACCCAGCCGCAGCCGAGTAAGGTGAGGGCGGAGACTCCACCCAGAAAGCGCGTCGCCATCCGCGACATGCAATGTCTATCCGACATGGTCCTATCACTCCTATCGTTGAAGTTCGTTGAGTATTCAGACCCCCCCGACGAGTATCACTCAAAGGCATCCGCCTTTGAGTGACCACTGCTTGATTATTGTAGCACGTTGCCCGACCGACCTAAAATTTGCCGGGCGGGAACTGGAGGGTTGCCGATGGCTAACAGGCACCGCCATCGCTGTGAAGGCTACGCGTGCAGCATCGATTAAGCGAGCCTATGCATCCCACTGAACGCCATGAAAATTACAATCCCGTTACTGATTACCATGTAAAGGATGCCCACCAGCATGGCTCGCTTTAACTCGACACCGTACACCGCGAGTACCACCCAGCCCAACAGGGCCGTTAAGAATACGAAGGCGACGATGAATCCGCCCCCGCCAATCATCTTGGCAAAGGCCAATCCCAAAAAGAACTGCCCGAATAGAGAGCCGAGTGCCACGAGAAGCGAGAATCCGAATCCGGCGAGTTCGCCGCTGACCACCTTCAGGACCACCATGAAGATGCAGATGTGTATCACGACGACGAAAATCGCTACCATGCCTTGAACCAAAACCGGATTCATATCGTCACCTCGAGCAGTTGTGTATTTTGACTACGAAAATCGCTACCATGGACCGTTCTTTGCGAATGGAGACGAATGGTGTTGGGGAACCGAAGAGAAGGTTGAAGATAGCAGATTCTCACCAGGAATCAACCGTCTGGGTGGTGACCACGTAGTCCCTTGGGAAATCTCCCGTTTGTCGGCGTTTCACCTCCGCGCACGAAAGAAGCCCAGACGGTTAAGCCTGGGCTTCTCTTATATTTTGGATCTCACCAACCTCGGGGACGATGGCAACAGGGCCACCGGCCGACTTACGCGACGATTTCGTTGATCTTCACGCGCGTGAACATCTGACGATGGCCGGTCTTGCGGCGTGAGTTTTTGCGGCGGCGGAACTTTTGGATGACCAGCTTGGGGCCTTGCTCGACTGCGAGGACCTCCGCCTTGACCGAAGCCCCTTCCACCAGCGGCGCGCCGACCTTCAGGCCATCGGTGCCTGAAATCATCAGCACATTCTCGAAGGTCAGGCTATCGCCGAGCGAGGCCTCGGATCGGTAATCGATCCGTAGCTCCTGACCCTGTTCCACTTTGATCTGCTTGCCGTCTTGTTTGATGATCGCGTACATCCGACCTTTTTCCGAGCCACGGCCGATAGTCGGCCCATGGGCTAAACGTTGGTTATGGAACGAATCTCCCCCTGGGGAGACCTTAATTCAGTGGGAAACCGGAATAGTCTAACCCCATGGTGGCCGCTTGTCGAGGGGCCACCATGGCAAAACAGCGGGGCGGGGAAGACCTCCGGTGCCGCACGCCTTTTCAGGCGTCGCGATAATCCCTTAAAGCCTTTCCGCCAAACCACTTAGTTATTGGGCCGAGTGGCGTACCGGTGCCGGTCCTCTTCCTTGTCACGCAGGAAAATCCGGCGACCTTCGCCATCCTTGCATTCCACTTCCAGGAATTCCGGAAAGACCGATTCGCTACCGGTAATCTGCACCACCACCTTCGTCTCGTCCTCGATCAGGGCGATTTCGCGGCGTTTCTTGTTGTTCAGGTAAGCGGCAACCTCGTCGTTGACCCTCACGTTCACATGGGCGGCACCTGGCTGATGGGCCGCGGCGATCACCGTCCGCGTCACCTCGATGGCCATGCTTTCGCCCGATTTGACCACCCCTTTGCCGTAGCAGCAGGGACAATCCTTGAAGATGCTCCGCTTGAGGCTGGGCCGAATCCGCTGCCGCGTCATCTCGACCAGACCGAACGGGCTGGTCCGCAAGATCTTGGTCCGCGCGCGATCCCGCTTGATGGCGTCTTTGAGCGCGCGTTCGACGTTGCGGCGATGCTTTTCGCGGCGCATATCGATGAAGTCGTTCACCACCACGCCACCCAGGTCCCGCAGTCGCAACTGCCGCGCGATCTCTTTCGCGGCCAGCAAGTTCAACTGGTAGGCGGACTCTTCTGCGGTCCCGTCCGAGCGGAAGTTGCCACTGTTGACGTCGATCGCCACCAAGGCCTCGGTCTGATCGATCACGATCGAACCGCCGCGAGAAAGGGGAACCTCACGCTGGTGGATTTTGGCGATCTCTTCGTCGAGATTGTATTTTCGGAACAGGGGTTCCTTGCTGTCGTAGTTTTGCAAACGGTTGACATACCGCGGCATCACCAGTTGCAGGAACTCCTTGGCGGCCTCAAATTGCTCTTGCCGGTCGACGTAAATCGCGTCCACATCGGCCGCGAAGATATCGCGGATGGTGCGGATGATCATGTCGCTCTCTTCGTAGATCACGCAGGGGCCGTTCGACTTGCGGATCTTACGGACAATCAGCTTCCAGAGCCGCAACAGGTAGGCCATGTCGCGGGAAAGCTCTTTTTTGGTGCGGTCCTGCCCGGCGGTGCGAACGATGAACCCTAGTCCCTTGGGTGGTTCCAGTTCCAGCAAAGTGGTCCGCAGGCGACGGCGGACCTGATCGTCGTCGATCTTACGGGACACGCCGACGCGGCCCAAAGCGGGCATCAGCACCAAGTACCGACCGGGGATACTGATGTAGGTGGAGAGGGTCGGCCCCTTGTTGCCGATCCCTTCCTTGATGACCTGCACGAGGACTTCGTCCCCCCGCTTCAAGATCTCTTGGATCGGTGGCTTGACGCGTGGTCGAGCACCCACACGGGCGTGGCGTCCGCCCCGCTGTTGCCGTGGCCTATTACGGCCACCGCGCGAAGAGCCGCTCTCGTCCGGGACGTCATCGTCGTCGTCGTCATCGTCGGGGGAGTCGTCATCGCCAAAATCGCTGGCATAGCGCGAATTGGCCAGATCTTGTTTGTCGTCCAGCGGCGAGTTGGGGTCGTAGCCCCCTTGGCGAAAATACTGCGGTTCGACATCGCTGATGTGCAAAAACCCGTTCTTGCCCACACCAAAGTCGACGAAGGCGGCCTGGATGCCGGGCTCTAAGTTGACGACCACTCCCTTGTAGATATTGCCTACGTAATTGTCCTGGCTTGTCCGTTCGAGATAAAACTCCTCCAGAACTCCATCTTCAACGATCGCGATCCGGCATTCTTCCGGCTGCGACACATTGATTAACATTTCTTTTTTCATGAAAAGCTCTCTTTGGGTCATTCGGTTCAACAACCACGAGCGCTTTTCCGAACCTGGGCGGTTAACTTCGCTAGGCAGGGTGATTCGGTGTTGCGGGGAGTTAAGGCTCCCCCCAGGTACCAAACGTTGGCGATCCGAACACCGATAGCCTGGGTTGAGGCTCGGTATCCGGGGCGGCACCACAGGGCGGTCGCGATCGCACCCTGCCCGTAATACGGGACTTGGGGCGTCGTTCACGTACCGGCGGCGTGGTTGCCAGCCAGCAAATTGGGCGACGTTCGTACTTTCCGCGTCAGGGCGAAATTCGGCTCACGATCCAACGGTTGTGCCCCACTTAGGGCGTGCTCCGGTGATCGCGGGTCCGTCCCCCCATGGGGACCTCGCTTCGCCGCATGACCCGACAAATGTTCGCGAAACAGGTTTCGCGACGAATTTCGGCCAATCATGCGTTAGGCAAAACGTGCCTAAAGCGTTTGGCGATGCGGACGAAATCGGGGCCGGCCCATAGGAGGCTCAGGTCGATCTCGCCCATTTCGGGCCGCGCGAAGTCGCACCAGACGAGGTGGCTTGCGCCGCTCCGAATCATCCTTGGCTTGTCTTTCCTTTCCGCATTTGGTTCGGTCAACACATTCGTGTGTTTGAACCTTGTCATGAAGTACCGGGGCGGAAAAACCCGCCAGCCGGTTTGTGTGATTTGTGTGTTTTGTTCCCGGATCGTTCCCAGCCCGCGCCCCTTCTGGGGGATGTCGTCCGAGGATCTCTCCCCCCGGAGGACTTCAGGCCTAATTCGGATGATCCGGCAGGAAGCTTCGCAGTTGTTCGCGGAGCAATCGCTTGATTTCCCAGGCCGAATCCATCTCCCGCACGCGTGCCGCCAATTGCTGGCACTGTTGCACGGAAACGCTTCGGCATAACTTCTTCAGCTCCGGGATGGCACTGGGAGTAACACTTAGGCTACGTAAACCCATTCCAATTAGCAACATGGCATAGATCGGATTGCCCCCCATCTGGCCACATAATGTCGCCGTGATCCCCGCTTTGGCCGCCCCGTCCACCGACATCTGGATCAGTCGTAAGACGGCCGGGTCGCAGCTATTGTAAAGCGGCGCGACGCTCGGATTACTACGGTCTACCGCTAAGGTATACTGCACCAAATCATTGGTGCCAATACTGATAAAGTCGACCTCTCGGGCAAAGTGATCCAACATGATCACCGACGAGGGGACTTCAACCATCATGCCGACTTTGAGGTCCCGGTTGTACGGAATGCCCTCCTCGTCCAGGTCTTCCATGATGTCGGAGAGCAGCATTTTCGCCTGCCGGAGCTCGTGTAGGGTGCTGACCAGGGGAAACATAATCCGCACGTCCCCCAAGGTGCTGGCCCTCAAAATGGCCCTGAGTTGGCGGCGAAAGAGGTCGGTGTTCCGCAGCGAAAGCCGGATACTGCGAAGCCCCAGAAACGGGTTTTGTTCCGCCGCTTCCCCGTTGGGGGCGATTTTATCGGCCCCCAGGTCCAGGGTCCGGATAACTACCGGAGCCCCTTGCATGTCCTGAACCACCTTCGAATAAACGTGGAAGTGGTCCTCTTCGGTCGGCTCGACCTCCTGGCCTAGATACAAGAACTCGGTCCGGTACAGCCCAATTCCATTGGCCCCGCGGTCGAGGCAGATATCCGATTCGTGCGGAAATTCGATGTTGGCGTGCAGTTGGATATTGACGCCATCGGTGGTGGTCGCCGGCAGGTCGCGAAGGCTTTGGAGGCGAATCGCCATCGCCTTTTCGTGCTCGACCTGGTGTTGATACCGCTGGAGCGTCTCGTCGTCCGGCTGGATGATCACGCGGCCTTGATGGCCGTCGACGATCATCAGCGTCCCGGTATTCAAATCGTTTAAAAACGCGCCGACTCCGACCACCGCCGGCAGCTCCAACGCCTCCGCCACAATCGCGGAGTGGCTCCCCGGGCCGCCGATCTCGGTCACAAGGCCTTTGACCTTTTGCCGGTCGAGGTTGGCCGTTTCACTCGGGGTGAGATCATGAGCGGCGATAATCGCGGCGTCACGCAGCTCAACCTTGCGGGCGAAACCACTCCCCAGCAAGGCCCCCAGCAGCCGCCGCTCGATATCACGAATGTCGTTGGACCGCTCGCGGAGGTAAGGATTGGAGAGCCCTTCGAAGAATTGGATGTACTTGGCCAGTGAATTGGCGACCGAGTACTCCGCGGTGTAGTGCCGATTGCGAATCAGGCCGACGATCGCCGTGCGGAGCTTATCATCACGGAGCATCTGGAGATGGGCCGCGAAGATGGCACCATATTGCAGGCCGATTTCGTCCGAAACTTCCTGCTGGCTTTGCTCGATTTGACCCGCCACCAGCTCAATCGCCGTGTCGAGTCGGGCCAGCTCTCCGTCCACCTGACTCCGGGAGATAAACCGCCGCGAGATTCGCAAGTTGTGGTCGTCTACCACAATCGCCGACGCGATGGCGATTCCGGGAGAAACGGCGATCCCTTGCAACACTCGCATAGCGGGCCTAGGTGCCTCCCCAACCGCCTTGAAACTTGGGGTCGCGCCCGACCCTCTTATCGCTAGGCATCCTCTTCTCCTTCGAGATCGTGCTCGGCGAAGCTTTCCACGAGCGCGGCTAGGGCTTCAGACGCCTCGGTGGCATCGTCCCCGGTCGCGTGCAGGATGAGCTCGGTCCCTTGCTCGGCCGCGAGGGTAAGCAAATCAAGAATGCTCTTACCATTGACCGTCAGGGTTTCACGCTGGATCTCGATTTGGGCGGAAAACTGATTCGCCAACTTCACAAATTGATCCGCGGGGCGCGCGTGAAGCCCCTGTTGATTGGGAATCACGACCGTTCGAGAAACCGTCTGCTCAGCCATGATTATCACTCGAGCGAGTCGCTGTTACGAGCCGAATTGGTTGTTGTCCGCTTCTTCCAACAGTTGGGCAATGTCCTCATTGGTCTTGGACTGTTTGAGGAACTTGCAAAACATGTCGTCCCGCAATTGACGCGAGATGTTTTCCAAAGCTCGGAGGTGATCGCCGGGGCGGTCGGGCGGAGACACCAGTAAAAAAAACAGGTGGACCGGTTCGCCATCGAGGCTGGCGAATTCGACCCCCTCGCGACTGACGCCCACCGTGCCGACCAATTTATCGACACTGGGATGCTTGGTGTGAGGCACGGCGATACCACGGCCAATGCCGGTACTTCCCAGTTCCTCACGCTTCATAATCGCCTTGATAATGCTCTCGACATTCTCTTCGGCAATACTGCCGGAGGCCACCAGACCAGCCGTCAACTCGCGGATGACACTTTCTTTATCGGACGACTCCAACTCGGGTTTAATCGCGTTGGCTCCGATGAAATCAGCAAACTTCATTGCTACGTTTCCTTGTTACGGTGCGACCGTGGGGGTCGTAGTGCAGGCACCCCGGCGTCAGCAGGACGCCTTTTCCGGGCGGTCCGGACCTTATTCTTCCAGTTTGGGTTCAATTTCCCCGGCTTGACCTTTAACGTGCGGTCGGTGGTCTTTCAGACGCTCTTTTTTCTTGCGGAGCTGCTGTTCCATCTTATGAATCGCACTATCGAGCGCGGTCAACAGACTGTCGCAGGTATGAGTCGCCACAAAGTCTTCGGTCTTTTCGGCGGAAACCTGTAACTCCACGCTCGGTTTGTCCTCGTGCTCCAGGTCGACGGTCACTTCGATCCCGGTAATTCGCTCGAACAGGCGATTAAGCTTCGAAACCTTCTCAGTAATCGTCTCTTGCGACGCGGGGCTCAGTTGGCCATGACGAGTCGAAATGTTTACCTGCACGGAAGGACCTCCTCCTAGACTTGGTTCGAATCCAAGATGCACAATGGGGACTGGCAGCGGGCCGAGGGCGACTGACTCACCCCTGACCAACCCGAGAAGCTCGGGCGGAAACATCCCAGTCTACAAGTAACCTTCTTCGAAAACAAATGGACGCCAAGGGGCTAAGGTGGTGAAAATCACGAGAATTTTTCCCTTTCCGATCCGGTTATAGCAGGGTGATCGGCTGTTTTGCGCGACGGAGCGTTTTCCGCCTCGCCCGCTATGCGGGTTTCGCTGCCGCTGGCAACATCCTAAAGCGAGAGACATTCCCCAAGCATCCGGGGACGCTTAGGACAGCCGATTTTGGGAGGCAAGCCACCGATCAAGCGCGGGCAATGCCCTTAAAAGAGGTCAAAAGTTCCTAAAGAAGCCAATTCCGGCCGTTAGCGGCGCGCGGCCCCACAGTTTCAGGGGGCCTCGTCAGCGGTCAATTTCCGCCGCTGGTAGCGCGCCACTCGGCTCAGTTGAGGCAAGCCCCGAGTCTCGAGCGAGCGCAATTGCTCGATCAACTCATCCGTGGCCTCGTCCACCGGGTAACCGCAGAGCAAACGATATACGGAGAATCCGGTTCCCGGGTAGAGACTCACTAGCTCATCTCGGACCGTCCGGGCGAACCCCGGATGCTGCCGCATCCGGTCGATCAAGTGGTCGACTTGCGCGCTGTGGCCCCCCGGATCGTTCGGGTCTCCGAGCCGCTTGAGAAATGGACCGGGGTGATCCAGGGTCATCAAGGCCCGGCAGGCCCAAGCCCTACTGGCCTCGTCCCGGTCCGCGAGATCCGACGTTTCCGCCAAATCTTGGAGTTGGGAGACCAAGTCTCCGCCCGACGCAGCGGAAACCGCCCGCCTGAGCCTCTCGGCGAGCCTTGCGGATTCACCCAAATTGGAGCCGAGAAGTATGGGCTGCGTCACCCCCGAAGCCCCCGGTTGCCACGACTTGTTTCGGAGCTGGTACCCGTTTGGCTGTTGGTCCCGCTGGCCAGAGAGAGTCAACCAGTCGCCATCCTCAGTCCCTAGTTGGCATTCCCCCGCCAGCAGGTGGCAGGCCAGTATCTGGTTGTCGGCAAGCTGGGCCAGGTCGACTCCGGCCCCTTGCAATGGGACGGTTTTGAGGGCGATTTCCGTCGGTTTGTCCGCGGAGCGGAACCGGAGGGCCTGTTCCTGGTACCAGAGCGTGACCGACCGCTGGGGCGGCAACAGAAGGTGAAACTCACCGGATAGCAGGTGCCAGACGGGTTGGTTCTGCATATCGCTCGACGTCGCCGGGATACCAGCGGAAGGATCGGCCGTGCGAAACCACGACCCGCCCGCGACCTTGACCCGCACACCGTTGTCCCATTGGGTTTCGAACCACTCGTCGGGCAGGACCACGAGGGTTTTCTCGCCAGTCGGGGGCAAGCCGTTGATCACGTGCCATGCTGACGGGGCGTCCCCTGCGTCACGGCCCACCAGCACCGGGCGAGGCTTTTCGCCCAAGTTCCGCATCGGGGGGGCAGGCAGCGGGGAGGGTGTTTCGGTGTCGTAGGTGGTCTCCAGCGGGGCGTCGAAGCGCGTCTCCTCCAATGCCCCAGGGCGTTGTTCGGCAGAGACGCGACGCACCAGCGAATCAATGAACTGCGGCGGTTCAGGCTCGTCCACCGGTTCGCCCCTCCCGGTGAATGGGGATGGCCCGGATGGCTCGCTGGTTTCCCCGGAGGGTGCTGCGGCTCCCGCGAGTTCCAATACGGAATTCCACGCGGGTTGCCAGAGGTCAGGCCATTTCGCGCCCGCATAGGTGAGGGGTGCCACCAGGGCCAACAGCATCAAGCCGACAGGGCGCTTTCGCCGAGGGGGGCTTGGCGGGGTAAATGGATCGGCACGCTGAGGTTCCGGCCGAGCAGCAGGTTGGGCGTCGATCCCTCTGCGGGCCGGACGACTTGCGGGCTTTTTGCTGCGATGCGAACGAACTTCGAGTTGCGGCGGGTCGTGAGGCTTCTCGCTCGGTTCGGGGTTCCCTAACGCGTAGAGATCCGCGAGAAGCTCCGCTTCGGCGGTCGGGGCCGTGGTGCCTGTCGTGAGGACCTGATGGCAGGCCACCACGTCGAGCAGTCGCCGGTCCGATTGAAAGCATTGGCTCTCCAGTTTGACGACCGCCTCATCCTCAAGGGCGTGGTCGAGGTATTCCGCCACCAGGTTGGGGTCTTTGCCCTCCCCTTTCTCACGATAGGGCAAGGGGCTGATCTCGCTGTGCCCGGGGAGACCCCCAAGGTGCCGAGCCAATTGCGAAAGAAACGGGTTCGCCGCCACCGCGTCCCGGATCGCTTCGGTCCGGGGGGGCTTGGTTTGCCCATGCAGGAAGGACAAGAGCGAGCGAAGCGTCAAACGCATGGGGGCAATCTTCCTGACCAAGCCGGTATCCCTACCACAATCCGAAGGCGAGACCACGGTGGGGACTCGCCTGAGGGAGCATGGTAGCGGAAAGTTCCGACTTCTCCAAAGGGAGTTCGGCATGAGGAAATTAGCAATATGAGGGGCGGATCGGCCACACGGTTCAGGTGCTAGCGATTGTTCGGAAGGGAAGGCACCCCTTCCGGAAAATGATTCCCAGGACCACGATTTCAGCGATCCGAAGACGCTAGCAATGTCGATTCCCGGTAATGATCTCGAATGCATCGCTAGTGATTCGAGATGGCACCCACCGGGAATCCCGCCACGACAGTCGTCGGGGCAGACAAGTGCAGGAGGCACCGGTGTGGTATGGACGCCCAAAATTCCCTTTGTTTGCCTTCGATTGCTCCGGCGGAACGGAACCGCCACTCGCGAGCAGTCGGACCTCTGGAGCTTGGAAGCAATGAGATCTCTATTTTGCCTGACGGGCGCACTCGCGGGCATGATGACCGCCGCGACCGTTTTCGCTCAAACGCCGAATTCGGCCTATCGGCCATCGACGTTTCAACCCGCCCCGCATCAAACCTACTACGCGCAGCCCAATCACGGCTCCTCGTATGGTCACGCCGCGCAGTTGTGGCAGCCGGGCGCTACCAACGTCAGCTACACTCCGCAGCCGCAAGTTCCGCCGATGAATGGCGGCTACGCCGAGGAACTGAACGCCAATCCCTACCATGAGCAGCTCGATGGCCATGGCGGCCATGCCGCGGTTGACGGATCGCAATACGGTTGCGACGCCACAGGTTGTGGTTCGATGGATGCGATTGCCTGCTGCGAGCCCTGCGGACCCCAGTGGTTTGGCTATGCCGGCGGCCTGGTCATGAAGAAGGATCGCGAACGCGAGCCATGGCTGAGTTACGATAGCGGTGACCTGGGTGCCGCGATCATGGGAAGCCACGACGCCGAGATGGACTGGAGCGGCGGCTACGAGCTCCGTTTGGGTCGACATTTCGACTGCAGCAACTGGGCGTGGGAAGGGGTCTTCTGGGCGATCCGGGGCGAATCGGAGTTCAACGCCTATGGTGCCGACATGGTGGGTGACCTACGGACTCCGCTGGAAGTTAATTTCCAGGGTCTTACCTATAATGGCTCAAGCCTGGACGATTTCTATGGAGCCGATGGCGGTGCCCACGTCCATCGGCTTCGCCGAAGCTTTGACTTCTACAACGTCGAGTTGAATCTACTTCAGGACCCCAACCTCTATTCCTCCTACAACGATTGCGGCGGATTCAACGTCGGAGTGGTGGGTGGTCTGCGGTTCTTCCGGTTTAGCGACGGGATGCAGTTCTCCTCCAATACCGTTGATGACGTCTTCGTTGGTGGTATCGATGAGGTCCACTACGGGGTTGACACCGACAACAACCTGCTTGGTGCCCAGATCGGGATGCTGACCAACTATTCGCACCGAAGCTGGGACTTTTACGGTGGGGCGAAGATCGGTCTGTTCGGCAACTACATCGACCACCAATCGCGGATTTATGGTACCGCTGGCAATGCCACCATTGTCAATCCGGCAAGTCCGAATAATGGCCGCGAGTTCGACGTGTCCCGCAGTCGTACTAGCCTCTCGTTCCTGTGCGAGCTGGATATGGGTGCGAGCTACCAGGTGACGCAGCGGTTCTCGGTTCGGGGTGGATACCGCGCGGTCGCGTTGACCGGCATGGCTCTTTCGACCGACCAGATCCCGCAAAACTTCGAGGACCTGGGGGTCGTCGCCTCGACCCAAGCCAGCAGCTCCGTCATCCTGCATGGGGCCTATTTCGGCGGCGAGTTCGTCTGGTAAGCCGGTTCGAAATTTTGGCAACTCCAATAAAAAAGCCGCGGATCGAAACATTAGATCCGCGGCTTTTTGCGTTCTTGGTAATTGTGCGGACACGTCGTAGCCACGCTCGCGTAGAGCGTGGGGGAGTTGGTTATCACCATTGCCTCAACCCGTCACCTCGCTCGCCAACGCCTTAGCCCCAACGGGGCGTCTCACGATAGCCCCGGACGAAGTCCGGGGTTCGTTTGCGGTTTAGATCCGTGAGCCCTGAAAGGGCGATTCAAAGAAAAATCATCGCTTGAATCGTCCCTTCAGGACTCACGATCATTCGGGGACGCAGTACCCAGGACTTCGTCCTGGGCTGTCGTTAAACGTCCCGTTGGGACTCAGGGAGGTGTTCGCAATCTCGCGGAGAGCGGAGGGGGAACTTCTTACTTCCTTGGCGTCTTGACACCCGTGCAATCACGTTTTGTTTCACGGGGCGAACTTATTTAGGCGGCCCTTTAAGTCGCCGCCGGTTCGCCATGTTTGGCGGCGAAGAGGGTGGCGAGGGTGACCGAGGGGGCCGAGAGCTTCAGCACCGGGGCGAATTCCTCGAATTCCTGGTCGATCTTGCTGAGCAGTTCCAGCAGTTCGGGGCCGTCCCCTCGGACGCGAGGGTAAAGCGACTCGAGCCTCTCCAGCTCAGGCCAGGTTTCGTCGCAACTCGCGGGCAACAGGCTTGACATCGCGACGGCCAATTGGCCCGCTTCCGGCTTGCCGGAGGCAATCAATTGGTCCAGCTCGGTGTGGGCTTCGATCAGACTAGCGAACTGTTCCGGCAGGCTCCAACCCCGCGCGATCACGCCCCCCGCCTCGGCATGAGTCCAGCCGAAGGTTTCTCGTTCGAGTTCCGAGAGCCGCTTGTCTCCTAGGGCGCGTCCTTGGATCAGGACGGTGTATTTATCGTTCAGTTCCTTGGCCAGCAGTGGGATCGCCATGTCTTGGAGCAGGGCGGCGGCGAACAGGTCTTCCGAATCTTTCAGGCCGAGAATCTTGCCCATCGCCCGCGCGAACAGGCCCCGGCGAAGCGAATCTTGCCACAGGGCCTTCAGGTCGAATGGCCCACTCTTCGGGTTGGGCATCAGGCTGAAGACGGCGCTCCAGAGGGCGAAGTTTTTGATCGTGCGGATGCCGACCAGCGTGATGGCCAATTTGACGCTGGAGATCTCGCGCGAAAAACCAAAGTAGGAGGAGTTTACGAAGCGTAATACCTGCCCCGTCAAACCAGGGTCGGCCTCGATTGGAAGGGCAAACTCGGCCGGCCCGTTTTCCGGATCCTGGGCGAGTTCCAACAGGCGAATGGCACTTTGCGGGAGCGCCGGAAGTTGGGCACCCGCGAGAAGATCTTTCAGGGAAGCTTGATGGCTCATGATTGTTTCCGTTTTCCCACACAACCTGCGAAGAGAGAACGCGATCTCGGCCCGATCGCACCTGAAATAAATAGGTCACGACCCCCATCGGGGCAACCAAGATGCGGAAACTTTGCGCGGCTCCACCAGCGGGTTTCCTGAGATCCAAACACCACATGAGGCGTTCTCGCCACAAGGGATCGGGAGGGGCGGTTGCCAAAACGCCACAGGGCCGATTCCAGGTCGACCGCTTCCTGTACCGCAAGCCACGTGCCTGCAATCACTTACGACTGACAAAGCGTGCCACCGGTCGACTCCGGCACGTCGGCTGCTTCCTGTCTCCGGTGGAAGGCTGGCCCCCATGCCTCGGATCGGAGCGATTGATTTGTTAAGAACGCTTTTAACCTTGATGTTGGTTGCCGTATCGCTGTGGATCGCGATCAACGGCGTGCTGCCCGCGCCCAGGCCTGGCGCGGCAAATCTGGTAGAACGCGAACCGGCCGACGAGATCACCTGGCGACGGACCGACAAGGGCTGGGTTGTGGCGGACGAGTGGATTACGCCGCAGCCCGCGGAAACCGCCCCCGCCCAACCTCACATCCACCCCTTCACGCTCCTGCCGCTGGTGGTGGTGATCTCGCTGTTGGCGCTGGTCTTGGATCAACCGAAGCGGCCAGAGGGGTAATATCAACCCAAATGGCCGTTTTGCCGTCGATTCCTGCTCCAACCGGAACTCCCCGTGTTTTGGGACCGAGGAATGTCCGACGTGGACGAAGACCTCAAGGCGGCAAAAGAACATGGCTTCGAGGCAATCATCCTGCACCACGCGGCAGTCACACCGGAGAAGGTTCGCAAGATTCAAGCCGCCGGACTCAAGGTGGGTGCCTGGACCGTGAACGACGAGGCGACGGATGCTGAAGCTGGGAGTCGAGCAGATTTACACGGATCATCCGCGGAAGCTGTTTGCGATTAAAGGGAAAGAGTAGAGGCAATGGTTCTGGCGATCATTCGGTCTTGCATTAGACTGTGAATTGTGTGATTTCCGATTGCAATTTAGTGAACTGTGTGATATAGTTAATAGTCTAAATTAGTACGCATTAAAGGTTGGAGCGATATGCCAGACGAATTGCCAGGCAATTTATCGGGGCGATTCCATGTCCGCATGCTCCGTGATGCCTTGCGGGACGCCCAGCACTGGATTCCCAGAACGGGAGACTTGGCGGTACTTCGGCGGCATTCACTAAAACTGCGGTTTTGGCCTGGAAATTTGCCGGATGATACCACCGGTCTAACCGCCGACTTGGATTGGTCCTGGATTCGCGCGCTGAAGGGGCAAGGGCATGAGATTGGCGAGCTAAGGATTCACGAGACAATTGGTGGTTGTGATAATTTGAGAGTCATTTTCTACCGTCGTTCAACCCGCGAGGGAGAATTGCCCACGATCTGGATCATCGCGGTATTTCAGAAAAAACGAGATGACTTTACCAGCCATCAATTCAAGATTTTCAAGGGTCGAAAGGCGTTGGTTGATGAGCGAGCGGATACAATTTGACGCGAACTAGCCCGCGTGATGGAGGACTTAGCAGTGAATCTCACCGATTTCGAAAGTATTAGCAGCAAGGGCACCGCGCTTTCCCTGGAGATCGGTGTCGATTTTCTCCGTGCCTATCTCGCGTGTGACGAGCCGATCCGTAGCGTGGTTCGGGACATGTTGGAGATCCTCGCCGACGATGAGGCGGACGCGGATGATCGGCGGATGGCGCTGACTACTTTAGGAGAGGCGTTGTTTCCCGCGCGTGGCCATGGAAACCTCGGATTCGATCTGGCTGAAGCGGAGCGAGAGGAGGCCGAGCACGACCCTGAAGTGAAGCGAATCATTCAGGAGATGGATACCGAAGAAGCCTCATTCGCGACGAACCTGGCCTCCCTCATGAATCAGCGTGGACTCACGCAAAAAGAACTTGCTCAGCGTATCGGCGTGGGCCAGTCGGCGATTTCCAATATGCTTTCCCGCGAGTGCCGCCCTCAAAGACGAACAATCTTGCGTCTGGCGGAGGCATTGAGCGTTGCACCCGAACGGTTGTGGGCGTCTAGCAGGTCGTCGTCGATTTGAAGGGCGACTCGCATACCCCAATCGTACCCCCATGGTCGTGACTGTCAAAGGCTTTTCCGCTGTCGCCGCTAAACCCCAAACGGTGCCGGGTACTTCACTTCTCCTTGCACGCCTTCCAGGGCACCGGGTGTTAGTTCGAGCGTCATCCAGGGTGGGCCGCTGAAGGGACTTTTCAGGGGCTTGGCCAGCTCCGCTGAGAAGCCGAAGCGGGGGTAGTATTCCGGGTGGCCCAGGACGATCACGATGTGATGTCCTTGTTCTCGAGCGAGACTTAGGGCCTCTTCCACCAAGCGGTGACCGATCCCTTTTCTTTGATACTCCGGCAGGACCGCGACCGGGGCCAGCGCGAGGGCCGGGAGGTCTCCGGTTTCCGTTTCGATGGCAAGATCGCTCAGCAAGATGTGCCCGACAATGCGTGCTTCGCTCGGCTTCGCCGAGGCCAACTGGGCGACCAACGACAAGCGGACGTAGCCGCCGCTACGCAGCGCATCCACCAAGTCCGCTTCGCCCGGCAATTCGAAGGCGTGGAGGTTGACGTGGCGGATGGCACCTAAATCCGCTGGGGTTTCTTCACGGATCTCGATGGGAATCGGGTCTGTCACCGCTTACGCCTCCACGGCGTGTTGCTGGAGATCTTCCAAGTCGACAAATTCCAGCGTGGAAATGTGGGTCGCCTCCAGGTGAACCTTGGGGGCATGTCCCGCTTGCAGGGCCTCTTTCCAACGCAGGGCGCACAAACACCAGCGATCTCCCGGCTTGAGGCCAGGGAATCCATAGGCGGGGATCGGCGTGGAGAGATCGTTTCCTCGCTCAGCGGAGAACTCCAGGAATTCATCGGTCATCTCCGCACAAACCAAGTGCAGGCCGTGGTCATCGGCCCCGGTATGGCAACAACCGTCTCGGTAGAAACCGGTGAGCGGGTCGTTGCTACAAGTTTCCAGTGAGGTCCCTAAAACATTTTTGGCCATGGCAATATCGTCAATTTGGGGAGTGCTATGCGGCGAGTTAAAAATACCGATTCTATCAACATTGTAGCAGCCTCCCCCCGGCCAGAGGCACTCCGGGGCCCGAATCGGCCCCCGGACCCCGAGAGCGGACGGGACATGTGAATCCGTGGATTCATCATGGGGTGACTGGCTCGCTCGCTTTTACTTGCATATCGGGGTGGAGGCAACTACGATACACGAGAGTCGTAATGTCAGGCATAAAAGAGAATCCTGGGAGCTACCTTGATGTCGAGGAATGTTTTTGGCCGTCATTTGATGTTGTTGGTCGGTTTGCTTCTAGCCGGTTGGTCCGGCGGCGCTCAGGCCCAGTCGGATGACGCGGTACTGTTGGAGCTGTATGGCCGGGGCGTTCACACGTTCCATCGCCACGACTTCCAAGGGGCGCACAAGCTGCTGTCCGACGCCATTGACCTCGGATCGCGCGATCCCCGCGCCTACTACTTCCGCGGCTTAGCGCTCATGGAAATGGGCCGCCCGGAACAGGCCGAGGCTGATTTCCAAGCCGGTGCCCAGCTTGAAACCGAATCGGTCCAAACCTATTCCATTGGCCAGGCCTTGGAACGAGTGCAAGGTCCCGCTCGGTTGAAATTAGAGGTCTTCCGCGAACAGGTCCGCCTGGAGCATTACGTTCAGCGAAAAGCGATCGAGCGTCAGCGGTATGAACAACTGCGCCGCGCGGAAGAGGATGTGATCCGCCAACCGAGAACCGCACCTTCCGCCCCTCGCTCGGTTCCGGTTCCCGACACCGATGAGAGCGATCCCTTTGGTGACGCCACCCCGGGCCAGGCTCCGGCCGATCCCGCCCCGCTACCTCCCACGGCCCCTGCCGATGCTGAAGAGGATGATCCTTTCGGTGGCGCACCGATGCCGGAAGCCCCGCCTGCGACCCCCGCACCGAGTGATGATCCGTTCGCTGACGATCCAGCCGCTCCGGCGATGGACGACCCCTTCGCGGACGACCCGGCTCCGGCGACCCCTCCCGCCGCTGATGACCCATTTGGTGACGCGCCTGCCCCGGCCCCAGAGCCGATGATGGAAGAGGACGCACCCGCTCCCGCAGCGGACGATGATCCGTTCGGCGATGCCCCGATGCCGGAACCTCCGAGTGACGATCCCGCTCCAAGCGACGATCCATTCGGTGACATCCCGGCCCCAGAGCCAATGATGGAAGAGGACGCCCCGGCACCCGCTGCGGATGATCCATTCGGTGACACTCCCGCTCCGGCACCAGCCAGCGATGACCCGTTTGGTGACGCTCCGGCCACCGAACCGATGATGGAAGAGGACACACCCCCGCCCGCGGCGGACGATCCGTTCGGCGACGCTCCCGCTCCAGCACCAGCCAGCGATGACCCGTTTGGCGACGCTCCGGCCGCTGAACCGATGATGGAAGAGGACACACCGGCACCCGCAGCGGACGATCCGTTCGGTGAGGCTCCCGCTCCGGCACCAGCCAGCGATGACCCGTTTGGTGATGTCCCGGCCCCAGAGCCGATGATGGAAGAGGACTCGCCTGCTCCCGCGGCGGACGATCCATTCGGTGACGCTCCGGCACCGGCCGATGACCAACCAGCCCCGGCGGATGCCCCCTTCGGCGATCTCCCGCCGACGTCGCCCGCGATGGAAGAGGAGGACACCCCGGCCCCTGCTGACGACGATCCGTTTGGTGAAACGCCTGCACCCGCCCCGGCGGACGACGACCCGTTTGGTGAAACGCCTGCTCCGGCGGATGACGATCCCTTCGGCGATCTCCCGCCGACGTCGCCCGCGATGGAAGAGGAGGACACCCCGG
>JBBDIM010000053.1:0-4482 GCA_040880405.1 Pirellulaceae bacterium | reverse complement strand
CCCTTCGGCGATCTCCCGCCGACGTCGCCCGCGATGGAAGAGGAGGACACCCCGGCCCCTGCTGACGACGATCCGTTCGGCGAAACCCCGGCACCCGCCCCGGCGGACGACGACCCGTTTGGTGAAACGCCTGCTCCGGCAGATGACGATCCGTTCGGTGAACTCCCGCCGACCTCGCCCGCGATGGAAGACGAGGACGCCCCGGCACCTGCTGATGACGATCCATTTGGTGAGTCACCCGCTCCGGCCCCGGCCGACGATGACCCGTTTGGTGAGACCCCCGCCCCGGCAGACGATCCCTTCGGCGATCTTCCTCCAACCTCGCCCGCAATGGAAGACGAGGATGCCCCGGCACCGGCCGACGACGATCCGTTCGGCGAAACCCCGGCACCCGCCCCGGCGGGCGATGACCCATTCGGAGAAACGCCTGCTCCCGCAGATGACGATCCGTTTGGGGAGCTCCCGCCGACGTCGCCCGCGATGGAAGAGGAGGATGCCCCGGCCCCTGCTGACGACGATCCGTTCGGCGAGTCCCCGGCACCCGCCCCGGCGGGCGATGACCCGTTCGGCGAGTCTCCCGCTCCCGCAGCGGACGAGGATCCGTTTGGTGATTTGCCGGAGACGGAGCCCGCCATGGACGAGGAGGATTTCGAATCCGATTCGGAGCCTGCGGACGATCCTTTCGCTGACCTGTTTGGTGCCGAAGAGGATTAATCGTGGGCCTCTTTCGCAATTGAAAATCAATCGAGATCGGGCCGCATTTGCATGCGGCCCGATTTTTCAATGGGGCACCACTGGCCCCGACGTAAGACTCGCCGCTCGAGGTACTCTCGGGCCGCCTCCCCCCCTCGTTGTCCGCTCAAGGATCTCTCCTCATGCCGAATCCCCCTCGCCTCGGTTCCGCTGGCTCGTATTGGCCCTATCGGCTCCCAGTTATCCTGTTGTTCGCGGCGGCCAGCCTCACCTCATGGCACGCCGCACAGGCGGAGCCGACCATCCGCGCGGTAACCCCGCGGGGGTTGGTCATAGGGGGCGAGACTCTCTTGACGATCGAAGGGACCGAGTTGACTCCCAAGCCGCGGCTGGTGCTGCAAGTTCCCGGAGCAACCGCGACTCTGGAAGGAGAGCCTCTGGCGAACAAGGCCACGTTTCGCGTACAACTTCCCAGCTCTGCTAGGGCGGGGCATGTTCCGATTCGCGTCGTCAACGGCACCGGCCTATCGGCCGCCACCACGCTGGGTGTCGACCTCCTACCGGAAGCGACGTTCGGCGATTCAATCGAGAGCCTGCCGCTCGCGCTGACCGGCCAATTGACCGGGAACCAGCTTCTGGAGACCCAATTTACCGGTAACAAGGGGCAGCGGGTGGTGGTCGATGTCGAGGCCCAGCGGCTGGGTAGTCGGCTTAATCCGGTGGTTCGATTGCTGGATGAGCGAAAAACTCAAATCGCCTGGTCGGCCGAACGGGCGACGATCGACGGAGATGCCCGACTCGAAACGCTACTGCCAGCCGATGGCCAGTACACGATTCAACTGCACGACCGGCTGTACAAGGGAGCAGCCCCTGGCCATTTTCGGTTAAAGGTGGGTGACTTCCGTTATGCCGACTTGGCTTTTCCGCCGGCCGTTTCGCCGACTCGGCCAGTGGCGATCGAGTACCTGCAAGCCGAGACGTCCACCGCCTCGCTCCGGGGTTTGCCGTGGAAGGGAATGGACCGTTCCGTCTCGAAGATGCTCAGCGTCACCCTGGATGAGCGCCCGTTCAGTGGACCGCGTCCCACGGTCCTGGTGAGCGATTTGACCGAATTGATTGAAGCGGATGCCAGTTCCGGAGAACCGGAAACGCTGCCACCGGCCCCGGTCGCGGTTAGTGGCCGCTTGTCCGAGCCTGGCCAGCGCGACCGGTACTTGGTTCCGGTCCCCGCGGGGCAGAAGGTAATCGCCCAGGTGGTGGCCGACGCGATCGGCTCGCCGCTCGACGCGGTGATCGATGTCCATACGGCAGAAGGGAAACACCTTGGTAGCAACGACGATCCGCCCGGTTCGGTCGATCCGCGATTGGAGTTCGACGTGCCGGCGGAGGTCGAGCAAGTGGTGGTCACCGTGCGTCATTTGCATGACGAGGGAAGCCCGCTTCACGTGTACCGCTTGGTGGTCCAGCCGCAATCGATGCCAGAGGCAAGCCTGGAAACCGAGGCCGGGTTGGTCAATATTCCGGCAGGTGGTCAGGTCACGTTCAAGGTCACCGCAGGGCGACGCAACTTGCCAGGCGAGATTCAGCTTGCCTTGCCTGCCCTACCGTCCGAGATTCAAGCGACCGGCACCTCAATTCCGGCCGGAGCCAATCAAACCTTGGTAACATTGCACGCCGCGGCCGATAGTAAATCCTTCGCCATCGGCCCGATTCTGGCCACGGCTCAAGTCAATGAAAAAACCACCTTCCGCCGGGCGGTCTCGATCGGCGGTGAGAAGTGGACGCTCGCGCACGGTTCCGGCCTTGCGGACTTGGCGATCGGGGTTGTCGACTCACCCCCGCTCACCATCACCTGGGAGGATGCCCCGGAGAATCCGCGGTTTGATTTGGGCGAAACCCTGCCCATCAACGTGAAAATTGCCCGAGGGGAAGGGACCAGCGGCAAGGTGCGGCTGTCGCTTTTGACTAGCCAGACGATGCCCCGCAAAGAAGCCCCCGATCCCAAAGACGCGAACAAGAAGGTCCAGGTCGATGATCTCGATAAGGCCCTGCATCTGGCGGAGTCCCCGGTCCTGGAGGCGGACCAGTCCGCCATCCAACTCAACCTCAAAGCGCCGCTTGAGTCGATCGCCGATATCCCCTGGGATATCGCGGTCGTGGCCGAACTGCTGTCGGCGGATGAGAAAAAGGTGATCGCCTCCACCACCACGGCGGCCCAGCGGTATGTGATCGGCAGCCCGCCCCGGTGATCTGGAAAACCGCTGAGAATTCCGAGTCGTAAACGACCCGAATTGCCACTTTTTCCCGGGCCGACTGGTTTTTCGCGTATACTTAGCTGCACAGCGCCACCGCTGTCGCGAGTGAAAAAGGGGTCAGGACTCTTTTTAACAGCCCGTCATCCCTTGGTGAGCGTCTACCTAAAAAGAGTCCTGACCCCTTTTTCACGGCCACCCATTGATCGTAGTTGAATCGAAAAGGTCTGCCATGCCCACGCTGTTACGTGTTGTTGCTTGCTTGCTCGTGGTCTCTGGAATGGCCGCGAGTCAAGAGACCCAGGGAGAAGAGGTTCTCGGGATCTCGAAGACCAAACCGGCCGAGGGTCGGTTTGTGGAAATCGAGGGGGGCTACATGGTCCCTTACGTGCTCGACATCCCTGGCACCGATGTCCAGGTGAAGATGGTGCCGATCCCCGGTGGCAAATTCAAAATGGGGAGCCCCGAGAGTGAAGTGGGCCGCGACGCAGCGGAAGGTCCGCAGGTTGAAATCGAAATCGAGCCGTTTTGGATGGCCGAGCATGAAACCACCTGGGCCCAGTACAAGCCGTACATGGCCCTGTACGACATCTTCAAGCGGTTCTCGTCCGACGGCATCCGCGCGGTGACCGATGACAACCTGGTGGACGCGGTGACCGCCCCCACGCCGCTGTACGAACCGAGTTTCACCTACGAACATGGCGAGGACCCCAAGCTTCCCGCGGTCACCATGACCCAGTACACGGCCCAGCAGTATACGCGTTGGCTCAGCGGCATCACCGACCGGCAGTACCGGTTGCCCAGCGAGGCGGAATGGGAATACGCCGCCAAGGCGGGAGCCACCACCGCCTATCACTTTGGCGACGCCCCCGAAAAACTGGACGACTACGCGTGGTACGAGGGGAACTCGGACGAGGGGCCTCACCTGGTCGCCAAGAAAAAGCCCAATCCCTGGGGTCTGTACGACATGCATGGCAACGTCTGGGAATGGGTTTTGGACGCCTATTCCGAAGAAGGGCACAAGCGGCTGGAAGGAAAGACCCACAAGGCCCTGGACTCGATCAACTGGCCGAGCAAACCGTTCCCGCTGATGGTTAAGGGCGGAGGCTGGGGCGACCCGGCCGAGAAGGTCCGCGCCGCGGCGAAGATGGGTTCCGACGACGACGAGTGGAAATCGGAAGACCCCAACATCCCGCTCAGCCCTTGGTGGTTCACCAGCTATCCATCGACCATGGTCGGCTTCCGCGTCATCCGTCCGCTCAAGGAATTGCCCATGGAAGAGGCAAAGCGATTCTACGAGCCGGAGATCGAGTACCTGCAACTCGATGTGAACGACCGGATGCTGGAAGGACGAGGGGCCAAGGGTTTGGTCGATCCACAGCTTCCCGGCGAGATTGAGAAAATCGACACCCGGTAGGTGATGGGAAACGGGGATGAGTTCAATTACAAGGAGTCGGCGGCATAGAACCCTAATCCGCGGCACCCGTAATTGACCTTATCCCCGTTCAATCGCTCCATTCTCAACATCCGCGAGTGA
>JBBDIM010000052.1:0-6560 GCA_040880405.1 Pirellulaceae bacterium | reverse complement strand
AAAGGGGGGCTGCAAAGTAACGACGTCGTCCTCACCGTAGATGGTGTACCGGTCACCGAGTTCAAGGATCTGACCAATCAGCTTCGCACACGCCGGGCCGGCGATCAGGTCAAAATGGAGATCCAACGGGATGGCGAAACGTTGGAAAAGACGATCACCTTGGGCCAGTGGCCTTACCGAGAAGAATATTCCCTGCAGGATTAATCAGCTCGTCGTAGCCACGCTCGCAAAGAGCGTGGGGGAACTGCTTATCCGCGCCGCCCCAAACCGTAACAAACGTTCATTTCTCCCTGTTTGCCTGGTTGAACTTGCTTGAAAGGCGGGTTTGTCGGTACGCTAAGCGCTCAGCGCGAGAAGCGAGGGGTAAGGAGTGCCCTTTTTTCTCGTCGGCGAACAAACCTGATTTTATCCATCCCGCTAGGTTTTCACGCCCGTCGTGAACCTGCGCCCCGATGGACTGACCAAGGAGGGAACCTCGGTAGCATGGACCCATCGGCACCCCGTTTTTTGATTACCAGGCTCAGTGCCCTGGGGGATACGATCCTCAGCATCCCGCTGATGTGCGCCCTCCGCGACCAATTTCCGCATGCCCAAATCGGCTGGATCGCGGAACCGCTCCCCTCCAAAATTTTGGCCGATCATCCCGATCTGAATTTTCTGTTTACCGTGCCCAAGGGTTGGCTCAAGCAGCCGAGTGAGGTTTGGCGGTTGCGCAAAAGCCTGGCCGCTCACCGGTTTGACGTGGTGATCGATCCGCAGGGTCTTACCAAGAGTTCGGTCGCCGGTTGGCTTTCCGGTGCGGGGAAGCGGATTGGATTTGCGAGGGGAGATGCCCGAGAGATTGCCCCTTGCTTTTACCATCATCAGGTCCAGGCCCAGTCGACTTATATCGCGCATCGTTACCTGGAACTGCTCCGCCCCCTAGGGATCAACACCACGCGGCTTGAGTTCCGGCTGCCAGTCGATCCGATGGCGGAGGGTGTCGTCCGCAAGTATTGCAAGCAGCAAGACTTGGCGGGAGGTTTCGCCCTGTTGAACGTAGGGGCCGGGTGGTTCTCCAAAACCTGGGACCCAAGCCGATTTGCTCTGGTGGCACGGCAATTATCCGCCTGGTACGGTATCCGCAGTCTCGTGGTTTGGGGCAGCAGCGCGGAGCATGAGCGAGCCAAGCAAGTGGTGGAGGAGGCCGGCTCCAGCGTGGTGCTCGCGAGGGCCCTGTCGATTGCCGAACTGAAAGAGGTGACCCGGTTGGCCACGGTCATGGTCAGCGGAGACACCGGCCCGTTGCACTTGGCGGTTGCGCTCGACACGCCGACCGTTTCCCTGTTCGGTGTGACTCCGGCGGCGAATTTGAGCCCGGGGACGCCGACACATCGGACCATCCAAAAACGGTACGACCAATTCCCAACTTCCCGCGAGCGGCGAAGTGCCGACAACTCCGCGATGGGCACGATCCAGGTCGATGACGTGATGTCCGTTTTGGGCGAGATGCTGGCGACTAAGGGGCGTCAGGCTGCGTGAGGAAGATGTGGTTCGTGCCCTAGTGTACCGTGCAGCGAGAGCTTGCCATTGGCATTCCCTGGATTGGGACATCGGGTGCCATGCCCACGCCCGGAAAGCGTGGGCATGTTTGGGCGGGTTAATTCTCCAACGGTAACTCAGTTTAACCACGACCGAAAAGGCCGATTGCTAATCCAAGGTCAATAACACGACTTGGTAGCTCACAAGCGTCGGGCAAGCCGCTCATGGAAACCTGTCGCGCCAGCTACACCGCCTGATGGAACCAGAGACGGCGTCCTGACTTCTCGAAAGAGACTTGATCATCTCTCATTTCTCATGCCCACGCTTACGGGCGTGGGCATGGCACCCAGCCACCAGGGGCACCTTATTTTGTATGTCCCGCGTGCCTTGGCCGCGGTTTCCACTACAATGGAACCGGTTGTTGTTTTACCTTCGGTAGTGAGATATCTATGAATGGGAAATCGGGCCTGACCTATCTGCTGGCCAGCGCCGCGGTGATGGCGGTGGTGATCGCGGCGATCGTGTTGTGGCAGTCGCCGGAGGAGTCGGATCCCGCGGGCGAGGTGGAGTTGGCGATTCAAAGCCGGGACGATATTTCCCGTTACTTACCGTTCGATGGCGACAAGGCGTATCGGCATTTGGTCGAGGTGTGCGCGTTCGGCCCTCGGCCTAGCGGGTCCGAGGGGATGCTCAAACAGCAGCAGTACATCGAGCAGCATTTCACCCAGCTCGGTGCCCAGGTTGAGTATCAGCGGATGGAGCGGATTCGGCATCCGGAAACGGGAGAAGCGGTGCCACTGGCTAACATGATTGTCCGCTGGCACCCCGAGAAAAAGCAGCGGATCGTCCTTTGCTGCCACTACGATACGCGTCCCTATCCAGACCAGGACCCGGAGAACCCCCGGGGTACGTTCATCGGGGCGAACGATGGTGCTAGTGGTGTGGCGCTGTTGCTGGAGTTGGGCCGGCACATGCCCGATTTGCAGAGCAACTACGGGGTCGATTTCGTGTTTCTTGATGCGGAGGAATTCATCTTCGACCAGCGGCGGGACGAGTACTTCCTCGGCTCGACCCACTTCGCCGCCGACTACCGAGACAACCCACCGCCCCATACCTATCGCTGGGGCGTGCTGGTCGACATGGTGGCAGATAAGGATCTGCAAATCTACCAGGAACGCAACAGCCTCTCGTGGCGCGATACGCGACCGCTGGTGCATGAGATTTGGCGAACCGCCAGCCGGTTGGGAGTGCATGAGTTCATCATCCGAGCCCGTCATACGGTGAGCGACGACCATGTTCCGCTCCGGAACATCGGCGGCATCCCGACCTGCGATATCATCGATTTTGACTATCCAAACCCTCGTGTCGGCAATATTTACTGGCATACAGAGCAGGATATCCCGGAGAACTGCTCGGGGTTGTCGCTCGCTAAAGTCGGCAAGGTGTTGCTGACGTGGCTGGCGGAAACGCCATAGCGGGCGGACGATCACACTCCCGTTTTCTATTCGACCACTCCGCCCTCGCTAAACAATGCTCCCTTACCTGTTCATCGCGATCGTCCTGCTGGTCACCGCCTTGTGGATGCATGCGCATCAGCGGCGGTTGGCCAATCGGCTCGAGAATCATCCGGAAATGCCGCCAGCCAAGACGCGGTATCTGAGCAGTCAGATTCGTCGGCGGACGAAGATCACTTACCTGGTATTCGCTTTGGCCCTGGGGTTTGTGTTCGGCGGGGTGATCCGCGACCCGATGATCTTTATCGCCTACTGGATGGCGATTCTGACCCTGGTGATGTGGATGCTGCTGTTGGGGTTGGTCGACGCGATTAGCACTTGGAGTTACCTCAGCGTGCAGCGAGATCAGCAGGCGGCCCGAAAACGAGCCTTGGAGGAAGAGGCCCGGCACAAAACGTCGTCCGGAAGAGAATCCTCTTCCTGACCTCTCGACACCTGACTTCTCGAAAAGGCTTCCATTGGGGTGTCCGCTGGGTGATAATCGGGGACCTGTCCCGATCATGTCACTCCCCGCCTCTCTTCTCGGAGCCCTGCCGATGTGCCGCTTACTCGCCGGAATCCTGGTTTGCTTGTTTGCCTTTAGTGCCGTCGCCACGGCGGATGAACTGCCGAAGTTCAAAAAAATCCAGCTCTCGAACAACTATTACTCCGAGGGGGCCAGCTATGGCGATTTCAACCAGGATGGAAAGCTCGACTTAGTGAGTGGACCGTTCTGGTTTGAAGGCCCCGACTTCAAGACGAAACACAAGTTCTACGAAGGCAAGCAGTATCCCAACGACCGAGGATACTCCGATAACTTCTTCTCGTTTGTGGGCGACTTCAATGGCGATGGCTGGGACGATGTCCTGGTGGGTGGCCTGCCGGGCACACCGGCCCACTGGTATCAAAATCCACAGGGGGAAGGGGAGTGGAAAAAGCATCTCGCCTTTCCGGTTGTGGATAATGAGGCCCCGCTGTTCGCTGACATTACCGGTGATGGAAACCGCGAGTTGATATTCCATTACGAGGGTCGGCTAGGGTACGCCCGGTCGAATCATGAGTCGCCTGACGAGCCGTGGCTATTCACCGCGATCTCCGAAAAAGGGCCGTGGCAGCGATACACCCATGGCCTGGGCATCGGCGATGTCAACGGCAACGGCCGGATGGACTTTTTGATGCCGACCGGTTGGTGGGAGCACCCGGAGTCAGGCGGAGACGAGAAGGCTGTCTGGAAGCAGCAAGCGGCCCGGTTCTGCCCCGGTGGGGCTACCATCCATGCGACCGATCTCAACGGCGACGGAAAGCATGACATCGTGACCAGCCTGCGTGGCCATGGTTACGGTTTGGTTTGGCACGAGCAGCAGGGTGATGCGGACGAGGTGAAGTTCACCGAGCACCTTATCATGGGTGAAAAGCCGGAGGAGAACGAGTTTCGCGTCGCGTTCTCGCAGTTGCACGCGGTCGAAATGGCCGATATCGACGGAGACGGCATCCAGGATATCATCACCGGCAAATGCTACTGGGCCCATAACGGAAACGATCCCGGGGCCCGCGACCCAGCGGTGGTCTATGTCTTTTTGACCCGCCGTGACGGGGAAAAGGTTTCATTTCAACCGGTGCAGGTTGACGACGATTCCGGGACAGGCCGCCAAGTGACGATCGCAGACATGAACGGAGACGGCAAGCTCGACATCATGGCCGGCAACAAGAAGGGGATTTTCTTGTTCGTGCAGGAGTAGCGGACAGCCTACTCCCCGGTGTACGGCTCGCCGAGGGCCTTGAGGTACTCGAACGTGTAGATCCCGGTGTCGTGGCCGTCGCTGAAGTTGATTTGATAGGCATACCGGCCGATCGGCTGCATGCCTTTGATGGTCAGCGGGGCGATCTCGGCCGGGCTGAGGATCGTCAATTCATTGGTCGGCTGCTCACGGTCGCGGTCATACAACCGTTTTTCAATGGTCAGCGCGTCCGGGCTGTTGTCGCGTAGTTGGCGTGGCGTGTAGACCAGTTTCTCGCCGTCGCTCCACTCGATGAGCAGGCGGCCATCCTCCAGCAGTTTCAGGTCGATCGGTTGCGGGTCGGTCATCGCTTGGGTTTTTCTAAGTGGCGAGTTGGGAGCGGGAAGATCGGCAGGGGGCGAGGCTAACAGTCCGCCTCGGCTCGGTTGTCGATGAACCGCCGACCCTTTCCTTCAAACCGGGGTAGCGTCCCGATCTCGACCAGTTCCACCTCGATTTTCAACCCTAGCCGCAGTTCCATTTCTCGCGCCACGCGCTGGGCATCCTGTTTGCGGTCTTCAATCTCAACGCGCACGGCGTCCATCGCGCCCCGTTTGTGGGCGGTCATGCGGTACTCGACGACCTCGGGAAACCCACGGAGGATCTGCTCGATCGACGTGGGGAAGACATTCACGCCGCGGATGACCAGCATGTCGTCAATCCGGCCTTGGACGCCCCCTTCCAGCAACACGAAGTTACAGGGGTCGGGGTGATTCCAGCGGGGCCGGACCAAGTCGCCGGTTCGGTAGCGAATCACGGGGCAGCCCGGTCGGCCGAGGGTGGTAATCACGAGTTCCGAAAGTTCCCCCTCGCTGGCTGAGTGGCCGGTCTCTAGCGAGAGGAACTCCGGCAAAAACATCGCCTCGTTGATCAGCACGCCTTGCCGCGCCTGGTCCGGGAAACCCCAAGGGCCGATCTCGGTTGCCCCGGTGTGGTCGTACACTTTGGCGTGCCAGGCGGTTTCAATCCGCTGACGGATTTCCGGGATCGAGCCCCCAGGCTCTCCCGCGAGGATCAGCTTCTCGACCGCCAGATCCTCCAAATCGACTTGATGGTCTTTGGCCTGATTGGCCATGTGCAGGGCGTAGGTGGGGGTGCAGAAGACGACCGTGGCCCGGTTTTGCTGGATCAGTTCCAACCGCGCGATTGTGCTCAGCCCGCCACTGGGAATGGTGAGGCAGCCTCGAGCGACGGCGGCGTCGAAAGCGCTCCAGAAGCCTACGAACGGCCCGAAACCGAAGGCCATGAAGGCTCGGTCTTGGTCGGTGACCTGGGCGGCGTCCAAGACATACTGCCACCCTTCGAGCCACCATTGCCAATCCTCGGCCGTATCGAGCACGACCATCGGCCGACCCCGAGTGCCGCTGGTGCGGTGAAAACGGACGTACTTCTCGAGCGGATAGGTGCGGTTCTGGGCCAAATCCCCCTGTTCCGAAGTCCCGATCAGCTCGTCTTTGAAGGTGAACGGCAGTTCGGCCAATTGCTCCAGGCAAGTGATTGGCCGCTGGATGTCCGAAAGCTTCCCCTCGTAGAAACGATTCTCGGGCAGAATTCGCCCCAGCAGATCGTTCAGACGCTCGAGCTGATGCCGCATCAGGGCGTCCGGTTCCAGACGCCGGAGGGTATCGCGGTTTGTCGCGGTATTTAAGTTCATGCCCACTCGGGTGGTTCAGGTCAGTTGCCGCGGGGCCTCGGCTGAAGGGTCGATTCGCCTTAAGAACCCTGCGCGCAGTATAAATCCGATTCCACTCAAGGGAAAGGCACCGCC
>JBBDIM010000051.1:0-40979 GCA_040880405.1 Pirellulaceae bacterium | reverse complement strand
GAGAACAAAACAGGTTAACACGAAACGACTCCCCCGGGCAAAAACTGAGTGCTAGTTTCAAAGCGGTGGGTGTCGGTAGGGTATGCCGCATTGTTGGTGATCGATCGTGTGTTGAGCCAGCGACTTCGGGACGCGGCCCCGGCTCCTTCAGCGTCCTCCAAACTCCTCTCGCAAGATGAAGTGGTCTGAAGAAGGACGCTCGCCTTAGATTCGTCCTCCATCGGGGCCTCTCTGCCGAAATAGAATTAGGATCTTTGCTCGCGTTCGATAAATGGAATTGGCCTCCTAATTATCGAGTACTCACCACCTATTGGGCATTCTCCGTTTCACCAGGTTCGCGCGAGATCTCGCAATATGGGAGCGATTTCCTGGAAGATGCCCAGTCGGGGCATCTTTAGACTGGCGACTGATGGACTACGGACAAGCAATGCCAGGAACGATTAACGACTCCCCTCGCGTCCACGATGAGAGGAGTCCGCAGCCACGAATTTCTGAAAGGGTCGGCAAAGAATGGGGCACTTCACACGAAAAATACACCGGACTTGCTACGGGTTTACGCTCGTTGAGTTGTTGGTGGTGATCGCGATCATTGGCATGTTGGTTGCTCTGCTTCTGCCCGCCGTGCAAAAGGCACGCGAGGCGGCTCGCCGGATGAGCAATCAAAACAACCTCAAACAGATGGCGCTCGCGTGTCATAACTTCGAGAACACTCATCGTCGCTTTCCAAGCTATCAACCACCGCCGACTGGGCCGGTGCAGTACAGCTATTCCGTCTTTGCCTACATTCTGCCGTATCTTGAGCAGCAGCCACTGGGCAACACCTTTGACCCGAATTCGCAATCGCTTATTCTGGGAGCTCCTCCCAACGGCACGTTAAATCCCGACTTGGCATTGGCGGCCGCGACGCCTGTCTCCTGCTTTTTGAATCCGGGAGATGGCCAGGAAGAGGTTGGCCCGATCACGGCTGCTTTGGCGGGCGATCTGCCTCATGCCGGGATCAGCTATGCGGTCAATATTGGAAGTGGACGTGACCCGCATGATACCGCCAACAATCCGGGAGGATTCAACGGCGTGGATGGCAGGTTCCCTACCGATGGGACGTTTTGGAGTGGTGCCCGACTTCGATTCGCCGATATCACCGATGGGACCTCCAACACGATGATGTTTGCCGACATGCTGCGAGGCCCCCGTGGTCCCAATGTGATGGCCACTTACGCCGATCTCACTCCGCAGCAGCGCAAACGTTTGTATGGTAATGGAGGTGCCGGACGATCTCCCGCGAACGAGGCCCCTGGTGGGATCAATCCGCCTCTAGACCAGAGCGCCGCGTTGGGCTCCACCATGTGGGTCGGAAATCGCGGGGCGTCCTGGATGTGGGGGCTGGTCGCCATTAGTGGGTACACCGCCGCCTTGCCGCCCAACAGCAACACGCCCGATGTGAATGCTTTTGGGCAAGGGTGGCTCTCGGCCAGAAGTCCATTCTCGGGGGGCGTCTGCGTTGCCATGACGGATGGTTCGGTCCGGTTTGTGACGGACACCGTGGCGATAGAAACCTGGCGGGCCTTGGCGACCCGTAGCGGTGGCGAAGTCCTGGGAGAATTTTGATGCGATCCGATCCGATCCTATGCCGAACAGTTGGTTGATCGTTTTTGGTTTATTAGCCAGTCTCGCTTGCAACGTCAGTTCCCTTGACAGTTCCTCAGAAAATTTCCCAGCAACCGGTGAAATCATGCCCCCAGCGGTGAAAGCAGCGACCGACCCCAGTTTTTGGGATGCGATGGCCGATGATTAGGAGATCAAGGCTCACCCCTTTTCGTTACTTTTTGTCGAGTCGATGCTGGAAGAGATTCCCCTGGAACCGGGAACCCGACTGCTGGACGTGGCCACAGGGACCGGTGCGGCCGCAATTCTCGCCGCCGAGCGGGGTGCGGAGGTGGTTGCGATCGATTTCTCGGAAGGAATGCTGGAGCGACTCCGGGTGAAACAGTTGCCTGGCATCTCGGCCTTACAGATGGATGGGCAAGCGCTCGACCTGGAGGATAATTCGTTTGACGTTACGGTCTCGGTTTTTGGCGTCATGCTGTTCGAAGATTGGAACAAGGGGCTTGAGGAAATGGCCCGGGTTACCAAACAGGGAGGCACCACCGCAGTGGTGACCTGGAGCGATCCCAACGGCGCTGGGATCCGGCAAATCATCGCCCCGATTTGCGGCGAACTGTTTCCCGACCTGGAACTTCCTCCGCCACCCCAAGGCATGGCGACCCTGTCCGATCCGGAAAACCTAAAACGTGCCATGCGCAGCGCCGGCTTCAATGAGCCCAAGGTGATCCGACTATCGCATCGGTATCACTTCACACGGGAAGCGATTTTTCAAGGAAACCCGATTCGACAACGACTGAGCGAATCTCAGCAGCAGAAAATTGTGGAGGTGGTCAAAGAGCGGTTCCAGGATCGCAGGGAGGGGGATTCCTTCCATATTGAGTCGGAGACTTTGCTGGCAATCGCTACCAAACCCTAATCCGTAATTTGACGAGGTATTTCAAGATGTGGAGCCAGGACTTCTAGGATTTCCTCGCTACTTCGCCGTTTGATTTCCCCTGGTGTCGAGCCCACTATTTTCCGAACATGGTGATGCAGGTGACTCTGGCTTGAGAAGCCCGTCAAGAGGGCCGATTCCGTGATCTCTTTTCCCTGCGTCAGGGGTGTAACCGCCATCCCGCCAGCCGCTTCTGGCGAGTTGCGAAATCTGGGTAAACAAAAAGCGGCCTTTCTGCCATGATTTGGGTTCTCACAATCCGTCAGCACCAAGGCAGGAGGCCGCTAACGATGAACGTCGCCGATTTAAACGAGTCTCGCAAGCCCGTTTCCCAAAAATTCCAATCCGCCGAACGGGCGGCCGAAGCCATAGATACCCTGGCCAAGGAGTTGAAGGAAATGGTTTTCCGTTCGGCGGAAGCGGGCGATTCGTTCGATAAGGTCGAGCGCAAAGCTCATAAGTCGGTCTTCCAGATAGGCCAGCAGGCGATGGATCTGCTGATTCGACTGCAAGGCGATGGCGATCTGGGCGCGGAGGTCACCACCGCCGAAGGCAAGGCACTGCGGCGAAGTGACAAGCCGGTGACTACCACCATCCGTTCGATCTTCGGGGTGCACTCGTTCCAACAATTCACCTACGCCCCAGGCCCCAAGAAGAAGATCGAACTGAAGCCGATCAGCGCCCGGCTCTCACTGCCGGAGAACCGGTGGTCGTACCTGCTGCAAGAGCTTACGCAGATGCTGGCCGTCGACTCGGCCTACGAGCAGGCAATGAAAAATTTAGGGCGGATCCTGGGAAGCAACTTCTCGGTCGATACGGCCGAACGGATCAACGGAGAAATGGGACAGGTCGCCGGTGAGTTTCTGTTCGACCTGCCGGAACCGGATCCCGAGAGCGAGGAGAAGTTGCTGATCGCCACGGCCGATTGCAAGGGAGTTCCTTTGGTGAAAGAGGATTCTGGCGGGAACCCCTCTGCCATAAGCTTTATGGGTTTCGAATTTTGATAATTAAGGAATATCAATTGACATACACTGAGTGGCGGATATCATGGCCGAGAGAGCGGTAGCCCCCGATTTGAGAATCCAAGGCGGAGCCAGTTTCGGGACAGATACTCCCTTTTGATCGCTCTAAGGCGCTCCTAGCCAACTTTATCCGCTCCATGCCTTCCATTTGAGCCTCGCCTATTTTCGCCCCAATCGGTAAGAAAGTATTCCGATGACGGATCTCTCGTTGGTAGTCCGATTGTTCCGAGCCATTGGTACCCACTTCGTGCCCTGTCTTTTGGTTTCCATTCTCCTGTCTCCGGTTGCAGTTCAGGCGGGTGACCACTATGGCGATTTGGTCCGAGAGGACAATCCGGTGGCATGGTGGCGAATGGATGCTCTGTCGAGCGGTCCGACGATCCGCAATGCGGTTTCACCTGAGCAAGGCAGCTTGGCGGGAGAACTCGTGGGAGGTGTATTGCCAGGACAAGAGGGGCCCGACTCGAAATATTTTCCTGACTTCCCCGAGACCAGCCGTGCCGCTCGCTTCGATGGGCGTGAGGCATCGATTCGCGTGTCGGACGATGGCCTCAGTCCCGACTTGAAGTTCTCCAATGGCGAGGAAATCACGCTGGAGGCCTGGGTTCGCCCGCAGGCGTTGAACTCGATGGCGTATGTCGTCGGCAAAGGGCGGACTCGTTTGGGTGACTATGGAGATCGGAACCAAAATTACTCATTGCGTCTAGTTCGCCAGGGAGGGCTTTCGCATCTCAGTTTCTTCTTCTGTGATGCGGTGGCCGATGACGAGGCACGCGAGAACAAACTGGATGGCCACCGGTGGACATCCAATACCGGCTTCCACCTGGATGGTGCCTGGCACCATGTCGCGGTGACTTACCGGTTTGGAGATCCCGATTCCATTCAAGGTTATATCGACGGCACCCCTGTTGATGGAGAATGGGACTTGGGTGGCCCGACCGAGGCTCCGCCGGTTGTCGACGACGATCAACTCTGGATCGGGGCCAGCATGGGTGGCCGGAGCGGGGTCTTCAACGGAGATCTTGCGGAAGTTGCTGTGTACAACAAGATCGTGCCGGAAGAGCATCTACGGCGTCGCTATCGCGCCAGCGGTGTTCGTCCCGCCAGCAGGAGCGTGGGCCGGATCGACCCGAAGGATATCCCGGCCGATGCCGTCCGCGTCACGATAACCGACCCGATTCCGGCCAGCAGGAACTGGAATTTCGTGCTCACCGGCGGTTCCTCGCAGATCTGGGAAACCGATCGCTTCGCCTTCACGCGAGTGCCCCACAAATATACCTCCAAGGGCCTGATTGCCGATCGGGGCCTGCCCTACCTGATGACCGCCGCCTCACGGATCTCCGTTCCCCAGGAGGAGAGCGGTACCCATGAACTTGTCTTGCGGGCCCTGAGTGCGGCGCGGCTGTTTATTAACGGGGAGTTGGTCGCGGAGACACCTTTCCAGAGTCTGGCCCAAAGCGGCCACGGAAAACTGCATCAGCTCAAACCGCCGGAACCCGACCTCTTATCGCTGCCAGCCGCCCACACAGAGAAACGATTCTCCATCGAGCTTGAGCCCGGCGAACACCAAGTGGTCCTGGAGTCGATCATCGGTCATCCGGGACGAATGCCGCGGGTCGGGGAACTGACCGTGGGAATTAAGTTGCCGGGCGAATCGATGTATCGAATCCTCTCGCCGACCGATTCCATTGCGTTCGATGACACCCACTGGCTTGATTTTCTGAAACAGGAAAGGGGACAGATTGAGCAGTTGAATCAAAAGGCCAGGATTAACCTAGGCCGAGAAGAAGCGGCTTGGTGGCAACGTCGACATGAACTGGCGCGAGAACATCTATTGCGAACCGATGGTCCCCAAATTCCGCCGGTCAATACCACCACCGCGGTCAATAACGCAATCGACCATTTCATCCAGTACCGCCTTGAAAGCGAGGGGATCGAACCGGCTCCGCTGGTCAATGATTTGGGATTCTTGCGACGAGTGACCTTGGACGTCACCGGGACCATTCCGACCCCCGCCGAAATTCAAACTTTCCTGGCCGATCCCACCGAGACCCGCCGGGAAGCCCTCGTGGATCGGTTGCTCGATGATCCACGCTGGGCCGATCACTGGGTTCCTTACTGGCAGGATGTTTTAGCCGAGAACGTGGGCCTAGCAAAACCTACTCTGAACAATACCGGCCCCTTCCGGTTTTTCATTCACTCGTCGTTTGAGGATAACAAGCCGATCGATCGATTCGCGACGGAATTGATCTTGATGGAGGGGAGCAAATTCCTGGGTGGTCCGGCCGGATTCGGTGTCGCGACCCAGAATGATGTGCCGATGGCCGCCAAGGCCCATATCTTGGGAAACGCGTTTTTGGGCGTGGAAATGAAGTGTGCCCGGTGCCACGATTCGCCGATGCACGAAGTCACGCAGAAAGATTTGTTTAGTCTGGCGGCCATGTTATCCGGAAAGGAAATCAAGGTTCCACACACCAGCAGTATTCCGGGAACCCCTGAAGAGCTCGGGAATATGCTCGTCGAGGTGACGCTTGAGCCTGGTACCGCGGTAGCCCCGGCATGGCCGTTTGGTGAACTGAATTCTATGTCCTTTGAGAGCCTGCCCGCCGAATTGGTCCGCCGTCCTCAAGATCACCGTGAACAGTTGGCTCTCTGGGTGACTTGGGCGGAGAATAAGCGTTTCGCCTCCGTTGTCGCTAATCGAGTTTGGAAGCGGTATTTGGGGAGGGGGTTGGCAGAGCCAGTCCATGATTTTGAGTACGCCAGCATCTCCCATCCGGACCTTCTCGACTACCTCGCCCGGCAACTCGTGGGCCACGACTATGACCTGAAGCATTTGGCGAGGATCATCCTGAATTCCCAGGCCTATCAGCGTCTACCGGCAGAGCCACAAACGGATGCCGCCTCGCACACGAAACGATTCGCTGCGGCAACCGAACGACGGCTAACGGCTGAGCAGGTCTTCGATTCGTTGCATGTGGCAACCGGCAAGGAAATCGATAGTGAGGAAATGACCTTAGACCGCGATGGTCGGCAGCGGATTGAGGCCTTTGTTTCCTTGGGCCAGCCAGTCCGGGCCTGGGAAATGGCGGCCACCAGCAACGAGCGAGATCGTCCTTCGACCATCTGGCCAAAGGCCCAGGGGATTGTCGACCTGCTCGCCGCATTTGGTTGGCGTCAGTCGCGCCCCGATCCAATCACCGACCGCGAAGCGGTGACAACCCCGCTGATGCCAATGATGCTGGCCCATGGGCCGGCCGCAAACCATGTGATCGATTTGTCAGATCGCAGTGGAATTACGGAACTTGCGTTGGAAGAGCAATCGGTCGAAAGGTTGATTGAGCGGCTGTACTTTCGAGTTTTGACCCGTCCTCCGAGTTCTCGCGAACAGGAGTTGTTCGTGGACTTGCTGTCCGCGGGCTATGCGGAACGGATCGTCGCCGGACCGGAGGCGATCGCGAAACCGGTCATCCCTCGATCCGCCCGATCCTGGTCGAACAACCTGAGACCCGACGCCAACGAAGCTGCCCTTGAAGATCAGGAGAGGGCCCTGGCCGGAGATCCTCCGACCCGGCGGCTCGATTCGGACTGGAGAATTCGGATGGAAGAAGCCGTTTGGACCTTAGTTAACCTGCCGGAGTTCGCCTTTGCACCGTAGGGCTCGTTCCCCAATGAAGTAGGAGAAAGCATGACCTCTCAGTACCGACGTCAATTCCTAGCGTCAACCGCTCAGGCGGGAATAGGGGCCGCAATGTTGGGGAGCGGGGCGCTGGTCGGCTCACTTGCCGCGGAGGAGTCGGGCCACCGCCGGCCCGTTGCGCCCCTGGGAAAAGCAGAGCACTGCATCATGCTGTGGCTGCCGGGCGGCGCGGCGCAAATCGATACCTTCGATCCGAAGCGAAAAAGTAAAGACGGACGAAAAGACCCCGGTTCCGCCTACGACAGCATCCCGACGGCCATCCCGAATGTACAAGTGAGCGAGCATCTGGCCCGGACCGCCGCGCAGTTGGATAAGGCGATCTTGCTTCGGACCCTGCAGCATGATGTCATTGACGAACACGCGGCGGCGACCAACCGCATGCATACGGGAAGACCCGTGAGCGGAACCATTGAGTATCCTTCGATCGGCTCAGTGATCGCGCACCTGAAAGGGCCCGGAGGCGAGGCGGTTCCCCGGTACGTGCTGATGGGTTATCCCACCCCTTCACGGGGACCTGGCTTTCTCGGGGCCGACGCGGGCTATTTATATTTGACCAAGACAGATGATGGCCCCTCGTCGTTGACGCCCCCGGGCCGAGTCACGGCCAGAAGTTATGACCGGCGGCGACGTCTGCTCGATCAGGTTCGTGCCGAGGCCGACCACCGTAGCCGGCCCCTTCGAGGTGAGTACGACACGCTAGTCTCGCAGGGCTTTCGGCTTTCCGGGCCCGAATTTATGAATGTCTTCCGCTTGGAGAAGGAGCCCGGCGAACTGCGAAACGCCTATGGTGACGAGTTCGGGCAGCGGTGTTTACTGGCCCGCCGCCTGGTTCAATCGGGCGTGCGGTTTGTCGAAGTCACGTCGAATCTGAATTTCGTAAATGGCACCGGGTGGGACACCCATCAGGATGGTCAGGAGAAGCAGCATCTACTCATTCAAAGTCTCGATGCCGCCTTGGCGACTTTGTTGGACGACCTCCAGCGGAATCGCCTCCTCGACAAAACGTTGGTGGTGGTGTGCTCCGAGTTTGGCCGTCCTGGAGGATTCGATAACGGCGGCGGCCGCAATCATCATAGCCGGGCCTTTACCGCGGTGTTGGCGGGTGGCGGCTTGCGGAGCGGGCAGGTGATCGGAGAGACCAATGAATTGGCCGAAGAGCCGGTGTCCCGTTCGATTTCGATCCCTGATTTTCACGCCACGATTTACCACGCCTTGGGAATCGATCATACGAACGAACTGTATGCCGAATCCCGGCCGATCCCGCTCACCGATGGTGGGCACCCAATTGAAGAATTATTTGGATAACCCCAGCGGTTCGCCCCTGGCAACAGCCCCTGCGGCCGACAAGCAGCGAGGTGACGATCGCTCCGGTCGATGTTTTTCCTGGACTTACGATGAGGTTACTCGATGAAACAGCAACTTAAACAGGTCACGCGAGGTTGCCTCTTGGCATTGCTTGGCATGGGATTGGTCGGGTGTGGAGGTAGCGGGCCAAGTTTGAAGCCGGTCGCAGGCACCGTCACCCTCGACGGACAGCCGCTGGCCAATGCTCGAGTGGTGTTCGAGCCGGACGAGGGACGTGCTTCCATCGGTGAAACCGATGCCTCCGGAAAATACGAGGCACGCTATACCGGAACTCGAACGGGTGTCCTCCCGGGAAAGCAGACCATCAGGATTAGCACCTACCGGTTGGCCGACCCGGATTCCGGAATTGAAACCAACCAGGCGGAGACCGTCCCCGCCAAATACAACATCCAGAGCACACTCGAAGTCGATATTCCGGCGGACACCTATGACTTTGCGCTCGACTCGCAAGGTCCCATTATTCAACCGCATCAAGAGTCTGGCGGCCGACGTCGGAGTACCGATTGAATGGGTGAGATACCGAACCGTCCTGACCAAAAACGAGGGCGAAACGCCTTATGAGAATCGCCCAAAGTCAGCCATCGCCCCGCCTTGCCAGGGAACTTCATAGCCCGGGGCATCGCTCGCGGCCTCACTTCCGCTTCAAGTCATTTTTCTTTTCCCTTCATACTTCCAATCAGGAGAGCTAACATGGTCCGGTGTCTCAAGACAAAGACAGGCTTTACCCTTGTCGAACTACTGGTCGTGATTGCCATTATTGGCGTCTTGGTTTCGCTGTTGCTGCCCGCGGTTCAGTCGGCCCGAGAGTCGGCCCGGCGCATGAGCTGCGGAAATAATCTAAAGCAACTGGGGCTGGCCCTGCACGTGTATCACGATATGGTCCAAAGTCTTCCTCCCGGCTATGTATGGAGTGCCGATGATCCCTTGGTGGGAGGCTGGGGATGGGGCGCTCTGATTTTGCCTCAAATCGAACAATCGGCTCTCTATGATGCGATCAATACCAACGTGAACAGAATGCCAATGAACCCAACGGACGAGACCCGAATGATCCTTAATGGGTTTCTTTGTCCCTCGGACGATAGCGCGGGTATGGGCAACTTGAACTCTCGGAGGAATGGTCATGCCAAGTCGAACTATCTCGGCAACATGGGGGTAGCCAACAGCATCAACACCGCCCATCACGACATCTTTCCCGCGCGGACGACACCGCAGGATGCCCAGGCCAAAAAATTCTACGCCAAAGGAATCTTCTTTTCTTCCCAATCGCCCAACAACCCGACGAGATTACGGGATGTAGTCGACGGCACGACCAATACATTTTTACTGGGGGAACGCAATTGGAGCGGGAGCAGCGGCTCCGGTCCCGCGGGCGGAATTTGGGCCGGTGCCTATGAAGCGAACAAAGCCGCCGGAGTCGTCGCCGCTTGCAACGCAACGGACCGAATGCTGAACGGCATTGATAACTTTGCATTTGCCAGCACGCACCCGGGCGGGGGGCAATTCAGCATGGTCGATGGATCGACACGCTTCATCAGCGAGAATATCGACGGAAATATTTATGAGGCCTTGGCTACCCGCAAAGGTCAAGAAGTGATCAGCAGTGGATTTTGACCCAACGCCGTCGTATCGTCGGTCGGGAAGCACATCACGAGTTACGAGTCACCTTCCTCACATAAAATCTCGTCCCCTCGCTGCTTAAGTATGATTAAAGACAATTGCATGTCACGCATCACGTTAATACTGGGCTGCTGGCTCCTACTGCAAGGGGCCGCCGCCCGAGCCGACGAGAAGCCGAGCGAGGCGGACTTGGATTTTTTCGAGAAAAAAATCCGTCCCGTGTTGGTGACTCATTGTTACGAATGCCATTCCGAGGAGGCCGAGACACTGCACGGCGGGCTGCTTTTGGATACTCGGGAGGGAATCCGTGGCGGAGGCGACTCCGGAGCGGCCGTGGTGCCCGGTAAGATAGACGAAAGCCTACTGATCGAGGCTTTGCGATACGACGACTCCCTTTACCAAATGCCGCCCGATGGTCGACTTTCCGATCAGGTGATTCGGGATTTCGAGCAGTGGATCACGCGGGGTGCAGCCGATCCCCGCGAGGGAACGCCAATTCCCGGAGATGGAATCGATGCGCAACAGGCAAACCGGCATTGGGCTTTTCAGCCGGTCCAGCGGGTGAAAAGGCCCGCAGTGCAAGACACCTCATGGCCCAAAGCAGAGGTCGACTACTTTATCCTATCCCGCTTAGAGGAAGCCGGTCTTGTTCCGGCACCGTCGGTCGACAAACGAAGCCTCATTCGCCGCGTGACCTTCGATTTGATCGGCCTGCCACCCACGCCCAAAGAAATCGCCAACTTTCTGGCGGATGACTCTCCCGAGGCCTTCGAAAAAGTAGTGGATCGACTGCTGGCGAGTCCGCACTATGGCGAACGATGGGCCCGGCACTGGATGGATCTGGTCCGCTACGCTGAAACGAACGGGCACAACCGCGACATCGATAAACCGAGTGCGTTTCGCTACCGCGACTACCTGATCGATGCCTTCAATGAAGACGTCCCTTTCGACCGATTTATCTTGGAGAACCTGGCGGGGGACCAACTCCCTCCACGTCCCACGGACGATGGTCGGTTCAATGCCAGCCTGATGGGAACCGGGATGCTGTGGTTCAGCGAGTTACATCATAACCCTGTCGATCCCCACCTCCAGCGAGCCGATCAGGTCGATTCGCAGGTCGATACGGTCGGCAAGGCTTTTCTCGGCCTAACGCTAGGTTGTGCCCGATGTCACGACCATAAATTCGATCCGGTCTCGATCGAAGATTATTACGCCATGGCCGGGATCTTCCATAGCACCCAGTCGGTCCTGGCGGATATCGGCATGTCCGCTTCGCGGTCTCGGGGCGATGTTTCTCCCCGGGAGGTGAAGCAACTGGAAGAAGAACTGAAGTATTGGCTGTTCGACGCGGTGGACGAGCCACGACTACGGGAAGTCCGGCGGGCCTCGGATTATCTTCGCGCCACGTCGGAATTGATTCATCTGCAAGACGAGGCCTTCGAGCAGGCGTTGGAGGAGTGGGTCGAGAACGAGAAGCTGAATCGAGACATCCTCCGGCAGTGGATGGTCTTTCTGAGGAAGGGGGATACTCCGGTCAACGCCAATCTCGGACCTTGGCTGAAGATCATCAACGAGCCGGAGGACCGACTGCACGAGACGATCCAGCAGGTCGTGGCGGACAATCCACCGGCGGGCGGGAAGCCGGTCAACCCTTTCACCATGGCTGCTTTAACGGAGCCCCTCCCCACTTCCTTTGCGGAACTTGCCGATCGTTACCAAGAGATCATGGAAATGATCGTGACGACGAAGCGGTACAACAGTCCATCGCATAAACAGTGGCTCAACTGGTTTCATCGTCCTGATACGCCCTTTACTTATGCTGGGTTCGCCGAGGACCTGGAAGAGGATCAGTTGGAGATCCTCGAATCCAAACGCCGGCGTATCGCGGATTCAAAACAGCAAAGCGAACGGCCCAAGGCCCTGGCAGGTGTCGATGCGGGCGACTCTCGGTGGGCCGAATGGACTCCGATTCGGTCTCCATTTCAGGAACGTCGGGAGGCTTCCCGAGCGACTCTCGGTGACGTCCGTTTGCACATCCGGGGGAGTCATGCGAACTTGGGAAAACCGGTTCCGCGGGGCTTTCTTTCGATCCTGGGCGATCTGGGAAGCCTGACGATCGAGGAAGGCCGCAGTGGCCGGCTGGAACTTGCCCACGCGATTGCCGACCCTGACAACCCGCTTACCGCCCGGGTCTTCGTGAATCGGTTGTGGGGGTATCACTTCGGTGTGGGGCTCGTGCCAACGGTGGATAATTTCGGACTTCGTGGTGAGGTTCCGACCCATCCGGAACTGCTCGACTGGCTAGCCGCACAGTTTGTTCAGAACGATTGGTCAATCAAGAAAATGCACCGTTTGATGGTCCTGAGTCACACCTATCAAATGTCCCATCAGCCGACGGAAAAAGGGATGCAAGTCGATCCCGACAATCGCCTTTGGCACCACTTACCTGTCCGGCGGCTCGATGCCGAGTCGATCCGCGACGCGATCCTGGCGGTCGCGGGAACCTTAGACCGGTCACTGTTCGGCAAAGGGATCAATCCGCAGCTTACACCCTACATGTATCCGCGCTATCGGCCTCCGTCGGGGCCGGTCGACGGTAACAATCGGCGGAGTATCTACGGAGCGGTTCGTCGGAACTTCATCCCGCCACTGATGGCCGCTTTCGATGTTCCACCACCCAACGATACGGTGGGCAGCCGCGATGTCACCGCCGTTCCCAACCAGGCCCTCGTGCTGTTGAACAATGAGTTCGTTCACCAACAAGCCCAGCGTTGGGGACAACGGTTGGCCCAGGAGGATCGTTCGATCGACGAGCGAATTGACGACATGTTTATCCGAGCGATTGCCCGGTCACCCACCGCGACCGAGCAAGAGGCAATCCGAGTCTTCATCGAAACCCAACGTGAGCAAGATCTTGCCGAGCAGGAAATTTGGTCGGCGGTGGCCCACGTGGTCTTCAATTTGAAATCTTTTATCTTTGTTCGCTGAGGCGACTGATGTCCGATACCCATCCACCGCTTGACGGCCATCAACAGAGTCGTCGTCAGTTCCTGTTTCGCTATGCCAATGGGTTTGCGGGCCTGGCTCTCTCGGCTCTCTTGCGCGAATCCGCTTTGGCCGAACCGGCGGATTCGTCGTTGACCCTGCCTGAACCTCATCGGACTCCCCAGGCCAAGTCGATCATTTTTCTGTTCATGGATGGCGGACCAAGCCAGGTGGATACCTTCGATCCCAAACCCCGTTTACAAAAGGAAGACGGTCAGCCGATTCCCTTGAGCGTCACGAGTACCTTTCCCAATAGCGGGAAAGTCCTGGCTTCGCCGTTCCGGTTTCGGCAACATGGACAGTCCGGTGCTTCGGTCAGCGAGTTGTTCCCCGAGACGGCCCGGATGGTGGACGACATGGCGATTGTGCGGTCGGTCCATCACGAGTTCTCCAACCACTCCTCGGCATGCTATTTTCAGCACACCGGGCACAACCTGCCGGGACGACCCAGCCTCGGTTCGTGGCTGACCTATGGTCTGGGAAGCGAGTCGGAAGAGTTACCGGGTTACGTGGTAATCGACTGCGGAATTATTCCGTCCGGCGGGACCAATAATTTTGGGAGTGGATTTCTCCCGGCCAGCTATCAAGGCACAATCTTCAAGGGGAATTTACCCCAGCCGATTTCGGATGTCAGGCCCCGTGAAGAGAAGCCGGACCTCCAGCGTCAAAAGCTCGATTTGATCCGGCAGCTCGACCGCTACGAGCTGGACCATTTCGGCTCAAGTACCGCCCTGGATGCGGCCGTCGCAAATTATGAACTCGCGTTCCGCATGCAGACGGCCGTGCCGGACCTCACCAACCTATCCGCCGAGTCGGTCGCCACGCAAAAACTGTATGGCATGGATCGACCCGAGACCGAGACCTACGGTCGGGCCTGCCTTCTGGCCCGTCGCCTGGTCGAGCGGGGCGTGCGATTCATCCAGGTCACGCCCCCCGATACCGGCAACAATCGATGGGATCAGCACACTAATCTTGAAAAAGGACATCGCCAGAACGCGGCGGCAACGGATCGCGCCGTGGCCGGGTTGTTGAGCGACCTGAAAAGTCGCGGTCTGCTCGACGAGACCTTGGTTGTCTGGGGTGGCGAATTCGGGCGCACGCCTAGTGCCGAAACCAAAGGGGGCCGCGATCACAACCCATTCGGGTTCACTATGTGGTTGGCCGGTGGGGGCATCCGAGGTGGAACCGTCTACGGCGCGACGGACGACTACGGCTATTTTGCTGTCGAGAATAAGGTCCACGTACACGATCTGCACGCGACGATTTTGCACCTCATGGGGCTCGACCACCAGCGCCTTACCTATCGCCATTCCGGCCGCGACTTCCGCCTCACCGATGTCCATGGACGGGTCGTGAAGGGCATTCTGAGGTCCCCCCTGGCATAGTCGACCAGCGAGTTCAGGGGTTGCTGAAAAGTTCTCAAGCCGATCTTGACTGGACAGCGTCAGTAGTGATGAAATCGCGGACCGCATAGGAAGCAAGACGCTTGATGAGCGGGACCGAAAGTTTCCTCAAGGGTATCGGGCCAGTTCAAGAACTTGAGGACCTGAATTGGCTTGACTAGCTCGATCAAGCGCGAGTCGAGATCCTTAATTTTATGTTGCAGATTTGGAAGCATCGAGGTGTTCCACGGGATGAACTCAATTCTAGATAGTCACCGACAAAAAGTGCCACGCGTCAACGCTAGGCATTTTTAATAGCTCTCTGAAATGAAACGGCGCTTCGCGATTGAGGCTTGATCGTCGTATTCACCCTTATTCGATCGCTTGGGAAGCTTGATGCTTTTTCGGGGCAATGATTTGTAAGGAATCGTCCGGAGCAAATGTGCGAGACAATTCAGCCGAGCGCGACGTTTGTCATCGGACCGCAAGATGTACCAGGGAGCATGTTCGACGTCAGTCGCATCGAGCATCATGTCGCGAGCCCTCGAGTATTCATACCACTTGCTTCGCGAGGGAAGATCAATCGGACTCAGCTTCCATTGCCGCAAGGGGTCATCGATCCTTTGTTCGAATCGCCGCTTTTGCTCGTCGTCACTGACCTCCAGCCAGACCTTAATAAGCAAGATGCCCGAATCGACAATATACTGTTCGATCAGTGGGCATCTCTCAAGAAACTTCTTGTGTTGTTGTGGCTTACAGAAACCCATGACATATTCGACCCCGGCGCGGTTGTACCAACTGCGATCGAAGATGACGACTTCACCCGCAGCGGGAAAATAAGGCATGTATCGCTGGAAGTACATCTGCGATTTTTCTCGGTCGGATGGGGCCGGTAGTGCCACGACACGAAATACGCGGGAGCTGACTCGTTCGGTGATTGCACGGATAGTGCCTCCCTTGCCGGCGGCGTCTCTTCCTTCAAAGACGATGATCACCCGGAGTCCCTTGTGCTTTACCCATTCCTGTAGTTCGCACAGCTCCGCTTGAAGTCGGTTCAACTCCTTCTCGTACTGCTTGCCCTTCATCTTAGAGGGTGCTTGATCTGGGCTTACTTTCTTGGACATGTGGAGATTCCTATCTTTGTTGAACGCGTCCGCTGATGTCTCGCACCGCGGGCGATATTAAAACACCTTGTTCCGTGGATACGGGGCTCAAACTAATTTCGACATGAAACATCGTGCCATCTCTGCGGCGGCCGCGCAGTTTTAGGCCAGCCCCCACTGGACGGAAATCAGGATTTGCAACAAAGCGAAATAGCAGCAGTCGTAAAAGGATCAAAAAAAATGCCCTATTCAACAGGGCAGAGTTGGACCTTCCAGATATCGGCGGCATACTCAGAGATCGTGCGGTCGCTAGAAAATTTCCCAGAGCACGCAACATTAATAATCGCCATACGGCACCAGGCAGTCGAATCGGAATACAAATCGCCCAGTCGCTGCTGCGTCTGGGAATACGAGGTCAGATCGGCCAAATGCATGAAATAGTCGCCCCGATCGAGCAGTGTCTGGCGGATTGGCGCGAAAATGCCGGGCTAGTCGTCACTAAAGTGATCGTTGAAAATCAAGTCCAGCGAGTCGCGGATTTCCGGTTCGTTTTCATAGTGCCACTGCGGCTTGTACCAACCGCGAGCGTTGGCGACTTGTTCGGCGGTCAGCCCAAACAGGAAGAAGTTCTCCTCACCCGCTTCTTCGGCCATTTCGATCGTCGCCCCGTCCCGCGTGCCGATCGTCAGTGCACCATTCATCATGAACTTCATGTTGCCCGTGCCACTGGCCTCAAATCCGGCGGTCGATATTTGTTCGGACACGTCGCTGGCCGGGATCAGCCGTTCGGCAAGTGACACGTTGTAGTTTGGCACGAACACGACTTTGATGCGGCCGCGAATTAGCGGATCGTTGTCGATCACTTCGCCTACGTTATTGATCAGCTTGATGATCAACTTGGCCAAGTGATACGCAGGAGCGGCCTTGCCAGCGAAGAAGAAAGTGCGTGCGGGAATGGGTTCCTCTGGATTTGCCTTCACCCGGTTGTAGAGCATGATCACGTGGAGAATATTGAGGAGCTGTCGCTTGTATTCGTGAATGCGTTTTATCTGGCTGTCAAAGATTGTTGCAGTATTGACAACTTGACCGGTCGTCGCATGCAGCCAAGTGGCAAATCGCTCTTTTGCCGATTGCTTGGTTTGTTGGAAACGATCCCGAAATAAGGTGTCCTCCGCCAACGGCAGCAGTTTCCGGAGCGCATCGAGATCTGTTATCCAGCCATCGCCAATCGCCTCGGTAATCAACGCCGCGAGTTCCGGATTGGCCGCTCGCAGCCAGCGTCGGGGCGTTACGCCGTTGGTCTTGTTATTGAATCGCTCAGGGAACATCTCCGCGAAATCGTTCACCACACGTGTGCGAAGCAGATCGGAATGAATTTTGGCCACACCGTTGATGCTATGGGTGCCGACAATGGCAAGATTCGCCATGCGAACTTGCCGTGGTTGAGATTCTTCAACAATACTCATTCGCATCACGCGGTCCTTGTCTCCGGAAAATCGCTGGGCCACGTCGTCAAGAAACCGGCGGTTGATCTCGTAGATGATCTCCAAGAGACGAGGGCACACCAGCTCGAATAACCGGATCGGCCATTTCTCCAGTGCTTCCGGCAATAGAGTATGGTTGGTGTAGGCGAGTGTCCGAACGGTGAGATCCCAGGCGTCGTCCCACTCGAGACCCGCTTGATCCAGGAGAATCCGCATCAACTCCCCGACCGCCATCGCCGGGTGGGTATCGTTTAACTGAATCGCAACCTTGTCGGGCAAATCCCGCCACTCGTCGTTGGTTGACCGAAACCGGGCCACCATGTCGGCCAGCGAGCAACTCACAAGAAAATACTCCTGCACGAAACGCAGCGCCAGGCCGGCCGATGTCGAATCATCGGGGTAAAGAACGCGGGTAACCGTTTCGGCGACGACACGATCGACAATCGCGCCGACAAAGTCGCCGGTGCTAAATTCCCCAAAGTCGAAGTAGTCTGGCGACGCCGCGCCCCACAACCGCAATGTATTTACCGTGTTCCCACCATCGCCGACTACGGGGCGGTCGTACGGCACACCCAGTAGATGCGAAGCGTGACCTGGAACGGCGCGGAGCACTCCGTTCTCCAAGCGGAAAGAGCAGCCTAGCGGAATCTGAATCGTTTCTCGCGGGCGTGCCAATTCCCAGGGGTCGGCCTGCACGAGCCAATGATCCGGTTGTTCTACCTGGTAGCCATTCTCAAGCGTTTGCCGAAAAATTCCATACTCATATCGGAGCCCGTAGCCCATCGCCGGAATCTGCAGCGTCGCAAGTGAGTCAATGAAACACGCCGCCAAACGTCCCAGGCCTCCGTTGCCCAGGCCAGCGTCTGGTTCCGATTCGACCATCTGCCGCCAGTCGTGACCCTCATCGGAGCTTAGCCAATCTTGAACGATCGGTTCGGCACCTAGATTCATGATGTTGTTGACCAGCGTTCGTCCGATCAAAAACTCCATCGATAAATAATACACCCGTTTTGGATTTTCCCGTTCGTGGGTCTCCTGGGTGAGGAGCCACCGTTGAGCTAGTCGATCACGCAATGACCGAGCGATTGCATCGAAACGTTCACGCTGACTGGCTTGGCGCAGAGAAACGACATTGTCATGGGTTAGGTGACTGGCGTAATCGCTCTCGACTTCACTAGTTGGCTTCGCTTTACGAGCACGGTCCACTTTTCCTGATTTGTCCGCCTTGGATTTCATAATCTTTGTTCCTGCTGGTTGTAAGGCTGTGAATAGTGCGCGATTTCAGTGGCCGACTCGTACAGTCAGAGATCGCGGTGTTGGCCAATCAACTCGTCGATTGCTTGCTCAGCCTTGAGGCCGCCACGAGGACTTGATTGGGCAACTATCAGATCGTATTTTCATTGAGGAAAAGCGGCCATACTTCGGACACCGTTACGGATTCGATGCCAAGGCAAGGCATGAACGCACCTTCGGTTTTCGCGTTCTCAATAAGTCGCGAGGAGCAGGCCGTGAACCGGCCGAACCTCACATTGCCAACAGTCGGAGCCACGGCATGCAGGCCCGTCGACATGATTTGTCTCTGGCATCCGAACTTTTAAAATGATCGAAAAAGCCGCGACGTCGAGGTAATGCCCAGACATCGTTTCAGTTAAGAGGCTAGTTGTTGTTGTGTCGCGGTCTCGATATCCTGTTTGAATTTCTGGTAGTCAGGTGAATTGGGCGGACTGTAATTCCAGTTCTTGTATAGGCCGATTATCTTGGTGAAGAATTCACGGGCGTCGTCGCGGTTTGTGAAGCAGTAGTCGGGATCGACTAAACTCTTGAGGAGTCGCAGGCTCTCAAGTTGTCGCTCGCGCGACATGCAGGCGTCGACCTCATCGAATGCGTCCTGTTGCAAATACGCCATGTCAACCAGCACGGACTTCTGCCAAGTTACATAGTCTTCCAGCGTGATACCTTCCTCGCCTGTCACTTGCATCATCTGATTGATGGAATCGCCCTTCTGCAACAGCGTGTGCAATCGCTTGATGTCGCGGGTCCAGTTGGCATCGAGATTTTTGCTGAGCCACGGGGTAAGCTGATCCCAGTAGCGTGACCACGACACCAGCGGATCGATGGCTGGGTAGAAACGCTTGTAGGCCCGGTCGTAGGACAGCCCGAGAAACGTCTTGACCGTACCGAGCGTCGACTGGGTAACCGGTTCCTCGAAATTGCCACCGGCGGGCGATACGGTGCCGATCATGGTGAGGCTTCCCTGCGACCCGTCGGAGCTGCGAATGACGCCCGCACGTTCGTAAACGCTTTTGATCGACGAATCGAGGTAGGCCGGAAATGCTTCTTCGCCGGGGATTTCCTCCATTCGTCCGGACGTCTCGCGCATAGCTTGTGCCCAGCGTGACGTGGAATCGGCAATCAATAGCACATTCAGGCCCATTTGACGGTAGTACTCCGCCAAGGTAATCCCCATGTAAATCGATGCTTCCCGAGCCGCCACAGGCATCGAAGAGGTGTTACAGATAATGATGGTTCGGTCCATCAAGGTTCCGCCAGTACGAGGATCCTTCGTTTCCGGGTACAGCGTAAGTGTCTCAACCACTTCTCCCGCTCGTTCACCACAGGCAACAACAACAACAACATCGACCGTCGAATAACGAGCGATCGTGCTTTGCAGAACGGTCTTTCCCGCGCCGAATGGTCCGGGAATACAGCCGGTCCCTCCCAGGGCGATTGGGAAAAAAGTATCTATGATCCGAGTGCCGGTTGTGAGCGGTTCCTGAGAGTAAAGGCGCTCGGCATATCGGCGGCGCAGCAGCGACGCGGGAAGTGGTTGACGGACGGGCCATCGTTGGACCATCGTCAGTTCCCGTTCAACGCCCTTAACTTCGATGCGGGCAATGGGATCTTGAAGGGTAAAACTCCCTTTTCCGATCCAGGTGACTTTGGACGGTTCCGGATCGCCGAACGGTGTCATAATCTTGTGGGTGAAGGCCCCCTCGGGCACCGTGCCCAATAATCCACCAGGCGGCAAATGATCGCCGACTTGTGCGCTGGGAGTAAAATTCCACTTCTGCTCCATGTCGAGGACCGGAACAATTGCGCCGCGGGGCAGGAAAAATCCGAATTGGTTCGCGAGGGTGTGCAGCGGACTCTGCAACCCGTCGAATACGCGTCCCAGCAGACCTGGGCCGAGCGTCGCCGAGAGCATTTCGTCAGTCATCTCCACACGGTCTCCTACACGGACACCGTTGGTATCCTCGAAGACTTGCATATCCGCGGTTCTTCCACGAATGCGGAGCACTTCAGCCTTCAGTCGCTCGTCGCCGGCGCAGACATAGCCTACCTCGTTTTTCTTCACCGCCGCCTGTTCGTCCATCTGGATCAAAACCAGACTCTCGCGAACTTGAACGACGGTTGCCACCCGGGTCGGGCTCTTTCCGTTAAGCGAATTCGACATGGGTCACCTTGTCGACTAATTCTGTAAATCTGAGTTTTGCCCGATCGGCATCATATCTCAGCCATGCCTTAAGCATGTTCCACTTGCAAACAAACGCGACGACCGAAGCGAACCCGAACATCGATAACTCGGCGGTGCGGCTCAGCCATTTCCAGTTGAGATCCATCAGCAATCGTTCCAGTCCGATCGCATCGCCCGACGATAAACGCTCGCTCACCAGTGGTAGCCAAGGGTATCGATATTCCAGCCCAAAATACGGAGCATCCCAGTGGTTGCGAAGCTGATGAACGTATGGCCCGACTCCCCACGATCTCGAATCTGGCGGAAATCCGAAGCCGTCCCGTTTTCGTCGAAGTGCCGCCAATAGCGTCTGTTGAGTGATACGAAAGGTTACGTAGTCATGCAGCGGTGGATCGAGGCGCGAGTCAAGCAACCGCGCGTACTCGGCGACTAGCGAGGCGTCGGAATATGTTGTCATTCGCTCAGGCTGCCAGCGGACCACCACACTCGCACGGCTCAGTTGTGCGGCATGCTCTGGTCGCAAAAGACGCAGCCGCTGCTCCAGTCGCAGTGGAGTGATGGGCAAGCGTTCTGCGAGATCGAAGTGCGGCAAGTGCGGCAGACTGGCGATCAAGTCGTAATACATGACAGGCTATAGCGGTGTTTCCGGCCGCATCTCACTTCGGTTATCTCCAAGCCATACCGCGCCGGACGCCCCGACCGCGGACCGAGTTCATTCCGATCCTTCCAGAATTGCTCGAAAACGGGGAACCATTCGCTGCGAAATCATCCGTGCGACGGCCCGGTCGGACAGATCGATTTCTAATTTGTCCTTCACCAGCCGCACTCGCGCACCCCCTTCGATTTCGTAGTCCGGTACCAGTTCGATCCCCTCACGCAACATGTCACTCGACAAGGCGAGAATCGCCTGATTTCCCTCCTCTTTCAGGGCAGCTTCACCCAGTAGTGCCTGGGAAATTCGTACTTCGATTTCCTTGTCCTGGATAAACTCCTCGGCGGCACGTCCGGCCAGCACCAGGACGATATTTCGGACGAGTTGCTCGTCTCGCGTTGCGGAGACAACCAACCGCTTGACGAATTCCTCGAAACGCGCGATCACGCGAGCCTTTAGTTCCAGCACCACATCGCGAGCCGCTAACTGCAACGCGTCGAGCGACGCCTTGCGGAAAGCCTCGATTTCCGAATGTGCCTTGGCCCGGACATCGTCGCTTTCGGTCCTTGCCATGGCGAGGATCTCGGACGCCTGCTTTCGCGCGTCCTTTAATAGACGATCCGCTTCGTCCTGCGCGGCCTTAACGCCTTGATCGCGAATGCGTTCGATAAGATCCTGTACTCCGACGGACGATTTCGCGTTTTCTTCCATCACTTTACCTGGGTAAGAAGTGGCCATTACTATCGAAGTACCGGCTCGTCTTTTATTCCGGCAATCTACCTGCCAGCACCAAAGCGAATACAAAGGCGAACACGGCAAAGCCCTCAATCAATGCGGCCGGAGCCAGTGAAATGCCAAACACTTCCGGCTTGCTTTTGGAAGCGTTAATCGCCGCGGCACAGGCTGATCCCTGCGCCATCGCGCTGAACATCAGAGCCACTCCCGATAAAGCCCCTAGGGCAAAGATGCCTGGGGAGTTTGCAGGCGTAATTACCGTGGGAAACGCCATCGTGACGACGATGCCATAAATCGTCTGCGATGAAGGCATGGCCGCGACACCGACGAATCGGCCAAATCCGCTTTCCACTTCTAGCATGGCACCACAGGCAGCCATTCCACCTCGCAAACAGCCGATCATGCTGCCCATGGCTCCTAGAGCCAATGGCGCGAATAATCCAATCCAACCCAACGTGAGCAACGTTAATTCCATAGAGAACCTTCCTTTCGCCGAAAGGGAGTAAATCGCCGACCTTCGTCTTTTAGCCCCCAGTTGAAAAACTCGATCACATTCAGCCGCAGGCCATGAATCACGCCACTAGAAATACACAACAGCAAATTCAAAGAGTGCCCAAATAAGAGAACAAGCAGTGCCAGCAAGAGACCGAAACGGGGCATGCTGCCGCGGATTCCTGCGGCCATGTCATTGAATGCGATCGCCAGCGAAGCCGATGCCAGCCCTAATGCAAACAATCGCAAGTAACTTAAAATATCGCCAAAGACGGCGGAGACTTTCGTCAATCCCAGCACCCCCTGCACCAATCGCTTGAGAGGTTTTTCCTGGGGGGCGGTGTAACCAACGACGAGCAACAGACCCGCAACCACCGCGCTGCCGCCAACTACTTTAAGCCAAGGCATGGTCGAAGTTGCGGATGCGAACGCGACGAGCAGTCCCCCAGCGACAGTCACGAACCAGCCGATCGACCCCAGTCCATCGCGCCACAGGGCGTGCCGTCGAGCATCCATGAGGGTCGCCATTAAAATGTGTGCCCCGCCTACCAGAACGGATAGCCCCATCATCATTTTGGAGTTGTTCATGTCGAGCAAATGCAGTCGGCTCAGCAGGGAATTCTCAGACGGAGTAATACCGAAGTAACTGCCAACCAGCGTGCCATACACGAGCGATGCGGCAACAATCATCGCCAGCATTGGGCGAAAGCGGCGTCCCGACTCCGATCGGCCCAGCCGCCGCCAGAAAATCAGTAACGTTACGGTCAACAAAGCCGCGTATCCGGCATCGGCCATGATCATGGCGAAAAAGATGGCGAAAGACACGAGCACGACTGCCGAGGGATCCCACGTCCAGTAGCCAGGGGTCATGTAAAAATTGACGAGGTCTTCACCCGCTTCAACGCGTGGCGCGTTACGCATCAGGGTGGGAGGCGATTCCAGGGCAACCGGCGGGCGGCACTCAAGGACATATCCCTTTTCCCGAGCGTAGGCGAGCAATTCCTCTGCCCGCTCTTGCGGCGCCCAGGCTTCGAGCGCGAACACCAGATTCGTATCGCAAGTCTGCCCGGCCGCGCTGACCCGAGCCGCGGCGTCCTCCAGTTCACCCAAATTCTTTGCGAACAGCAGGGACCAACGCGTCAAATAGGACCGTTCCGCCTGCGCGTCTTCAATCGCCAATTCCAATTCTTCGAGGCGTCGCGCCAAATCCAGTGGCGAACGGGCCCCGATCTTCGATCTTGGAACAGGCATGTTTTCAGGTTCGTGTTGCGACACGACAACGACATAGCAGAATCGAGCATCGCGGGCCACGCACTCCCAAACCAGATCATCTTTTGTGCCATCGGGCCGTCGCGCGGAACTCAGCTTGGCCATTTCCTTATGTGGCACTACGTAAAACCACAGCCGTTGACCACCCATTTGCTCGGGCGGCGCGAAGTGAAATTCGCCAAAGGGTCGGGCCGCCGCGTACCTTTGCAGCAGGTCGTCACGCTCCGCCTCCATGGATTGAATGTTTGATTGCAGTTCGAGCGATTGCCTTTCGACCTTTTCCGCGTCAAACAGACTTTGGTCGCTGACGGGATGCCGACGTTGCGGTGCACTCAGTAGAAACTTCAGCGCTTCGCGAGCTTGGCTCGATGGTCCACCGGCGTTTGTGTTCCCGCCTTTACCTAGCGGGATGATTTCGAGGCAGCCAAATCGATGCAGATCGTCGAGCAGACGTTCCTTGTCGTTGCTCAAGCCGATGAAAGTCGCTCGTACTAAGGGGACGATGCTCATTCCCCGATCTCCTCAATATCCCACGTGCCGGCCTGCTGCTGCTTCACTTTGGCAAGCTTCGAGGTAACGACCGCTGCCCGTTCCGCGTCACCCAAGTAGATTCGAATCCGCTGGATGTTCTTCGACGCCGTTGGAATCAATATCTTTTCAAACAGGTTGACCCGCTGGGTGATCCGCCGCACCGCCTGGTCTAGGATCTGCACCCGCTGGCCGGCGATCCGAGCCCGAACGCGGGCTTCAGCGGCATCCTTTAGCCGCAGGACGATAAGATCGAGCCAGGCCGGTGTGGCTAGTCGCGAGTAATCCGCGACCGTAAATTCAACATGTTCGAGAATCGGTAGACGCGTACCCACAACATTCTCCTCACCCAGGCGGTATCCCTTCATTTCAACTAACCCGCTAAAATCGAGTTCTTCATCAGCGAGCATCGGCAATTCATTCCCAATATGGCCTTCGAGCGAATCGGCTGCCGTGATGCCTGCCCTGTGTTCAGCTCGCGCCTTCTGCGCTTCGACTGTAAGTTGTCGACGTTTCAAATCCAGCGAGGGCAATAACTTGCGGTACAGCTTAAGTTGCTGCTGCTGTTGCTGAAGCGAGTTTTTACTGAGACGAAGTTTTGCCATGCGATGCTCTGCGCGAGCCCTAGCCACCTAGCTTTGGGGACGCGATATCAGACCTTTGGCTTGGGAAAATACTTATCGATAAGGTGTTGCTTCATCAGCAATTCTTGCGGATCAAAACATTCGGCCAGCGTCTTCCAGCACAGGTCCAATGCCTCGATCACTCGCATTGAAACGCGAATGTCCATAAAACGCTCGCGGAACCGCTCGCCAAACATCAACAACTTGAGATCGAATGGCGATAGTTCGAATGCCATTGCCTGCTTCCGCTGAGCTTCGACCGCTTCGGAATAGAAGCGAATCATGGTATTCATAATTTGCGAGTGGTCTTCGCGCGTCGACTTCCCAACGACATGTTGCTTTAGTCGCGAAAGGGAACCGAAGGGGTCAATGATGCCGCCGTGCAAGTAGAATTGCCCTTCGGTGATGTATCCCGTGTTATCGGGCACGGGATGGGTAACGTCATCGCCCGGCATGGTTGTTACCGTGAGAATCGTCACCGAACCAGCTCCCTTGAAGTCGCATGCCTTCTCGTACCGTTGAGCGAGTTGAGTATAGAGATCGCCCATGTACCCGCGGACTGCCGGAATACGCTCTTGGGCGACGCCGATCTCTTTCATGGCGTCCGCATACGCCGTCATGTCGGTCAATAAAACGAGGACCCGCTTACCTTGTTCAACCGCAAACTTTTCAGCGACCGCGAGCGCCATATCCGGTACCAGCAGTCGCTCGACGAGCGGATCGGACGCCTGGTTCACAAACATCACCGTCCGGGCAAAGACACCATTCTCTTCAAACGCCGTCCGGAAAAAATTGTTGTCGTCGAAGATCAGTCCCAGGCCGCCAAACACGAGCACATCGGCATCGGCCTGAAAACCGATCCGCGCGAGCAACTCGCTGTGCGGTTCCCCCGCAACGGAAAAGATCGGAATCTTTTGGCTCTCGACGAGGCAATTGAACAGGTCGATCATGGGGACCCGGGTCTCGATCATCTTTGTCGGCATGACCCGCATGACTGGATTCACGGTTGGCCCCCCAACGCGGACCCGCGGATCGGCGGATAAATCCGGCCCACCGTCCATAGGTTCCCCCGAGCCTCGAAAGATCCGGCCCAGGATGTTTGGCGAATACACGACATCCAGTGGTTTGCCCATAAACCTGACCGTGGCGTCGGTCGAAAGTCCTTTTCCACCAGCGAAAACCTGGAGGCTGACAATATTGCGATCCAGGCCGATGATACGAGCGAGCGAAATCTCGCCGTTGGTATTCTCGACTTCCGCCATGTCACCCAGTGCGACGTTCGACGCCTGCAATCGAATTACGTCTCCCACGATTTCCTGGATCCGCGTGTAGCGGATCAACTGCTGCAACTCAGACGTCATCGGATACCCCCTGAGCTTGCGGTGCAGAGATACCATAGAGCAACGCGTACAGCGCGGGCACCATCACCATCGTGAGTAATGTACCGACGATCAGTCCAAAAAAGATCGTGACCGCCAGCGCGACCCAGAACACGTCCTGAAGCATCGGCAACACACCAAGCACCGTCGTTCCGGCCGCGTTCACCACGGGGTTCAAACGCGAGACGGCTGCCTCTACCACCGCGTTATAGGGAACCATGCCTTTGGCAAGATTGGCGTTTACCTCATCCAGCAGCACGACGACATTCTTGATCATCATGCCCGAAAGGCTCATTGCGCCGAGGAGGGCGATGAAGCCGAACGGCGTTTGCGTCAACAGCAATCCACTGGTGATGCCGATCAACACAAAGGGGATGACGCCGATGCAAATCAACATCGGACGAAAGCCGTTGAACAGGAGTACCAAGATAAACAGCATGACAACCAATGCCGGTACGATTCCAGGCACAAGGGCATCCTGCGATTGCTTGGCGCTCCAGTATTCGCCATCCCAATCCAACCGGTAGCCAGGGGGCAGTTCGATGGCATTGAATTGCTCCAGCACCGCGTCGCGCAATGTCGGCGCGGTGACGTCGTTGGGCGAACACTGGACAGTGATTGCCCGGCGGCGGTCCCAACGCCAAATGATGGGATCTTCCCAGTTGGTTTCGATCCCATCGATCACTTGCGAAGCGGGGACGGCATGGGTCGAGAGTTTGGGCGTGATCTGCAATTCACCGAGCGATGTCGCCGCCTTTAATCGCTCCGCTTCCACACTGCGAGCAACGATCGGAATGAGATCGTCCTCTTGTCGAAATTGCCCAACGACGACTCCGTCGGACGCACGCCGCATGGTACGCGCCAGGTCCTCACGCGTGACACCCGCCCAGCGGGCACGCTCCTCATTAAACAAGGGCTCAATTGCCAGAACTCGCTCGCGCCAATTCACGCGGACTTCTTTCGCCAGGGGCGAATCCCGAAGAATGTTTGCTCCCTCTTCGGCCAGGCGTCGCAAGGTTTCGGGATCCGCGTTGGCGGGTCCGCTAAAGCGGGCTTCGATCTTCCAATCATCGAACGCCCCGACAGCATACTTGCGAACGCGAACAGTCGCCTCGGGCACGTTCGCCTTCACCCAGGCGTCAGTATCCGCGAGAAGCTGTTCAACTCCGCTGAATGACTTCGTGTTGACAATGATTTGAGCGTAGGAAGTGTAAGGGTCCTCCGCGCTCACGGGCAAGTAGAATCGGGGCGGTCCTTTACCAACGAATGCACTAACCGTTTTTGTCGCTTCGTGCTGCCGCAAGTATTCCTCAATCCGCTGAACATCGACATCGGTCTGCTGGATGCGAGTCCCTTCTGGTGCCCAGTAGTCAATCATCACTTGCGTGCGACTGGAATCAGGGAAATACAACTTCGGTACCCATCGAAAGCCAACCATGGAAACCACCAGCAATCCGACCATGCTGGCCAGAAACAGCACTCGGTAGCGAATGACGGATGACAACAACCTACGAAACGACTGATAAAACCTGCTCTGGTAAGGGGCATTGATGGCCTCGCCTTGTTTGGGGCTCGGCAGCATCGCCATGCATAACAGCGGCCCAATCGTTTGGCAGAAGACCCAACTGAGTAGCAAAGAAATAGCGACGACCGTAAACAGGCTCCCGGCGTACTCGCCCGTGTCGTAGCTGGAAGCGAAGATCGGATAGAAGGCCATGCAGGCCACCACGGTGGCTCCCAGCAGGGGCATGGAGGGCCCATTGGCGGCTTCGATGGCCGCCTGCTTGCGGTCCATGCCTTGCGAGATGCGGACCATAATACCGTCGGTCACGACGATCGCGTTGTCGACCATCATGCCCATGGCGATGATCAAAGCGCCGAGGGATATCCGGTGGAGATCGATCCCAGTAATCGCCATCACGATAAATGTGCCGAGGATCGGAAACACTAGCCCGCTGATCCCGATGATGATTCCCGGTCGGATCCCCATGGTCAGCGCAAGTAGCGCCAACACGATCACGACCGCCTCAATCAGGCTGATCATGAACGCCCGGATTGACTCGCTTACCTGATCCGACTGCCAAGAGATTCGTTCCACGGTGATCCCGACAGGAAGATCGGCCAGCAGTTCATTTATCCGCGCGTCGATTCTCTGCCCCACCGCGACCACGTTCTCCCCTGCGGCCGGAGCCAGCGCCAGGGTAATTGCCTGACGGTTGTTATGCCGTAGAAAGTGGTTGGGTGGGTCAACATAGCCAACGTTGACAGTGGCAATATCGCGGATCCGGATGATCTCGTCCCGACCATCGACGACGCTGGTCAGCGCGAGGTCGCCGATATCTTCCGGTGTGCGGAATTCACCTGTAGGAGCAACTCGCAGCCGCTGTGTCTGGTAATCGATTTGGCCGGCATCCACAACCAGATTTTGCGACTGCAATGTTTGGATGATTTTTTCGGGCGTGACGTTCAGTTCGGCCAGTTGAGCCGAGGAGACTTCGAGGTAAATCCGTTTATCCTGAACACCCCACAGGTCGACACGTGCAACCCCCTTAACAACGCTCAACTCCTTCCGCATGTCCTTAACGTAGCGCTCAAGTTCGGCATAGCTATATCCGTCGCTGCTAACAGCCAGCAAGAAGCCGAACACGTAGCCGAAATCGTCGCCAACCTTCGGCTGACCAGCACCCGGCGGCAGCGTTGCTTCCACGTCGGCCACCTTCTTTCGCAGCACATCCCAAACCTGCGGCAGCCGATCGGACCAGTAGTTGCTCTTGATGTCGACCTTGATGATCGAAAGCCCAGGCCGGGAGTTCGAGTAGATGTTCTTGAGCTCCGTCATTTCCTGAAGCTTGGTTTCTAACCGGTCCGTGACTTCGAGTTCTACCTGTCGAGCACTCGCCCCGGGATAAGTCGTCGTAATGACCGCCGTCTTGACCGAGAATTCGGGGTCTTCCAATTGGCCAAGTTGGAAGTAACAGAAGATGCCACCTACCAGGATCAGACCAATGCTAAAGTAGGTAATTGCGCGATTCTCGATAGCGATGGAAACCAGATTCATTAATGACTCGTCGGTTTTTCGTGAGGGCGTTACTTCGCGTTTACGTTTCAGACAGGCCTACAAGCACTGCATAGCGAGCTCACAACAACCTGACCTCTTGGCCTTCGCGGAGTGTGTTCGCGCCGGAAGTAACGACGATCTCGCCGGACTCAACTCCATCAAGGATGGTCAGTCCGAGAGGAGACAGAGTGCCGGTTTTCACTGCTCGCCGAGCGACCTTACTACTCCCCGCATCAACCACCCAGAGATAGGTTTCCGATCCGTCCTCGGCGGTGAACACAGAACTCGGCGGAACGACGAGGCTTTCGGCGGTTGGGGTTTCCCCCTCATCCACATGATTGCGGACCATCGCCGCCATGCCGGGCAAAACGCGATTATTCTCCGGTTGATCGATCTCGATCGTGACCGGATAGGTACGCGTGGTGAGCGAAGCCTCGCGGCCGATCTTAGTAACCCGGCCGTAGAATTCACCCTCGGGCAAAGCATCAAAGTGGCACGCAACCTTCTTCACTTGCGGCACTAGCCCAATGAGGCTTTCCGGAATCTGGATGGTGACTTCAATCACGGAGACATCCAGCAATCGTACGATCGGCTGTTTGGCCTGAACAGTTTGGAAATTATTTACGTATCGCGCCGCGATCTCACCATCGAAGGGTGCCACGAGCGTTGCGTAGTCCAGCTGATTCCTAGCGGCGGCTACCGAGGCTTCGAGCGAGCGGATCTCCGATCGCTTCGCTTCCAAGTCTTCCGAGCGAGCACCGGCCATGCCGATGTTGAGTGCCTCCTTAGCGCTCCGAACCTCCGCGCTGGTCCGATCCCTGCGGGCTAGCGAGATTTCATAATCGGCTTTCGATACGGCATCTTTTTCCAGTAATTTCGCATTACGATCGTACTGCGCGAGTGCCTGTTCGTAAGAAGCCTCGGCTTGTTCCACCACCGCTTCCAATTGCTCGATTTCCTCCGGACGCGCCCCTCGTTCCATCGCGAGGAGGTTCGCCTTAGCGCGCTCCATGCTGCCGAGCACTCCGGCTAGCGCTGTGTCGAAATCCCGCGGATCAATCGCCGCGATCACATCACCCTTCTTCACCGTCGTACCGACATCGACCGGCAGTGAGATAATGGGCCCGGAAACTTGAAACGAGAGATCAACCTCGACGCGTGCCGCGGCCCGACCTGGAAACTCACGACCACTAAAGGCCTTCAAGTCTCCCAGCTTGATCGTGCGAACCGGCCGGACCGGTTCACTCACGGACTCGGGCTTTTCGCATCCACACGACAGCACCGCCAACGAAAACACCAACAGCATTGCGGAAAATCGTTCCGTCATTTGATGAACCTTCTTCATTACTTCTGTTCGCCTTGCGGATCGTCCAGTCGGACCATCAGCCACTGCTGGGTAGTGCCATCCTCGAAATGGATTAGGGTGGGCGCGGAGTCCTGGGTGAGACTAAAAACGCCGGTCTCCATGATCGGTCGAGTCTTGCCAACGATGTTCCAGGCCGCTCTCTGCGACGCTTTGTCAACCATGCCTTCGATCGTCTGCGTGGAATTGGTCGCCGTATTGTTGAATGTCCCCGCCAAGACGCCCTGCTTGCTGATCACCATCTGCAGGAACATGGTCGGCTCCGGACCAGATGCCTGGCCATCTTGAGTGAGTGCGAACACGCCCAACGGCATCCACTCCCCTTGCTCCGCTGGCGCTTCCGGTGCGCTGGCCGCAATGGCTTCGGCCTGAGCGGCGTATTCCTCTTCCGTGGCGACCGGCTGATCGCCATAGTAGACCGAGCCATCTTCGTAATACACGTTTTCGCCGTAGTCGTAGCTCATCGGTTCGGTCCAACCATAATCGACCCAACCGGTGACGCCGCCCCACGCCGCCCAGCGATACGGGCGTGTGATCGCCCATGCACCCCACAAAGGGTGATCGGACCAGAAGTCGCGAATGGGAGTATCGTTGCAGTGTTGCCGGATTTCATCGCGGCGATCGTTGCGAACATCTTGACGCTCTCCCCGATTCTCGATTCGATCCGGTCGGTTTTCTGCCAATGGTCGATCAGCCAAACCAGGCCGCTCACCAACGCCCGGCCGTTCGCCAATACCCGGTCGATCAGCAACCGCGGGTCGCTCACCAACACCGGGTCGCTCACCAACACCGGGGCGCTCACCAACACCGGGGCGATCGCCTACGCCGGGGCGATCAGCGGGTAGCGTTCCCGGTCGCGCCCCTGAGTCTCGCAGAAAATCGGCCGCCGCGGCGCCAGCCACGCCACCCGCGATTCCACCTGCCACATTGCCTGGCAAGTTATTCGAAGGCCTCGAAGGCAAGGTGCCGGGACGGGCACCGGATGGGGGGCTGATGTCTAAAAATCTTCCTAAATCACCTGAGCTTGGTCGCTGTCCAACGCCCGTACTCGGACGAGTTCCCACGCCAGGACGTGTGCCAGCCCCAACTCCTGTGCCAGGGCGTGTACCAATGTTAGGTGGCGAGACCCCGGGACGTGAGGTACTAGGGCGTGACACACTGGGACGTGAGGCACTGGGCATTGATGGCCGAGAGGTCGGGCGGCTTACGGCAGGTGTACGGCTTACCGATGGCCGGGAGTAACCTCCCCCGCCACCGCCGCTAAAACCACCTCCGCCTCGGCTCATGCCACCACCTCCACCCCCTCGGCTCATTCCACCGCCGCCGCCACCACCACGGCCGCCACGAGCGAACGCATCGGCGGTCGTCAGCAGGAAGATGGCAAGCAGAGCTAACATCACTTGAGTACGCTTCATGACACCATCTCCCGTGTACTGGGTAATTTCGTGTTTTCGATGGACTGATGAGAAAGCAATAGCGATCGATTGATGAAAAGTTGAGCGGGCAGAGTCAATTTATCCGCCATGACTACTCGCTGGCCGTCTGGCGAACCACCACAAATTCAGCCACGTTCGGAAGCAGTGCGCCAGCGGCGATCCGATGGATTGATTGCCACGTGAACGTGTCGCTATCGATCGGTTTGATAATATTGACTGACGACGATTTACTACCGTCCGGTGTCGTGCCGGTAGCCTGAATGTGCCAAGCTTGATTCTTCTTGCTCCACGTCCCCTCGCCGAATCCACCATCGGAATCAAAGACCCACGAGCGAATCTGCTTCGTCGCTGGATCCCAGCCAACGATCTGCATCCCGGAGGCTTCGATTCGATCGCGGACCGTCACAGAGAACATCCGGGTGATGAAGTTGCGGTTCTTCGTCCATTCGCAAGTCGTTTCAACGGTTGATTGGTCATCTTGGTCGACCCAGGTGCCGATCATCCATTCCAAATCCTTGAGATGCTCATAATTAGACTGGACGACCGGGATGTCCTCCTCGGTGATGCCGTCAAGCAGCCACGCACCGTCGCGCTTAACGTACACGGCGGTGTAGCCCGACTCTTCGGAATCTTGCTCAGGCGTCACGATCGTAGCGGTCCCAAACTCCACAGCGACCCCAGGCGAGATGAACTCTACCGAATTCGTACTGGCTGCCAGCTTGGAGTCCTTGTTCGCGGCGAAAATCGCGGCAAATTGCTGCTCGATCGCCTGTCGACCGCTGACCTGCTGTCCGGTTTGGCGATTCGTATAAACAGCTTCCGGCGACCACATTGCCGCCACTGCTTTCGCATCGGAGCGATTGTACGCCACAACGTATTGCTCGACTGCTTGTCGGATTGCCGCCTCGTCAGCAGCCTGGTCGGCAAGGAGATTGGAACAGAACGTTCCCCAAGTCACCAACATGATCGCAACGCCCACGTGGTTCATCTGCTTACCTCAAGATAAGAAAGTCTCTTTGGTTTATTCCGGTTGCGAATTAATCGCTGACACGATCCATTCCATCCCGCCGACAGGTGTTAGGCTGCTCACCTCTGCCAGTGGCGGTTCTATAGACAACTCGATATACGGCAATAGCTGACGGAACCGTTCCGAACGGAAATGGGCCTCCATGTCGGCCCGCTCATCCCATGTCACTAAGTACGCGACCGCGTCCGCATCGCGAAATACCCGGCATCCACGGCAGCCCTTAGTGGCTTCGGTCGGCCCGATTAACCCTTGCAGCACGGCAAAGGTTTCATCTCGCTTATCTTGAGGCACCGCCATGCGCAATAGAAGTTGATACATAGACCAATCTTCCCGAGTTGCTTTCCCAATGCATCGTTTGCCCCTGACCATTCAACGGCACCCGTGACTTGGGGGCGAGCACTCAGGATGCATTTGCCATGCCAGCTTGCTAGCAACCGCAAGGATCGGCGCAACCCTCAAGCCCGTAAGATCATCCGCGCGGTGGACGCGTCATGCGGACGATGACAGGCTGCTCCAAATATCGGTGTTTTCTCCAACATGTTGGAGAGGTGACATCTCTCGTCGCAGAGAATGATTGGAGGCAAGCAGGCTTTGGGAGAGGGATGCAAGTATCGAATCGCCCCGCTTATGGGCAATCGGTTAACTTGTTGGGGCGGCGCACACCTAGTTTCACCATCCTGGCTTCCAGGGTCGTCGGTTTGATGTCGAGGAGCTGCGCGGCGCCACCAACCCCGCGAATCCGCCACCCCGTTTGCTGCAACACCCGCAGAATCTCTTCCCGTTCTGTTTCCTTGAGTGTCCTTGCTACGGACGCCCCCTCTTGAATCGTGACGGGTAGCTCCACACGCAGTGTCTCGTCATCGGTCAGAATCATCGCGCGTTCGATCACATTGCTCAGTTCCCGTACATTGCCGGGCCAATGATACTCCTGCAATTGCTGCATCATCTTTCGAGGAATGTTTTTAATCACTTTACCCATCCGGCGTCCAAATGCCTCGACAAACGTCCAGACGAGTGGCGGAATGTCTTCGCGACGCTGCCGGAGAGGAGGAATGCGAATCGGAAAGACATTGAGCCTGTGGAACAGGTCGGCACGGAACCTCCCGTCGCGGACGGCCTGTTCGAGGTCGCGATTGGTGGCGGCAATGATTCGCACGTTCACCGCGATCGTCTTGGAGCTACCAAGTCGCTCGAACCGTCCATCCTGGAGGACTCGGAGCAATTTTGCCTGCAATTCCAGAGGCAGCTCGCCCATTTCGTCGAGAAAAAGAGTCGACTTATCGGCCAATTCGAAACGTCCGATTTGTGCCGAAGCGGCTCCGGTATAAGCTCCGGCCATCCGCCCAAATAGCTCACTTTCCACCAGGGTGGCGGGAAGTGAAGCACAATTGACAATCACCATCGGACGGCGCTTTCGGCTGCTCAAATCGTGGATGGCATGCGCCAGCAGTTCTTTGCCGGTTCCGGTTTCTCCAATGAGCAACACGGGGGCATCGGTGGTTGCCACCCGTTCGACATCGGCCAGCACCTGCGTAATGGCATCGCTGCGACCGATAATCCGCCCATGGTTGTGTTTCAGCACCGCCTGTTCACGAAGATACACATTCTCCTGTTCCAATTGGTTCCGGAGATTCTCGTTTTCGGTCAAGGCAAGACGCAGCGACCGCTCAGTTCGCCTGCGGGAAAGGGCGTTGGCAAACACCTCACCGACGAGGTTCAGTCGTGAAATTGTCTCGCCTGGCCACTCGCAGTGCTCCCGCATAAACGCAAACGTGAGTCCGCCAAGTACTTGGCCACCCGCTCTCAGTGGGACGGTCACGTTGGACTTGATTCCATGTTCCTGGCAATACGTCAGTTCGGTTGCCGCCTCTGACGGAAGGTCCTCGGCAACATTGCGAACAAAAACGGTTGTCCCGCTGCGGAACTGTCCGATGAACCACGGCAACCGCTCCGTGGGAAACTTGCCAATCGGAAAACCTTCACAACCGGCAATGGAATAAGAATGCGTGACCAATACATGAGTTTCGTCATCGCCAAATTCCACAAACGTGCTCCGGTCGTTCCCTAAATACTCGACGAGATGTTTTAAGCTCACGTCGATTTGACCATCGATCTCGTCCGCCGGGAGATTGATGAAGGCAGCCGAAAGATTAGCCAATAATCGCTCAAATCCGAGTCGGTCCTTAATGTCCATCTCGGCTCGTTTACGCGCCGTGATGTCGACCAGGGTGCCCATTAGCGACGTTTGTCCCTCATTATCGATTCGCGACTCCAACACTTCGACGTCAACGATCTCCCCATTCGAACGAACAAGACGCATTTCAAAGGGATCGGTTTCTGCCTCCCCATCAATCCGGCGACGGATCTGCTCCTCGACATTCGAGCCATCGTCCGGGTGAATGAACGCCAGCGGTGAGGTTCCAACGATCATGCCCAATTCGCGGCCCAGCAGCTCCGCCAGCGCCGGGTTGGCGTATCGAACGCAGTCGCCCTGAATGATCCATGCTCCAACAGGTGCCCGTTCGCAGAAGATGCGAAAGTCGAATTCGGACTCGATCCGCTCAGGGCTACCTTTTGTGTCGTGCGGTGGCGTGTCGGCGAAATCGCCTTGGCTCGACAATTCGTTCATTTTGTTGCCCTCAGTGAGTCACCGGCTGTGCGGGGTCTTCCTCGCTCAAGACCAGCCCCCCCCAACATAGCACCCCCAGAACCGCCTACAATATATTGGAGCTGACTCCACAACGTAAAATTAAGGAATTCCTCATCTCCCCAGGCAGCCCGGGCGGGTTTGCTGATATGTTGCCAGTGCCAATGCGCATTTAAGGCAGTCGGGGCTAACAGCCTGTTGATGCCTAGCAATTCCAACAATTCGAACTGCCAGCACCGCCGCCATCAGGTGTCCAGCCTGAGTGGCTCCGCAAATTGTCTTGAGGTCGTTAGGGTGCGTGAAACCCGGTCTTGTTCTCCTTCTGGTCTCAGAAGGTCAAGCAATTCCGGCGATTCCAGGAAACCGTTCTCTACCGGCGATCATTCGAAAACACGCTCCCCAAGGCTCCCAGTCCTGGGCCGGGCTAATTGGATGGTGCTATTAATCTGAGACGGTGATATCATGCGTCCGTGGCAATCCCTTGTTGGACAAACGGTCGGAGTGATCCTTGAAAAAACACACTGTTTCTCTGGCTTTTATACTCACGCTCCAATTGGTGTACTGCGCGACTGCCGTTGCCCACGAAAAGTGGTTCCATCAAGGCCAGCCAACCAATTGGAATGAGGTCCTGGAGACACGACGCCTAGTGGCGATTGGTGCGGTGATCGTCGTCACATTGCTCGCGGTGGTTATGTGGCACATGCGCGGCAAGCGAGACCTACTACCTGGCCCTGAAACCTTTGGTGCGACTCCCGCGAGCCGGAGCCGGTTCTACGCGTGGGTGCCCGCCATCCTGGCGGTACACATTGCCGTGCCGTTACTGGTATTTGGTCTGGAAGGAAAGCTTTTCTCGCCGAACAACGTATTGTCCAGCTCGACGATGTACGCGCTAGGACTGATGCAGATTACCGCGGCACTTTCGCTGTTCTATGGTGGCCTAACTCGCGTCGGAGCGATCATCCTTGCCGCTGCATGGCTGCGGGGTGTTTTTGTGTTCGGCCTCGAAGGAATGATGGAGAATGCCCACTACCTGGGCTTCGCGGCGTTCTTTTTTTTGACCGGTAGAGGTCCGTTTTCGATCGACCGAATGCTGTTTCCTAAGCTGGAGCCGAGTGACCGCCTGAAGGTTTGGGCGCTGCCCTTCTTTCGCGTCGGCCTCGGCGTTTCCCTGATCACTGTGGCCTTTACGGAGAAACTGGCAAATCTGCCTCTGGCGATTGGTTTTCTTGAGAAGTTCCCGCTGAACTTCACGCCGGCACTCGGCATTCCCATGTCGGATGACATCTTCGTATTATGTGCCGGTTCAGTTGAACTTTTAGTCGGTCTCTTTATCCTGTTCGGCCTTTTCCCGCGAACCATCATCGTGATCGCCTGGCTGCCATTCAATATTACGTTGACAATCTTCGACTGGGTCGAACTGGTCGGCCACTTGCCTTTCTACGGCGCACTAGCCGTACTGTTGATCTGGACACCCAGCGACGAAGATCGGCGGCTGTGGCTTGAAAAAGTTGAATAAATAGGCCGTTCACACGTAGCGAGGGCCTGTAGTTCGAGGCTACCTGAAACCCCACGACTTCGATGTCCCACACGATTTAAACCAATCGAATAAAATCAAAACCTCACAGTCCACTGGATGTGGGCCGGGAGGTTGTCCCCACGCAGTGAAATTCTCGCCATGAACTTACCCGATCACGACGAATCTCTAAAAAATAACGGCGATCCTGAACGTGCTAAGGACACACCGTCGCTGGATGAGACGATGATGATTCAGGGCGATACCTCGCCGGCTACCATCAGCGGGCTGCGTCATTCTCCGGAACAATGGATCGGTCGTCGACTCGGCAAGTACGAGATCACCGCGCTGCTAGGAGTCGGCGGAATGGGCGTCGTGCTCAAGGCCCGCGATCCATCGATTGAACGTGACGTAGCGATCAAGGTGCTTCCGGCGGAGTTATCCTCCGATGAAACCACGCTTCATCGGTTCCTGGCCGAAGCCAAGAGTGCGGGGAAGCTCAATCATCCTAACACGGTCACGATCTACGAAGTGGCTCATCACGAGAACGTCCACTACCTTGTCATGGAAGTCGTGTCCGGTGGCAGCGCCGCTGAATACCTGGACCGAAGCGGCGTTTATTCGGTGGGGGAAGCTACCCGGCTGGTGATCGAAGCCTGTAAAGGACTTGCCGCTGCCCATAAGCACAAGCTAATCCATCGAGATATCAAGCCGGCCAATCTGCTCTTAACCGAAGATGGAATGGCCAAAGTCGCCGATTTTGGCCTAGCCAAGCATGCGGGAAAGCAGTCGATGATGATGACCCAAGAAGGGCATCTGGTCGGCACTCCTTATTACATGAGTCCCGAGCAATGCCAAGGGCTGCAGGTCGACGCGCGGAGCGATGTCTACTCATTGGGAGCAACCTACTACAGCCTGCTGACTGGGCAGTGTCCGTTCCAGGATACCGGGAGTGTAATCCAGGTGATGTTCGCTCACTGCAACGCCGGGCCTCCTGATCCGCGTACGGTATTGGCCACGGTTCCTGCCGCGTGTGCCGCCATCATTCAGCGTGCGATGGCGAAAAAACTGGAGGAGCGATACCAATCGATGGACGAAATGCGAATCGACTTGGAAGCGGTGCTCGCAGCCATGTCGGGCGCAGGTATCCAGTTGCCAAGCCAATCGTCAGCGACACTCCCCCGTCCCGCTTTTGCCCCCGCTGTGGATAGTCGCAGAAACTTTATCGGAAAACTGATTGCTGGCACCGGCCTGCTGGCCGTAGCCGGCGGTGGTGTCGCGTACTATTTTCTGTCGGGCGGGCGTGGAACGCCTGATTCAAAAACGCCGGAGAACATTTCCGAAGCGTCAGCGATTGTGCCACCCTCTGGCGAGCCGATTCGAATCGGCATTCTTCATTCGCTGACCGGCACCTTGGGAAACAGCGGCTCGTCGGTCGCCGAAGCAACACTGCTCGCCGTCGACGAACTGAATCGAAGTGGCGGAGTGATGGGAAGGCCGGTCGAGGCTATCGTGGCGGATGGCCGGTCTGATCCAGAGAAATTTCTTGTCGAAGCAAAACGGCTAATCGAGGAAGAAAACGTCTGCACGATCTTTGGCTGCTGGGACTCCGCGAGTCGCAAGACCGTCGTTCCGTTAATCGAAGAACTCGATCACTTGCTAGTGTATCCCTTACAGTATGAGGGACTTGCGGAATCTCCGAATGTCATCTACACCGGAGCGACTCCCAACCAGCAGATCATTCCGGCGGTGAAGTGGGCCCATACTTTCGAGAACAAACGTCGCTTCTTCCTGGTCGGTTCCGACTACGTTTTCCCGCGGGTAGCGCACGAGATCATCAAGGATCAACTGAAGGAACTGGGCGCGGAACTAGTCGGCGAGGCCTTCTTGCCACTGGGAAGCTCCAGCGTTCAGCCGATAGTGGAGCAGATCGTTGCCGCGAATCCGGACGTGATTCTGAATTCAATCAATGGCGATTCCAACCTCGCGTTCTTCAGTGAGCTGCGCGCGGCGGGGATCACTCCAGAAAAGGTGCCGACTATTTCTTTCAGCATCGGAGAGGAAGAGTTACAACAGTTTGATTCGGCGCAAGTCGCTGGTGACTACGCCGCCTGGAATTATTTTCAAAGCATTACCTCCGACGAGAACACCGCATTCATCGCCAGCTTCCGCCAGAAGTATGGACCCCAAAGGGTTGTGACCGACCCAATGGAGTCCGCCTACTTTGGCGTCAAGCTTTGGGCCCAAGCGGTCGCCGAACTCGGAGCCACCGATGTGCGAAAAATCCGTCATGCGATGCTCAATCAACGCATGACCTCGCCCGGTGGCAAAGTCCGCATTGATCCCACAACGCAGCACACCTTCAAAACACCACGGATCGGCCGCATCCTACCGACCGGCCAATTCGAGGTGGTGTGGACGGCCTCCAAACCAGAGCCCCCCATGCCCTACCCTCCTTCACGGACCGCAGAAGTATGGCGCGCATTCCTGCACGACCTGTACTTGGGTTGGGATAATCATTGGTCGGCCCCGATCGAATGAGTGGTTAATGAATCAGCCACTGGCCTTGCCGGGTTGGTTGCTCCGGTTGACTAGGAACAGGGTGTAGGGGGAGATCAAGTCCCTGATACAGCGTCTCAAGCCCCGATCCAAGACGCCACCTAACAGTTTCAATCCACGCTCCCGCGAAGGGAGCGACCATGCGATTAACAGTAGCTGAGCCGTTGCGGCTATGCGATGCGTTGGCCGTCGATGTCCAAAGAAGGGTTGGGCTCCGTATTGTTATACTCGGCGTTTCCAGTTGGTGCCCAGATAGTAGAATCGGACGCTGTTGAGTGAGGGTTCCATGATCTCAATCAGCTTGGCCTTGCACTCGGTCCACTGGGCCAGAACGCCCTTCAGCTCGAAGACCGATTGCTGCCCCCGTTGGCCGTAATCGAGGCAGGTTTTGGCTATCCGACGACGGCCTTCGCGGGTCTCGGTGTTTACGTCGTAGGTTACCAGCACATACATCTTATCACCTCATCGCTAAATAAAGGCCGGGTAGCATTTGCGTGATAAGTTTGGCCTTGAGTGCAGGAGAACTGGGAGAGGCACAGGCCAGAAAAGTCAAATCGTCCAAGATCGTTCCGTTGGCCCAGGGGCCTAGAAATCGCATCTCCGGTCCCTTCAGGCGAGCTAGGTGAACCGCGGGGCCTGCGGGCACCGCTCTTTAGGCCTCTTCGGGCTCCCAGGAGGAGTCTTCCGCCTCTGGTGGCATTTCCCCCGGTGCTTCGGCGAACATTGCCCCAAGCAGCCAACCGGAGCCTCCTGGAGGGATTCCCCGCAGCTCACTGGCCTCGACCGTCCAAGCGGACACTAGGGCCCTCCCGGCGGCTCATTCGACTGCGGTGTTGGTTTCGCCCGATGTGACAGTCCACTCGCGCGACCGATGGATGCCGAGCCAAACCGCTCGCGGATTTGATCGGCAACTTGGTCCAAGCTGGCCTGCGTCGAACGCGCGTCATCAACATCCTCGTCATCGAAGAG
>JBBDIM010000050.1:0-41138 GCA_040880405.1 Pirellulaceae bacterium | reverse complement strand
ACCGCTCGCAAACCCACCCCGGGCCCCTTACACAACAACAAGTTACGCCCGGGCACCTTCCGCATCCAACAGGATGCGGCTCCATTGAAGCCAGAATCCTCTGCCAAAGCTCACGGGCCTTGAGGGTGCCTTCCGCATCCAACAGGATGCGGCTCCATTGAAGCGCGGCCACCAGATCCCAGAAGTTCACATTGGGTGGTTCCTTCCGCATCCAACAGGATGCGGCTCCATTGAAGCGTGTTCCCTGGCGGCGCAACATGCGAGTTTGGGCACATCCTTCCGCATCCAACAGGATGCGGCTCCATTGAAGCAGGCGACCGGAATCCCGAACCTTGGCCAGCGAGTCCCTTCCGCATCCAACAGGATGCGGCTCCATTGAAGCGTTTCGGCTCGCACTCGCTTGCCATGCCCTAATTACCTTCCGCATCCAACAGGATGCGGCTCCATTGAAGCAGATTCACGGGAGTGTCCCCACCTCCACCGATGGAGCCTTCCGCATCCAACAGGATGCGGCTCCATTGAAGCGTTGGCAAGGATGGACGTTTGGCCACGGATGGCCTTCCTTCCGCATCCAACAGGATGCGGCTCCATTGAAGCCCGAGGCTTCGATTGTTAGTGGCAAGATTGCACCACCCTTCCGCATCCAACAGGATGCGGCTCCATTGAAGCCATCGAACATCAAGCGGCGTCATGCGATCTAGAAAACCTTCCGCATCCAACAGGATGCGGCTCCATTGAAGCGAGGAATCGGGCAGGGAGGACGTGTCACTGATTATCGCCTTCCGCATCCAACAGGATGCGGCTCCATTGAAGCCACCACAATACGAAAGGGCATTCCCTCTTGTATTGTGCCTTCCGCATCCAACAGGATGCGGCTCCATTGAAGCGATACCGTTTTTGACGATGATTGTGGTTGGAAAAGTCCTTCCGCATCCAACAGGATGCGGCTCCATTGAAGCCTGTAATGCGTTTCAGACGCACCACTTAAAGTCGGTTCCCTTCCGCATCCAACAGGATGCGGCTCCATTGAAGCTACTTTTCCCCTTGTTCCCTTGGAGCCGACAATGCACCCTTCCGCATCCAACAGGATGCGGCTCCATTGAAGCGTTGAATGGCCAGACCTGAACGAAGCTACCAAGGAACCTTCCGCATCCAACAGGATGCGGCTCCATTGAAGCTACCAGACCTAGGAAAATTCCAAGCCATCGCGGCATCCCTTCCGCATCCAACAGGATGCGGCTCCATTGAAGCGCGTTCTGACTCCTGACTCCTGACTCCTGACTCCTGCCTTCCGCATCCAACAGGATGCGGCTCCATTGAAGCTGGCGGGTTCTAGGGGGCTTCCTGAGGATGATAGGCCTTCCGCATCCAACAGGATGCGGCTCCATTGAAGCTACTCGATCCCTTTGCAGCTTTTGATCAGGGCCCACTTCCTTCCGCATCCAACAGGATGCGGCTCCATTGAAGCCATCGCATCCACGACTTCCAGGAGGTGCCGATAGGCCCTTCCGCATCCAACAGGATGCGGCTCCATTGAAGCGTACATGGAAGTTTAGGGGAAGTTTTCAACGTCGGGACCTTCCGCATCCAACAGGATGCGGCTCCATTGAAGCTGGTTTACTATCCTCCGAATCAAACGGAAGCCCGAGCCTTCCGCATCCAACAGGATGCGGCTCCATTGAAGCTTTTCATTGTCCGTTGGACTCGAAGATGTCATTTACCTTCCGCATCCAACAGGATGCGGCTCCATTGAAGCTTCGTGGGATACCGGGGGTGGGACCGAGCATATTTCCCTTCCGCATCCAACAGGATGCGGCTCCATTGAAGCCCCATCGCTGTCGTGGTAGTTAAGGTTTGACAGGTCACCTTCCGCATCCAACAGGATGCGGCTCCATTGAAGCGCAAGGCGGTCAAGTATGTGGCGCGGGCCGGATACAACCTTCCGCATCCAACAGGATGCGGCTCCATTGAAGCATCGTCTGCATCGCCGGAGAGACGGTACTAGCGGACCTTCCGCATCCAACAGGATGCGGCTCCATTGAAGCAAAACAGCCGGTTTCAAAATTAAGCCACCGCGATCGTCCTTCCGCATCCAACAGGATGCGGCTCCATTGAAGCCACTTCCACCATCAGTTGATCGGCGACGAATCGATGGCCTTCCGCATCCAACAGGATGCGGCTCCATTGAAGCATTTTGCTTCGCTTCGACTTGCAAGGCTGCTCGTCCGCCTTCCGCATCCAACAGGATGCGGCTCCATTGAAGCTTGTAAAGTTTAGACGGGATAGGTTCAATCGTTACGTCCTTCCGCATCCAACAGGATGCGGCTCCATTGAAGCTGAGGTTCTGATGTTGGTACTTGCAACCGATAACCACCCTTCCGCATCCAACAGGATGCGGCTCCATTGAAGCGTGAAGAACTCTCGTTGGAGTACTTCATCCGTAGTCCCTTCCGCATCCAACAGGATGCGGCTCCATTGAAGCATGGGGCAGCTGCCCCATAGCAAAAAAGTTTCGATGGCCCTTCCGCATCCAACAGGATGCGGCTCCATTGAAGCAGTTCCTTGAATGATGATTGATTCGTTCTAGACCAACCTTCCGCATCCAACAGGATGCGGCTCCATTGAAGCAGTTCCTTGAATGATGATTGATTCGTTCTAGACCAACCTTCCGCATCCAACAGGATGCGGCTCCATTGAAGCCTGGTTGGCACCATGATGACGTTCCCCGAGACCGATCCTTCCGCATCCAACAGGATGCGGCTCCATTGAAGCCACCGATTGAGCGATTCGTCCGCCCGAATTCCGACCCTTCCGCATCCAACAGGATGCGGCTCCATTGAAGCAACGATGACATCGATACGCACCCCTTGGTTTGAGTCCCTTCCGCATCCAACAGGATGCGGCTCCATTGAAGCACGGCGTCCTGGTGTCCGGGATGCCGGGCGGCTCGGAAGCCTTCCGCATCCAACAGGATGCGGCTCCATTGAAGCTGCGTAGACGCGGTTCTTTGTTGTTTGTTCTTCGTCCTTCCGCATCCAACAGGATGCGGCTCCATTGAAGCTTCGCTCAGCCGCTCCAGCGAAATCCGCAAGTCCAACTCCTTCCGCATCCAACAGGATGCGGCTCCATTGAAGCGGAGCGTTCGGCACCTTCTTCACGGCGGCCAAAAAGCCTTCCGCATCCAACAGGATGCGGCTCCATTGAAGCGTTCTTCGTTCAACAAAGAACCAAGCACGACGAACCCCTTCCGCATCCAACAGGATGCGGCTCCATTGAAGCACTCAGTCCGCTCGCGCTGTGGTCGATGTGTGGCACCTTCCGCATCCAACAGGATGCGGCTCCATTGAAGCCCGTTCCAGCGGTGGAGAGAAGACTTGCCCGGCTGTGTCCTTCCGCATCCAACAGGATGCGGCTCCATTGAAGCAACCTCAAAGTGCAGACCAAGGAGAGCAACAAAAAACCTTCCGCATCCAACAGGATGCGGCTCCATTGAAGCCGCAAGGCCTTGCGGGTGACCCGATCGAAAAATTGCCTTCCGCATCCAACAGGATGCGGCTCCATTGAAGCCCTCTGGCAAGATTTCATCTGCTTCACCTGGCCGGGCCTTCCGCATCCAACAGGATGCGGCTCCATTGAAGCAGGAATCAAAGGCATCGTGCGACGAAGCTCTTGCCCCCTTCCGCATCCAACAGGATGCGGCTCCATTGAAGCAGTAAGTCCCGCCGTGGCCCGGATCGGCTGAATTGCCCCTTCCGCATCCAACAGGATGCGGCTCCATTGAAGCACGCAAGCGTCTTGGAGAGTGAGTTTGCTGCGATCGACCTTCCGCATCCAACAGGATGCGGCTCCATTGAAGCTCAAATACTCCTCACAAGTGGTTCCCAAGTTTGCAGGCCTTCCGCATCCAACAGGATGCGGCTCCATTGAAGCTTCTAATGCACGCGACGACTCGAATCGAGCAGTGGCTCCTTCCGCATCCAACAGGATGCGGCTCCATTGAAGCGAATCAACCGTGATCACCCGCGTTGACTCATCGTAGTCCTTCCGCATCCAACAGGATGCGGCTCCATTGAAGCCCCGTGGCGTTGTCCCAGGGAGCGAGCGACCACTGACCTTCCGCATCCAACAGGATGCGGCTCCATTGAAGCAACGCCCGCCGCGCCGCACCCCCCCCGGTTTCTCCACCCTTCCGCATCCAACAGGATGCGGCTCCATTGAAGCGCGGGGATTGGCTACGACCGAACGCCTTATGATACCCTTCCGCATCCAACAGGATGCGGCTCCATTGAAGCGCCTTGACTTCCTTCTCGATGTCAACCCATGGCCAACCTTCCGCATCCAACAGGATGCGGCTCCATTGAAGCGCTGCATCGGCCGTTGTGGTGATCTTTCCGGAAGCCCTTCCGCATCCAACAGGATGCGGCTCCATTGAAGCCGTGCGGAGGGCGGCGGTGAAGTCATCCTCGGTCCACCCTTCCGCATCCAACAGGATGCGGCTCCATTGAAGCTATTTGATCCATCGCTTGTTGGGCTCTGGCAGGAATCCTTCCGCATCCAACAGGATGCGGCTCCATTGAAGCATCGGCAGTGGTCTCGCCTACGTCTTCGAGTAGGTACCTTCCGCATCCAACAGGATGCGGCTCCATTGAAGCTAGTAGGCCCGTGTCGAAACGCCAGCCGAACGAGGAGCCTTCCGCATCCAACAGGATGCGGCTCCATTGAAGCTCGATCGCTTTAGGGACCGCAGCGAGAAACTTTGACCTTCCGCATCCAACAGGATGCGGCTCCATTGAAGCTGGCACTTGCCATTTGGTTTGCACGTCGGCAATCGCCTCCTTCCGCATCCAACAGGATGCGGCTCCATTGAAGCCACGTGTATCGGTCGCTGTACCTTCGGCCCGTGGACCTTCCGCATCCAACAGGATGCGGCTCCATTGAAGCATCGACCGGTGCGCCATCATGGGCCTCTTGCCAGTCCCTTCCGCATCCAACAGGATGCGGCTCCATTGAAGCCAGGTGAACGTCGACGAAGTACTCGAGGCGGGTCGGGCCTTCCGCATCCAACGGGATGCGGCTCCATTGAAGCACGCATTGATCACGGAAGGTAAGCTTCTCGCAACTCTTCCTTCCGCAACCAACAAATCCGATTGAGCGATTGATTGGAATAGCGGACCGCCACGTTTTTTGATTCGTCACTAGGTCAGCTCCAATAGACCGACTCGGCCGTTTTACGTAGCAGCCACGTTTTGTCTTCTGCGGCAAGAAAATCGAGCCGATCCCGGATCAGTGAAATGGAAGCGGAGTAGCTGTGCCCGTTTTGGACTTGGTAGGCGGCCGTATCGATCGCGTCAGGTAGTCGGTTGTGGGCGGGCTCTGGTAGTGGTGCCTTGCTGGTGGACCAAACGACGGATCGCGGACAGGTAGCGGTCGACGTCTTCATCGGTGTTGTACCAATGCAATGCCGCGCGTATTCGGCGATCGTCACCTTGCACAAAAATCCCGTCGTGGGCCAACGTTTCTTTCCACACTGCGGAATGTTCGCAGGCAAACGGAACAATGCCAGCCTGCCGTGCCGGGGAATCGGGTACCAGCACTTCCAGGCCGAGCGAAACGAGTTCTTCCCGCAACCGTGCTACCATCGGCTGTTGCTGAAGTTGTTGCTCGTGAACTCGGGCAGGTGTATGAAAATCGAGCGCCGCCGCCAAAGCGTAAACAGAATCGAAGTTGGGCATTCCGGCTTGAAAACGCTGCGCATCGGCCCTGGGGTGAAACGCCTCTAAGCGGTCTTCCGAAAAGCACGACTGGGCGGAAAGCCAACCCGCCGGGCCTTGCAAGTCGCCTTCGAGGACGCGCGGGCTCACGCATAGGACGGCAGCGCCGTGAATGGAGTTCATCCACTTGAACGCACTCGCGACCGTGAAGTCCGCCAGATCACCACGGACCGGGACCCGCGCCGCGGCCTGTGTGGCGTCGACACAGAGTAACGTCCGAGTACCTTGCACGCGCTGCCATATCGGCTCGGGGTTTAGATGTTCGCCGGTGGCATAGCTAACCTGGCTGAGAGTCACCAGCCGCGTCCGGGGTGTGATCTGCGCGAGAAGTTCGTCCATCGAGATTCCATCTTTCCCCGGATGGACAATCCGCAACTGAACGCCGAGGCGCTGCAACGTGACCCAGGGGAAAATATTGGACGGGAATTCGCTGGCGGGAAAGACGACTTCGTCCCCCGCGTGCCAGTCAATGGTTTGCGCGATCGTGTTGAGGGCCTCGGTAGTGCTGCTCACTAAGGCAACCTGATCTGCTGCAACCGAAAATAGCTGTGCCGCACCCGCCTTGGCTCGCTGATACTCATGCCAAAACAATTGGCGGCCTGGTTCTCCCAGGCTTTTGGCTTCCAGGTATTTTTGGACCGCCGTGCAGCACGCAGCGATCGGCAGTCCTTCGGCGGCAGTATTCAGGTAGGATTTGCCTTCCCAGTGGGGAGCGTTCGGCAGGAATTCGGCGGGAGAGTTTATAGCCATGGGCGACCTTTAGAGCGTTGCAGGGCTGATCCAGCGACGTGAGCAGCTTTCGGCGATGGAAATTAGCTCCATCCCAATACATTGACCTTATGGAGTTTGATTCCAGCGTACCGTGCAGCGAAGGTCCGTCCATTTGGCGGACGCTGTCTGGTCTCGCAGCGAAACATTGACCAGGTTCTCGTTCACCTTTAGTTGCTCCGGAGCTACCGGGCACGCCCACCATCCATCTTCAGCCGTGGCAGACTCAAGCAACTTCCCGTTGAGTTGTACCCGAATCCCCTCAGGGACTTCCTTGTCGAACTGAAGAAGCAGCGTTATCTCAGGAGATGTCTCGGCATCCAGCTTTTGATAATCGATCCCGGTATAGAAACTTGCCGTCGCAGGCTGGTTGGAAGCGAACGTCAAGGGCGCGTGCGGGTTGAGTGTCGAAACCTGTTGGTAATCGCGATGCGGCAAGGCACCTCCGGCGGCTGCTCCCACTCCGCGAATACTCGCGAAGTAATCATGATCGCTCTGGGCAAGTGTTTCCTGATCTTCACCCAGCTCTCGCCAAATCGCCGCATTTGGGTTGAAGGAATTAAAGAGATTGAGACCCGCCATGCCGGCACTTCGAGCAGCCAAGGCTCGGCCCCGGTAGGCCTCGACGGTCATTCTCATCTTCTTTGCCGCTGCATCGCGAACACGCGATTCATCGAGCGAAGGGAAAACCGGAACGTCATACTTGTTGCCCAATTTAACCGACTCTTCCCACGGATTAAGCCGATAATATCCCGATACGGTCATCATATCGATCAGACCTTCGGCCAGCCATTTCTCGATATCCAGACCGCTGTCGCGGCAGTACGCGACCGAATCGGGCACTCGGACAGCAAGCAGAATGGGCTTCCCTCGTTTCTGTCCTTCGACTTCCGTTGCCTGTCTGATCTGACGAACCATCTCCGTCATCAATGCTCGCTCTTGTTCCGTGCATGGCGTGCCCGTTTGAGCGGCCCGCTTGAAGAAGACCGGGTGTCGAAAGAAATCAAGCTCGATTCCGCTGACGCCGTAGTTTTGACAAACCTCTTCCACATACTTTACCGCAAGCTCACGAATCTCGGATCGCGTATAGTCGACCGCACTCCAGCCGCCAAATTTTGGGCGATTCTTGGGCGTTCCAATCAGCCAATCCGGATGTTCAAGCTTTAATGGATTCGCGCGAAACATGACAGGGCCGTATCCGGACAGCCCAGCATCATGGGTGTCGTTCATGCGGAACGACCAGAAGATTTCGACTTCCTCCTGCTTGCCGAAATCGACCATCACCTTGAGTGGATCGGTGCCCGCCGCCAGCATTTTTTCGATCATGTTCTTCGAGAACAGATCTTCCTTGGTCTTGAAGAGATGACCAACCTTGGTGTCGTGCGTAAACATGCCGAAACCGCTACTCCACGTGCAGTAGAAGATGGTATCGACATGGGTATCGGCCAGCGGAGTCGTCCGGTGACGAAGCAGTTCTTCTGGCGTCGTATCTCGACAGAGATAAATGGGCTCGTTCCCATCGTTATTGAAAATAATCCGCCGCTCGCGATGCGCGGCTTCCTTACGATCAGCCCTCAATTGGGAAAGCGAGAGAAGCTCCTCGGCCCGTGCAGGGCCGATCTCGACAACCAACAAAGCAAACAACGTGGCAACAACAAGCGGTAATCGAGTCATCGAGCGAATCTTTTCCAATTAAGAGGGAACCTGACGAGTGAAGATCCTCCATCGTGCCGCAGACCTGTTTCAAGGGGGACAAGTCCCTGGGGGCCGTACCAGGGGCAAATGAGGTGACCATGCAGCCAGGGTAGCACCGACTGTAGACAAAATCAATCGTTTTTTGAACGCATTATATTTTCTCGGCGGGCAGCAGCAGAAGTTCGGCGTAATTGAGAGCTTAACCTGGATTATTCACGGGGAATCGCAGCAGAATGGCTGTGAATAATCCGGGTTAAGTCTCGTGGATAGGCGGGCCGCCGGTGCCGCTGGGTGGTTTGCCTTCTGCTTTGAGCTCGCGGTAGTAGGCTTGGACCACCTCTCGCTTGATCAGCGATCTGATGGTTTGGGGGCGCTTTTCCAAGAGAAACGCGTGCCCTTCCGCTGGTGTCATCCCTTTGGACTTCATCAGCCAGCAGATCACGATCGTCGCGCTCCGCGCGCGGCCCGCTTTGCAGTGGATGTAGACCTGCTTGCCGGCGGCGACCTGTTTCTCGATGTAATCGACCCCCAGCTCCACGTCGCGCAAAGTGGGCGGTTGGAAGTCGACCGTCGGGAGATGCAACTGCTCGATCCCCAGTTCCTCGTAAATCTCTGTCGGACCGGCGTATTCCTCGCAGGTGTTGATCACCGCGGTGACTCCGAGGGCGGCCAGTTCGCGGACCACTTTTTCCGAGGGCCGGGCCCCGATGATCACCTGATCATCCAGCCGGCTCCACCATTTCCACGACCCCGCGGGGGAGGTCATGTAGCAGTTGTACCAGTAGGTGGGGTAAAACACGGCCCCGGCATACATCCGGTTCAAAAACGGTTTCATGGAAAACACAAGCTTGCAATGGAGAGTTTCGAACGACTGAAAGGTGCGGGGAGCAATCGCGACGAATTTTGGCCAACCTTGGCCAGACGATTTCCCACACACGATTTTACCGATTATGATAGGTGGGTCACCCGGGTTGCTCCAGTGACGTGAGAAACCTCCGAGGTCGTACGCGGCCTCAACCCACCTCCCATTTCGACATCTGGTCCACCTGTTCGCAGGTTCCCTTTCCGACAAAGGATTATCGCCCATGGCCCGTCTCTGTTTGACTCTCTTGATTGGCACCCTGCTGGCCACGCCCCTGTGGGCCGAAGACGTAGAACTGAACAAACCACCTAAGGATTTCAAGCTGCTTTACAACGGCAAAGATCTTTCCGGCTGGAAGGGACTCGTGGGCAACCCGAAGACCCGAGCCGAGATGACCGACGAACAACTCAAGGAAGCCCAGGCTAAAGCGGATGAGCGGATGAACGCTCACTGGCATCCCCAGGACGGCATTCTAGTGTTCGACGGCAAGGGAGATAGCCTCTGCACGGCGAAGGACTATTCCGACTTCGAAATGTACGTCGATTGGAAGATCGAGAAGGAAGGGGACAGTGGCCTCTATGTCCGAGGCAGCCCGCAAATCCAAATTTGGGACCCCAATCAACATGGCAAGGGTTCCGGCGGTCTGTTCAACAACCAAAAACATCAGGCCCACCCGGAGATCATCGCCGATAACCCCATCGGCGAGTGGAATACGTTCTTCATTCGCATGATTGGCGATCGCGTCACCGTCAAACTGAACGGCAAGACCGTGACCGACGATGTGGTCCTGGAAAACTACTGGGAACGCGACAAGCCGATCTACGCGACCGGCCAGATCGAGCTGCAAAACCATGGCAATACGCTCTACTTCCGCAACATCTATATTCGCGAATTGACCAACCCGGATCAGGTCTCGAAAGTGGAAGAAGCCCTGCCGGAGAAGCCGCGAGTCGAGCCAAAGGAGGATCGTAACGTGCTGGTCTTCATGCGGCACGCCGGTTTCCGGCACAGCTCGATTCCGCTGGGCGCTCGCGCGGTGGAGATGATGGGCGAAAAGACCGGGGCTTACACGGCGCGGATCACCGAGGACCTGACGATGCTGGTCCCCGACAAGCTGAAGGAGTACGACGCCTTGGTGATGGTCAACACGACCGGCCCTTGGATCAAGCCGCGGGGTGAAGACCTCAAGAAGCTGGCCGAAATGGGGATGGAGCTCAATGAGAAAGAGGCGGAGGAAATGCTCCGCCAAAGCGTGCTCGATTTCGTCAATGCAGGGGGTGGGCTGGTCGGCTATCACGCCGCCTCTGACGCCAACTACCACTGGCCGGAGTTCGGCGAGATGATCGGCGGTTATTTCCACCATCATCCGTGGCATGAGAAGGTGGGGGTGAAGCTCGATAGCCCCCAGCACCCGCTGCTGTCGACCTTCGGTGGCGAGAACTTCTCGATCGTCGACGAGATCTACCAGTTCCGCGATCCGTACTCCCGCGAGGCCCTGCATGTGCTGTTGTCATTAGATGTCGACAACACCAACATGGAGAAGGGGAACATCGAACGCAAAGATAACGACTTCGCCATTTCCTGGGTCCGCAGTTGGGGCAAGGGAAAAGTCTTTTACAGCTCGCTGGGTCACCGAGAAGAGATCTTCTGGAACCCGCAAATGCTGACGTTTTACCTCGACGGAATGCAGTTCGCCCTGGGCGACCTGGAAGCGGATACGACGCCGAGCGCCGAACTTGAGTAGCTCTGATCAAAGGATGAAGGCGGAAGGATGAAGGATGAAATCAAAGGATGGAAGAACATCCTTCATCCTCGACGCCCGGGACTCATGCTTAGCGAAGGCCCTTGATCACCACCCCACTTACTCCCCCATTCACCGAAAGACTCTCTCATGCGAATCCTCTCCACGCTCCTCATCGCGGCACTGCTTACGTCGCTTGGTACCGGCCTGGCCCAGGCCGAGGAAAAGGCCAAGCTCAAAGGCCTATTGATCACCGGGGGTTGTTGCCACGACTACCCCAACCAAATCAAGATCATCACCCAGGGGCTCAGCCAACGGGTGAGCATCGACTGGGATGTGGAACTGGCCGCTGAGGACCGCAACACCAAGGTTCCGGCGTACAAGAACCACGACTGGATCAAGCCGTACGACCTGGTGGTCCACAACGAATGCTACGGCGGCGTGACCGATGTTGATTTTGTGGAGTCGATCGTCAAGGCTCATACCGAGACCGGCGTTCCGGCGATCTTCATCCACTGCTCGATGCACAGCTACCGGCAAGCGAAAACCGACGATTGGCGGAAGCTGTTGGGGGCGACCTCGATGAGTCACGAAAAGGCCCGGCCGCTGAAGGTCATGAATCTGGCGGCCGATCACCCGATCATGACCGACTTCCCCAAAGCCTGGAACACACCCAACGGCGAGCTCTATAAGATCGACAAGGTTTGGCCCGGTGCCAAGGTCCTCGCCGAAGCTTACGGCGAGGACACCAAGAAGGATCACGCGGTGATCTGGACCAACGAGTTCGAAGGGACCAAGGTCTTCACGACCACGCTCGGTCACCACAACGTCACGATGCTGACCGACGAGTGGCTGGGCGTTGTTTCCCGGGGCGTGCTTTGGACAGTCGACGCCTTGAATGACGACGGCACCGCGAAGTCTGGCTACGAAGGAACCGGCATCGCCGAGATCAGCTTGCGGGGCGAGAACCCGGACGCGGACAAGTCGCCCACCCCGGCCAAGTAGGCGCGGGGAATATTTCGGTGCGGGTTCGCTGAATAACTGGGAGCCCGCATTTTAGAGAACAGTTCGCTCCGTTAGGGGGCGTCGATTGCAAGGGATTCGAGCCATCCCCCCGATTAAGCCCCGAAAGGGTGCCCGCGAGATTTGTGCGCAGGAGTGAAAAAGGGGCAGGACTCTTTTTCGCGGCGTTCTCGGATCGGTCGAGCCCGCCTTGCCTGGACTTGCTGCTTCCCTGGATCATCGGTTACCGCCGCTCTTCAAAATCACCCTCGCGACTTATTCGGCTTGTACTCGTGGTCCCGTTTGCGGATCACTTCCGCTTTGATGATCTTGTCGGGCCGGGGGGCACCAGCGGCCTGCGGATCGCGGCGTTGAAGTTTCCCCAGCACCTCGTGCCCTTCGATCACCCGGCCAAAGGCCGTGTGTTGGCCATCGAGGTGGGGCGTGGCCAGGAAGGTGAGGAAGAACTGCGAGCCACCCGTATCGCGGCCGGCGTGGGCCATGCTCAGCGTGCCGCGGAAATGTTTTCGGTGGTCCGGCTTCTGCGTCTCGCAGTAAATCTGGTAGCCCGGGCCGCCGGTGCCGTCCCCCTTGGGGCAACCACCTTGGGCCATGAAACCTTCGATTACGCGGTGGAAGGTCAGGCCGTCGTAAAACTTGTCTTCGACCAACGAGACAAAGTTGCCAACCGCCCCGGGGGCTTGGTTCTCGTACAGCTCCACGACCACGGTCCCCTGGCTGGTTTCGATCCGGACGCGGGGCAGGTCGTCCGCCTCCGCTTCTTTCGCCCGAATCTCCTGTTCCTTTTCCCACAGCGGGAGGGTCTGCTTGGCCACGGTGCCGGCCATGGCGACCTCTTCCGTGATGATTTCCTGGGCGTTGGGTCGTTTGATCAGTTCGTCGAACAGATCGGCGGCCACCTTGTAGTGGTCCGACCCGAACGCGGCCCGAACCAACAGCGGTTCGACCGCCGGGTGTTTCACTCCCTCCTGCTGCATCGTGTTGAGGATCTCGTAGGCGTCCTCGTAGTTGTCGTGCTGCACCGCCTCGGCCGAGTATTGGAGCAGGAATGTGACGACATCCTCGTTCTCGTTCGGGGCCTCTTTCAGCTTCACCAATCCAGCGTCCCGCATGGCGGGGAACAGCTTTTTCCCCTCCTCCAGCCGAGCATTGTATTTCTCGCGAATGGGGGGCAGTTGTTCCGGCTCCGCGGCTCGGTACTCATCCTGATATTGCACCAAGTCGGCCAGCACGGCCTTCCACTGGGCAAACAGTTCGTTGAAATCTCCGGCCGGTTGGCTTTCCGCTTGCTCCTGAGCGACCACCAAAGTGCCGCCACCCAGCAGAGCCAAACCAAACACCATCCCTACCAATACCACGGCGCGCCTTGCCGAAACCATGCGATGTGTACTCCTGATTTGTCAAAAACAGGAACGGCCCATCAAGAGGAGCCCTTCCCAAATATCCGGGTGGCACTGGCGGATCGTCCGCCAGTGATAATTGCCAATCAACACCGCGCGGCGCGCGGACTGCACTCGCTAGAACACTAGCGTCGGGGGGGTCGCCAGTCAAGCGACCCCCTTGGCCAGTCAAAGCCTACGCTGAACAGCTTCAAGCCTTGCCACGCCGAGTCACCAATGGAGCCCGGGTGGCCGTGAAAAAGGGGTCAGGACTCTTTTTCGCAATCCGTTTTCAAATGGAATACGTCCAATGAAAAAGAGTCCTGACCCCTTTTTCACTCGCACCCGTCCATTTTGGGTGGACGGATCGCTAGTTACCTAGCCCAGCGGCTCCACTACCCCAGCGTCCACGGTGCCCGCATTTCCGGGGTGACTAACTTGTTCGCCTCGTCATCATCGATGAACTTCTCACCGGCCGGGTCCCACTTCAGGGGCCGACCCAGCCGCATCGCGATGTTGTTCAAATGGCAAACCGACGCGGTCCTATGACCCGCTTCGGCTGAGGCGAACGGCTGTTTCCGGGCCTTCACGCTGTCGATGAAGTTGCGATGGTGGCTCTCGGTCCGGCCCAAGCGGAGGTGGTCCTCACCCAGTTTGACATCCAGCAGTTTCGGATCGGAGGCCTCCAGGCGGCAGCCGTGGACATGGATAAACACCCAGCCATCGGTCCCTTCCAGCTTGACGCCGCGCGGTTCCGCCGTGCTGCCGATGATCTTCAGGCCGTTGGCGTAGGTGTTTTCGAACTCGTAGTCCCAGAAAACGTCGTATAGGCTTTCTTCCTGGACCCCCTTGGCCTTGATAAACACCGGCCCAGTATCGTCCATCCCGGCGGCCATTTGCCCCAGGTCGATCACATGAGCCCCTCGGTCGGTCATTTCTCCTCCGCCGTAGGCCAGCACAAACCGCCACCAGAAATGGCACCGCTCCTTGGAGTAAGGGGCCTTGGCGGTGTGTCCGAGCCACATGTCGTAATCAAAACCTTCCGGAATTTCCTGCGCTTCCGGAATCCCCTTCAAGGATCGAGCCTGTTGGTGATGGCCATCGGAGCAAGGCAAATTGATCCGCATCGTGTGCAGGCGACCGATGTAGCCGTTGCGGACCAGTTCCGCCGCGAACCGTCCGTTGGCATTGGAACGTTCGTGGCTGCCGGTCTGGACAATCCGCTGGTTCTTCTCCGCGGCATCGCAAATCGCGCGGCCTTCGCCGATCGAGTTGGTGAGCGGTTTCTCGCAGTACACATCCAGCTTTTTGTTCAGCGCGGCGATCGTCGGCAGGGCGTGCCAATGGTCCGGGGTCGAGACACACGCGAGGTTCAGGTCGTGCTTATCGAGCAGCTCGCGAAAGTCGACATACGACTTGCAGTCGTTGTTGCCATACGCCTGGTTTACTAAATCGACCGCCGCCTGACTGTGCGGCTTGTCGACATCGCAAACCGCCACCATCTGCACGTCCTTCATCCCCTGGAACTGCTGCATGTTGTGCCGCCCTTTGCCACCGGTGCCAATCGCGCACATGGTAAGACGCTCACTCGGTGCGGTTTCGCCATCCCGGCCGAGTGCCTTAGCAGGGATAAACGTGGGGGCGGCCATCAGCGTGGCGCTCGCGGCGGCGGCTTGCAGAAAATTTCGACGAGAAGTTCCGGACATGGTGGGGTAGCCTCAGGGAGATGGGGATTAGGGAAAGGTCCGATTATATAAAGTGTACCAAGGCTCGAAGCCGAGATTCAACAGTCCTTTGGGAACTACGGCAAAATCCTCCCAACAACCCCTCAGCGTTCATCCGGGGCCGAAAACAGGAACTTAGGGGAAACGGAACAACAACTTCCCGCTTTCGCCGCCACTTCGCGGGCTATTCGAAATTTATAGATCCCGCAGTGCCAGACGGGATTGAAACGCAAAGACGCAGAGGGACTTCCCCCACGCTAGTTACTTCTCTGCGACCCTGCGCCTTTGCGTTTCCCGGTTTTAATAATTCGACAGTCATTTCCATCTCCTCTCCCCCTTTGCGTCTTTCCGCGTGCGCCGATTCTTGGTTGGCTCCTGTTTTTTTTTGCCGACTCGGGAAGTTATTTTCCGTTTCCACTTAGCCGCGGATGAAGCGCGGATAAGAAGCAAGTTAACTTAGCCTGCCCGCGTTGTCCGGACTGGGGATCATCCGTGCGATCGGTGTAATCCGTGGTTAGATCTTTTTGAACCACGGATTACACTGATCTCACGGATTAAGGTCGATCATCGCGCAAGAGTTCAAACGGGGTGCCATGCCCACGCCCTCCAACGTGGGCATGCCTTGGCGTGAAAATTACCCACCGGCAACCCCACCTAGGGACGCATCAAAAATAACTTCCCGGATCAGTAGGATCGGGCAAAGAACAACTTGGCCCATCCGGAACGGCAGAATCCTCTCATTAACCCATCCGCGTTAATCCGCGGCTAAAAATCTACGGTTAGCCGTCCCGGACGACCACCGGTTCTCCCTTGCGGAAGGCAGCCTTTCCCAAGTAGCAATATCCCTCTCCAAAAAAACTTACCCTGCCACGCGCTGGGATTTCGCCCCGTGGAGCGTTACACTCAAATTGCAAACAAAGTCCCGACCCCCTTTCCCGCTTCTGGCACCTTGAGGATCAACGGATGAGCGTAGGCGAATCGATGCAACAACAGGCCGATCAGTTCCGCGAGCGGTACCAGGCCGTGAAGGAGCAGGTCCAGCGAGTGATCGTCGGCCATGAAGAGATTATCCAAGGGGTGCTCACCTGCCTGTTCGTGGGTGGCCACTGTCTACTGGAAGGAGTCCCGGGCCTCGGCAAAACGTTGCTCGTCCGAACCTTGGCCGATACCCTCGACCTCGACTTCAACCGCATTCAGTACACTCCCGACCTGATGCCGGCCGACATTTTAGGGACCAACATGGTGGTCGAGGACACCCATGGTCGGCGGAGCTTCGAGTTCCAAAAGGGCCCCATCTTCACCCAAATCTGCCTCGCGGACGAAATCAACCGGGCCACCCCCAAAACCCAATCGGCGATGCTCGAAACGATGCAGGAGGGGCATGTCACGGTGGGTGGCGTCCAATACGAGTTGAAAAAGCCGTTCTTTGTCCTGGCAACCCAAAACCCGCTGGAACAGGAAGGGACTTATCCATTGCCGGAGGCCCAGTTGGACCGGTTCCTGTTCAAGCTGGTGGTCGGCTACTCGACTGGAGCGGAACTCGGCACGATCATCGAACGCACCACCCAAGGGATCAACGTCAAGCCGGAAAACGTGATGAACGGCGAAGAGATCCTCAAATGGCAGAAGCTGATCCGCGAAGTGATCCTGGCCAAACATGTGCAGGACTACGTCGTTCGCTTAATCCTGGCCACACACCCCGATGGCCCTTTAGCCTTGCCGGTCACCAATCAATACTTGCGCTGGGGTTCCAGCCCACGGGGCGCCCAAACCTTAGCCCTCACCGCCAAAGTCCGCGCCCTGCTCGACGGCCGCTATAACGTCAGCTTCGAAGACATCCGCCGAGTCTTCCTCCCCGCCCTCCGGCACCGCGTAATCCTCAACTTCGAGGCCCAGGCCGAAGGGCTCGATACGGACCATGTGCTGCTGGAGATTTTGGAACAGGTGCCGGAGAAGGCGAGTGATGTGGTAACCGCGAGTTTGGCGAGTTGAAAGGATTACCGCAATTGCGATGTTTTCGCGTGGGAAAGTATAAGGCACGGACTCGGATCAACAGGAGGCTTGGGCACCTTCTGTCAAGGCCGATTCGTGGGTAGTTGCTTGATTTTCGCTGTTTTTTGAATAGGATGACTTTAGGTCCGAGGAAAATTGATAGCACGCTTGCAAATTGAACAAATTTTGCCGATGACTTTTTAAACAGAAGTAACGCTTACTATTTTTGAGTACAGTACGGGAATCTAACGGAATCGCCCCCGGAAGGGCTGGCTGGATCTCTCTTGTAGCTGGTTAAAAAATTTGAGACCCTCCGCCAACACAAAATGGGTTAAAGAAGCGGATAGATGGAACCATCATAGGTAAAGAAATATGCCTTACTCCGCTGATGCAATTGCGAATTACTTTTTGGGCCGTGCCGAACAAGAAGGCAAGGGCCTGACTCAGATGCAGGTACAGAAGCTCACCTTCTATGCCCACGGGTGGTATCTTGCGCTCGATGGCAGGGCGCTGATCAAGGAGGATCCCCAACTTTGGAAGTACGGTCCGGTTTTCCGCTCGCTTTATAGTGAGTTTAAGGAATTCGGGAGCCAAGAGATCGACCGCAGGGCCCTGGAATTTCGGTTCAACACCACCCCGGAATCCCCCGAGGCGTTCGAGTTTTTCGAGCCAACGATCGATAACGAACATCCGGACGATGTCGACTCCAAACTCGCCCGCGCCGTTCTTGAGAGGGTGTGGGAAATGTATGGAGGGTTTACGTCCTATCAGTTGTCCAACATGACTCATGCGGAAGGAGAACCGTGGCGAGTTATTCGAGATCGGCTTCCCGAGAAAATTCCGCCAGGGCTCCACATTTCAAGTGAAATCATCAAAGAATGTTTCCAGAAGAAGCTGAAGACTCCCGTGAGCTAAAGAGTGTCGACCGCATATCTCCACCTCAGACGCCGCATCAAACTCCGGACAAATTGACGGCTGAGGAAGAGTTGAAGCTCAACGCCGTCCCTCATGCGAAGTACTTGGCCCGGCAGCATAGTAACTGGCTTGAGTCGGAAGTCGAACAGCTTCAACAACGCAATCAAGAGCAAGAGGCCCAGATCAGGAAACTTCTACCTCGCGTCGCGGAACTGGAGCAGTTTTCGCGATGCACGACCATCTCGACCGTATGTAGTTCGACACTTCTTGTTCTGGGCGGTGCCGCGATAAGCTGTGCGGGCTTTTTCTCCGCGGATCGGGAAAAATTTTTGCTGCTCATTTTAGGCTGGATGCTCTTGGTTGGCGGATTGGTCGTACAAGTCGTTTCCGCTACTTTCGGATGGCCGCCCAAAAATTAAGACGCACCCATGTCCACCACCACCCGCACTTCCAAACTCCTCCCGCCTGAACTGCTCGGTAAGCTCGAGCGGATGGAGCTGATTAGCCGCAAGATCTTTCGCGGGCGGATGAAGGGGGAACGCCGGAGTAAGCGGAAGGGCTCGTCGGTCGAGTTCGCCGACTTTCGCAATTATGTCCCCGGCGATGACCTTCGGTTTCTCGACTGGAACATGTATGCCCGGCTCGATAAGCTGATTTATAAGTTGTTCATGGAAGAGGAGGACCTCCACTTCTACACCCTGATCGACAACAGCCCCTCGATGGATTTTGGCGATCCGACCAAGCTCCAATACGCCAAGCAGTTGGCCGCCGCGTTGGGGTACATCGGGCTTTGCCGCTCCGACCGCGTCAAAGTCGAAACCTTCGACACCCAGCTCCGCCGCCCAGGCCCGGTACTTCGGGGCAAGCATAGTGTTTGGCGATTGGTCGATCACTTGGATGGAATCGAAGTTGGGGAAAAGGTCTCGCTGCTCGATGGCGTGAAAAACTTCTGCCTCCGCAACCCCGGCAAGGGGATCTTGGTGCTGGTGACCGACCTGATGGAGAAAGAGGGTTTTGAGCCCGCGTTGCGGTTCCTCTCCGCCCAGCAGTTGGACGTGTATGTGGTGCAGACGCTTTCCCCGCTGGAACTCGACCCGACCGAGCACATCAAGGGAGACCTGAGACTCGTCGACTGCGAGGATGGGGATGTCGCCGAGATCACCGTGAGCCACCCGCTGCTCAAACGCTACAAACAAACCTTGGCCGCGTTTCTCGATAACTCCAAAACGTTTTGTGCCAAGCGTGGTATGACCCATCTGCTGGCCAACACGGACGTCCCGGTTTCCACGTTGGTTGGGAACTACCTGCGGCGAAGAGGGCTGGTGCGATGACCTGGATCAACATGCTCGGCCCGTTGGGCTGGCTGCTTTTGGCGCTGGTGCCAATCGGGATCTTCGCCCTCTATTTCCTCAAGCTCCGCCGCCAGCCGCTGGAGGTCCCCAGCACGTTCCTCTGGAGCAAGGCGATCGAGGACATGCACGTCAATTCGCTCTGGCAGAAGCTCCGCCGGAGCCTGCTGCTGCTTTTGCAATTGTTGGTCGTGCTGGCGGTAATCCTCGCGGTTTTGCGGCCTGGGTTTCAGGGTCAGGCGTTGGTGGGAGAGCGGTTTGTGTTTCTCATCGACAACTCCGCCAGCATGCTGGCCGAGGATGTCGACGACGCCCCCAACCGCCTCGAACTGGCCAAACGGGAGGTCGCCCAGCTCATCGGTCAGATGAAAACCGGCGATGTCGCCATGGTCGCCACCTTTTCCGATGTCGCCCGGATCGAACAACCCTTCACCGGCGACATCCGGGCCCTCCAGCGAAAACTCGAGGCGATTGAGGCCGCTCCCCGCTCGACCGATATCGGCGACGCCCTGAAAATGGTCACCGGCCTGATCGGCGACTCGGCCCCAGCCGAGTCCACCGGTGAAGAAGAAGAGCAAGAAACCGCTCCTCCCACGCAAACCGCCAGTCTCTATATCCTCAGCGATGGCGGTTTTGGCGGGGCCGAAACCTTCACCCTCGACAATCTCACCGCCCAGTACGTCGCCATCGGCAACGACGACTCCACCAACTTCGCGGTCCTCAACTTCCGCGCCGACCGCAACCCTGACCGGGACGACCAACTGCAAGCCTTCGCCCAGGTCCGCCGCTTCGGGCCAGGCGCGGACGAACTGACCGCCAACCTGCTTTACAATGGCGAGCTGCTGGACGTCAGCCGGATCAAGCTCGACGAAGAAGGACGTGGCGGCGTGCAGTTCGACCTGGGGCCGTTGGACTCCGGTGCGCTCAAGCTGGAGCTCGACGTGACGGACAACCTGGCGGTCGATAACGTCGCCTACGCGGCGATCAATCCACCGCAGCGAAGCCGCGTGCTGGTGGTCAGTTCCGGCAACGAGTTTTTGCGCTTGGCCTTGGCGACCGACGAGATCCAGCGGCTAGCCGATATCACGTTTGTGGAACCTGCGTTCTTGCAGCAGGACCAATACAAACAGGAAGCGGCCGCCGGCCGGTACCGTTTAATCATCTACGAAGGGGCCGCGCCGGAAGTGATGCCGGAAGCGAGCACCCTATTCCTCGGCGTTCAGCCCCCAGGCGAGACCTGGAGTACCAAGGATGCTGCCAACCTGCCAGAAATCATCGACGTGATGCAGTCGCACCCCTTGCTCAAATTCGTGAACATGGGGGATGTCGCGATCTATCAGGCGAATCCGCTGATACCTCCCACCTCGGCCACCGTGCTGATCGATTCCGACGCGGGCCCCTTGCTGGCGATTGCCCCCCGCAAAAGCCATGAAGACGCGGTCCTCGGGTTTGGGCTGTTGATTGAGGAAGAGGGCCAAACCTTCTTCAACACCCAGTGGGCCAAACGGCTCAGCTTTCCGGTCTTCATCAAGAACGTGGTCGAGTACCTGACCCAAGGGGGCACCTCCGCCGTCTTGGCACTCCGCCCCGGCGGGCAGGCCCTACTAAGGGCCGATCAAAACGTCGACACCTTCCGCGTAAAACTCCCGGACGGCGAGTTCCGCACCATCAGCGGCGTGGCGGACCAGGTCTTCACCTTCTCCCAAACCGACCAACTGGGCGTCTACGAGGTTTTTCCCGGTAGCAGTGAAGCGCCAAGCCAACTCTTCTCGGTCAACCTATTCGACCCCCGGGAAAGCGACCTCGAGCCCCGGCTAGAAATCGAAACCCAATGGGACACCATCGTCGCCACCCAAGACTGGCAACCCGCCCGGCAGGAACTGTGGAAATGGCTGGTGCTGCTGGGCCTGGGGATTTTGGTGACGGAATGGTTTATCTATCACCGCCGGGTTTATGTGTAACCCAGGCGGAAGTTCTTTGTTCTTCGTTCTTCGTTCCGCCTTCATCCTTTCAAACCGCCCCCCTGGGACCGCCGACGTCCCGTCGGCCAGAACCGCCTAACCCGGATTATTCACGGCCAATCTGCTGCGAGACCGTAAGTGCTTCCGGTGGACTGCGTTGGACTTCTCAATTCATCCTCGACGTATTTACAAATACGCCTCCGGGTGAATTGCTCGTCCGCCTTGCCACGAAAGCCCTTACGACCTCTCGCGACGACTACCGTGAATAATCCGGGCTAAGAGGCAACCAAGCCCAGTGGTAATGCTTGCCTGAACCCAAACCGCCATGCCAAGCCCCACCGCGACTGGCGAGTTTTAGCCACAGAGGCCTCAGAGGGCACAGAGAGAGGAGACGGACTAGGCGGTTCTTGACCCGAGTTCCGCTTGGACAATGGAAAAAAACGGAGTTGACCCCCTCCGCCCTGATCCGCTTCCATCCACTCGCAGCGCATTTTTGAAACGCAGAACCGCGGAGAGCGCAGAGGCCCCCGTGCATATTCCGCCTCCGCGCTCTCTGCGGCTCTGCGTTTCCAGTTTTTAACTCCCATTCTCAACCACCGAAGCGACCGACTAAGGACCGCCGAACCCCTCACCCACGTTGGGCTGGCCGAAGACTCCGCCTGCTTAGCCGCGGTGGATTGATCGGGTGCCATGCCCACGCCCTCAAACGCGGGGATGTTTGGGCGGGAAAATTTTTCACCGGCAACACGCCCTATCCACCACCCAACAAACTGAGTCCGGACTACCGCGTCCCTCACCCACCGTGTGCCGGCGAAGATTTCACCCACCCGATCTCCAGGTCCTCGCTGCATCTCCGTCTTGCGAAAGGCAACGCCTCGCAATCCCCAAGTGAGTAAAAGTGGTATTCCTGTATTTTTAAAAAATTTCCTTGCTGTTTGATATGCGGAACGATATTCTAAATATCAAACAAACTCCTTCCGGCATGAGCACTCCGGACGGGGCTCAAGCTTGTCTCTTGAAATTCCAAAATCTCTCGGAGCCGACGGTGATTTCCATCAGCGAAACAATCGACGATCGTTACCATGTCCCGAGCTTGGTCCGCGCGCTCCAAATTTTCGAGTTACTGGCCACGCAGCCGGACGATCTGGGCGTATCGGAGATTTCGGCCCGTCTATCGTTGCCCAAGAACAGCGTGTTCCGGATCCTCACCACGCTGGCCGACTACGGTTACCTGAACCGAGAACCGGAACAAAAGCGGTATGGGCTCTCGCGGAAGCTTTTGGCCCTCGGCTACGCGGCGATCGACGAAATGAATCTGGTCGAGAAGTCGCTCGGCCCCATGCGATCGCTCCGCGACGCGACCCGGGAAAGCGTCCTGCTGGGGACTCTCAGCGGAGGCAGCGGGGTGGTGCTGGAGCAACTGCCGAGCCCTCAGCCGATCAAGGTCACCGTGGAGATTGGTCATCGGTTCCCGCTCCATACGGCCGCGCCGGGGAAGGCGATGCTGGCCTTTCTCGATGTCGCGCAGCGCGACGCGATCGTCGACAGCATGGAATTCACCCGCAACACCCGCCACACGATCACCACGAAGGCCGCCTATTTGGACGAATTGCGTCGGGTTCGCGAGCAAGGCTACGCCGTGGATCGGGGGGAGGAGGTGGAGGAAATCCACTGCGTCTCGGCTCCGATTTTCAATCGGCGATCCGAACCGATTGCGGCGATCTGGGCCACCGGGCCTCGGACGCGACTCACTAAGGGACGGATCGCAGAGGTCCGGGCAATCGTCGTGGAACAGGCGGACATCATCTCCCGCCGCCTCGGTCGAGACGCCACCCCGCAACTTGCTTCGTTTAGTAACTGAAGGCGAATATTCCCCCAGGCATGGTTAACCGGTCGTCTATTCCTATTCACCTCTTATTCAAGTCTTCCTACTCTCTTTTCAAAGTACCACGAAGGATGATCTCATGAAGAAGAACGCGTTTACCCTGGTCGAGCTGCTGGTGGTCATCGCGATCATCGGCGTGCTCGTGGCGTTACTGCTGCCCGCCGTGCAACAAGCCCGCGAGGCGGCAAGGCGGATGCAGTGCTCCAACAATCTGAAGCAACTTGCCCTCTCCCTGCATAATTACAGCGACTCCTTCAAGACATTTCCGCCGGCGGGGATCACCACGAATCAGGCAAGTTGGCATGTCCTGATCCTCCCCTACATCGAGCAAACGGCCATCCATGCCCAATTTAATTTCAACCAAGATGTGTTTACTGCCGCCGGCAAAAAAGAACATGGGCTGAACCGGATTGCGGGATTTTTGTGCCCCAGCGGCACCAGTGAGTTCACCGGCTGGAAACATGCCAACGCCCAAGTTCCGGTGGGAAGCGGGATCGAGCCCTACACCACGCATTACCTGGGAATCATGGGACCCAGCGGAACCAACGCCTTGACAGGTCAACCCTATCGGGTCACGGCCCAATCGGTTGGCCACTACGGTGGCTATGGGCAACAGGGTGCCCTCACTTTTCCCGAGGCGGGTAAGTTCGCCGACTTCCTGGACGGCACTTCCAACACATTCGCCATCGGCGAGGCCTCCTGGGGAACCCCCAGTCAGCCGAACACCACGGCGCGAAACTGGGTATTCGGCGCCAATGGTTCCTTTAACACGGTGGTGGAAAACCGCGCGTTCCCCGGCTCAAAGAATATCTTTTACCCCCTCAACACCAAAATCGTCAGCACCTTTAACAACACCTCCCTCGGGAGTCTTCACCCGGGTGGTGCTCAGTTTGGCTATGCCGACGGGTCGGTGGGATTCGTGGCTGAAACGATTGACGATGGCATCTATCTGTCAACCGCCAGCCGGGACGGGGGGGAAGTGGTCGGCGGCAACCCCTGATTGCCGGTGTCCCCGCTCGGTTCTCCCTTCTGATTTTTTGAATCCAGGGTGGCCCCTCCATTTCAAGCGATGGCCCCCTTCATCCTCATCACCACCCTGCGCGAAGAGAATTAGCCCATGGTAGGAACAAGACCCCGAGACGCGAGTCGGTTTTATCGCGAGTTGCCGATCTGGTTTTTGGTGGCCCTGGTGGGCTGCAATGCCGAGCCTTCCGGGCTGTACCACGTATCCGGCACGATCGACTTCAATGGCCAACCGGTCCCGGCCGGAACGATTTTATTCCAGCCGGATGGTTCCCATGGAGCCAAGGGACCCGCCGGGATCGCCTTGATTCGAGACGGCAAGTACAACACCGCCGGCCCCGGGGGCAAGGGGGTGGTCGGCGGGCCTCACCGCGTGCGGATCACCGGACTCGATGGGAAACCGGTCGCCATGGGCCCCGAAGGGGTTCCCCTGTTTCCGGATTACAGCACGACCATCGACCTACCCACCGAGGACACAACCCACGACTTCTCCGTGCCCCAAAACGGAAGAAGTCGCTGAATGGCTGTCCCGGGTGCGATCCAGCGTATGCGCAGGATGATACCGAAATCGCAAGCGATTTTGGTTGTTGAAGTTTCCCATGGTGCGTTATCGGCCAATGAAAAAAATTTCCCTATTTCAAATCCCAGCCCCGGCAGGGGCGACATGCAATAGCCAGGGGCGTGAGCCCCTGGAGTCCGTCCATCAAGCATGTGAGCCCCGAAAGGGGCGGCATGGGGGCCGCTCACCGAACAAATACCAATCATCGGATTTCACCTGAATCGTTCAAAACCCCGTAAATACCCCAGCCGAAGTTACGTGAACTCCGGATAGCACTCCTATATGTCGCCCCTTCGGGGCTTAGGAAATTTTAAACAACTCCTTACCAGGGGCTTACACCCCTGGCTATTACATGCCGCCCCTACCGGGGCTAAAACGTGGATCCACGGCACGGTTAAACCGGGCGCATAACGCGGATCGCACCACTTGTCCCGAGAGCTTCCTTTTGGCCTAGCGCTGGGCTGTCAAAAATTCGGTCTTGCGGCGTTTTTTATTTGCGCAAGTTTTGCGAGAAATTTTGGACATTAATTCAAGAGTCGGGAGTTAAATAGGGGTCAGGAGTCTTTTCAGAAACAAGAAATCACAGCCCCGCCTCTCAGCTACAAAGAAAAGAGTCCTGACCCCTTTTTAACGGATTGGGCTCTTGGCATGTACGTTTACTCACAGCGCGTAAAAAGGGGGTCGGGACTCTTTTTGGCTACCCTTTCACTAGTACCCACCGCTCACGTTTCGAAAAAAGACTCCCGACCCCGTTTTTACTTCACCCGGCCAATGAGTGGAACAAAATCACCCCTATGAAAACCCGCGTCAAGATCGAATTTTTGACAGCCCAGCACAAGCCGTACGGTGCCATCGTGGGCACGTTAGGAAGACGGAAGGGCTCACCCTTCCGCCTTTATTTTGGCATTGCTCGCCGCTAACCCACCCTCACCGTTTCCTGGACGTTTTCCCAGTTGCCGGATCGCGCACTTTGGAAGATCGCCTCGATGACCTCCATGTTGGCCACGGCGTCGGTCAGGGGTGTGGGGACCGGGGTGTCTTCTAGAATCGCGCGGGACATGAGTTCCCCTTGGATCGTGTATTGATCCGCGATCGGGAGCTCGATCCGCCTTGAGTTTTGGTTCTCGTGGTGCCAAATGACACACGGCTTGTCCGGCGGGGCATTGAACGGGATTTCAAGCTCCACCCGCCCGTTGGTCCCGACGAGATTGACCCTTTGATGCGGGGCGGACTTGGTACTGCAGGTGAACGAACTGGTGACCTCGCCGAAATCGAGGATCGCCGAGGTGACGGTATCGGTTTGGTATTCCGGATCGAGCGTGACATGCCCGAGGACCTTGTGGGGCTCGGCGTCGAAGATGAACCGCGAGAGGGAAATCGGGTAGCAGCCGATATCCATCAGCGAGCCACCCCCCGCATCCACCTGGTTGCGAATGTCATTGGGGTTGTCGTTGTAGTACGAGAACCAGGTTTGGATCGAAACCACCTCGCCAATCGAGCCATTGGTTGCTAGCTCTCGAGCCTTCACCCACTGCGGATGGTGGCGATACATAAAGGCCTCCATCACCTTGAGGTGAGGATTGGCGCGAGCTGCTTCCAGCAGTTCGCGCCCTTCGGCAGAGCTCAGTCCGATCGGTTTCTCGCACAGGACATGCTTTCCTTGGTGGATCGCTTTGATCGCCCAGGGGACATGCATTTGGTTGGGCAGGGGAATATAAACGGCGTCGATCTCGGGGTCGGCCAGCAGGGCCTCGTAGCTGGCATGGGCCTTGGCGATACCCAGGCTGTCGGCGGCGGCCTGGGCCGACTCTTGCGAACGAGACGCGATGGCGGTCACTTCGGCGTGGGCACATTGTTGCATGCCCGGAATCACCTTGAACATGCCGATTCGCGCGGTACTTAGGACTCCCCAACGAACTTTATTCATAATGCAAATTGCCTGATGCACAATCGAGGTGGCGCGGGGAACCGCCTCGAAAAAGGAGGGCATTCCGCGCACGCGGTGGTGAGAAAAGCGCGTGAATAAACAGTCGAAGACCGTCCAGTGTAACCGGTCTAGCGGAGAAATTAACAGACGTTGCGCGCACGAGTTTCGAGAATTCTTGGCTCAAATGACAAGCAACGAAAAGTCTATTGAGTTTTGTTCCAGTAAATCTTGACGTTGTGGGTCTGCCGCCCTACGGCCACGATCTCTGGCTTGCCATCTCCATCCAAATCACCCACTGCAAGGTCCTCAACCGCGACCCCGCCGGCATCCAAGACATGTCGCTTCATTTGAGGCCAACCGGCCGGGGCCGGATCGTAAACCCGGACGCCCCGCCGCGTGCCACCTTCCAGGTCGTCCCGGACTCCGATCACCAACTCGTCGTCCCCGTCGCCGTCGAGGTCTTCACACCAGACGGCGTGGCCCCACTGCAGTTGATCATCCAACACATGCCGGTCCCACACTGAGCGGAGCGGCTTTTCCGGTTGCCGCGTATAGACGACCACTTGGTTGCCGTGCCACGGTTCGATAGTAGCGATATACTGCGAACCATCGCGCAGTTTGCCGACGCGGATCTCGCTCGCCCCGCGGCTGGGTCGTGACTCTTGGTTTCCGGTCCCCAGTTGGGTTGTTTTCCACGAGGCATCGTCGTTCCGCTCCAGCAGATGGACCCCTTCGTAACTAGCGGTCAAGAGATCGATTTTCCCGTTGCCGGTGAAATCGACCGGCCAGAAGTTGTGCATCACGTGCAAGCGGTCGCTGATCAGTTCAACGCCCCAGTCTTGCCGCTCCGGATTCTCCGGGACGGTCAAGGCGAGCAAGCGGACACCATTTTCGGCGTAGTCAGGGCCGGTCGTCCCAGGGCCGAATAGTGGCCCCACGATCAGTTCCCCTTTGCCATCGCCATTGAGATCGGCGAAGCGGATGCGGTGGATCGAGTGCTCGTTCAAAATCGGGTACACCGCCCACTGGTCCGGCTTGCCACTCGCCGCGGTAATCCACTGCAAGGTTCCCCGTGGCGTGTCACCACGGCCCCAGCCGGCCCCGACCGCGAAATCAAGCTGGCCATCGCCGCTGATGTCGTACGGGGCGAAGGTCACGTTATCGGCGTTGGTCTGGCCGGGCCCGAGAATCTGGTGTTCTTTCCAACTCGGGTTTTCCAGCCAGATGAGCCGCTCCTGATCGAGCACCACGATATCGAACTTGCCATCCTCATTCATGTCGAGCAGATGAACGGCATACCCGACCCCCAGCTTCGTATCGAGTTCCTGTTCTTGGAACGCGATTTGAGCGTGGGCGATCGCGGCTTGAGTCACCAGCCAGGCCATCAGGATCGCGATTGTCGTTTGGCGGACCATCGGTATTGATCTCCTCAAAAGGTCAGGCGGTGATCGCCTCAGTGCCTTCACCACTTAATAAGACTTCGGCGCGTTGCACCAGTTGCAACGCGAGCCCCCAGGGATCGCGGAGGAAGCAGACCTTGTCGCCATTGTCCATGGTGTTGACTTCCCCTTCCGCCGCGGCCCCGGCGTCGATGAGTCGCTGGCGATCCGCTTCCAGATCGGCCGAGACAAACGCGAGGTGAAAATGGGCCGCCGGTGAGAACGCATGGTCCGGCACTTCGAACGAATCGTTCCGGTAAATCTCGACCAGCATCCGCCCCCCGTCGTCCGCCAAAAAAAAGGCATACGGCGGCTCGGTACTCCCCCGCCTGACCGACAAACCCAAATGCACCACATACCAGCGAGCCATTGCCGGAGGGTCGGAAACCTGAAGTGCGAAATGCTCAATCTTCATGATCAAGAACCGTGAGAGGGAGAGGGATCATAAAAGGTGGAATCGATGAAACCAGACTAATACCGCATTGTGACTTAGGATCGAGAGAATAACAACTTCCCGAGAAATTGAACCCTTTTGCGTCTTTGCGCCTTGTTATTCTCCGGTAATCTCCGCCACCACCTGCTCGGGTGAAATATCCCGTTCTCGGCAAGCATAGCCTAGCGACTTTCCCCCGCAGTGGTAGTCAATTTGCAAGCGTTCCAATATCCGAATCGCATGAGGATACGCGATGATCCAATCCACAACCGGACAGTCGATGGTGAGGGGAGACATGTTTTACCGACGGGTAATGCGTGAATTTTCTTGACAGGGTCCTGTGAGAAAGGTAATCTCGCAAAAGAAGTATTTCTTTTACTCCTTTAGCCGCTTCCCGGCAAGTATGAAACTCACCACCCAAACCGATTACGCCTTGCGGACACTGATGTACCTGGCGACTCGAACCGAAAGGGCCCATGTCTCGGACGTGGCCGAGATCTTCGGCATCTCGGTGCATCATGTCGCGAAAGTGGTGAACCTGCTCTCGCGGCATGGTTATGTTCGCAGCGTCCGCGGCGTGGGGGGAGGAATCCAGTTGGCCAAGCGGCCGGAAGATATCCGCGTGGGAGAGGTCGTTCAATGTTTTGAAGGGGAGTTCCAATTGCTGGACTGCATCGACACCGAAGATGTCTGTGCCATCCAGTCGTTTTGCAAGCTGAAAGGGGTTCTGGCCGAGGCGGGTCGGATCCAGCGGGACTATCTCAACTCCGTCACGCTGGCGGACGTCGCGCCCTCGGCGAGGCAACTCAGTTCGTAGAGCGAGCGTTCGCTCTTTTTTGACCTTTGAGGCAACAAAGGAGATTTCTGATGACTCGAATTCAATTTGGCGGAGTTGCGGCTGTCGCGCCGGCTCGATTCTCTTGATATCCAACCACTCAATAAGGAGAGGCCGTGAAGTTTCAGGTCGTCATAAGCCGGGTAATCCCCGTCGTTATACTTTGTGGTTTGGTTATGGGGCTGGGCGTGGGTGCCTTGGCGCTGCTCCCCTCCGCCCACGCGGAAGACGAAGTACCCGCCGCGAAGACCGTCGAGCCGCCGCCGATCGCAATCAGCGAAGCCAAAGGCCGGGCCAGGTTATTGCACGAGGCGATGCATGGTGCCCTCCAGGTGATGCACCGCGATCTGTTCGACGAAGACGAGTCGCGGAGCATCCCCTCGCGCTCTCTGGAAGATGTCTTCAAAGGGGTCGAGCATAAGCATGGCGTTTCGCTGCGGTGGCTGGTGGTCAACGCCGACGCGATGAATGTCGACAACAATCCTCGCGACGATTTCGAGAAACAGGCCGCGAAGGTGTTGGCAAAGGGAGAGCCATTTTATGAGGCGGTCGAGGAAAACAAATATCGTTTCGCCGGCCCAGTCCGCCTCTCGTCCACCTGTCTCAAATGCCACGTCCCCTTCCGCAAAAGCCTGGAAGACCGCATGGCTGGACTGACGATCTCGATACCTGTCTCCGACGCAGACTAGGGGGCCGGCCAGTTCGAGTTTACGCGTGGCACTCGCGGCTGGGTGCCATGCCCACGCCCTCAAACGTGGGCATGAGAAGCGCGAGACGATCCGGTCTCTTCCAAGAATTCCGGACGCCGGCTCAGGTTCCACGAGCGGCTTGTCCGGGAGATGTCAAATTTCATGCGGACATGTAAATAATCTTAGGTCGTGTGAATTCACACGGCATCTTCTTCACGATTTCTCGTGTGACAGCGACCCCGGGGTGTGTAAATTTGCTAGGGTAAATTGCGTATTTCCACATTTGATTTAATTTTTTGTTGACTATAATTCAGATTAGACCTGCCAGCGGATTGCCAGGCGGGTTTCCCCGGTTTCACGTTTTCGATTGCTCTCTTCTGGTGAAACCGCGGTCGCCGAACTGGACGTCGGCCTGATCAGCTTTTTTCAACGATTGAGTACGTCCCCCATCGCGGTCCCTTCATCATCTTTTTCGCTGTAGGTGTTTAAATGCCCCAATTTCATGATTCCCGGCTGGTGCGTCCCGTGCGGCGCGGTTTTACGTTGGTCGAACTACTGGTGGTGATTGCTATCATTGGTGTCCTGGTCGCGCTGCTATTGCCGGCGGTCCAGCAGGCTCGGGAAGCGGCCCGGCGGATGCAGTGTACCAACCATTTGAAGCAAATCGCGTTGGCTCTGCACAATCATCACGACACCATGGGCGACTTGCCGGGGGGCAGTTATCGCAATGGCGATTGGGGACGCGACTCCTGGTCGTGGTACTGTTACGTCCTGCCCTACATGGAACAACAGCCAATGTACGACCAGCTCGACTTCAACCAAAAGATCAACGGCTCGCCAACGCGGGGCGGAATGGCGCGAGCTCAGCTACTCGGCACGATGCTCTGCCCTTCGGACGATACCAAGATCCAGGAAGAGGGAGTCGCCGATTGGCAAAACGCGCTGCATAACTATGTCGGTTGCTTTGGCGACGCGAGTTTCAACTCGGGCGTCGCCCCCTGGAACGAAGTGGATGGTTTCGCCGGGACCGCGGGGATGTTCGTGCCGGAGAAGAAGGCGAAGTTCCGCGACTGCATCGATGGCCTCTCCAACACCCTCTTCCTATCCGAGATCATCACCCCGGCCCAGGAAAACACGTGGGGTTCGATGGGACGGACTCAAGTTGCCATGGGAGCCGGTTTCACCACCTACCTGACACCCAATGCCGACGCCAACGACCGGACCAACCGCTGTCACACGAATCTCGGTGGGGCGCTCGGATCGCGCTGTACGCAACATGCCGATTGGGACTGGGGAGCGAATGTGGTGGCCCCGCGGAGTTGGCACCCCGGGGGCGTGAATGTCGCATTGACCGACGCCTCGGTCCGGTTTGTTTCCAACACCGTGGCCCTGGAACCATGGCGGCGGCTGGGCGGCCGGAGCGATGGTTTGGTGGTGGGGGAGTATTGATTTTCCCCTCGGATGTGTGTGTCGTTTTCATGGCCTTTTAGGAGTCAGCGCGGTGACAATCCTCTCCACCTCACGTCTGTTCGCGGTATCCGCCTTACTATTTACCCCGCTGGCCGGTTGCGGCGGTGATGGCAAGATCCCGATCCAGGGGACCGCTACCTGGAACGGCGATCCGATCGAGATCGGCTATGTCGAGTTGCAACCGACCGACAACACCGGCCAGTTCGCCAGCGCCGAGATCCGTGAGGGAAAATTCACCTTGCGGACCGCGCCGGGGCTACGGAGGGTCAAGGTGACGGCCGAGCGGCAGATCGGCGAGATCCCGCCGAGCGACCGGATTCCGACCGCGGAACCGATCATGCACCAGTACATCCCAGCGCGATTCAACACCAATTCCGAAACCGAGGTAGAAATCAAAGCGGACGACCCAGTCCTGGCCCTCGACCTGGAGGGAGAGGAGATCGCGCCGAATGCCGCCAGCCCAGATGAACAACGGCGTAAAGCGCAACAAGGTGGCCGGTAATCAAAAATCAAAGCGGCCGGGCGCGCGCCCAATGCCACTGACTTTACAGCTACTCGGGGGGTGGTGGGTCGGTCAGCAACCACATGGTCACCGCTTGGCTGTAGACCATTTTGGTGGTCGGAACGCAACCACTTCCCACCACCGGGGCCGGAAGGAAACGGATCGCGGATCGGCGATTATCTCGGAGAGAGAATCCGCCTCCCGAAAATCCATCAGCGAAATTTTCCTTGGGGATACGTAAAATCTCGCGAAAGCGCGTCGTAGCCACGCTTGCCAAAAGCGTGGGGGAACTGCTTACCCGCTTCGCCAGCAGGGCATGCCGTTCTCGCACTTCTCCCACGCTCTACGCGAGCGTGGCTACGTAAGGTTTCGCGAAAGCGCACGTCGTCGCCACGCGAAAACGCGTCGTAGCCACGCGAGAGGCGCGTCGTAGCCACGCTTGCCAAAAGCGTGGGCGAACTGCTCACCCGCTTCGTCAGCAGGGCAAGCCGTACTCGCACTTCCCCCACGCTCTACGCGAGCGTGGCTACGTAAAGTTTCGCACCTCGCACGCTTCTGGTGCGAGCGTGGCCACGGGAGGTTGCGAATGCTTGTCCTTCATTCTGCCGCCCTCATCCTTTAAATCCCCCAAGGATTGTACCGCCTCCCAGAGGGGATGCCAAACAGGGCTCTCAGGGCAAACATTCCCCCTCTCCCCCGCGTTTTGTGCCCAAATCGCCAATTTGCCGAAAGGCTTTGGTTATGTTATTATAAAGGGAGGTGCGGTCCCGCTGGGTCGGCTCGAACACCCCAATTTGAGAATCCCCCCTCTTGCATCCATGGCGAGCGGCATCCGCCCGCTCCGCTTCTCAGAAATAGCAGCACGATATGAAACTGTGGAACAAAATCCGCCCCAGCGTGGCCGGGGTCCTGGCGATGGTCGCCGCGTTGGTGCTTAGCGTTCAAGGGGCCGTTGCCGATGAACTGCCGCCGCCGGCGGATCATGAAATCGACTTCCACCGCGAGGTCCTCCCGATTTTGGCCAACCGCTGTGTCACCTGCCATGCGAGTGGCCGGGCCGAGGGAAGCTTTAGTTTGGAGACCCGCAGCGATATCCTGCGGGAGAGCGATTCCGGCCAGACGGTGATCCCCGGGGATAGTGCGAACTCAATGCTGATTGAACTCGTGGCAGGCGTCGACCCCACGTGGGTCATGCCCAAACAGGGCAAGCTGCTCAGCGACCAGGAGGTCGGTATCCTCCGCGCCTGGATCGACCAAGGGGTTGCGTGGGATCAGGACATCTCGTTGCGAAAGCTGACGATGCGGTCGTGGAAACCGAAACGTGTCGACTTGCCGGAGGCGCGGGAAGGGTGGGAGCATCCGCTCGATCGGTTGATGATTTCCTACTTCGCGGAACATGAAATCGACGCCGGTCGCCTGGTCGACGACGCTACCTATGCCCGGCGGGTGTACTACGACGTGATCGGCCTCCCCCCGACCGTCGAGCAGTTGACGAGCTTTCAGGCGGATACCGACCCCGACAAACGCGCCAAGTTGGTCCGCACGCTGCTGGATGACGACGAGGCATACGCCCAGCACTGGCTTTCGTTCTGGAACGACCTCTTGCGAAACGACTACGCCGGCACCGGGTTCATCGATGGTGGCCGCAAACAGATTACCGCGTGGCTATACAAATCGCTGTACGACAACCAACCGCTCGACGGGATGGTCAGCGACCTCGTCCAGGCGGCCCCAGGTGCGGAGGGTTTTGTGCATGGGATTGTGTGGCGAGGGGCGGTCAACGCCAGCCAGCGGCCCCCGCTGCAAGCGGCTCAGAATCTCTCGCAGGTGTTTTTGGGGGTGAACCTGAAATGCGCGTCGTGTCACGATAGTTTCGTCAGCCAGTGGAAGCTGGAGGACGCCTACGCCTTGGCCGGGGTGTTTAGTGACAAACCTCTGGAGATGTTCGAGTGCGATAAAAGCTTGGGGCGCTATGCGGAGGCGCAGTTCCTCAACACCGAGTTGGGGAAGGTTTCGACCGATTCCGATCAAACCACGCGGCGGCGAGAAGTCGCCCAGTTGATGACCAGCCCAAACAACGCGCGGCTGCGGCGGACGATTGTCAATCGATTCTGGGGGCGGTTTCTCGGCCGGGGCGTGATCGAGCCGATCGACGAGATCGACAACCCCGCCTGGCATGAGGACCTGCTCGACTACCTCGCGGCCGACCTCCAGGCCCACGACGACAACCTGAAACACGCGATTGGGCGGATCCTCACTTCCAGGGCGTACCAACTACCGAGCGTCGATACCGAACTGGACGATACGAAGGTTTTCGTCTTCCGAGGACCACAAACCCGCCGACTCACCGCCGAGCAGTTTTTGGATTCCCTGTGGATGCACACCGGCACCGCGCCCGGCAAGGCGGATGCGAAGCTGCCGGCGGTGGGGAAAGAGTCTCAGGCCGAGTCCCCATCCTTCGTGAGGGCCGCGCTGGTCAACAACAACCCCTTGATGACGACGCTCGGTCGACCGAACCGAGAGCAAGTGGTCACCACGCGGCCCGCCGACTTCGCCACCCTCCAAGCCCTCGACCTGACCAACGGCCCAGAGCTGAATCAGCTTTTGACCCGTGGGGCGAAGAACCTGCTGGCCAAGTATCCGGATCGTAATTCCAGTGAGTGGACCGCGGCCTTGTACCAAAAATTCCTGGGCCGCGGCCCCAGTGAAGCGGAACAAACCATCGCCCTGGAGATTTTGGGAGAGAAGCCCGAAGTGGAAGGGGTCACGGATTTACTGTGGTGCTTGGTAATGTTGCCGGAGTTCCAGTTGATCCGTTGAGTGAAAAAGGCCTTGAAGAACCGATTTAGGATCGTCCGGGGAATGGCTTTCGGAGTTAAAGGACTTGAAACGCGGAGGCGCGGAGAGCGCAGAGACACAATGAGCGTGGGGCCTCTGCGCTCTCCGCGTCTCTGCGTTTCAAAAGTACTCTTCGGGTAAGACTCACGCGGACGGAACTTTGCCTTGGAAGAATGACCACGAAATACACGAATGACACGAATAGGAGAGGTATTTGAGGAGATGTCGCGTTCTCGCGTCTCTTGACCAATTACCCGCGAGGTATGAAGCCTTGAGAGCGGTGATTTCGCGTTGTTGTTTTTCGTGTCATTCGTGTATTTCGTGGTTGAAAAAATTGATGAGCTCGGCGTTGTCCGGCTAAAGAACAACCTAAAACACATCGCGATCCCGCGCCCCATATCCCACCACGGGAGAAACCAATCATGACAAATACCCCCACTAACCGCCGCCAATTCCTCAAGCAACTGAGCGCCGCCTCCGCTGCCGCTTTGGCGACTGGGGCCCCGCGGTTTTCGTCGGCCAATGAGTCGGTCACGCATCCCGCGCCGACCGCCGATACTTGCATCCTCTTGTGGATGGCTGGCGGGATGGCTTCGACCGATACGCTGGACCCCAAGTTCTACCTGCCGTTTGAGAAAGGGACGCCGCTCGCCAAAATCGGTAGCACCTTCCCCGCCATCGATACGGCGGTCGACCACATCAAGCTGACCGAGGGGCTGGAGCACATCGCGGGGGTCATGGACCGCGGCACGCTCATCCGCTCGCATGTCCAGCCCGACCTGGGGCATATCCTCCACTCGCGGCATCAGTACCACTGGCACACCGGCTACGTTCCGCCGCAAACGGTCGCCGCGCCGCACATTGGGGCATGGATGTCGAAGGTGTTGGGGCCGCGGCATCCGGCGATGCCCGCGTTTGTTGATATCGGCCAGCGTCTGGAAGGGGTCGGCGAGAAGGAGGAGCTGAAAGCGTTCCACACCGCCGGGTTCTTCGGGGCGGAGCATGGTCCGTTCCTGCTGCCCTACCCAGACCAGGCGATCTCGTCGGTTCGACCACCCAAGGGAATGACCCCCCAGCGGTTCGAGCGGCGCTACAAGCATTACCGCCAGTTGGTCGAGCAAGGCCCCGGGGCCGAACAGGCCAGCGCCTTCCAGCGCGAGTCGATGGTCCGCGGCATGGAAAACGCTTACCGACTGCTCAGCTCGCCAGAGCGGAAAGCGTTTGATCTTTCCCTGGAACCGCAAGAGAGCTACCAGCAGTACGATACCGGCCGATTCGGCCAGGGTTGCCTGCTTGCGCGGCGGTTGGCCGAGGCGGGCTCACGGTTCATTGAGGTCACGACGGAGTACGTCCCATTTCTGCACTGGGACACCCACGAAAGCGGCCACACCACCGCCAAGCGGCTCAAGGCTGAGATCGATCGACCAATCGCCCAACTCATCCTCGACCTGGAAGAGCGGGGGATGCTCGACCGCACGTTGGTGATCGTCGCGAGCGAGTTTAGCCGCGACATGCTGATGGAAGGTGGCCCGGGGAGCGAGGCCCGAGATCAGGCCAAGCACCGTGGTGATACCGTCGAAGAGATCGGCCACTACGGCCAACACCGCCACTTCACCAGCGGCAGTTCGGTGCTGATGTTCGGCGGCGGCATGAAGAAGGGGCACCTGCATGGCGCAACCGCGGACGAGCGGCCGTTTGTCGCGGTCAAGGAGCCCGTTTCGGTCGAAGACCTCCACGCCACCATCTTCACCGCGATGGGCATCTCCCCGAAAACGGCCTTCGACATCGAGCAGCGCCCGTTTTACGCCACGGAGGACGGCCACGGCAAGCCGGTAACGGACCTGTTCGCGTAAGTGGTTCAATCCGCTTCCCAGATTTCTTTCATCAATTCAAAGCCGCGCTCGTCGTGCGCTTTGAGCTCGGCGCGGACGAACGGGTAGAAGTCGTTGGTGCCGAAGTAGGCCTCGGTCGCCTCGGCGAAGTATTCCATCTGGTTTTCCAGAGCGTAGTGCTTGCGCTGGTTGCCGTCGATGTGGAGGACCTCCGCGTATTTCTCTTCCCGCTTGGCCTGCTCCCACGCGGCCTTGATGGTGGCCTCGTCGTAGCCGAGAACCCGGTCGTGGTAACCGTGGGACAGCTCATGCAGCAGCATGAACGGCTGCTGCTTGGTCCATTTGAGGAAGACCTCGGCGTTAGCAATCTCGACCGACTTGGCCTTCTCCTCCAGGAACCCATTCTGCTTGAGCCAGTCCGCCGAGACGTGGTAGCAAGCACACGGATTGCGGTGATCGTTCTTGAACTCCAGCCAAATCGGCACCTTCTGCAGCTCGGCCAGCGGCTCGACCGGGACTCGGCGGCGGATCTGGAACAGTTGGTTTCGCACCTCCGCCTTGACCTTGTCACCCAACTCTCGCTGAGCGCGGAGCAGGTCCTTATGGACATGCACGTCCCACCCCTCAATGTTTTCGAGGTGGTACTCGGTCAGCGGATCAGGCGTGGGGGTTTCCTGTTTCTTCTCCGCGGAATCGGCCTCGCCCACGGCCAGCCCCACCAACAGCAGCAGCGCAACAACAGAGCTCACGGCAACACCTGGGATGAAATGGTCGGATAGCAAAGAGCCCGCTTAAAGGCTCACTCGCCATCTTGGCATAGTTGCCCGCGGGTTTCCAGCACTTTAGCACCGTGCGGAAAGCCCGGAAACGCGAATCAAGGTCCCAAGCCGCGGACGCTTGTTACCGATTAGGTTTTTAGCCACAGAGGGCACAGAGATCACAGAGGAGAGAGGTTATCAACGTCGACACCGAGTGTGACACTCCCCAATTCATAATATTATGAGTTCACTTCTGTCCACGCATTGAAGTGTGTGCTTCTCACCCATTTTTCAACGGCTCACCCCTTCCTCTCTGTGACCTCGGTGCCCTCTGTGGCTAACCCCGTTCTTAAGAGTCGCGTGGGGCCGCGGCCGTGCCAGGTATTTGGTAATCGTACATCCGGAACGATTTCACCTTTTTCGCTCCGCCTCGTTCCAAGGTCGCGCGGCTCAGGTGGTTGCTTTCCAGGACCCAGGAGAACTCCACCTCTTTGATGCCCCACCGTTTGAGGTCCGGAATCAGCCGGGCCAGAATCACCAGCCCCAGTCCCCAACGTTGGTACTCCGGCAGGACGTTGGTGGAAAGTATCCGGCACTTCTGGATCGCTCGGCGGTTCCAGAGGAGCCTTAAAAAGCCGAAGGGAAACAGCTTGCCGTCGATCTTTTTGATCCGGGGGTTGTAGTCGAGCATCCCGAAACTGGCCCCGATCGGGCGGCCATCGATCTCGCAAATGGTGGTCAACTCCGGCACCACCAAATGCTTCAGCCCCTTGGCCATGTGCTCAATTTCCGCGTCGCCGATCGGAACAAATCCCCAGGTGGCTTCGAGCGATTTGTTGTAGATATCGAGAAAGATCCGGACATCCTGTTCAAAGGTTTTCTTCTCCACCCGCCGCAGCTTCATTTGAAATCGCCGCGTCGATTCCTCCACGACAAACCTCAGCTTGGGGTCCACGGTCTCCAGCATGTCCATGTGTCCCCAAAACGCATACAAATCTTCCACTTTTTCGTAACCGTAGTCGGTTAGCAAGGTTTCATAAAAGGGAGGATTGTAGGACATCATGAAGGTCGGCGGGCTATCGAATCCGTCCACCAGCAAACCACATTCATGGTTGAGCGACGGATTCGCCGGTCCCCGCACGGCGGTGATTCCCCGGGCGGAGAACCAATCGCGAACCCCATCGAGCAGGGCCTGGGCCACCTCGGAATCGTTGATCGACTCGAAAAATCCGAAAAACCCGATCGACTCCTTGTACCGATCGATATGTTCCTGGTTCAAAATCGCCGCCACGCGGCCCACCACTTGACCATCTCGCCGGGCCAGAAAAGATTGAATCTGATTTTGCTGATAGAACGGGTGCGGTTCGAAATTTAGCAGCTCGCGCTGGTTTTGCCGGAGCGGCGGAATCCAATGGGGGTCGTCCCGGTACAACTTCCAGGGCAGTTCCATAAACTCCCGCCGCTGTGACTGTTGGACGACCGGCTCGATCACGATTTCAGACATAGGCGTTCGATCGAATTTCCAGAAACAAAGTGTTAATGCCGCGGCGGGTTTGCGGTCCAGAGCAGGGGAAATCCCGCGAGCCTCACCGCTTAACGGGGGGTGCTCGGGGATTGCTACCTAGTTTATCGGTTGAAACCAGCAGAGGCTTCCACCCTCAGCCGTAAATTCAGCACGCAAGCTGCGTTAAATGCGGATTTTCAACAAGCCCCCTTCGAAGCGGGTATTCACGGGTGTGTAAAATATCTATCATGGTAAGGGTAAGGAAACCGTGGTTAACTTCGAGAGAGGTGAGACGGAAAAGGGCCTTATTTCCCCTCTCGCTTAACTCAAATGAGATTGAGTCTCCTCTGCCAACCACTTATAAAGGTAACTTCCCCGCCCGCATAATGATATTTTAGCTATCATTCCTGAAGGCGGAGTGAATACCTATGAGCGAACTGCAAGAGGTTAACCGTTTCGACGGTTAACTCTCGCCCTCACAGACACTGCCCCGTCTGTGAGGGTTTTTTCATGAGAGGGGGGCTCGCGCGGTGCCGAGCTCAGCCCAGCGAGGTTACTCGCCGGCCAGTGAGCGAACCCGTTGTCCCTCGCGCAAGCTCCCTTCCGGCGACCGGATGATGGCGGTGCCCGCGTCGATTCCGGACACGATTTCCGCCTGCTGCTGGTTCATCAGCCCCACCTCGACCGCTTGCGAGTGGGCGACTCCTTCCCGTACCGCAAACAACCGCCAAGCCCCCCGTTCGTCCCGAAAGATCGCGGACCGCGGAACGACGACCGTAGCCTGGGATTCCGCCGTGAAGATCCGCACCTGCACGCGGAACTCGGTCCCTAGCGACCGAGAAGCTAGCAACGGCGTCAGGTCGCTGGCATGGAAATGCAGGATCACCATCACGCGTTGTTGCTCTACCCCGAGCGAGCTGACTTTGGTGAACCCGGTGGGATAGATCGTGCCGACAATCGCTTCGATTCCCTCCCCGGCCTCTCGGCCGACCGCCGGGCCATAAACCTGGGCAAGCTGGCCGGGGCGGATGTCGACCACCTCCTGGCTCAAAATCTCCGCCTCGACCTGCAACTGATTGAGGTCACCGATATCGAGCAACGGGGTCCCTGCGGCGACCTGCTGCTCGCTGGACAAATGCCGCCGCAGCACCACGCCCTCGATCGGGCTCCGCATCGTGCCCCGTTCCAGCCGCAGCTCCGCGAGTCTCAACCGCGCCTCCGCTTCCGACTTTTGCTTTTCCAGCACCGCCTCGGTCAACTCCTTTCGGGCGATGTACTGCGAAATCATGCTTGGCAACAGGCGCGTCGCGGCGTCGATCGAGATGATCGCCTGATGGGTCAGGGCGTCTTGCCGGTAGTCCGCCTCCGCCTCGACTTCCCGCAGCCGAGCCTGATCCAAGTCGTCTTCGGATCGAGCCCCGGTTTCCGCCAATCGCTCGATCCGCCCCAGAATCGTTTTGGCGTATTCATGCCGAGAGCGGCTCGCTTCCACTCGGCTCTTGGCGACATCGACGGTGGTGTTCATCGACTCGACGAAGTGCTCCGCTTGCTTCTGTGTGGTTTGCTCGACCGTGGTATCGGCGTTCTCGCGGATCGAGGCCTCCAGCCCGGCCACCACCGCCCGATATTCCGCCACCTCGGTCTCGACATCCTCTTGCACCACCTGAGCAACCACCTCCCCTTGCTTAACGCGGTCCCCTTCCTTGAGCGAAATCTCACCCAACCGCCCGGCGAAAGGCATGGTGATCGCATGCTCTTGCGGCAGCCGGGTCTTGCCCTGTTCGTCGATGTACTGACGAATGGTTCCGGTGGTCGCCTCGGTCATCTCAACCGGAGTACCGGCCCGCGCATTCCACACCACCCAAGCCGTTATGGCCAGCAAAACCAACCCGAGAGGAATCCACCATTTTTTCATCGCCGAATTGCTCCGAAATGTTTTCAATTGTTACGTAGCCACGCTCGCGTAGAGCGTGGGAGCCCCGCGAGCTTACGCCGGCCCCGAGTGCCTTGCGGGTTGCCACTTCCCCCACGCTTTTGGCAAGCGTGGCTACGGTTGCATTTTCCTGAGTCCCAAAGGGACGTCTCACGCCAGCCCAGGACGAAGTCCTGGGAATGGATTCCCGCGAAAAATCTGGAGTCCTGAAGGGACGACTCAATCATAAATTTCCGTTTGAATCGTCCCTTCAGGACTCCCGTAATTATGCTGCCGCGTAACCCAGGACTTCGTCCTTTTCTAAGCAGTGTCAAGGGTCAAAACGCTAGGG
>JBBDIM010000049.1:0-42098 GCA_040880405.1 Pirellulaceae bacterium | reverse complement strand
GAGGGCTCGCGCCCTTCCGCTTTTATTTTGCAATTTCCATTTGTCATTTTTCAATAACAAATTCAATTGAAGCGGAGCAGCGCGAGCTGCCCGGTAAAGTGCGAGATGATCCCGTCTTTTCTCGGAAGTCCGGCCCCCTTTCCGGTTCCATCAGACGATATTGCGGCGCGATGACTTTGCCAATTGCCGCAAAAGTACCGCGAAAATCGTTGTTGGCCCCGCTTCCAGCGGATAAACTTTGATCGGAATATTGATGTCTACATAAACTGGGGTTATTCTGTAGTCATAAATCACCCCCAATTGATGGCCAATGCCATCCGGCCCTTGTTTTGAGAAGGAGACCCCTATGGACAATCGTTCCTTTGCTTTGCTGATTGCTGTCGCGATTGTAGGGGGCGCGCCCTTGGTTTGCGCGGCCGAGGGACCGGAGGCTGTCTTTTCCATTGCGACCGGGCCGGAGAATCCTCGAAATACGGAAGGGGGATTTGTTACCCTGCGGGATGGCCGATTGCTCTACGTCTACTCGCGGTTCTTGGGGAAAACAACGGCCGACCACGCCACGGGGCACATGGCGAGCGCCATTCGAGACCCCGAAACCGGCAAGTGGACCTCTCACGACGAGCCCCTTTTTCCTCGCGAGGGGCTCCAGAACGATATGTCGGCGTCGCTGCTGAGACTGGCCGATGGCAGGATTGCTTTGTTCTACGCCGTGAAAAACTCGATCCAGGACTGTCGCATGCGGATGCGGACTAGCGACGACGAAGGGGAAACCTGGAGCGACCCGGTCGACTGCATGCCAGGCGAAAGCAACTACTTTGTCGTCAACAACGATCGTGTCATCCAAACGAAATCGGGCCGGTTGATCATTCCGGCGGCGGGGCACGTCCGGGACGGAAAATGGAGCGCCGCGGCGGATCTCGTCTGTTTTTTATCGGACGATGCCGGAAAAACCTGGCGGCGAGGGAAGCAGTCGTTGGTTGGCCTGAAAGAAGGGGGGCAGCGGTACACGACCCAGGAACCGGGCGTCATCGAGCTAAACGATGGCCGGATTTTGCTGTGGTGCCGCACCAATATCGGGACCCAATCGGTCGCCTACTCCGAGGATGGCGGGGAGACCTTTTCCAAACTGGAACCGTGGAATTTCCGCAGCCCCCGAGCCCCCGCCTCGATCAAGCGGATTCCCACGACGGGGGATTTGCTCCTGGTATGGAACGACGACTTTGACCCATCGGCGGGACATTCCGGCAAGCGAACGCCGCTCAACACGGCCATCTCGCGAGACGAGGGAAAGACGTGGAGTCATGTCCGCTCCCTCGAAACCGATCCGGCCGGCTGGTTTTGTTACACCGCAATTCACTTTGACGAGGATGAAGTCTTGTTTGCTTACTGGCTCACGCATCCCAAGGGGCTCTCGCACGGGATTGGGACCCGTGTGACCCAAGTGCCAATCGCGTGGCTGTATGAAGAGCAAGAGTGAGCACAGCGGTCAAAAAGTAGCCAGCCTCAACGGGTGATATGTCGACAAAAGTCCCGTAATTGTGTTGTTTGATGTCGAATAATCAAGAAGATTCAGGACAATGGACAAGCGGAAGTTCGATTCCCCGCGATCCCTTCGGCCAGCCCGTTATCCCCCCCCACAATTAAAGGTGGAGTGACTTAATGAGTACGATAACCAACGCCCCTGCCGGACGTACTTCGGCCCGGCACAAATGTTACGACGTGTTGCGTCGGATGCTGATTTGTGGCCAGATTCCGCCGGGGTCTCGCCTCCCCGAAGTGGAGTGGTCGGAACGGCTAGAGGTGCATCGAGGGGGCATTCGCGAGGCAATGGTCCTGCTAGAGCACGACGGCCTGTTGACGCAGGGAGACAAAGGGGGGTTCTTCGCGCCGATCCTGGGAGACTTCGAGTTTGAGGAGATCATGCAGGCGCGGTGCGTGTTGGAGTCGGGGGCGATCAAGTTGGTCATCCAGCGGCAACTAGAGGAAAAGGCGTTCCGCCCGATGCTGGGACTGTGCGAAACGATGGAGCGATTACACGACGCTGACATCGAATTGGGATTTTGCGAGGCGGACTTTATGTTCCATCAGTCGCTGGTCGCTCTCTCCGGCAACGCACGGCTGATCCAAATGTATTCGCACTCGGCCCAGCTCATTTTCAATCTCTCGGCGGTCGACACCCTGGAGGTCGTTCGTTCGAAGCGGCTCAGGACCCTGAATGATCATCGGGAACTTTGTCGGTTGTTGATGGCGGGCAAGACGAAGCAAACGATCGAGCTCCTGGAAAAACACATGGGAGCCGCGGCGCACTCTCAATAGGGTGAAACATGTCCACCTGATGGAGTCACGTCCCACGGGTGAACTGATCGTAACCTACGTCCGTGGCCAAAATGGCTATAAGGAGCGCGAATTCGCTCTGCTTCGCTTGGCACCTTCCGCGGACTAAATGTTTTCCCTGAACCGGCTACCACGATTCCCACTCCCCTCTCGGAATACTCATAGATGCCTACTAGACTCACTTCAGCGATCTGCACACCGCTCCACCCCGACGGCACCTTGCATGGGGAAGGGCTTCGCGCCCACATCGAGGCCCAGCTTACCGCTGGGATCGATGGCATTCTCGTGGCCGGGACCATGGGGCTAATGCAGTTGCAAACCGATGCGACCTACGCCCGCCTGATTGAAGAGTCGTTTGCCTCGGTCGCCCGGCGATGCGAGCTCTGGGTCGGTGTGGGGGATGCTAGTTTCGCGCGGACCCTCACCAGAATCCGCGTCGCGGAACGCCATGCGGTCGATGGTTTGGTGGTCCTCACTCCTTACTTTCTGAATTTCACCGAAGCCGAGTTGATCCGCTATTTTCTGGAGTTGGCCGAGGCCTCGACCAAGCCTCTGTTCCTGTACGATCTGCCCACCTTAACCGGGACGGCGCTCTCGATGGAACTGCTCGAGCGGGTCATCGAGCATCCCAACATCCATGGTTTGAAATGTACACGAACCTGGGAGTGGACGACCGAGCTTTACCAGCGATTAGGGAACCGAACCCGAGTGATCCCCGCCCAGCCAGAGCGAGTGGCCGATTTGGTTCGGCTGAATGTGCCCGACAATCTCGATGGATTGTTTGCCATTTTCCCCAATCAAAGCCGCGCCCTAGCCGATGCGGCCGATCGTGGAGACTGGCCCGAGGCGGATCGGATTCAAGCCGACATTTCGGCGTTCCTGGTCACCGCTCGGGAAAAGAGCCTCTTCGGGGCGGTCACGGTGGTCATGAACGCGCTGGAGATCCCCGGTGAAATGGCCCCCGCGCCGATCTCTCAATTGTCCGATGCGGACGCCCAGGAGCTATTGGCCCAGCCGCTGATTCAACGGCTGATCGAGAACGAGATAAAGCTGTCCGTGACCGCAGAGGCGTAAGCCGGGATCCCATGAAGACACCTCGCTTCCCATTTCCCGTTGGCGGCTTGGCGCTGCTGCCCATGTTGTGGACAGCGGTCCCGCTGCTCGCCCAGGAAGAGTCGGCTGCGGTAGCGGATTCCGCGCCCTCCAGGTTCGGCCCGTTGGATTGGTCGGTCCTGGCGATTTACTTTCTGGGGATGGTCGCCGTGGGGTGTTATTGTGCCCGACGGGGTTCGACCAGCGAAGACTACTTTCTGGCCGGGGGGCGAATCCCCTGGTGGGCCGCCGGGCTCTCCATCTACGGGTCGCAGTTGTCGGCGATTACCTTCATGGCGGTCCCCGCGATCCTGTTCACGGAGGGTGGCAACTGGACCCGGATCATTGGCGGGTGGACGATTCTGCTGATCGCGCCGCTGATCATCTTCTTCTACCTGCCTTTGTTTCGCCGGTTGAAAATCCAAACGGCGTACGAATACCTTGAACGTCGATTCCACTTGGCGGTGCGGTTGGTCGCCAGCGCGATCTTCATCATCTTTCAGGTCGGTCGGATGGGCGTGGTGTTGCTCCTGCCGGCGGCGGCGATTGCCGCGGCGACCGGAATCAATGTCCTGCTCGCAGTCGTCTTGATGGGGATCTTGGCGATGACCTACACCGTGCTCGGGGGCATCGAGGCGGTGATCTGGACCGATGTGGTCCAAGTGGTGGTTTTGATTGGCGGCGCGATCCTTTGCGTGGGGGTCGCGACGTTCGCCGTGGGAGGCCCGGTCGAAGTTTACCAGGTCGCTGCTCAGGCCGATAAGCTGACCCTCTTCGACTGGAGTACCGACACCAGTCGGGCCTCGACCTGGGTGCTGTTGGTCGGCTTGACCTTCATCAACCTCATTTCGTACACCACAGACCAGGCAGTGGTTCAGCGTTACCTGGCCACCTCGGACGAACGGGCCGCCGCTCGGAGCATCTGGCTCAACGGGCTAATGACGATCCCCACGGGATTTCTGTTTTTCGCCCTGGGGACGTCACTTTGGGTGTTTTATCAAGTTCACTCCGGCGCACTGATGCCGGACAATGCCGATCAGGTCGTCCCCTGGTTCATTATCACGCAACTCCCGACCGGGATTTCGGGACTTGTGATCGCAGCCATCTTCGCCGCGGCCATGAGCTCGTTGGATTCCAGTATGAATGCCGTCGCTTCCGCGTTTATCAACGATTTTTGGATTCGCTTACGGGGTCGGTCGCAACCGGAGGTGGAGCTCCGTCTGGCGCGGTTGATCACGCTGCTGATCGGCATCGTCGGGACCGGACTGGCATTGATTATCGCGGTCACGGGGGTCACCTCGCTGTTCGACTACTTCAATTTGATGCTGGGGATGCTCGGTGGTGGTCTGGCGGGAGTTTTTCTGTTGGCGGTCTTCACCACTCGCGCCCATTGGATCGGGGCTCTCAGTGGTTTATTGGTCGGCAGCGTGGCAACCGCGGTAGTGCATTTTCATCCCGCCCTCCACGTTTATCTGGCCGGAGCGGCGGGAACGGTCACTTGTTTCGTGGTCGGATACGTTGTCAGTTGGGCCGTTCCGTTGCCTTCGTCCGATTTGACCGGGCTCACGATTTACACGCTTTCAAAGCGAGCCGAGCCCGAGTTCTCACCGGAACTTACCCCCGCGGATGCTTCCGCCTCCCAGGTTCTTGAGTCCCCTTTATGAATTTGCACCGCGTTGTCATTTCCGGTAACTCCCCAGGCCCCCGCCTGTTAATTTTCGGAGGCGTGCATGGAGACGAGTACGAGCCGATCGCCGCGGTTTTCCATCTGGCCAGCTTGATCGAGCGAGAGAACCTGCGAGGAGAGGTGACCCTCGTGCCGATCGTCAACGAACCCGCCTTTCAGCAGCACAGCCGAACCGGCCCCGATGGCCTGGACCTGGCGCGGACATTTCCGGGCTCCGCCACCGGCAGCCCGACAGAGCAAATCGCCCACGCGGCGAACGAGTTGATCCAGCAGTCCGACTTTCTAATCGACTTGCACACCGGCGGGCTGGCGATGCGGATCACCCCGTTGGTCGGCTACATGCTGGTTGCGGACGAGGGGACGCTCGCTGCGCAGCGGAGGATGGCCCAGGCATTCGGAATGCCGGTGGTGTGGGGCTCGTCGGCTACGCTCGAAGGACGCTCCCTCTCGGCTGCCCGAGATGCCAACGTCCCCGCGATTTACGCCGAGTGGGGAGGTGGCGGCGGTTGCGACCCGCGGGGCGTGGCGGACTACGTCCAAGGTTGTTTGCGGGTCATGGGCGAGCTCGACATGCTGCCTGGCACCGTTCCAGTTAGCCCTGTGTCCGTTAACTCGGCACCCTTGGTGGTGGAAGATCGTCGGACCGAGAGTGGACTGTTGCAAATCCAGTACCCCGCGCCCCATCCCGGTTTCTACGAGCTGACGGCACCGTTGGGTCAGGAGGTCTCGCCGGGGGACGAACTGGGGCGTTTGTTCCGTCTTGATGGCGAAGCGCCCACGATCATTCGAGCCGTTCACACCGGCCTATTGATCTTGGCTCGGGCCTTGCCCGCGGTTGCCGAGGGGGATTGCCTGGCGTTCGTTTTGGAAGCGCAAGAGTAATGGGAAGTGGTAACATGCGAGCCATCGAGTCCAGTCAGAACGTAAATGATTCCGTAACGCTCGGCGAGGGGAACACGCCGCTCACGGCCTCGCGGTCCATCGGGCCCGCGTTGGGACTGCGTCACCTGTACTTTAAGCTGGAGTCGGTCAATCCGACCGGCTCGTACAAAGATCGGTTCGCGGCCGCCGCGATTTCCGACATGCGGCGTGCCGGGAAAAGCCGCGTGGTCGCCACCTCCAGCGGGAACACCGGCTCGGCCTTGGCCGCCTATGCCGCGGCCGCCGGGATGGACTGTACGATTGCCGTTGTCGAAGGAGCCCCCCTGGGAAAGCTCCGCCAGATGCTGGCCTACGGGGCCCATATCCGCAAGATTCAAGGGTTCGGCATCGATGCCGAAACGACCCAAGCAACCTTCGATTTTCTAGAGCGTGAAGGCTCGCAAGGCGATGCCCAGTTACAGATCAGCGCCTATCGCTATAGCCCGCAAGGGATGGCTGGAGTCGAGGCGATTGGTCAGGAGATCGCGGCCCAGCTTCGGGCCGCGGGACGCTCTGCCGAACATGTCTTCACCTGCGCTGGCGGAGGTGGCCTGACCCTGGCGACCGCCCGTGGGTTTTCCCGTTGCCTGGCCCAAGGGGACATCGAAAAACTGCCCCAAGTTCATTGCGTGCAGCCCAGTGGCAACAACACCATCGCCGGCCCGCTGCGCGCGGGTCGCCTGGTTGCCGAAGGGGTGGCGTGTACGACTCGGATCAGCGGCTTGCAGGTCGCCTCGGTGATTGATGGCGATCAGACGATCGCGGCCTGCCGGGAGACTGGCGGGACCGGTTTCCTGGTCGAAGACGCCGAGGTGTTTCAGATCCAACGAGAACTGGCCCGGCGGGAAGGGATCTTTTGCGAACCCGCGGCGGCCGTGCCTTTAGCGGGACTGAAACAGGCTTTGGCCGAAGGGAAGATTGACCCCAATCAGACGATCGTCTGTCTGGTCACCGGTACCGGTTTCAAGGATCTCGATTCGTTCGGCGAGTCGCACTGTCCCACGATTTCACTCGCCGAGTTCCAAACCCTGACGCGAGATGGTCGGTCCGATGAGAGCGAATAAGGTTTCGTTATGATGCAAATTATTGGGGGAATCCCCCACTGGAGTTTTATTTTGGTCATGCTTAGCACAACGATCTGCGCCGGGGCGGAGAGTGTAGATCAGGCGACTCGGGCCCGCGCGCTGGATATCCTGCGGGCGGGGCTCCATGCCGAGCCGTTTTGGCCCTCCATGCACGCGGCCGAAGCGTTGACTCTGGCCGGGTACCCGGAAGAGGTGATCCCGCCTCTCACGCGGCGACTCCAGGTAGAGCAGGACGATCGGCACCGCTGTGGTCTCGCCCGGGAGCTTTACCGGGCCGGGGACGAATCGAGCTTACCGGTCCTGTTCGAGGTGTTGGCCAGCGAAGATCCTTATGGGCATGGCCATGCCTGCGAATCCCTATTCAAGATCAACCAGATTGGCGATGGCCTACTTTTGAAACGCCGCCGCGACGAGGCGGATCAGCCGATCAAGCAGATGCTGGCCGCCGCGTCCTTGGCCCGGCGTGGTGACCAAGCTTCCCTGCAATTGATTCGGGATCAACTACAAAACGACGACGATAACGTGGCTCGGATCGCGGCCTGGCTCCTCTCGACGGTAGGAGTTGCCGCCGACATTTCACCACTCCGCGTGCGGCTAGGCAAGGTCGAATTGCCGAGCCACCAAATCTTCTTCCTTGCCTCGCTGGCCACCCTCGGAGAGCCCCAGGCCCGGAAAGAACTGAAATCCAGCATGACGAGCGACGATGCCCAGATTCGCGTCTATGCCGCGGAGTACTGCGGGACGGCAAGCATCGAGTCCGCGATCCCCCACTTGAAGGCATTGCTCGACGACGAAGACCTGGATGTCCGCATCCGAGCCGCCCAGTCCCTTTTGATGCTAAGCCAAGAGTGAATCAGCCCCTCGTAACCCCGGAAAGGCCCAGCAGCGTGAAACCGTTTGAAGCGATTTTGGATCAGGATACCCCCGTCAGCCATCTCCCTTTCAGTCCCGCAGTGAAGGCCGGAGGCTTTGTCTTCGTCTCAGGCCAGGCCTCGGTCGATGAGACCGGCAAGCTTGTCACGGACACCTTCGCGGGAGAGATGCGTCGCAGTATGGAAAACATCGCCAAGGTGCTGGCCTCGGCCGGGCTGACGCTGGCGGATGTCGTGCAAACCCGAAACTATGTCGGCAGCCAGGAGGACCTGGCAGAGTTCAACCAAATCTATCGAGAGTATTTCGAAGCCCCCTACCCCGCCCGGACCACCATCATGGGATGCCTAGGCACGCTGCTGAAGTTCGAGATCGATGTCGTCGCGGTGGCGAAAACCGGTGAGCAATCCTGAGCTTGAGCCGGTTGGCTCTGTCCGTTGGAACGGAAGCCGAGAGACGGATTTAGCCACAGAGGGCACAGAGGTCACAGAGAGAGATTACTGAGAATGGCCGCTTCAACCAGCAAAGGGCCACCGGCCAAGAATCCCTTCCTCAACAACAAAGAACGAAGAACCAACAACCCAGAACCCTTCCCTTTAACTCACAAAACCCCAAACGTCTCATACGCCTCGGTAGCGAGCATTCCTTTTTTGATGGCGTCTCGGACGGCGTTTTCTTCGTGGAGTTTTTTCCAGGCTCGAGCCAGGACTTCCGCCTCGTGGGCTTTGGGTACCACGACGATCCCGTCTCGGTCCGCGAAGACCAAGTCGCTAGGTGAGAACAACACTCCGCCGATTTCAACCGGCACGTCGACATCAATGACACGTTGCCGGTGCTGGCTATCGTACAGACAGGTCCCGGCGGCGTAGATCGGGAAATCCATTTGGGACATTCTCCGTACGTCTCGAACCGCCCCATGGACGATCGCCCCGATGCAGCCGCGATTCACGGCGGCCGTGGTCAACAGCTCTCCCCAGATTCCCGACCGCATCGAACCACCGGCGGCGGCGATCATCACGTCATCCGTGACGCAGCCGTCGACGGCGGCGAGTTCCAGCTCGTAGGGGTTGGGGTCTTCGTGCGACATATCGGCCCACAGGGTTGTTTTACATCGCCCCACCAAAATTCGGTCGACCGTGATCGCCGGCAAGGCCACGGCGGGGGATTGTCGCCGCAGCTCGATTTGGTCCAACGCATCGCAGACAATCGCCGCGGTGAGGTGCTCTCGCATCTGGTCGAAGGTCAGGGTAAGCCCATCGGCAAGGGTAATGGTGGAAGAGGTCATCGCAGGGGTGGTTCCGTTGGAGGACGCGGTCATGTCGTGCTGTCTCTGATGTTTTTAACGGGAGGCCGGATCATTGGCCAGATTATAAACGATTACCGGTTGGCACTTCCGGCATACCGCGCATGCCGATAGTCGAACTGAGTCAGGTCACTCCGGCAAGGACCAGGGGTATCCAGCGAAATATAGCGAGCCGCGATTGAGTCGTAGGCCCGGCGGTGGGCCACGGCCGACTTAACGACGACGATCGATTTTTTCGTGGGCTCAATCCCCTGGCTCCGCCACTGCGCGAGGTCGAACGGTGGGGTCTTGTTGCTCGTTAGCAAAATCTCGACGCTACCATGCCGGACCACCGCGGAAGGCCCCATCTCGAAGACATCGCCGACCATCGAGGCCAAGTGGCTTTGCTTGTCCTCTAAGCGAAAATGGCCATCGCTGCGAGAAACCAACGTCACTTCCAGTTCCACCGGGCCCAAGTCATATCGACTCCCTACCCCGCCGATCTCCAGCAAGGTGGTCTCGCCTTGAGAAATCCCCTGAAGCCGCCGCACCGCACTTGGGTCGTTGATGCAGATCGCGGCATTTTCGAGGCGATGCTCGATCAGCCCCCGCAGGACATGGGTCATGTCTCCCGGCGAACCCGCGCCGATGTTATCGCTGACCTCCACCAAAACAGTGAGGCCGGGCTGGGGCGTTTGCTGTAAGCTTTGCATGACCTCCGCCAGCGGTTGTTCCGGGGAAGAGCCCAACTGCCCCAGCTCGTCCGCCCGCTCGCAGAGCCTGTCGAGGATCGCGTCGGCCAAGTCCGGTTCTCGGCCGATCACCTGAAAACTGAGTCCCGTGTCAGGAGTATCCGCGAAGGCGAACCCGGCGTTGACATTGATCGCCGCGATCCACGTGTGCTCGCTCTCCAGTTGCCGAGCCAGCGCAAGCAGCGATCGCATCGGATCGTCGGCCGATGCGGTCGCGATCGGGGCTAGGATCCTGCCGGAGTGGCGGTGGGCTGTGAACAGTGGCTGGCCGCTGGTGATCGAATGGTCGAGCAACTGAACACCACGGCAGGCCGTTTGCCACGCATCGACATGCGGATTCTCGCGATACGAGAGCAACGCGTTGGCCTGCGCGGCCATCTCAGCGGAGGCATTGGCGTGGAGGTCTAGCACACCGAACAGCGGCAGCCACGCGCCTCCCGGCAGAGCCCTGACTCGGCGGAGTAACTCCCCTTCGACATCGGTCAGCCCCTCGGTCACCATCGCCCCATGCAGGATGAGAAAGATCGCGTCGAGATCGGTCGTCCAGCAATTTTTCAGATCGTCGCAGTAGGCCTCAAAGACCTCCTCGCAAACCACGCTGCTGGGAGTCGCCGAGTAGTCGGGCCCCGGGACGATCATCCAGCCTCGTTCACGAAAGGACGTGATCGCTCCACCCAAGGGAGAACTGTCGTGGGCATGTTCGTCGATTGGACACCGCGACACCGCGGCAAATTGCTCCCGTGGCGTCAGGTCGTCGACAAAACAGTGGGTCTCGTGAAACAAGAACCTTGGGCATTTCGTTCCACTGGGGGAAAGAGAACCAGGATGCTGGGCAATGGCGACATCGAACTTGGTGTCAACCAAGGCACGACGGCGAAGTAAGGCTACGCGGGGCTTACTTCGTTAAATCAAAGTCCAAGGTCTGCGTTTCCTTGCCCTGCTCGATCGTCGCCTGAAGTTCCGAGTCCGAATTGTACTTTTTGGGGATTGTGATGCTGGAACCCCCGGCACCGGAGTCTAAATCGTCCTGGCTCAGATTCGCCACGGCCCCGGTGGCGATGATCTCGACTCTGGCCTCTCCCACCGGTACGCCACCGCGGTGACCGATTTCATAGCGGCCATCTTGAATGAGAGCGGCCGAAACCTGGCCAGGGACCACCGGAAGGAAACGAATCTCCCCCGCTGGCAGCGGTTTCCCCTCAAACCGTACTTCCCCCGTCACCGCTCTCCGTTCCGGGCCGGCGTCACCGGCTCCGCACCCCAAGGTCGAGAGGGCGAATAGGCCGCAACAAGCGGTAACAACGAAACGACTGGCGGGCATCCACATGAGAAGGTTCCTCTGTCGAAAAGTAAGGGGGAGATCGACGTCTGCCTCGGTCACTGGGAGGAGGCACTCGATGCGAAACAACAATTGTAGTCCAATTGTGAATACAAAATAAAGCACATTCTGCGCCCAGATTGGTACTTTGGAGCAAATTCCCAGGACGAAACCACGGGCAGCCGCCCCGGAGAATGAAAGGATAGCCAAAAAGCCCCCAGAAAGGTCGCCCACGATGCATTAAGTGCAGGCACGTCCTGCCTGTAATTACCGCAATTGCCCCCTAAATTAGCGGCCCCGAGCCTGCGTCGGAAGGAAGTTTCATCTTCCGGCGGTTGAAAACTTCAGACCGTTTTCAAGCGAATTTTGGGGCCCAGCCGGTACGTTTTCCGCCTGTCGGAAGCGGAGGACTTTCGGTCTTCAAGAAAAAACCTAGAATTAAATCAATGTCGGCAAAAAAAGCTTGTTATTGGCGGCAATGTGCGTTAAGCTTGAATGAACTAATAGTTTTCGAGGCATGGAGTGGCTCGGATGTTTGGCGAACGGTGGGATTTCGAACCCGATGAGGTCGTCCCTTCGAGCAATCGTCGAGGCGGAATGAAAGTAGGGCCCAGGCGGACTGACGACAAAGATTGGGTACGACATTTGCGATTTCCAGATTCGTCTACACGACTGATCGGTATCTATTCTTTTCTTTTCAACAGTAAGTTAGGGGAGTCTCATGATCGTTTTTCAAAAAGCAAGCGTTGTCAAGCGCGAAGGTTTTACGTTAGTTGAGTTGTTGGTTGTGATCGCGATTATTGGGGTCTTGGTGGCCTTGTTGTTGCCTGCGGTGCAGCAGGCCCGGGAAGCTGCCCGGAGGATGTCCTGTTCGGCGAACTTCAAGCAAGTGGCGCTGGCCATCCATAATTACCACGACACGCACCTGGTGTTTCCCGTCGGTGCCGGGATCGGTGGTGGTTGTTCCGGAACAACCGAGAAGCACATGTTCTCCTGGGGCGTACATCTTTTGCCGTACATCGAGCAGTCAGCTCGTTACAACCAGATTGACTTCACCCTTGCAACCAACGATCCCGTCAACTACGAGTCAAGTACCAATCCGCAAGGTGGCTTGGGGCCGGTGACGACTTATATTTGCCCCTCCAATCCCCAAAGCGATCTGATGATAAACCCCGGCTTCTCGGCATTATTAGAGGCAGTACCTCGGACCGACATGGCAGGGGTGACCGACTCCCGCGATTGGCGGTGTAACGCGGGTGCTGGTGTGCGACCGCGACCCGATGGAAACGGTGCTCTCGTCGCGTGGTCGAAAATCCGCTTTAAGGACATCATCGATGGGACCTCGAATACCTTGATTATCGGTGAAATTACCGGTGATCATAAAGTCACAACCAGAAGTAGCGCGACGGCACTCAACGGCAATTCCTACGCCCACTACGACCTATTTGACACCTCGACTGGAATCAATGGACCTTTCACGATGCCGGGAGGCGGGGCCTATGCTTTCCGGCCGCAAGCGTTCTCCAGCTTCCATCCGGGCGGGGCGCACTTTGCTCTAGCGGATGGCTCGGTCCGGTTGTTCACTGAAACCATCGACCAGATCACCCTCGCTGGCCTGACCACACGTGCCGGAGATGAGGTCGTCGGTGAGTTTTAAGGTTTCCCGATTAATTCCCCGCGCCCCTGGTGAGCAGCGGTGAGTCGCAAGCTTGTTGCTCGTTTAGCGATGAGTCGGCATGAAAAAGGAGCCTCAGCGTGCTGACGGCGTCGATTTGGCTTAGCATTTGTGATCTTAGTATGCAGTTAGTTTTCAGCTTGTCTTCATGCCTCAATGGTATCCATTTTTCTCTTTTTCCTCTGTAAAGGAAGTTTCATGGTCGACTTTCAAAAAGCAAGCGTTGTCAAGCGCGAAGGCTTTACGTTAGTTGAGTTGTTGGTTGTGATCGCGATCATTGGGGTCTTGGTGGCCCTGTTATTGCCTGCGGTGCAGCAGGCCCGGGAAGCCGCCCGGAGGATGTCCTGTTCGGCGAACTTCAAGCAAGTTGGATTAGCCCTGCACAATTACCATGACACCTTCGGCGTGTTTCCGTCCGGCGCGGCCATTAGTGGAGGATGTAGTGGATATAGCGGCACGCATCTTTACTCCTGGGGTGTTCACCTGCTTCCCTTCATTGAGCAATCGGCTCGATACGATCGTATCGATTTCGGCCTGCCGACTAATTCCCAGGCGATGTATTTTTCTAGCACAACCCCCCAAGCCCCTTTGGGGCCGATTGATCTCTATCTTTGTCCTTCCAATGCTCAGACCGACACCATGGTCAATCCGGCGATGAGCAGCGCATACGAGTTGATGCCCCGGACGGACATGGGGGGTGTGGCCGACTCCCGCGACTGGCGGTGCAACACCTCAGGAACCGTAGGGGCACGGCCCAGGTCCGATGGAAATGGCATCCTTTTTGCCGTGTCGAAGACCGGTTTTAAAGAAATTATCGATGGAACCTCGAACACGTTGATTGTCGGCGAAGTCACAGGTGATCATCGAACGCCAAGCAGCAGTAGTGAAGCCACATTCAATAGCAATTCCTATGCCCTTTACGACGTGTTTGACACCTCGACCGGAATCAATGGTCCATTCACAGTGCCGGGCGGGGCGACGTTTGCTTTCCGGCCGCAAGGGTTCTCCAGCTACCATCCGGGCGGGGCGCACTTTGCTCTAGCGGATGGCTCGGTCCGGTTGTTCACTGAAACCATCAACCAAATCACCCTCTCCGGCCTGACGACACGTGCTGGCGAAGAGGTTGTCGGTGAGTTTTAAGGTTTCCCCGATTTGAGGACGCGAGATGGGTGACCAACGGCCGGTGGCACTGATTACCGGAGCTGCTCAGGGGATCGGTGCCGCCACGGCCGTCGAGTTTGCCCGGCGAGGCTACGACGGTTACCTGCTGGATATCGATGGCGATGGATTGCGAAAAACAAGCCAAGCCATCGAGGCCGCAGGGGGTCAGGCTGCGTGCTTAGCGGGGGACTTGGCGGATCTCGACTTCGCCCAGCAGGCGGTTGAAGACTGTATGCGGCGGTTCGGCCGAATTGACGTCTTGGTCAATAACGCCGCCTGGCGCGAGGTGACCACCATGAAGTCGATCTCGCTTGAGTCGTGGGAGAAAACCCTTCGGGTCTGCCTGACGGCCCCGGCGCTTTTGGCCCGCTGGTCCGCTGCTTATATGGAACCGGCTAGGCGGGGTGTGATTATCAACATCTCCAGCATCCAATCTAAGTTCGCGGCCGGGGTGAGTCCGGCGTACATTGCGGCTAAAGGGGGATTGGATGCCCTGACGTATGAACTAGCGACCCTCTACGGCCCGGCGGGGATTCGGGTCGTGGCCCTGAACCTCGGGGCGATCGATACCCAGCTTAGCAGCGAATATCGCACGGCCAGCGGCGAATCCTTGTCAGACCAGCTGCGGCAAGTTCTGGAAGAGATGATCCCGCTGGGGCGCTACGCCGATCCCCAGGAAATCGCCCGGAGCATCGTGGCCCTGTCCGGCTCCGATGCGAGTTACATCACCGGGACCTGTATTGAAATTGATGGAGGATGGTTCCACCAATGCTCTCCGTACAACTTCAAGCGTCGTCAGTTTCCTGAGGACTATCCGGAGCGTGAATAGTGGTGCGCTCAATCAAAATTTTCACGAGGCGGTGTTTCCTGGGTGCCATGCCCACGCCCGGAAAGCGTGGGCATGGGAAGTGAGAGATGATTGTGTCTCTTTCGGAAAGTCCGGATGCCGTCTCAGGTTCCATCAGGCGGCGTTGCCGTTGGAAAATTTTCACGCCAAAGACCGGAGGGCTCGCGCCCTACCGCTTTTATTTTGCATTTTTCATTCTTCATTTGTCAATAATAAATTAACAATAATAGCGGAGCAGCGCAAGTTGCCCGGTGAAGTGCGAGAGGATCCTGCCTCTTTCGGGAAGTCCGGATGCCGTCTCCTTTGGTTCCCCTTTGATTTCGAAGCCCACCCTCCTAAAGAAAGCCTTTCCTCATGTTGAATCCCTTGCGATTGATTGCCCTGCCCATGGCTCTGCTGACGCTTGCCTGCCTCGTTCATGCCGAGGAGCCGCAAACGACGTTGGTCCTTCCCCCAACCACTGACAACCCGCGGAATAGCGAAGGGGATTTCATCCGCTTGAACGATGGTCGCCTGCTGTTGGTGTATACCCATTTCGTCGGCGGTACGAGCGACCACGCCAAGGCCTATTTGGCCAGTCGGGAGTCGAGTGACAACGGGGCTACCTGGTCGGATGAGAGCAAATTGGTGATCGACACCGAAGGGGGCTTGAACGTGATGTCGGTTTCCCTGCTGCGACTAGCGGGCGAGGGGGAGAAGCCGGGGCCGATTGCCCTCTTCTACTTGCGGAAAACCTCGACGGCGGATTGCCGCCCAATCATGCGCATCAGCACCGACGAAGCGAAGACCTGGGGCGAGCCGATGGAGGTAATTCCCGATTCCGAAAATGGCTACTATGTGCTGAACAACGACCGCGCCATTCAATTGGCCAGCGGTCGGTTGGTCCTCCCAGTGGCCCAGCACGTCGGGCTCGGAATGGAAAAATGGACCCAGGCCGCGGTCATCCTCTGCTACACCTCCGACGATCTTGGCAAGACCTGGAAGCGGAGCAGCCTAGTTCCCGAGCCGGAGCCGATCAACGGCAAGGCCGTGATCACCCAGGAACCGGGCTTGGTTGAACTGGCGGATGGTCGGTTGATGATCTTTATCCGTGCCAGCGGTGGAAGCCAGTTGGTTGCCTATTCCGAGGACGAAGGGAACACCTGGACCCAGGCCGTCCCTTCGGAGATTATTTCTCCCCTGTCCCCGGCCACGATCGAGCGAATTCCCGGCACCGAACATCTCCTGATGGTTTGGAATAACCACGAAAACATTGCCGCGGAGCTCCGTGGCAAGCGGACCCCACTCACGACCGCCATCTCAACCGATCATGGTCAAACCTGGCAAAACATCCAGACGATCGAAGACAATCCCAGCGGCTGGTTCTGCTACATCGCGCTTGATTTTGTGGATGACCGTGTCTTGCTCGCCTATTGTTCGGGGGACCGGAGCAAGATGAATGGCTTGTCGCAAACCAGCGTCACCCGGATCTCCCTGGATTGGCTGACTGGCGCTACACAGGGGAAATAGCCTGGCTGCCACGCCCACGCCCTCAAACGTGGGCATGATTAGGCGGGAAGATTCTCTAGCGGCAACACACATCATCAACCACCAAAGCGGCCGAGCACGGACAACCAAAACCCTCACCCACGGTGAAGCGGTGAAAACTTCAGCCGCTCTGCCCGCGTAAATCTTATCCGTGAAATCCGCGTAATCCGTGGTTAAGTCCTTTTTTGTTTTTAACCACGGATTCACGGATGGTTTTCACTGGGGCAAGCCAACTCGCAGCTCATTTTTTTAACCACGAAACAGACGAATGACACGAAAAGCAACCGGCGAAACAGCCGCATTGCCAGGTTTGAAACGCAGAGCCGCAGAAAACGCAGAGACGCAGCGTACATAGGGGGTCTCTGCGATCTCCGCGCCTCTGCGTTTCAAAAACAGACTTCGAGTGGATCAATGCTGCTCGATTAAATTGTGTCGGCTCTTGGGGCCTGGGTGAATTGGGGATGGTCACGTATCGGCTCATTCAGGCGCATAACGCGAATTGCACCCTCACCGCCACGAACTCTCCGACCACCCGGATCGCATCGGCGTCTTCCTCGGCGATGGGGATCGGGCGGTAGGTCGGGGCGGGAATTTGATTTTTTTTGAACGCCCCGAACGGCGTTTTCCGTAGAATCAGAAGTTCCCAGTCCACCAGTCCGAGGCACTCTCCGTGGCGTAGGTTTTCCAGCTTGCCCAGGCAACACTTGGCAAGCTGGAAACTGCTGCCACTCATTGACTGGCCAACCCTTTCCTGAGCTTTAAGGAGAAAGATACACGATGAGCACCTCATCACACATCAATCGCCGACACTTTCTCGGAGCTGCGGCTGCGAGTACGAGTGCCGTCTTAATAACCGTCCCGCAGCGATCCAGCGTCGCGTCGGAGGCCGCCGACGCCCCCACCGAAGGCGAAACGGATCATTTCTGGTATCGCCTGGCACCGGCCGGCCCTTACATCGACTCGCAGCGCGATAATAAGGCCTTCGGTTTTAATGACGAAACGATCTTTCTGTCGGAAGACAACGCCCAAACCTGGGCCCACCGTGCGGCATTTCCCGACGCCAAAAACATCACCTTCAGTTGCATTTTGAACAGTGGAAACATCCTCTTCGCCACGCGAACCAAGTTGTATCTCAGCACCGACAATCTGAAGACGCATAAACCGATTGTCGTTAAGGATCAACACGATCGCGATTACCTGCCGCACACTCCGACCAATCCGAGTCAGCCAGGATGGTACTTCCATCCGCTTGACGGCGTTCACACCTGGGATGTCGACGGAAACGAGATGCTCGTATGGGGCAACTACTGCAACGTCCTCGGCGGACCGGTTCCGATCAATATTTACTACTCCACCGACCAAGGGCGGACCGTCAAGATCGCGTATGCCTTTGGACACAATCCCTCATTTCATGATCGGGACGCAAAGACGGGAAGGCCGTTGGGGGACCCAGATAACCCAGTGATCTGCCGGCACATTCATTCGGTGGCATACAATCGCCAGGAAAATGCATTCTACGCTTGTACCGGCGATCATGATCGAGAGGATCGGCACGAGTGCCATTGGCTCCGCGGAACGTATGACGCGCAGAGCGATTCGTGGAACTGGAAGGTGCTCGTCTCGGTCAACTCGAACTCGCGCTACAAGTCGGGCGGCATCAATTTCGTCGACGGCCAGCTTTATTGGGCTTCGGACGCGAACGGAAACAACGGCAAAATGCCACACGACCGCGGCATTTTCCGCTGCGATCCGGTGGACCTGGCCGACCCCGAAAAGCACACCCTGCTGTTCAACCCGAATTACGAATCCGCGAATCTGCTGATTGAAGATGGTGTGATTCTCTCCGCCCATTATGCACCGGCGTCACCTTATCGCACGGGTTTCATTATCTCAACGGACATGGGCAAGACTTGGGCCCAATACGACCTGAAGCAATTCGGCCCGCGCTCGCCGGTCCGATTCCACAAGAAGAACAGCGACGGCTGGTTTCGCGTCGATTTGCGCACAGGATGGATCGGCCGCGGCGAGGTCCTGTTTATCAAACCAAAGCAGTCAATGGGGTAGCTGTCCAGCTCCCCTGTCTGGGGTGGCGAATTCGGGCGCACGCCCAGTGCCGAAACGAAGGGAGGTCGCGATCACAACCCATTCGGGTTTACCATGTGGTTGGCCGGTGGGGGCATCCGAGGTGGAACCGTCTACGGAGCGACGGACGACTACGGCTATTTCGCAGTCGAGAATTAGGTCCATGTACACGATCTGCACGCGACGATTTTGCACCTCATGGGACTCGACCACCAGCGCCTTACCTATCGCCATTCCGGCCGCGACTTCCGCCTCACCGATGTCCATGGGCGGGTCGTGAAGGGGATTCTGAGTCGTGAATCTCTCTTCGATCCGCATTGATTTCCTTGCCAACAGGGATGGTTTGCAGACGCCTGGGTACCAATGGGCACAAAAAACCGATGCAACTCCAGGTTATTCCACAAAAAAGCCGCCGCAAGTCTTTACCTTGCAGCGGCTTATCAAAAGTGGGCGATACAGGGCTTGAACCTGTGACCTCTACGATGTCAACGTAGCGCTCTAGCCAACTGAGCTAATCGCCCCCGGTAGGGGTGGGGACACGGTTTGGCTTTTTCGAGTTCACGGTTGTTGTGACTCGACCGGGTCCCGGTAGGCTTTTAGTTTTGCGAATCGAGGGGTGTTTCGTCAAGTACGGGACGAACCCTGCGGCTCGGAATTGTCTCTGCCATGGTACCTGGGGAGATCGGATGGATCGATTGTCCTTAATTTGCTGGGATTACGGAAAATCCGCCCATTCCTTATACTTACGGGTTGTCCCATGAGGGTGCCGGGGTGACTAAGGGTCAGCTGGGCACGTTTACCGCCGCTCGTTGTTTTTTAGGCATCCTTTGTTTCGATGTCGACAACGTCCGGGCTGGCCGTGGTTGTTTTGGTAGAGATGGATCTTAGATGCTCACCGTTTCCCTGCCTGATGGAAGTAAGAAAGAGTTCGATCGCCCTGTAACCCCGCTGGATGTCGCCCAGGAGATCGGTCCTGGTTTGGCCAAGGCGACGCTCGCGGGTGAGGTGGATGGCCGTGTCCTTGGTTTCGACATGCCACTGCCGACCGAAGGGGAAGTCGCCCTGCGGTTGCTGACCAAGAAGGATCCTGAGGCGTTGGGGGTGATGCGGCATAGCTGCGCCCACATTATGGCTCGGGCGGTGATGCGGCTGTTCGACGGCGTGCAATTGGCCTTCGGGCCGACCATCGAGGGGGGCTTCTACTACGACTTTGAGCTCGAACACAAGCTGACTGAAGAGGATTTCCCGGCCATTGAGGCCGAGATGAAGAACATCATCAAGGAAGACCAGCCGTTCGAGCGGATCGAGCAGTCGCGTGATCAGGCCCTGCAAGTGGTTACGGATCTCGATCAGAAATACAAGATCGAGCATATCCAAACCGGCTTGAAGGACCATACCTCCCTCTCGTTTTACCAGCAGGGAGAGTTCATCGACCTGTGCCGGGGTCCGCATGTTCCGCGGCCCAAGGCGATTGGGGCCTACAAGCTGCTTTCGGTTGCCGGGGCCTACTGGAAGGGGAGTGCTGATAATCAGCAGCTTCAGCGGCTGTATGCCACCGCGTTCTTCACCAAGGAGGATCTGGAAGAGCATCTGCACAAGGTGGAAGAGGCTAAACGCCGCGATCACCGAGTGCTGGGCAAGCAGTTGGACTTGTTCTCCATCAATCCGCTGGTGGGCCAAGGGCTGATTCTGTGGAGCCCCAAGGGGACCATGGTCCGCAGCTTGCTGACCGATTTTGTTTCGGAGCAGCTTAAGGAGCAGGAATACCAGCCGGTGGTGACCCCCAACATCGGGAAGGTCGATCTGTACAAGATTTCGGGGCATTTCCCCTACTACAAGGACAGCCAATTCGCCCCGATTCATCAGGCGGACGACGAGGAATATCTCCTCAAGCCGATGAACTGTCCCCACCATATCATGATTTATAAGTCGCGGCCGCGAAGTTATCGGGAGCTGCCTTATCGGCTGTCGGAATTCGGGACCGTCTACCGCTACGAACAGTCGGGCGAGCTGAACGGCATGACGCGCGTCCGCGGCTTTACGCAGGACGACGCCCATATCTTCTGCACCGAAGAGCAGGTCGAGGACGAGTTCCGCAAGTGCGTGCAGATGACACAGTATGTGCTCAGCACCCTGGGGCTGACCGACTATCGGGTGCGGCTCGGGTTCCGCGAGCCCGACAGCACCAAGTATGTCGGCAAGCCGGAGGTTTGGGATCGCGCCGAGCAGGCCTTGGTCGGCGTTTGCAAAAACATGGGCATCACCGCCACCGCCGAGGCGGGTGAGGCGGCGTTTTACGGGCCCAAGGCGGACTTCGTGGTGAACGACTGCCTCGGCCGGGAGTGGCAGCTGGGGACCGTCCAGCTTGATTACAACCTGCCCAGCGCCGAGCGGTTCAACCTGGAATACATCGGAGCGGACAACCAACCGCATCGGCCGGTGATGATCCACCGGGCCCCGTTTGGCTCGCTTGAACGGTTCATGGGGGTGCTGATCGAGCACTTTGCCGGGGCGTTTCCGCTATGGCTGGCGCCAGAGCAGGTACGGGTGCTGATCGTCAGCCAGAAGTTCGAGGAGTATGGTCGACAGGTCGAAAAACGGCTCAAAGCGGCCGGTTTACGCGTCCAGGGGGACTATCGGAGCGAGAAAATCGGGGCGAAAATCCGAGATGCCCAGCTAGAGTTGATCCCGTACATGCTGATTGTCGGCGGCCGCGAGATGGAAGAAGAGACGGTCGCCGTACGGGACCGGATCGATGGAGATCTCGGCAGCCTCAAGGTGGAGGCCGCGATTGAGAAGCTGCTCGCGGAGGTGAAGGCGAAGTCGGTTCGCCAGGTATACAAGAGCGCCGGCGGGCTGGGAACCACCGCAACCGCTGTGAAGCAAGAATATTGACCTGGGGGCTAACCGCGGCAAAACGTGGTATAATTCCACGGAAAATGGGAACGGCCCCCTCCTAGTGACCGTAAAAACCTACGGAAAACGAAAATAATACGTTAACGCCACGCGAAGTTGACGATAGAATATCGTCGTGTACCCTACCCCCAGGGTGACGCATCTGTTTGATACCTAAATTTAAAAGGACCACTAGCCATCGCACTGCGTAATATGTCTCGCGACCGCGAGCGGGATCAAAACCGAGACCAGACCCGAGTCAACGAACGAATCCGTATTTCGCCAATTCGGGTCATTTCCGCGGAAGGAGAACAACTCGGCGTTATTCCCACCGACGAAGCCATGTCGCTTGCGCGTCAGGCTGGACTGGACTTGGTGGAAGTTGCCCCCACCGCGAAGCCGCCTGTTTGCCGAATCATGGATTACGGCAAATTCAAATACCAGCAAAGCAAGAAACAACACAAAACCAAGTCTCACCACGCCAAGACCAAGGAAATCCGCCTGCGGCCCAAAACCGGAGAGCACGACATCGATTTCCGCGTCAAGCAGGCGATTGGATTCCTGCAGCACAAAGACAAAGTGCAGGTCTCGATCCAGTTCAAGGGTCGTGAAATGGCCCACGTGGAAGAGGGACATCGCGTGATCGCCAAGGTGGTCGAACTGCTGGCCGAACATGGCAAGGTGGAATCGCCACCCCGCCAGATGGGCCGCCGGATCATCTGTACCGTGTCGCCCAAGGTGACCTCGTAGCACGCGGGCCGCTGGCGACTCCGTGGTGGGTGAAGCCCGATAGGGCGCAGGCCCACCGGTGGTGCGCCGGTAAAATTTCTGTCGCGGGTAGGGGAGGATTCCGCCCGCGAATGCCTGAACTCAGGCCCCGTTGCCATCGCAAAATGGGTTGGCGATGGTGGGTTTCGAAGACTCCACCCACCCTACCGCAAGTGGTCAACCGGAGTAGCTCGCTAGCGCCGGATCTTGTTGTCGCTGGGCGATCAGGTCTCGGTACACCTGCACTGTCTCTTGGGCCGCTTGGTCTGAGGTGAGCCGCTCGCGGATGATCTGGGCGGCCGCGTGTCCTTTGGCTCGCGCCGATTCTCGATCGGACAGCATCGCGACAATCCCGCCGGCCAAGGCTTGCGGGTCTTCCGGCGGAACCAGCAGGCCCCCTCCGGTCGCTTCCAACAGTTCCGGGAAGGCTCCATGAGCTGGCTGGACCACCGGCACACCAGCGGCTAAAGCCTCCAAAATGAAGAGTCCCTTGGGATCGCGGTAGACCGTGGGGACCGAGAGCAGATCGAGGGATCTCAGGAACTGGATTTTTTCCCTTCGGTCGACCGAGCCGACGTACTCGAAATCGTGGGCCAAGCCGGCCATCCGCAGTTTGCTGAACTGGGTTTCGGCGTACTCGGTGTGGCTCTTGCCGAGCCAGCCCGCGATTTTTAGCTTTGCGTCCCCCAAGGTGCCCGCTTGCCGTAAGGAGATAAAGGCGTCCACCAAGTGGTGCAGCCCTTTTTCTGGGGCTAGGCGGGCCAAGTAGCCGATCACCGGTGGTCCTGCCGGAATCGATTTGGGGACGGTCACCAAGCTCGCGTCGAGGTCCGCCATGTCGATTCCGAGGGTGACGTAGCGGAACTTCTCTAGCGGGATGCCAAAGTACTCGTGCATGAAGTCAGCATAGAAGCGGCTAAACACCACGAAGGCATCGACCTGATCCACCAGTTTGCGAATCTCCCGAAAACAAAGCTCGCGGAATGGCTCTGGCAGGTCGTTCAGGAAGATATCGTCCCCTTGCAGCGTGACGACGATCGGAGCGGAGGTGTGCCGTCGCAGGGTCGGGACACAGCCAGCGATCAGCATGTTGCTGAGGTTCACGACGTGCGGCTGGATCGAGCCGCCGATCCACTGGGCCAGCCGTTGCGCTTCCTTCCGTTGGTTGCCGGAGTCGCCGCGGAGCATCGAGAGGGTCAGCGCCCCCAGTTGTTTCGGGTTGGTTTGGATGCCGCGGGAAGTCGCCAGGCGGATAATCGAGGGTCGGTCGAGCCAATGGGTCATGAAGCCAGGCAGGAATCGATAGCCGGGGATGACCTGCTCCAGATAGACATTGATGCCCCCGTAAAAAATTTGCTCGCTACTGACGTTTTGTTCGTCGACCGTGATGGGCGTATAGGTCGGGATCAGGTGCATATCATGCCCCTGCTGGTGCATGGCGCGGGCGACCGTGTTGTCGCGCATGCAGCTCCCACAAAACATCCCGGCTCCACCGGCGGTGATGTAAGCGACGGTCAAGGGGCCGGAAGCGGGTGGCTCGATCGGCTTGAGGGGAGCGGTGTGGTTCATGCTGGCATTTTCGGAAGTGGACCGGCTCAAGGCAACAATGGCGGGGGCTCCTGATCCGGCTTTTGCGTCAACCGGCCGAGACACGCCAGCAAGATCAGCAGGAGGAGCAAAACGAGACTAACCCACCGGATCGGGCCCTCCTTGAACACGATGGTGCCGTTAATGGCGATGAACAGGAAAAATCCAAACAACAGGAGATCGATCCAGGGGCTGCGACTCCGATAACCGGCGGGATTGCCCCACATCCACAGCAAATCCGCCACCCAGAGCACCGCCATCAAGTGATTGAAGTAAATCCCGCCACCCCACGCGATTCCGATCATCTCGCCGGTCTGCCGGGCCGTTTCGTCGTAGGCGTGCTGATGGCTCCAGTGGTGATAAAAATGCATGCCGCTGGCGATGTGTGCGAGGAACAGCACCCCGCCAATGGTCCAGATCCAGCGCGTCCCCTGCACGCCGATCGGCAAAATCCCAGGTGCCAGCCGCGCGGCAAGCGTCAGCCAGAGGCACAACAGCGCCAGGCGAATGGTCCATTGGGTCAGGTCGGCACCGAGAAACATGGAATGCCAAGAGGGTAAGGAGGGATTAGCAAGCAGGCACCGGTTGATTGTAAAGGGGACGGGCAGGAGATTCGATCGGTGCCGCGGCAGTGCCTGAGGACGGAATCCGCGTCCCACCTGACGGGGGATGGAGGGTCGGGGATGAGTTCAATTACAAAGAGTCGGCGGCATAGAACCCCCAGCCGCGGCACCCGTAATTGAACTTATCCCCCTCCAATCGCCCCATTCTCAGCAACAATCTCCCCCATCAACTCACTTGGCAAGTCGGATAGCCGTTGGCTTATGCACAAGCCACGTAAGGGGATAAGTTCAATTACGGGGACCGCGGTTTAAACTTCGTGACCTCCGACTCTTGGTAATTGAACTCATCCCCTGGTCACAAACCCTGCGTGGGTAAGGATTTTCCATTTCAGGCCCAATCCCCCTACCGGCCTCGGACAAACCTGCGTAGAATGTTGGGTTTCCCATCGACTGAAGATAGTCACTTTGCAGAAGCGATTAAGGCGATGCCCAAACAGAAGACCCATAAAGGGACGAAGAAGCGATTCCGCCTGACCGGTACCGGTAAGGTGAAGCATCGCAGCGCCGGGACCAGCCACTTGGCCTCGCGGATGAGCCAGAAGCGGAAGCGGAACCTCCGCGGTACCGCCGTTCTGGCCACAGTTGATGAGCCCATGATCCACGCCGCGCTGTGTGGATACAGCTACTAGGCGGACGTTTACGTTAGGTGTCGTTCCGAGCGTGGAACGACCGGTTTTCCATTCCCGTACACGGGCACACAACACTTTCCCTCACCAGGGAGAGGGCCTTGTGGACAAAACGAGGATAAGATTCGATGAGAACGACCAAAGGCGCGGCTCGTAATAAGGCCAAACGCCGTCTGTTCAAGAAGGTCAAGGGTTATCGTGGTGGTCGTGGTAGCCTTTTGCGTACCGCGAAGGAAACCTTGATCCGAGCTGGCGTGTACGCCTTCCGCGATCGTCGGGTGCGTCGACGTGAGTTCCGCAAGCTGTGGATCATCCGTCTGAACGCCGCCGCCCGGATGCGTGGTCTGCGGTATAGCCAACTGATCCACGGCCTGGGCAAGGCAGGGATCGAGCTGAACCGCAAATCCCTCTCGGAAATGGCGATTCACGATCCGGCTGGCTTCGACAAGGTGGTGGAGCAGGTGAAATCGGCCTTGGCGGCGTAACACCTGGTCGGTCACGTAACCCATTGCAGGGTACTTTTTCCGACGTCCGCCCATCACGACTGGAATTTAGCCGCCGAATCCTTTCGGCGGCTTTTTTTGTTCCTCCTTCCTGACCTTACCCGATGGATACCATGTCGCTGAACGATTTCATCAAACAACTGGACGACCTGGCCGAATCCGCCACCGCTCGGTTCAACGAAGCGATGGACAAGATCGATCGCGACGGACTGGAGGCGGCGCGGATTGAGTTTCTGGGGGCCAAAAGCGGCAAGCTCAAGTCGACCCAAAAGGGGCTGGGTAAGGTCGATAAAGAGGACAAGCCGCAGGCAGGTCAGCGTTTCAACGAAGTGAAACAGAAGATCGAATCGCTGTTTCAATCGGCGGTCGATGCGATTGACGGGGCGGTCTCTTCCGGCGGCAAAAGCGAAGCGTTCGATGTCACGCTGCCTGGTCGTCGGCCACGGATGGGACACATCCATCCGATCACCCAGACGATCAACGAGCTGAAAGATATCATGGGCCGGCTGGGGTTCTCGGCGGTCGAAGGGCCAGAGATCGAGGACGACTGGCACAACTTCGAGGCCCTCAATATCCCGCTGGAACACCCGGCCCGAGATCCGCTGGATAATTTTTATCTCAGCACGGCGGGCAGCAATGGAGCCAAAAGTGAAGGTGGCAACCAGCTCCTGCGGAGCCAAACCAGCACCGTCCAAATCCGCGTGATGGAAAACCAAAAGCCGCCGGTGCGGATTGTTTCGCTGGGGCGCGTCTACCGTCCGGACGAGATCGACGCCACGCACTACGCGATGTTCCATCAGATCGAAGGGCTGTTGATCGACACCCACGTCACGATGGCCGACCTGAAATACGTGCTGCGGCTGTTCGCGACCAGTTACCTGGGAGAGGATGTCGAGATCCGATTCCGCCCATCGTTCTTCCCCTTCACCGAACCGAGTGTCGAAGTCGACATGCGGTGGCGCGATACCTGGCTAGAGTTCGGTGGGGCCGGGATGGTCGATCCCAACGTGCTGCGGTCGGTCGGCTACGATCCGGAGAAGGTCAGCGGTTTCGCCTTCGGCCTGGGTGTCGAGCGGCTCTGCATGCGACGCCACGGAATCAACGACATCCGCTACCTGTACGATAGCGACGTGCGATTCCTCTCGCAGTTTTAATATCAACTTCCACCCAAAGATACGCTCATGTTGGTTTCCTGGGATTGGCTGAAACAGTACCTCGAACTGAACATCTCCGAAGAGGAGGTCTGCGAGCGTTTGACGCTTGCCGGGCTGAACTTCGATGGGGCCGAAAGCGTCGGTAGCGATCGGCAGCTCGATTTGGAAGTCACCAGCAACCGGCCCGACTGGCTGGGTCATATCGGGATCGCGCGGGAAATCGGCGTGCTGTTCGATCTCCCCCTGAACATCCCCCAAGCCGCCGTCGCGGGCAACGATGCCGAGAAGAAAACCCCGGTCCAGATCGAGATCAAGGACGAGGAATTTTGCCCACGCTACATCGCGCGCGTGATTCGCGGCGCGAAGATCGGCCCCAGCCCTGAGTGGCTGGCCAAGCGGCTAGAGACGTTGGGCATTAACGTCATCAACAACGTGGTGGACGTGACCAACTACGTGATGATGGAGATCGGTCAGCCGCTGCACGCGTTCGACCTGAGCCGGCTCCGCGGCGAGACGATCACTATCCGCCGCGCCACCAAGGGTGAAAAATTCAACGCGATCGATCATCGCACCTACGACCTGCTGACCGACGACTACGTGATCGCCGACGCCGAAGGGGCGGTCGCCTTGGCGGGCGTGATGGGCGGAGCCGATACCGAAGTCCAAGAGGACACTACCGACCTGTTGATCGAAGCGGCGGAGTTCGCGGCGTTGCCGGTGAGGACCACGTCACGGCAGCTGAAACTCAAAAGCGATTCCTCCTACCGATTCGAACGGGGTGTCGATCCGGAGATGATCGACTGGGCCAGTCGTCGCTGCTGCGAACTGATTTTGCAAACCGCCGGGGGCCAACTCGTGGGTGAACGCGCCTTCGCCGGCCATGAGGCGGCACCCCGCGAGCCAATCACTTTGCGGCTGAGCCAGTTGCCGCGGATCTTGGGAATCGAGATCCCGCTGGAAGAAGTGCGACGCATCTTGACGCAGCTCGGCAATCTCGAACACGCCTCCGACGACGCCGGTATTACCGTCATCCCGCCCACTTGGCGGCGCGACCTGACGCGCGAAATCGACTTAGTGGAAGAGGTCGCTCGGATTCATGGGTACGACAAAATCCCGGAACATGCCGGCGTGGCGATCGCCGCCTCGCACACGAGTGATCTCGACCGAGTCCGCGATCGGGTTCGTCATGGCTTGTGCGGGATGGGCTTCGACGAGACGCTGACCCGCAGCGTCGTGAGCGCCACCTGGAGCGGGCAATTTCAAGGTTGGACCGAAGTCCTGCCTTTGACCGCCAGCACGGCGATGGTTAAAGGGGAGGATCGGCTTCGGGTGAGCCTGCTGCCCAGTCTGCTCGGGGCGCGGCGGAATAACGAGAAGTTCAACTACGGCCAGATCGAACTGTACGAGATCGCCAAGGTGTATCTGCCCCGGCAACAAAAATTGCCGGACGAGCGGTACATGATTGGCCTGACCAGCGGTGCCGATTTCTACGGATTGAAAGGGGTAGTCGAGACGCTGATTCAGTCGCTTTGCCCCGACGAAGTCATTCAAGCGATTCCGTACAACTGCGATATGTTTGCCCCCGGCCAAGGCTGCCTGCTGAAGCTCGACAGCAAGACGCTCGGCTTCCTGGGCACGGTCAGCGACTCGGTCAGCAAGCGGTTCGATTTACCCCTCGGCTCGACCGTGGCGGAACTCGATTTGGGAGTGCTACAAGCGGCGGCGGTTCTGGTGCCGCAGCATCAGGAGTTTAGCACGCAGCCGGCGATGACCAGAGACCTGAACCTGATTGTCGACGAAGAGATCACCTGGCAGCAGCTCTCGTCGGCCGCCAAGTCGATCGGGACCGAACTGCTGGAAGACGTCACCTTCCGCGAAATCTTCCGCGACCCCCAACGGGACGGACCCGGCAAAAAGCGGATCCTATTGAGCATCACCCTCCGCTCGGCCGACCGCACCCTCACCGGCGAAGAAGCGGACAGTCTGCGAGATCAAATGGTTAGCGCCTGCGAAGAAGCCACCGGGGCGAAACTATTGGCATAGCCCCCTGGGACCGCCGACGTCCCCGTCGGCCCAAGGCAAACACACGCCTGGCGATGCCCTTACCCTGGAATGACGCCGGGCCTATTACCGGGTGCCATGCCCACGCCCTCCAACGTGGGCATGAGAAGTGCGCGATGATCCTATCTTTTCTGAGAAGTCCGGACGCCGTCTCGGTTCCATCAGTCAATATTGCCGGCGCGACAGAGGGCCATTAGCGGCTTGCCCGGTGAGTGCGAACTACCAAGAGGGTCCACTAACCGTAGTTTAGCGGTCCGTCGTTTCGCTGGTTGTTAATCGAGTTACCAGTGGATAATCTACCCGCCAAAACATGCCCACGTTGGAGGGCGTGGGCATGGCACCCGTTTCTCTCAGATCGGTGTCGTGCTCGCCCTTTGTCCCGCCGGCTGGTTGGTTGCGTAGGCCGACGGGACGTCGGCGGTCCCAGACTAAACGGCATGCCCGTTTGTCTTGGCGGTGCCGGCGGTTGATTCGGTTGGGGCGGGTGAACTCTTTACCCGCCAGGCGTGGTCGCGGACTTGGTCGCTTAGGGCCAGCCGGGCCGGGATGGTGATTAGTAGGTGGAAGGCCCAGGTTACGGCCATGCAGACGAGCGGCCACCAGGTCCAATCTTCAGTCGTGGCCAAGATCTTTCCCAGCCACAACTGGGTCAGCTCGTTCAAATTGGTCGGTGTCAGGTACCCAACCACCGGCAGGCAAGCCATCACCAACACCGGAAACACCCAATTGAGGAGCAGCAGCGAGACGATCGTCATCCGACCCGCGGGTCCACCCAGTTTTGAGCAGGCAAGTTCCACGCCCCAGGCGGTCTCGGGCATCTTCAAGGGAAACCGCGGCAAGGCCATCGCCATGAGTAGCGCGAGAACCGCGGTCGCGATGAGGGCCGTAGGGAGCGAGAAATAAATCAGCGGCGGGGTAATCAGGACCACGAGATAGGCAAGCCGCACGGCCAGACTGCCGCCATTGTCGGCGTAGTGGTCGCTACTGGCCGCAGGACCATCGGTTTCGGTCTCCGGACGGACGTAGATCTCTGACAGCCGCATCCGCCGGGCCGTTTTCACGGCGGTGGTCGGGTTGCTCGTCTCGACCAGCATCTCTAGCCGGGTCCCGTCCGGGTCCTTGCCTCGTACCACAAACCGCATGGTTAAGTTGCTCCGCCTGTCTGTCGTCAACTGCCAGAATAGGGGTCCGCGCGTCGGATCCACGTCTCTCCATCATAACTTGTCGCGATTGACGTTGGGGAAAAATTCTCGTCCCGCGCACTGAGCGGCGGGGTTTAACCCCGCCGCTCGTTAGTGATTGCGGTTGGGGAAAAAATTCCCCTTCCCGCCTTTTCAGATGAAGAGTTGATGAATGCGGGGGACTTCATCGGGTGGGGCGATTGGAAATCGTCGCGCAATGCAGTTAAACTCGGGGCTCGTATCCCAAACCTTGCAGCCTGCCCACCCCCGCTGGAGAATTGCCATGACGCGACAAACCTGGTCTTTAGCCTCCGAATTGGCCACCAATCGCCGTCAGTTCATTTTGTCCGGGGCCTCGCTGGCCGTGTTGCCTTGGTTGGGTGGGATGACCCTGGGGCAAAGTCGGGAAAACCCCACGTTCAAGTCCGATCCATTTACCCTGGGGGTCGCCTCCGGTGATCCCTCCCCGGATGGGATGGTCCTCTGGACCCGGCTCGCGCCAGAGCCGTTGGCCGAAGATGGCGGATTGCCTGGGGAAATCTACCCAGTGCGGTGGGAGATCGCCTCGGACGATGCGATGCAGGACATCGTCAAGAAGGGAACCGCGCTGGCCACGCCGCAGCTCGCGCACTCGGTGCATGTCGAGGTGAGCGGCCTGGAGCCTGATCGGTGGTATTGGTACCGCTTCAGTTGTGGCGACGCCCAAACAGTGGTCGGCCGCACGCGGACCACACCCCGCCGTTCCGCCAAGCCGGACCAGCTCCGTTTCGCATTCGCCTCTTGCCAGCATTACGAATCGGGTCTTTACACCGCGTATGAGCACATGGCGAAGGAGGATCTCGACCTGATCCTGCACCTGGGCGACTACATCTATGAAGGTGCCGCCCGCGAGAACAACGTCCGCCAGCACAATAGCCGAGAAATCGAGACGCTGGCTGAGTACCGCGCACGGCTCGCGCTTTATCACACGGACGAACACCTACAAGCGGCCCACGCCCTCTGCCCTTGGCTGGTGGTTTGGGACGACCATGAGGTCGACAACAACTACGCGACCGACATCTCGGAACAGAAGGGAGTCGAACCGCGGGACTTACTGCTCCGCCGCGCCAACGCCTATCAGGCCTATTACGAGAACATGCCGCTGCGGGCGCGGTCGATGCCGAAGGGCCCCGACATGAAGATCTTCCGCCGCATCCCTTACGGCCGGCTGGCCCAGTTCGACATGCTCGATACGCGGCAGTACCGCAGTGACCAACCGAACAACGACAAGGCAGGCCCATTGGCCGGCGATGTCTTCAACCCGGATGCCACGCTCCTGGGAGACGCCCAGGAAAAATGGTTGATGGCGGGCATGCTCCGCAGCACTTCCAACTGGAACATCCTCGGCCAACAGGTGATGATGGGCCGAGCCAATCGTGGCGCGGAGGACCAAGATCGGTTTAGCATGGACCAATGGTCCGGCTACGATGTGCCCCGATCGCGACTGCTCAAATTCATCGCCGAGCGGCGAATCCCCAACCCGGTGGTCCTGACCGGCGATATCCATAAAAACTGGGTGAACGACCTGCAGGTTGATTTCGACAACGAGAGCGATCCGGTGGTGGCGACGGAGTTTGTCGGCACCTCCATCTCTTCTAGCGGCAATGGAATCGAAAAGCCACGTGAGCACGAGAGCGTGATGTCGCGTAACCCGTTTGTCAAGTTCTTTAACGGCGAACGCGGTTACGTCAGTTGCACCGTCACGCCTAAAGAGTGGAAGAGCGATTACCAGGTGGTCGAGTACATCGACAAACCAGGCGCTCCGCTAGTGACCCGGGCCTCGTTCGTCGTGGAAAGCAACAAGCCGGGGGCCCAACAGGCATAACCGGCGCACCTATTTCGCCGCGGGCAAGTTCGCATCGCGTTGCCCGCGGCGTTAGAATGAAGTCCTCACCCTTACCCCACCCCCCTGCGGAGTTTGCTCCTGTGAAGAATTTTCTTGGCTTGCTTGCCCTTGGACTCGCCTTATCGCTTAGTGCTTCGCGGACTTCACTTGCGGAAGAGACGCCTGAGTCGGCGATTAAGGTGATGAGCTTCAATATCCGCTTTGGCTCGGCAAATGATGGCGAGAACCGCTGGGAGAATCGCAAGGAATTTGTGGCGGAAACGATTCACGCCTACGGGCCCGACTTGCTGGGAACTCAAGAGACCGAGGCGGGTCAGCGAGATTTCCTAGTCGAGAAGTTGCCAGGCTACGGACAACTGGGAGTCGGCCGGGCCGACGGCCAGCTCAAGGGTGAAATGATGGCTCTGTTCTATAAGGAAGAGCGGTTCGAGAAGCTTGATGGTGGCCACTTCTGGCTGAGTGAAAACCCAGACCAGGTCGGCAGTAAAAGCTGGGATAGCTCCCTGCCGAGGATGGTTACCTGGGTTAAGCTGCGGGACAAAAAACAGGAAGACGCCAAGCCGGTCTTATTTCTCAACACCCACTTCGATCATCGTGGACCGACCGCCCGATTGGAGTCTGCTCGCTTAATCCGCCGTAAAGCCCAGGAGTTGGGCGAAGGCTGCTCGGTAATCGTCACCGGCGACTTTAACGCAGGCGAAGGGAGCGCCCCTTACAAGGCGATGTTCGGCACAAATGAGGGAGCGGAATCTCCTGTCGTCGATACCTACCGCGTCGCCCACCCGGAGCGGAAGTCGGATGAAGGAACCTTCAGCGGGTTCAAGGAGGAAAACACCGGCGGAGCGCGAATCGACTGGATCGGCGTGAGCCGCGATTGGAAGATCCTAGGCGCGAAGATCGACCGGACCGCCAAAGAAGGGCGCACCCCATCGGATCACTTCCCGATCACCGCGGAAGTTTCGCGGTAGGGAAAACCTGCGCAATCCTTAAAGCCGTCACAGCCGGAAGGGTTGATGACGGCGGAGCTTGGTGTGGCGTCGGTTCCATCCCAAGTGGGCTCAATCGGTTCGCTATAGTTCAAGCAAACATGCTTGCTAGTTCCCCGATTCGGAGCCACCGACCGATGCCCCCCTCGCCTCACGTCCCGTCTCTTGTAGATGGCCCGACCGAGATCCTTCCCTTTATCGATTCCTATCGAGAAGAGGCTGCCCGGAGCGAAGGAGCCACGGACCACATTCGCGTGCTGCACGTCATCAATGGCGAGCACTATTCCGGGGCCGAGCGTGTCCAGGACCTGTTGGCCTTGAATCTGCCGCGGATGGGCTATCATGTCGATTTCGCTTGCGTCAAACCGGGCCGGTTTCTGGAGGCGCGGATCGCGACCGAGGCCGAGGCGATTGCTCTGCCGATGCGACATCGATTGGATCTGATGCAGGCCGAGCGTCTGGCCCACTTGGTGCGTGCAGGGGACTACCAACTTATTCACGCCCACACGCCGAGGACCGCGATGCTGGGGATGATCGCGTCGCTACGAACCGGCAAGCCGCTGGTTTACCATGTCCACAGCCCCACCTCGCGGGACTCCACCCGCAAGGTACGGAACTGGGTGAATCAAAAGATCGAGATGCTGGCCATCCGCCGCGCGGCCCGGTTGATTTGCGTCTCGGAAAGCCTGGCCCACCATGTCCGCGGGCTGGGCGTGCCACATCGCAAAATCCATGTCGTGCATAACGGCGTTCCGTGTCTCGAGAATCCACCCAACCGCACACCACCCACGACTGAGTGGACCTTGGGCACCGTCGCACTTTTCCGACCACGCAAGGGACTGGAGGTTCTGCTCGAGGCAATGGCGAAACTCCGTGACGCCGGTCACGAGGTCCGACTCCGCGCCGTCGGCCCGTTTGAAACCCCGGAGTACGATCGCCACATCAAACAGCTGGTAGAAAAGCACCGACTTGCCAGCCGGATCGACTGGGTCGGCTTCACGCAGGATGTGCCGGCCGAACTGCGGAAAATGGACCTGTTCGTGCTGCCCAGCCTGTTTGGTGAAGGGCTTCCGATGGTGGTCCTGGAAGCAATGGCCGCCGGTACCCCGGTCGCCGCGACGGCGGTGGAAGGGGTGACCGAAGCGATCGATGATAACCACAGTGGCATCATCGCCCATCCCAACGCCCCGGCGCACCTGGCCGAGCGGATTCGCGATTTGATCGAAGGGCGACTCGATTGGTCGACCCTCCGCGAAAACGCCCTGGAGCGACACCGTCGCTACTTCTCAGATGAAGCGATGGCCATGGGTGTGGCGGAAGTTTACTGCGGGATGTAGCGGCGACCAAAATCGGTTCACCCCCGCTGCCACTCCAGCCAACGTGTCAACAGACGCTTGATCCAGGGGCGAAGCTGCGTCTTGCGGTACTTGTCGGCGATTCGTTTGAGCACTTCCGCTCGCGTTGGGTAGCAGTGGATGGTGCCAGCCAAGTGCGAGAGCGTGCGATGGGTTGTCATCAGTAGCGTGAGCTCGGCGATCAGTTCGCCCGCGTGCGGGCCGATGATGGTGCCACCCAGGACTTTGCCAGTCCCTTTGCTGGTATGGATGAGCGCGAACCCGATCGGTCCTTGTTCCGCCGATGGGCTTTCGAGCAAGGCCCGATCGACATGCGAAAAGTCTTCGCGATAGGTGTCGATCGCAATCCCTTGTTTCTGGGCTTCTCGGGCACTGATCCCGACGTGGGCCACTTCCGGATCGGTGTAGGTACACCAGGGCATGACCAGGTCGCTCAGTTTGCCGCGCCCATAGAACAGGGCGTTCTGCACACACAGCCGCGCCATCGCATCGGCCGCGTGGGTGAACTGGTACTCCCCGGCGACATCCCCCGCGGCGAAGATTTTGGGGTTGGTCGATTGCAGGCGATCGCTCACAAAGATCCCCCGCCGCGTCGTCTCGACTCCGGCCGCCGCGAGGTTCAAGTTCTCAATGTTCGGCCGCCGACCCAGGGCCACCAAAATCTCGTCGACCTCCAAGGTGTGCTCTTTGCCACCGGTCGTGTAGCGGACCAATTTACCGGTCTCCGTCGATTCGACCCCGGTCACTACCGAGTGCAGGTGGAGGTGAATTCCTTCCGCCTGGAACCGCCGCGTCAACACTTCGCCCACCTCAGCGTCTTCCCGCGAGAGGGGATGCGAGGCCTGTTCGATCGCGTGGACCTCCGCCCCAAACCGACGAAAGGCCTGAGCCATTTCCGAGCCGATCGGTCCCAGCCCGAGCACCGCCAGACGGCGGGGCAGTTCCGTTAAGGAAAACAGCGTCTCGTTGGTCAGGTAGCCCGCCTCCGCTAAACCGGCGATCGGCGGGACGTTGGCTCGGCTGCCGGTCGCGATCACGCAGCGGGCAAACCGGATTCGCTGTCCGCCGACCTCCAAAGTATCGGGGCCAGTGAACCGAGCCTCTCCCAGAAACACATCGGTCCCCAGTTCGGCGAACCGGGCCGCCGAATCGTGCGTGGCGATTCCGGCCCTCACGGCCCGCATCCGCTGCATGATGGCCGGGAAATCGATCTCCGGCGGCTCAGCCAGTTTCACGCCGTAAGCCTCTGCGGTGCGAACCGTATGAGCGACCTTGGCGGCCGAGAGCAACGCCTTACTCGGCACGCAGCCGTAGTTCAAACAGTCGCCACCCAACCGGTGCCGCTCGATCAAGGCGCTGGTCCCGCCCAGTCCGGCGGTTGCCAAGGCGGAAATGATCCCGCCAGAGCCACCCCCGATCGCCACCAGGTTGTATCGATTTCGCGGCGTGGGGTTCTTCCACGTGGGTGGCTGAACCAAGTCGATCAGTTTCTGGTCGTCAGGATCCTCTGCCGCGCTACGCATCGTTGTCATCCACCTGGGTATCGCAAGTTGAGCCGGCCATAAACCGCAGTTGGCCGAGACTTCCAGGGTAATGACTAAGGGGCGAAGCGACCAGTCGGCCAAAACTACTACGTAGCCACGCTCGCGTAGAGCGTGGGAGAACTGCTCACCCACGTCGTGTCGCGGGTGCCATGCTCACGCCCTCCAACGTGGGCATGAGACGTGCGAGAAGGTTTTGTCTTTTCCGGGAGGCGGGGACGCCGTCTTGGGTTCCATTAGGGCCGCGTTGCCGTTGGATGACGCTCACGCCCAAGGCATGCCCACGTTGGAGGGCGTGGGCATGGCACCCAGAATATTCACTCACACTTTTGGCAAGCGTGGCGACGTTGCCCTACCGATACGGTTTCCACTCCGGCACTTCGGCCGTCGAGGGGGAAGGTTTCGGGCGGAGGGGGATCGGCTCGCGGACCGGCTCTTCATGGCCGACCAGCGCCGCCCTAGGAAGATGATCGGCCAAGGGTCCGCTGGCAGGAGTCCAGCGGGATGAGATTTCGCCCGGCAGGTCGATTTTCAGCTCTTTTCGCTGCTGCAACACGGTCCCTTCGGCGGTCGTGTAGCGGACATGCAGCACCAGCTTGGAATGCTCCGGCGGACCGGCGGTCCAGGGCAACTTCAGGTGAATGCCACTCCCCAGCAAGGTTTTCTCGATGTGTTTGGCGGAGTCGGCTGTGTCGAAGTCCCACCGGCCCACGTATGCCTCTTCGCCTCGAAAGGCCGGGTCCAGTAGTACCACGGAGACCGGAGCCGCCACCGGGACGTATTGTCCCGCCTGATTGCGAGGTTCGATGACAACCATGATGCCATCGTCGCCGGGACCGCGGTCCATGTCCCAGCCGCCGGTCAGACGCGGATTGAGGTGAATTGAAACCACCTCCATGTCGTCCGGCAAGGGATCTTCCTTGAGCGATATCAGCGTGTCGGTCCGCGCCGGGGTCGGCTCGAATCGCGGAGCGACTTCCTCCGCTTCCGGCGACTCGCTTGAGTCCCCCATTTCAATGGTCGGTAGTTCGCTATGGCTGACGGAATCGTCGCTGCGTCGTCCCCGCGACGGGACCGGCAAGGAGACATCGCTTGACCCTTCGTCCGATTCAAATTCTTCCGCCCCAAAGTTCACGTCAACGCCCGGCATCCCCAGTCGCCTTCGGAGAGTGGCGTTCTCGCGGCGGATCGATTCAAGCTGCTGGTCGCGCTGGCGAATCGTATCGTTCAGGGTATAGGTTGTATCTTCCAGTTGGCGCAGTTCGGACTCCAGCAGGTCGATCGAAGGATCGGTGCGGCAACCGCTCAAGGCCAACAGCCCCAGGGCCAGGCCAAGCACGAGGTTTCGAGATGTCGGCGACATGCGAGACACGAAGCGTTTACGATCTGTTTTCGATTTTTGCGGGGGGGAATTGATGTCCGAGACGCGAGCCGCTAGCCCTGCTCCCTGAAGACACAAGCAGATAGTTACGAAAAAAGCCCCCCCGGGTCAAACCCAATGCAAACGCTTTTCCGGCGCGGGGTGCCATGCCCACGGTGGTTCGGCGGTTTTGCATGTGGGTTTTAAGAAAGAATTTCTCTCGCAAAGCCGCTAAGCCGCAAAGGGGTTTAATTACCCCGGTCCTGATATTTTTCATCGCTTCCAGGCAATGATATAACCAGGAATCCTACCACGGGGATCGGCTCTCCTCTTTGCGCCTTTGCGGCTTTGCGAGAGATTTAAAAGCGGCTTTTAATCACGTTAAGACACGAGACATCACGCGGGAAATGATGGTCGGATTTTAAGGACTGGAAACGCAGAGGCGCAAAGAGCGCAGAGACGTAAAGTACACGGGAGACCCTCTGTGCTCTGCGTTTCAATTGAATGGGAAGTGCGGTGGAATTGACCAAGAGGGTCAACTCAACCTGGATGGACCACGAGGCCGACGAGACGTCGGCGGTCCCAGGGGGCAGAACCACCAAACCGTTGATCGGTGTCCCGATATCACCTATCTTGGAGATTGTGTTGTCGGAACCTGGGATTTAGGTTTTCAAGATGGGCCTTGCCGCGATGAGCCGGACGGTGCTAGCAGCGTTGTTGTTGCTGGGGTTTACCACCCCTGGGCTTGTCGCGCGCGGTGATATCTTGGAGCTTAACAACGGCGGCCGCCTGGAAGGCAAAGTCACCCCGCCGACCGACGAGCAATCTCCCTACGTGATCGAGCTGGAGCTGGGTGGACAGGTTACCTTGGACCATCGTCAAGTGCATCGCGTGTACTACGATGTCCCCGCCAAGCGGCAATATGCCGAGCAGGCGCTAAAGCATGCCGATACCTCGACCGACCAATGGCGCTTGGCCCGGTGGTGTGAGGACCATGGCCTGGAATTGGAATTCCTCCGGCATTGCCAGCGCGTCGTGGCGCTCGACACCAACCATCAAGAGGCACGCAAAGGACTGGGGCACCACTTCATGGATGGCCACTGGACGAGCCGCGCGGGGCACATGTCCGGTCAAGGCTATATTCGCCACGAGGGCCGCTGGATGACCCAGCAACAGGCGGCCCTGCTGATCGCGTCCGATCGGCGGCATGAGGAGCAAGTCGACTGGAAGATGCGGCTTAACCGCTGGCGCGTGCAACTGGGCACCGTCCGGCCGGGCAAGGAAGAGGTCGACTTCGCCGAAATCCGCGATCCCAAGGCGGTTCCGGCGATTGTCGTGCTGCTGGGTAACGAGACGCGGCCCGACTTGATCCGGATGTACATCGATACCCTGGGCAACATCGGCTCTCCTTCGGCGACCAGTTTCCTCCTGAAGCATTCGATTTTCCAGAACAACGTTATTTTCCGCGAGCGGTGCCTGCAACACGTCATCCGCCATCGCCAACCGGAAATGGTAGACCAGGTAGCGGAATACCTGCAACACTACGATAACGCCCTCATCAACCGCGCCGCCATCGCCCTCGCGAAACTCGATTATCCGTCGGCCATCGTGCCCCTTTCTTCGGCTCTCGCGACACAGCATCCTGACTTCAAGCCAAGACCACCGAATTACAGGAAGACATCCGAGGCGGTCATCCGGAGCACTTACTTTTTCTCGCAGCGGCTCCCGCCGGATCGGTTTGTGGTCGACATCCCCAGGGCCTCGTTCCAGAAGATGACCATGGCCCAGCTCCAGACGAAGTCAAAGAACCTGTATTTCGCGCAGTGGGTCGAAAACCACGATGTGTACGCCGCCATGCGATCCCTCTCAGATGGGGAGGACTTCGGTTTCAACGGCGATAGCTGGCGATTCTGGTACCAGGCGCAGCAAAGGGCCATGAACGCCCAAATCCCCGACATCCGCCTTAGCCGAGACGATTAACCCGCTAGACATTATGAGCAAACCCACCGTCGCCATCCTCGGGGCCAGCCCCAACCGAGCGCGCTATAGCAACATCTCCATCCGAGCCCACGTGGCCCAAGGCTTCGAGGTCTTCCCGGTAAACCCCCGTGGCGGGCAGATCGAAGGATTAACCTGCTACGCGACCTTAGCCGATCTGCCGGTCGAAACACTCGACAGCATCAGCGTCTACCTCTCACCACCAGTCGGCCTAAAACTCCTCCCAGAAATCGCCGCCGCGAATGCTGGCAAAGTCTACTTCAACCCCGGGGCCGACAGCCCAGAAGTAATGCAAGCCGCGAAGGAGCTGGACATTCCGGCGATCCAGGCTTGTAGTATTATTGCGATCGGGAGTAGCCCGGGGGAGTTTATGGATTGAGGGGGGCGTGCCTGTCCTCTTAGGAAATGCGGCGTTCACGCTCCTGCTTGCAGGATTTTCTGCTTTATCGCCTGGAATTCCGCTTCGCGATCCGCCATATATTGGGCCGGATCGTCGAGGGGGCCGGTTTGGAATTGATAGACGCTCTCCACATCGTGGATGATCGCCGGGGCCAGGGACAAGTAGATTGCCATTAGAACCGCGCCCAAGGCCAGAGAAGAGGTCGCGAGCGGCCATGAGACCGAGGCAAACCGGTCGCGCCATGATGGCGGCTGTGTCACCGTGGAGGTTCTCCATGCCTCTGGCCGAAGTTGCCACGCCGCGAGGATCGCCAGCCAAGCGGCAATCGCCAACCAGGGCCCTTGGTACACGGTCCACTCAATGGCTACCAGCCACAGCGTGCCAAAGGGGACTTCCGATCGGCGAAGCCAAAAAACATTTTGCGGAATCTCTAGATAAAAGGGGAAGGTGCGATTCGCGTCGGCAACGTTCATACGGGTAAACCGAAACAGCCAAAAAATCGCGCCGCAAATCGCAATCGAAACAAACAGGTCCGTCAGTTTCGCACCTCCGCGAAAGCTCCGAACCGCCAATACCGTGAGGACGATTAGTGGCGAAAAGATGACGGTCAATGACAAGATCCAGGCGGTGATGATCGGTGGAAGTACGGCTGCCGGAGCCAACCCAAATAGGACAAGGCTCAGCGTCAGGCAAAGTAAGAACAAAACACCCCGCAACCACCACGCGGGCCCGGCCAAGATATTACCCCCGCTGCCTCGGGCTAGCGCGGCGGTCACCAACGCAAATAACAGCAGCGGTGGAATCAGACTCGGCAGAATGCCCACCAGGATGTTGATCCAGGGGTATCGCTCATGCAGCGGTTCTGGCCATTGAGGCCCCGTCGCCTCTTGCCGATTGCGATCCTCCTTGAGGGTGCCGAACCAAAGTTGATACGCTTGTTCCGCTTGCCGAGCTTCCAGCGCGAAACGGTCGCGGCGTTCCTTATCGATCGTCACTTCCGGACGTCGGGCCACCTCATACCGGACAAACGGCACGAACTGCTGGATCGGCCCCCAGTCGTGACTCGACTCCGGATAGGGTCCTTCATGGTTTAGCTGCTCCAGCAAGCGGTCTGCTTGCCGCAACTGCTCTAGCGCCGCTTCGGTCTGCTCAGCCGTGGCCAATTGAAATGCCCTGGCCGATTGCCAGCGGAGGATCTCGGTCACAATCGGTACCCGCCAAGGGTTTTGGCGGATTCCCTGCCCAACCGACACCTCGAAGTCCATCGGGCGCTCGTCGATCGTTAACCCGGCCGCGTTGATGAATCGGTATATTTCCCCGCGATTGAATTCGCGGACTTGGTCCCATTCGCCGGAATTAAGCAGAGGTTTTGCCAGGCCTCGCTCAAAAGCTTCGACTCCCTTTTGGAACCGGTCGGCATCATGAATGCTCAACCCGGTAGCGAAATCCAACTTGCGTCCCTGCTGGCCCCGCGAGGAATATGAGCCACCTTGGTTCCAATAAAAGATCGCCGCCAGATAGTCGTAGTAGGCGTTCTCCGGATCGTGGGCGGCACACTGCTGCAAGACGGTCTCCCACTCCGGATGGTCAGGACGGATCAACCAGGCAACCATCCGCCACCAGATGAGGTTTTCCGGTTCACATTCAGCGGCACGCAGGGCCAATTCCAAACGCCGCTGCCTGCACTTCTGATGAAACTCTTCGCCCGGTGGTACCCCGGCATTCCCTTGATGATGCGATAAGTAATTAAGATCCATCGTCGGCCCCGGCACCCCATAACCAAGCCGCAACTCAATCGAGTTTGCGAAGATGCTATGCTCACGCATCGTCTGGGCCGCCATCATGAGCATGGCGGGATCCTCGGGATAACGCCCTTGGACCCGATCGGAAACGTCCAGCCAAAAGTCGGCCTGATCAGCCCAAGATCGATAACCGACATTCACCGGCGGATACTCAAACCAAACAAGCACCGAACCGCGAACCTGCCGAGCGAGCGTCTGCCAACCGGTCTCGGTGGTGCTGGCATGCCACACGACTCGGGTCGTCAGTCCAGCAATCACCACCGCCAGTAACATGAGCGTCAGGCGCGATTGGGGGAGTCGGGGCATGGGGCCAGGCCTACGGGGATTAGAAAGAAGGGGTCCACTTAGGAGGGGCACTAACCCGCCACAATCGATTATGCCACAACGGACCCATCGCATGGAACCGGATTCGGCAAAACATAGGCCCCGTATTTGACTTGCCCCCGTAATTCGGTTCGCGATACGGATTATTGGGAGGCTTTCTCGGAACGGGCCGAGGCTGGAGCCAGTGTGGACGCTGATCGGCGTAAACCTGGGCGGGTTCCATGCCCACGCGATAGAATAGGTTTGGCACCCAGATCGCGTTACCCGATGTCGCTTCATCCTTCATTCTTTTCGCTTCACCCCAACAACCGCCGCACCGCACTTGACACCCCCAGTGTCACCTCCGTCATCGCGTCGTAGTTAGTGTCCGTCCGGAAATTCGGATCTCTCGTAAATTGTCGCATAAAATGAGAAAA
>JBBDIM010000048.1:0-6785 GCA_040880405.1 Pirellulaceae bacterium | reverse complement strand
CGCCTAGGATTCAAGCCCTAACCAATTTCCGGACAGACACTAGCTACGGTCGCAAGACCGTGGAGGAGCCGCCGAGTTTTTTGACAGCCTAGGGTTATGCCGCCCCGCTGGGGTTAGGAAGTATTAAATAACTCCTCACTTCACCCACAGGGGGTGAGTTCAATTACAAAGAGCCGGAGTTCCAGAAGTTCCGGCCGCGGTCCCTGTAATTGACCTTATCCCCGTACGAGTTTGGCGGGCGAGCCAATCGCCGCCGCTGGTTTGTCCGGTCAATTGGAGAGAAGTTCCGGTCTTCAAAATAGAGCGTTTGGAAGGGGATAAGGTCAATTACGGGTGCCGCGGATTAGGGTTCTAGGCCGCCGACTCCTTGTAATTGAACTCATCCCCTGTCGCTTCTGTGTGCCCTCGGTGGCAAAGAAAGAGCCGCGGATGGGGTTGCTTGCGGATCGCTTTTCTACTCGTGGAGAGCTTCCATCAGTTCATGAAGCTGCGGATCATGTCGCTCGCGACGGAGACGTCGTCGGCGGTTTCCATCATCCCGGTTTCGTCTGGTTCGTCGAGGTGGAACATTGCGCCGACCTCATAGCATTGGTCGTTATGTTTCATGCATCGGGCCACCATGGCGGTTAGCTGTCCCTTATTGGTCCAGAGGGTGACTCGTTCGCCGGGGAAGAGCTGGGTGTCGTGCAGGAAACAGATGCCTGATTTGGAGATGTTTACCGAAAACCCGACGACGTATTGATGATTGCGGGGAATCGCCGGTAAGGTCGGAAACGATTCGACCAGGATTTTGGAAGGGCAATAAACCCGCGCGTGCCGCCGCCGCTCGCGCATGTCGGAGGGGAGGATGCCGCGGCGATTTTGCAGGTCGGCGTATTTGTCCGGCATGACGATCCGGCAGTTGAGCCGGTTGAGCAGCAGGCTCATTTTTTCAGCATGATTGCTTTCCAGCATCGTAACATTTCCTGATTGAGCCCTCGCCCGGTCGGACCGGCCATCAGCTCAAAGGCCTCGGAGGTGGAAAACCGTTTGCGATACGGCCGGTTGCTGATTAGCGATTCAAACACGTTGGTGACGCTGCAGATTTTGGCCCAGTCGTGAATCTCGTGCGCCTCGCACTTGACGGGGTAACCGCTGCCATCTTCCCGTTCGTGATGTTGGTAGACCACCATCAATTGACCTAGGGTCAGGTCGGTATGATGGCATAGTCGGCGAAAGCCGAGCGTGGTGTGTTTCTCCAAAACATCCCGCTGCCGCGGACTCAGCCGATCCGAGAGTTGCAGCAGTTTGTCGTCGATCCCGATCTTGCCCAGGTCGTGCAGGATGCCGGCCGCCGCCAGGTCGCGGAGCCCGGCGTCGTCGGTGATTCGCATCTCCCGGGCCAGCACGACCATGAAGTACGTGACATTGATACTGTGGGTGACCGTCTGGAAATCGTGATAGATCATCGACAGCAGGTCGGAGGCGATCAGGTCGTCGCGGCATAATAGCTGAGTGGCCATCGCCGCGGTTCGGTGGGCCGTATCGACGACCAAATGGGTATCGTTATGCAGGAAGGCGTCGAACAGCAGGTCCCGCGTCACATCGTTGAGCGTGCGAAACCGATCCCCCAGCGAGATCGTCTCGTCGTGGATGTGGCGGTTCAGGCGTCCGCGAATGTACCGCTGCAAGTCGCCGTAGTTCTCGGCCGCCGCGTACAACCATTTGACACCTCCCTTGGCCAACCGTTCCAGGTCTTCCCGCTGGATCGCCAGCTCCGGATTGCGATAAAGCCGGTAACTTCTCGATTCCGAATCGCGGCGATAGAGGGCGACCGGCGGGATCTCCTCGGCAGTCAACAACGATACCGGAATCGGCATGAAGTCGACGACATCGGCGGGAAATACAGGGATGGTCGGTGACATGACTGTGCGCAAGCGAGGGATCGGAACGGCCCGGCTCAACCGGCGGAGTGCCGACTAAGAACCGTTAAAAGATAGGTTACAAGTAGCGCCGGCAAGAGAAGGTGCGGAAAGACGCAAGGTGGGGTTGCGATTGTTCCGGCTAGCCGAATTGTAGGGGAGGCAAGTGCGTATTATGGGGCGAGGGAACGAAGGAAGCTGCGGAATTGCATCGCTCATAAGAAAAGAATTTCTCTCGCAAAGGCGCAAAGCCGCAAAGAGGAAAGTCGCTCGGGGGTGCCGGTTTTCTGATTAGATCATTGCCTGGAAGCGACGAAAAATATCAAGACCTGGGTAATTAAACCCCTTTGCGCCTTTGCGGCTTTGCGAGAGATTAAAAGAGCGGCTTTTAATCCCGTAAAGACACGAAGCAGCGTTTGGAGAATGACGATCGGATTAAAAGAAATTGGAAACGCAGAGGCGCGGAGATCGCAGAGACAAAACCTGGGAGAAAACCTTCCCTCTGCGCTCTCAGCGTCTCTGCGTTTCAATTCCGCCCGGCAGTGCCGGATAACCAACTGAGGTTGAGGGGAGGAGTCGGTGCCGTGGAGGCGAAATCGGGAAGTTCTTTTTCCGCCGCACTTTGCCGGAATGAATCACGACGAATGAAGTAGACCGGGCCGCCATGCCTAAGTTAAGATAAAGGCTTCCCCCCGTGGTGGAACTCCTCCTGCTTGCTAATCGAACACTCCCTTCCCAAGGTCGTCTCCCATGGTCGCATGTCGTCTGACGTTACTGTTGCTACTGCTCGGCCTGCTGTTGTTTCCTTCGATTTCGCTGGCGGAGAAGCCGGAGGCATTTCCGATTCCGACAGCCCTGCGGGAATATGTGGACAAAGCGGACGGCAGCTTCCAGTGGAAATTGCTCAACACGGAAAAGCTGCCGCTGGGGACCGGCCACCTGCATACCGTGGAACTGACCTCGCAAACCTGGCAGGGGATTCCTTGGAAGCATCGTTTGGCGATCATTCAGCCGCGCGTGATCAAGCACCCCCAAGCCGCGCTCTTGCTTATCTCCGGCGGAAAAACTGGCGGGGAATTGAAGGATGGTGAGAAGATCGCCGGCGTGCATGTCGCCAACGCCAGCGGCGTGTGTGTCGGTTACCTGCTGCATGTCCCGAATCAGCCGCTGTTTGAAAACCGGGTCGAAGACGACCTGATTACCGACACCTTTCTGAAATACCTGGAAACCAAGGACGCCACTTGGCCGCTCCTGTTCCCGATGGTTAAGTCGGCCGTCAAGGCGATGGATGCGATCCAGGAGGTCGCCAAACAGGAGTGGAATGGCGAGATCGAAAAGTTCATCGTCACCGGAGCCTCCAAGCGTGGCTGGACTACCTGGCTCACCGCCGCAGCCGATTCCCGGGTCGCCGGGATCGCCCCGATTGTGATCGATACGCTCAACTTCCAACCGCAGATGAAGCACCAGATCGATACTTGGGGCAAGTACAGCGAACAGATCAACGACTACACCAGCAAGGGGCTGATCCGCGTGATGCGGGAACAGCCCGAGATCCCGCTCTGGCGGTGGGTTGATCCGTATACCTACCGAGCTCAGATCACCATCCCCAAGCTGATCATCAACGGCACGAACGACCCTTACTGGGTGGTGGATGCCTTGAATATCTATTGGGACGATCTCCCCGACCCGAAGCATATTCTGTATGTCCCCAACGCGGGGCACTCACTCAAAGGGGGGCTGGATATCGCGATCGGATCATTGGTCGCCTTTATCGATCATGTCGCCGCCGATAAGCCAATGCCCAAGCTGACGTGGAAGTACACCAACTCCGGCGGCAAAATCGACCTCGAGGTTGGCAGCGACACCACGCCCACGGAAGTCCGGCTCTGGCAAGCCACTTCGGAATCGGGTGACTTCCGCCCCTCACAGTGGACTTCGACCACCGTCGCTCCGCAGGACGGCAAATACCGCATGCAGGTCAATCTGCCGGAAACGGGCCATATCGCGATCTATGCCGAAGCCCGGTATGGTGAGGACGAACAGGCGTATTCGCTGACCACGCAGATTCATCGGCAGTAGGGGGTTGCTAACGCCGAAGGCGTGGCTTCATACCAGCATGGGGCATCGCCCCATGAAACGGTCTTCCCCCACGCTCTACGCGAGCGTGGCTACGACGCGCCGATGTTCATCTCCTACCATGAAGCTGTTCTTACTGCTGGACGCTTGCCGACTTTCCGGCTCGCCAATAGCGGACGGTGCCTGTCAGGAGCGTGATTGCTGTCAGTGGGATGACAATTCCGAGCATCAGCCAGTTAAACGGCTCGGCCAGGACGGCCGCGGTGGCGGCGAGGATGATCGCGGTGGTGTAGGCGACGTAGTAGAACAGCAACAGGCCACCTTCCCAGCGGGCGATTAAGTGGCCGGTGAAGAAGATCGGCAAGCAGGCGACCGCCACGGCGACCATCACCGGCAGGTCGAGCCAGAGGGCCGCTTCCGAGACCGCGACTCCCTGCGGAGCGACCAAGCTGGTAATGCCCAGCACGGCCATCAGGTTGAACAGGTTGCTTCCCACGACATTGCCCACCGCGATGTCCCGTTCTCCCCGGATGGCCGCCATGATGCTGGTCGCCACTTCCGGCAAGGAGGTCCCGGCGGCGACGATGGTCAGGCCGATCACCAGTTCCGAAACGCCCAACTCCCGGGCCAAAATCACCGCCGAGTCGACAAACCATCGCGACCCGAGCACCAGCATCCCCAGCCCGACGCCAAAAAACAGCACGTTGATCGCGATGCTCTGCCAGGTGGTCGTGCCGGGCTTTGCGCCGAACTCCGCCTCGTACTGGGCCTGGACGTTGGCCTGTTCGCGGCGTCCCTGGATGACTGCCCAGACGGTATAGACCACCATCCCGGTCGACAGCAGCAGGCCATCGATCCGCCCGATTCGCCCGTCGATGGCCATTCCTAGCACCAGGAAAGAGAGGCCCACCAGCAGCGGGACATCCCACCGAACGAGTTGCTGCGAGACACTCAGCGGCACAATCAACGCGGAAATCCCAAGGATGAACAGCACATTAAAGATGTTGCTCCCCACCACGTTGCCCAGGGCGACGTCCGGCTGTCCGCTGAAAGTCGATTGCAGGCAAACCACCAATTCCGGGGCACTGGTCCCAAAGGCGACGACCGTCAGCCCGACCACCAGCGGCGAAATGCCCATGGCAGCGGCGAGTTTCGAGGCCCCCCGTACCAACAGTTCGGCCCCGCCCGACAAAACCACCAGACCCGCCACTAGCCACACAATGACCAAGGGAAATCGTTCCTTTGAGAAACCAAGCCAGCCGACACCACGAGAAGGGCTTGCGAACCCGGAGATTTTCTCGCGCGGCGTGTGCCTGGTATTTCGCGATTATTGTCTCAACGGGGCGGAACTTGCTAGTGGGGCTGGCCCTCTTCCACGACGATTCAATCAGACGGGAATCGGCCGGTTGATTATCTTTCCCGTTTAATTCACCCCCTTGGCGTCTTTGCGCCTTGGCGAGAGATTTTTTTAGCCACGGATGGGCACGGATTAACACGGATAAGAGGGACGGGGCAGCGGAGACATTCCTTATCCTGTCACCGCGGCTAAAAAAGATCTCTCGCAAAGACGCCAAGGAAGAAGGACTTCTCGATTTCGCCGCGTTCACTCCACAAAAAAGGAGGCCGCGTCACCTGGGTGACGCGGCCCCCGTAAGTTCGGCTTTGTTGTCAAAGGGCGTTATTTCTCGACAACCCAGATGTTCTGGAACACCACTGGGTTCCCATGCCCTTGCAGGTAGAACCCATCCGCCTCGGGGCTTTCCTGGTTCTTGCCGGGCGTGTGGTTGGGGAGCTCCAGGTTGTCGTGAATCACTACGCCGTTGTGCTTGATGGTGACTCGCGCGTTCTCGGTTTTCTTGCCATCGGCATCGTACTTGGGGGCGGTGAAGTCGACGTCGTAGGTTTGCCAAGTTAGCGGCGGGTAGCACATGTTGACACCTGGTTTGGCGATCTGATAGATGCCGCCACACTCGTTGTTTTCACCTTCCAGCCCGAACGAATCGAGGATCTGCACCTCGTACCGATTGTTGACGTACAAGCCACTGTTGCCCCGGCCCTGTCCGCGAGCGTGTGGCTTAAACGGCGTGCGGAACTCCAGGTGGAGCGAGTGGTCCTTAAACTTCTGTTTGGTCTCGACGGCGGCCAGCAGGAGGTTGTCCTGGACGATCTTGCCATTTTGCCAGTGATCGGTATCGGTGCCGTCGAACAGGACGATGGCGCCCTCTGGGGCCTTCTTGCCGAGAGTCGGACTTTCGCGAATCACCTTTTTGAGCGTCGCGATCACGTCGCCATCCTTGGTGAGGATGGTGATCTTGTTGTCCGCCACCACCGCATCGACATCGTCCGTTTCGATTCGGAGCTTGCCCTCGATGATCTGGCCGTCATCGTTGCGACGTTCCATACCCCGTTTCCAACCGTCGCCCGGCAGGCCCCCTTCATGGGCGACCGAGCGAAACTTGCCGTCCCCCAAGGCGATGATCTGAACGCCGTACTTGATGACTCCATCCTCGCGGGGAATCTCGCCGACGTACTCTCCTTGGAAGGCATAATCCGGCCCGGCCTCTTGGGGGTCGGTGTACGTGGGCTGGTCTTGGGCAACCGTCACCGAGACAAACGAGGCCAACAACAAAGCGGCCAAAACGCCGCGAGGGTAGATCAAAGACATACGGTGAATTCCTGTGGGGAAGGGAAGGGGTGAAGCAGCATGGGGTAACACAGATCGGGAAACATCACCCAACTACCTCTCGCCGCCAATGCGGCCTAGGCAAACTGGGCAACAGCCCTATTGTGTTCGGTTTAGGCGGCCAT
>JBBDIM010000047.1:0-42359 GCA_040880405.1 Pirellulaceae bacterium | reverse complement strand
CCCCCCCCCCCCCCCCCCCCCCCCCCCCCCCCGACTCTGCGTTTCAAAAATACTCTATGAAACGCGTGACGGCGTGCCGACTTCTCGAAAGAGAAAAAATTCTCTCGCACTTCGCATGCCCACACTTTCCGGCAGTGCCGGGGCCTTGGTTGAGTGGTGGGGCCCCTGCGCGGTAGAATGGCGGATCGCACAACAAGCCGCAAACTATCTCACGAAGGACAATCTCCACCATGGTCAAGACCGCAAGCACCATGTTACCCTTGGGCACGCAGGCCCCCGACTTTTCGCTTTTGAGTGTCGACGCCAAGACCTACAGCCTGGCCGACTTTAAAGGTGCCAAGGCCTTGGTGGTAATGTTCATCTGCAATCACTGCCCCTTCGTGAAGCACTTGGCGGACGAGTTGGCCACGTTTGGCCAAGAGGTTCAAGCCAAAGGGGCCGCTGTGGTGGCGATCAGCTCCAACGACGCTTCGAAGTACCCTGAGGACTCGCCGGAGCAAATGGTGCATGAGGCCGAGAACCGCGGCTACACGTTCCCCTACCTGTACGACGAAGATCAACAGGTCGCCCAGGCCTACAAGGCGGCCTGCACGCCCGACTTCTATGTGTTCGACGCCGATGGGAAGTTGGCTTACCGGGGTCAGTTCGACGACAGCCGACCAGGTGACGGGAAGCCGATTACCGGGGCGGATCTTCGCCAAGCGGTCGACACCGTGTTGGCTGGCAAGGAAGTCCCGGAGCCGCACAAACCGAGCATCGGCTGCAATATCAAATGGATTGTGGGGGCCGAACCGGCGTACTTCAATTCCTCGGGCACCGCGTAACGCTGGTTACTTGGCCGTCGCTCCGGTTCATCCACCGACTTAGGGATTTAAGCACGGCATGTGTGGCATTACCGGTGCGATTTGGACCAACCCGCGGCGTGAGGTTACCCCTGAAACCTTACGCGCAATGACCACGGCCATTGCCCATCGAGGGCCGGATGACGATGGATATTACCACCGCGATCCGGTCCACCAATCTCCCTATCCGGCCGTGCCGGGGATCGCCCTGGGACATCGCCGGCTTTCGATCATCGACCTGGCCGCCGGGCATCAGCCGCTGGCCAATGAAGATGAAACGGTGTGGGTCGTCTTCAATGGGGAAATCTACAACTTCCAAAACCTCCGGGCCCGGCTGGAAGGTTCCGGCCACACCTTCCGCACCCACTGCGATACCGAGACGATTGTCCACCTGTATGAAGAGGAGGGGGTCGATTGTTTCCGCCACTTCAACGGGATGTTCGCGATCGCGATTTGGGATAGTCGGCGGCGGCGGCTGGTGTTGGGGCGCGACCGTCTGGGCCAGAAACCGCTGCACTACTTTCCGCAAGAGGATCGATTGATCTTCGGCAGCGAGCTCAAGGCCCTGCTGCAAGTTCCCGATTTGCCCCGTGAGATTGACCCGGCGGCGGTCGATGCCTACCTGACATACCAATACGTCCCCCATCCGCAGTCGATTCTGAAAGGTTTCCGCAAGCTGCCACCGGCCCACTACCTGGTGTTCGACGAAGAGGGGACGCGGACCGGCTGCTATTGGCAGCCCGATTGGGCCGCCGAGGAAAACATCTCGGTAGCGGACGCCACCACGCAGGTTCGGGAGCTGCTGACCGATTCGGTCCGCCTGCGCCTGCAAGCGGATGTGCCGCTCGGGGCGTTTCTTTCCGGTGGGATTGACTCTTCCTTGGTGGTCGCCTTGATGCGAGAGTTGACCGATCAACCGGTGAAGACCTTCTCGATTGGCTTTCCGCAGGCGGCGTACGACGAAACGCGTTACGCAAGGCAGGTGTCGCGGCATCTGGGGACCGAGCATCAGGAGTTTCAGGTCACGCCCAACGCCTTGGAGATTTTGCCGCGGCTGATTTGGCATTACGACGAACCGATGGCCGATAGCTCCGCGATCCCCACCTGGTACGTCTCGGAGATGACGCGGCAACATGTCACCGTCGCCTTGAGTGGGGATGGCGGGGATGAGCTATTCGCCGGATACGAGCGCTACCGGGCCGCTGATCTGGGCGCAAAGTTCGACCGGCTGGGATCGCTAAAAGACTGGGGAGCCGCGCTGGCGCGGCGGTTCCTGCCGGAAGGGGGCGCTCAGCGGAGTGTGGCCCGGCGGGCGCGGCGATTCGCCGAGGCGATGGCGCTGCCCCCGGCCCGGCGGTACCTGGAATGGATCTGCATCTTCAACGAGACCCGGCGGGCTGACCTGTACGAGGAGTCGTTCGTCGCGCAGCTTCCCAGCAGTGATCCGCTGGCGTTCCTGGAAACCGCTTGGAACCGAGCAGGCGAGCGAGACGCGGTCACCGCGGCTTCATTGGCCGATATGGTGACCTACCTGCCATGCGATCTGAACACCAAGGTCGATATCGCCTCGATGGCCCACGCCTTGGAGTGCCGCCAACCCTTTTTGGATTACCGTCTGGCGGAGTTCGCGATCAGTCTCCCCCGGCAAATGAAATATCGCCGCGGCGTGGGCAAGTGGCTCTTGCGGGAGGCCTTCGCTGACAAACTGCCCCCGGAGATTTGGAACCGCAAGAAAATGGGTTTCGGCGTGCCGCTGGATAGCTGGTTCCGGGCGGAACTCCGGCCGCTCCTGCATGATGTGCTGCTCTCGGACAAGGCTTTCTCGCGCGGCATGTTCCGCCGGGAGACGGTTGAGACCTTGGTCCGCGAACACCTGGATTCCCAGTTCGATCACAGCGCTCGGTTGTGGGCTTTGTTGGTTTTGGAGATGTGGCAGCGAGAATGGATCGACGGGCCGAATTAGGCGGGGAACGGGGATGAGTTCAATTACAAAGCAGGCGGCGAGATGCCCCTAGTCCGCGGCCCCCGTATTTGAACTTATCCCCGTTCAAACGTGCCATTATCGATAGCAGAATTTCCCGCCAAAAAACTTGGCGTCCGTGAGGCACCGCTTGGCTCCGATGCTGCGCGGGTACGGGGATAAGGTCAATTACGGGGACCGCGGCTAAAACTTCTTTGCCGCCGACTCTTTGTAATTGAACTCATCCCCTTGCGCTGGTCGCATATTCCTCATGCTCTTCCGGCACCAATTCTCCACCGGGGAAAAGACCCAGGAAGCTGGCTTGCAGGGAGTAGCCGATGGGGACCATGAACAGCACGATGACCGTCGCAAAGATCTCGCCGAACGCGATGCTGGCCGCCATCGGGATTAACAGTTGAGCTTGTAGAGAGGTTTCTAGCAGCAGGGGCGAAAGGCCGCCGACGGTGGTTAGCGTGGTAAGCATCACAGGGCGGAAACGGCGGCGTCCGGCGTCCAATAGGGCTTCGTTGAGCGGCATTCCGTCGCGGACGCGGTGGTTGATGAAGTCGACCAGCACGATCGAATCGTTCAGCACAATACCGGTTAGCGCCACCAGGCCGAACATGCTGAACAGGGTGAGCGGAATCCCCAGCAGGGCATGTCCCAGCACGGCCCCCACGACGCCGAATGGGATAATCCCTAGGATCAACAGTGGCTGGAAGTACGACTTGAACTCGAACGAGAGCAGCAAAAACATCGCCAGCAGGGCAACCAAAAAACCCCGCTGCATGCTTTCGAACGACTCGGTCTCTTGTTCTTGTTGGCCTTCCCACAGCAGATCGACCGCGGGGAAAGCGGCCAGGATTTCCGGCATCGACTCTTCTTGCAGGTTCAGCACGATATCCCGCGCCCGCGCAACCGCGATATCGACATCGGCGGTAATCGTAACGGAGCGTTTCTGGTTTTGCCGGTTGATGGCGGAATAGCCCCGGACGATTTCCACCTCGGCCAGTTCGGTGATCGGCAATTCCGACCCATCCTGCAGGCGGACGCGGAGGTCGTCAAACGCGGCGAATCGGCGGCGGTCCTCCAGCGGGTAGCGGACCATGATCTTCACCTCATGCCGGCCCCGCTGCACCCGCATCACTTCGTTGCCGAAGTAGGCGGCCCGCACCGTTTCGGCCAAGTCGTCGTTGGTGACATTCATGGCGTAGGCCCGAGGTTTGATACGGAATCGGTATTCCCACTTGCCGGGGAGGGAGTCGTCGGCGATATCCTGCACGCCGGGGTACTGGGCCAGCTTTTGCTTCGTCCGGTCGACCGCCTGTTCCAGTTGGTCAAGATCGGCGCCGGAGGCCAACAATTTGAATTCGATCGATTTTCCGCCGGGGCCATGCGCCCTGGAGGTGATGGCCAGCGACTCCGCCCCTGGCACCTTACCGACCGCGTCTCGCCAGTGGGTGATGATTTCGTCGCTGCTGATGGTCCGCTCTTCGGTGTCTTGCAGTTCGATTTCGACACTGCCGACATGGCTGCCCCCACCGCTGACCGAGGCAATCGGCGGGCCACCGGCGGAGACCTGGGTGCCGATGGTACTGAAGGAGGTAACGCCGAGGCTTTCACCGCGCGGCGAGAGTTTTTCGTTTACCTCCCAAAACGAGTCCTCGATGTGGCGGACCCACTTTCGCGTGACATGTTCCGGGGTGCCATCGGGAAACTTCAACATCGCCTGGATCGTATTGCCGTCCAGTTTCGGAAAGACATCGGTTTGCACCACGCCAGAGCGGATCAGGCCGAAGGTCACCAGCAGGATGGAGATCCCGGCGGCGACCATGACCGACCGATTGACCAGGCTCCAGCCCAAGGCGGGGAGGTACACCTTATCGATAAACCAAGCCAACCCACCGGAGGCCTTGCTGCTGGCCCAGGTGATCGGGCGGAGCAACCATTTGAACACAAAGAGAAACGCACCCAGCACGCGGAACATGCGGTCGTGCGAGTGAGCCAGATGACAGGGCAGGATGGTCACGCTTTCAAACAGCGACGCCAGCAGCATCGCGATAATCGCCATTGGCATCACCGCGATGAACTTGCCCATCACCCCGGCAACAAACATCAGCGGCAGGAACGCGATGACCGTGGTCGCGATCGACGCCATCACCGAAGGCATCACCTCTAGGGTTCCGTCGATCGCCGCCTGCCGCAGCGACTTGCCTTGCTCGCGGTGGGCATAAATGTTTTCCCCCACCACAATCGCGTCGTCCACCACGATTCCCAGAGCCATCAAGAACCCGAACATCGAAATCATGTTGAGCGTGTGGCCATCGAAGTAAAGGTACGAGCCGGCCGCCAACACTGAGAACGGAATCCCAATCGCCACCCAAAACGCAAGCTTCAAATCGAGAAATAGCACCAGCAGCGTAAACACGATCAACAGCCCGAGAAACGAGTTCTCGTACAGCATGTTGAGCCGCCCGCGAACCTCGATCGACTCATCGCTCCAGGTCACCAGTTGGTAACCTTCGGGGAGCGAGGCGTTGGCGACGTAGTCCTTCACCGCGTCGATCATCAGCAGCAGGTCCTCGTCGGAACTCCGTTCGACCGAGAGGGCCATCGCCGGTTTGCGGTTGATGTAACCAAAGGCGGTGACGTCGTCGAACGCGTCCCGCACCGTGCCGAGGTCACCGACCGTCAACACCGCGCCACCCGGCTGGCTGATGAGTGGCAACTGGGCGATCTCTGGCCCGGTGACTCGGCGATTATTGCCCCGCAGTAAAATCTCTTGCGATTCGGCCCGCATCACCCCGGCCGGCAGTTCGCGGTTCTCGCTGCGGATCGTTTCGGCGACCTCTCCCAGCGACAGCCCGTACGAGCGGAGGGTGTCTTCGGGGATTTCGACATCGATCTGAAAATCTCGGGCCGCCACGAAATCGACCTGCGAGACCCCGTTGAGCTGGAGCATTTCGTCGCGGACCCGTTCCGCCAGATTACGGAGCCGCAGTTCTTCGCCGTCGTCCCAGGTCTCCGGGCCGGTGACCGCCACGCGGATCACCGGGCGGCGCGTCGTCACCAGGCGGATCTCTGGGTCTTCTGCTTCGAGCGGGAAACTGGGGATTCGGTCGACTTCGGAGCGGACCTCATCCAGCACGCGGTCGGGTGCGCGGACATTCGCCTCCAGTTGCAGGATGACACTGCCGGAGCCTTCCTGCGAGACGGAGCTAACCTTTTTGATTCCATCGAGCGAGCGAACCGCCTCCTCGATCTTCTGGCAGATTCCCTCTTCCACTTCCTGCGGGGCGGCCCCAGGGTAGGGGACGGAAATCAGGATGGTATCGATATCGAAGTCAGGAAAGGTCTCGCGCTGCATCCCTTGAAATGAGAACCAGCCAACCAAAATAGTCACCAGCAGCAGCACGTTCATGGCGGGGCTATTGGAGATCGCCCACTGCACAAGACTCTTCATCGTGGGGTCCCCTTTCGCCGTGATGCCGGAGATAAGGCTGGAACCGGGTTGGCAGGCGGTTGAAGTCTTGTGCGCTTCATGAGCGGGGGCGGACCTCCACTTCGGCACCATCGGTTGGTGAGGCCAGTGGTGAAGTCACCACCTGTTCGCCCCCGCGGACGCTTTGGGCATGGGAGTGAACAATCGCCTGGTCTTGCTCGTAGGTCACCACCTGAACCTGGCGACTGGAGAGTTTCCCATCTTGAACCACCCAGACCAAGTTGCCAGGGTAGATCGCCGAGCCGGGAAGCGTAATCAGGGCCGCCTGGGGGATCACGCGGATGCGGACCTCGACAAACATCCCCACCATCAAACTGGGTGGCGGAGCCGCCACGTCTCCGCTGGAACTTTTCGCATGTCGAAACCGGAGTGGTTCATCGACATCGACGCGGCAGGGAATCATCCGGGTCTGAGGGTCGAACCCGCCCCCATCGTATCGGCTGAGGACTCCCTCCCAGATAAACTCGCCGGAAGGAGTGTGGTAGACCACTTCGACCGGGGTGGTGGGGAAATCGTAGGCCGCGGTCAAGTCGACCAGCTTTTGGACATCTTGGGTCTCAGGAGTTGCGGCATCACGAGATTCCCACAGCCACTTCATCTGCTCGACTCGCAGGCTGCACTGGACGTCGTAGCGGGAAATATCGCGGAGCTTGAGGACGCTGGTTCCCTTTTGCAGATAACCGCCACGCTCGGCCAGTTCCTCGATCACCACGCCATGGATGGGTGATTTGAGCTCGGTTCGCTCAAGCTCCAGTTGGGCTTGTTCTAACTGGTTGCTGATTCGCTCACGGACGCTTTCCAGCCGTTTCTTGCCCGACTTGAGGAGTCGCAACTGATCCATTTGCGACTGCATGGCGGTCCGTGCGGTCAGGACGTCGCGGCGGGCCGAGTCGACGTTTACGTCGGTGGTGGCGTTGCGCTCTTGCAGGCGTTCCTCTCGATCCAAAAACCGCTGCTGGATCGCGACGTTGTCTTCGGCCAAGTCCAATTGTCCCTGAGCCGATTCGATTTGAACGTCCAATTCCACCAGGTTATTTTCCGCTTGTTTGACATCCTCGTTCAGGCGATCGACCTCCGATTGATAATCGCGAGGATCGATCCGCAATAACACCTCGTCCGGCTGGACCGTCCGGCCAATCCGCGCATTGTCGGCTTTATAGACGACGCGGCCGGCAACCTCGGTCCCCAGTTCGATCTCGCGATAGGGGACCACCACGCCATCCACCGTGAAGGAGATTCCCTCGTCGTGCGTGGTGGCAGGGATTGCTTCGACCATTTGCAGCGGCGGGGCTTCCGGCGGTTGGGGCCGAGTCCGCGACTCCCCCAGCATCACAAACAAAAAGATCCCCGCCCCGAGCACCGCGAGCGAGAGGGTCGTTTTCAGCAGCAGGGGTATGAGTCGGGTAGCAGTGGACATGCAGCAGGCTCGGCAGGGGAGATGGTTTTTCGCATGGCGTCGGATGCGCGTGTTGGATCACCCGGAGGGGAGAACGCATCACAACACCCGATCCAACTTGCTAGCAAGCAGCGGTCGCCAAGCAAATGAAACGCTTGTTTCATTTGATCCTATCCCGGCCGCCGAGAAAATCAATGTCAATTTTTTGAGGCGAGCTTGGTTTGCGCGGGATCTGTCGTATCCACGCCAAATTCTGACGTCGCCACGCTCGCGCAGAGCGTGAGGACGTGGCGGGTTGAGTTTGCCCCTGGGGCGAAGCGGGTTAGCACTTCTCCCACGCTTTTGGCAAGCGTGGCTACGTAAAATCCTCTCGTAGCTACGGTCGCCAAGACCGTGGGAGCCCCGCGGGTTGGGTTTGCCCCTGGGGCGAGGCGGCTAAGCACTTCCCCCACGCTTTTGGAAGCGTGGCTACAGCCAATTGGTGACGGGAAATGCCTGGCGGGAACCGTACCTGGTCAAAATTTGATCGGAGGAAATCTATCTTGGGAAATGCGATTTGTTATAAAAGCGTGAATCCTTCTCGCTATCATTATTCTGCTGGTCGAACGCTGCCTTGTGTCCGTTTCCATTTTAAATTTCTCTTCTAGTGGTGTTCCATGTCTAAAGTAAATGCCTGGGTTGCCCCGGCGGTGAAACAAAAACTTGTTCAACGAGAAGTTGATCTCGGGCCCCTGAGCGATGAGGAAGTCGAAGTAAAGGTTGAGTATTGCGGTGTATGCCATTCCGATCTTTCGATGTTTTTCAACGAATGGAACCTCACCAGCTATCCGGCGGTGTTCGGGCACGAGATCACCGGAGTGGTCACCGCCGTGGGATCGGCGGCCAAGGGACGCCGCGTGGGGGATCGTGTTGGCGTAGGTTGGTCGGCCGAAAGTTGCATGTGCTGTCGACAATGCATGTCCGGTTCTCATCAACTGTGTGCACAAGTCCAGCCGACGATCGTGGCGCATCTCGGCGGATTTGCCGAGAGAGTGCGGGCACATTGGGCCTGGACCATTCCCATTCCCGAAGAACTCGACTCGGCGGAAGCGGGGCCATTGCTTTGCGGCGGGATTACGGTCTTCAATCCGTTGGCGATGTATGCGAGTCCTACCAGTCGAGTGGGAATTGTTGGCATTGGCGGGCTGGGTCACATGGGTGTTAAGTTCGCCGCGGCCTATGGCTGTGAGGTAACGGCCTTTACGTCGAGCCCGTCAAAATTCGAAGAGGCTCGCGGTTTCGGAGCAGACCACGTTGTTTCCAGTCGCGATGCGGATGCGATTGCGGAACTGGCGGGGACGCTAGACCTGTTGATCGTCACGGTCAATGCGGGCCTCGACTGGAACGGCCTAATAAGCACACTTGCCCCCAATGGTCGCTTGCATGTCCTCGGCGCGGTCCTGGAACCAATGCAAATCGCCGCCCTGCCGCTCATCTTCGGACAGAAGAGTGTTTCCGGATCGCCGACCGGTTCGCCCCTCGACATCGAAAAGATGCTCGAATTCGCCGCCCGGCATGGTGTGACACCTCAGACCGAGCACATGCCCATGTCGCGAGTCAACGAAGCTTTTGAACGATTAGAAGCTGGCAAGGCTCGCTATCGTATCGTCTTAGACGCCGACTTCTAACGCGCTTTTGGCAAGCGTGACTACGCAAGATCCTCTCGTAGCCACGCTCGCGTAGAGCGTGGGGAATTGCGGGTTGGGGTTGCCCCTGAGGCGGAGCGGGTAGGCACTTCTCCCACGCTTTTCGCAAGCGTGGCTACGACGCGCTTTCCTGGGCTACGTAGTGATTGAACGCGGGCGCGTCGCAAGTTGGTTTCGCCTTGCCCCTAGGTAGTCGCATAAACTATGGTGGGGTTTGCTCTTAAGGGCAATTTCATCCACTTGGCGGTAAACCCACCCAGAACGATTCCACGCGAATCTTTTCCCCCACGGTTTATGACAAAAGAGGACCGAGATACCCGCGAACGCCTGCTGGCGGCCGCGATCCAGGAGTTTGCGTTGCATGGCTATGAGCAAGGCACGGTGCGCCGAATCTGCGCCAAAGCAGGGGCCAATCTTAACGCGATTAAGTACTATTTCGACGATAAACGGGGCCTCTATGTCGAGGCGGTGAAGGCCGCCCATCGCGAAAAACGGCGTCCCTTCGCCGAGGCCAACATGCTCACGCCGCCCACCGAAGGGGACCCCCGCGAGTGGCTCTACCGGTTTGTCTTCTCGATGGTCAGCCTCTCGATGGAAGCCCACGACCGGGCCGATCCGCACCACATGCTGTTGATGCGCGAGATCGCCAACCCGACCGAGGCGTTGGAGGGGATTGTGCGGGAATTCATCGAGCCTCACTTCAACATGCTCAACGCTATTCTGGAACCGCTGTTGCCGCCGGATACCCCTTCCCTCAAGCGCAAGATGTTTGGGTTCAGTGTCATCGGGCAGTGCATCTACTACAAAATGGCAGCCCCCATCATCCCGATGCTGCTCACCGAAGAGGAACGAGAGCAATTGGACGCGGAACAGATCGCCCGGCATATCACCGATGTGGTCCTTACCTCGCTCGATGCGCTGCATCGGCCCGAGGCGTAGGGGATGAGCAGCGCCAAGGTTGCCCTCCGGTTGTGGCCGCTCTGGGGAATTGTGTTGGCGGGAATCCTCGCCGGGTTGGTGGGGACGTGGTGGAGTCTTCGCCCTATCGAGGTGTATCGCCTTAGCAGTGGCTCGATGGTGCCGACGCTGCTGGGGCCGCATTACCTGCTTACCTGCCAGCGATGCCGGATTTCGCTACCGTTGGATGCGGCCCAACCGCTGGATGATCAGGTGACCTGCGGTCACTGCGGATTCCAGCGGAACGATTCGGCCTCGGCCACATTGCGGCCAGGTGATCTCCTGGAAATCGATCCGGCGTCACGGGTCGCCAGTTGGGAGCCAAGTCGGGGGGACTTGGTCTTGATCGAGCAGGACGGCCTGTGGAGTGTCAAACGCGTGGTGGGCCTACCGGGCGAAGCGGTGGAGCTCGCGGCGGGGGATCTGTGGGTTGAGGGACGAAAGGTTCAAGCAGGGAAGCCGAGCGGCGAGCCCCGGATCTTGGTGTTCGATCAAAACCACGATCCGCCGGATCAATCCCGTTTTCGCGCGGAACAGGCGGAAACCGGTTGGCGGGTCATCCCCGGCGAGCTTGTGTATCATCGAGCCGATGTTGGGGCGGAGCCATCGGCTGACCGGCTCGTTTATCATCACCTGGCCTGTTTGCCCCCTCCGCAGCCAGCGGAACAGCCTTCGGTGCCGCGGGACTCCTACCTCTTGAATCATCAGGTGTCGCGGCAGCTCTTTCCGGTTTCCGATCTTTGGATCGAGTTCCGCGTGCGACGGCTGGACGAAGGGAAACTCACGGTCACGCTGCATGGTGCGGAAGAGGAGTTTTCGCGGACCATCTCGGCCGACCAGCGGGATCGCCTCTTCCGACTGGGACACCGTGACGGACAATTCTTTTTCGAACCAGGGAGTGGCGGAGAGAATGTCGATTTCTCGCCGCCGCCATCGAACCGATCAGCAGTGCCGACGGGGACGTCGGCGGTCCCAGGGGAGAAGGTCGATTTCTCTCAGCCAGCATCGAAGCGATTCCGGCCGACCGACCGGCCTTTCTCATTCGCCGTGGAGGGGGCTTCTCAAGTACGGCTCACCGATGTGCGTATCTACCGCGATATCCACTACTTGGGGCCGCATGGACGGGAAGAAACGTCCCGGTTTCCGCAGCCGGTAGCGCCGCGGCATTACTTACTGCTGGGAGATAATGTCCCCATTTCCGAGGATTCGCGCTACCAGCAAGGGCCGGGGCTGCCCCGCTGGACGATTCGCGGCCGGGTGACGCTAGCAGGGGAGGACTAGCCCGGATTATTCACGGGGAATCGTCGCGAGAGGTCGTAAGTGATTTCGTGGCAAGGCGGACGAACAATTCACCCGCAAGCGTATTAGTAAATACGCTGAGGATGAATTGTGAAGGCCAACGCAGTCCATCGGAAGCACTTACGGACTCGCAGCAGATTGGCCGTGAATAATCCGGGCTAAAGTATCGGTCTACCGGTGATTTCGCTATATTAGGTAAGATTGCACCCTGGGCATGGGGGCACCCCCGCTCTGTTATTAGCTCGCGAACGGAATTCATGGCGAAGAAAAAATCCAACAAATACGACATCCCGGGCCCGGCCACTCCCAAATCGGACCCTCGATCCGTCGCGGACACCACCGCCGACAAGCCGAGCGACAACTTCGCTGTGACGCGCGAGTTTATCGAATCGGTGGTGATCGCCATCATTCTGGCCCTGCTGTTCCGCGCGTTCGAGGCGGAAGCCTTTGTGATTCCGACCGGATCGATGGCCCCCACACTGATGGGCCGCAACAAGGACGTCCTGGACGACATGACAGGCTTCCAGTACCAGGTCGGCAGTAGCGTCGAGGTGGATCAAAGCACCAATCGTGTCACCGGACAGGTGGTCGCGGCGATCGATCCGCTCTATCGCCGAGTGACCGATGTCAGCGAGCTCCGCTCCAGCACCGGCGATCGGATCATCGTCAACAAGTTCGCCTACCACCTGAGCGATCCGGAGCGGTGGGATGTGATCGTATTTAAGAACCCGGAAAATCCGCACATCAACTACATCAAGCGGTTGATTGGCCTGCCAGGCGAAACGGTTCGGATCCACAACGGAGACATCTACGTCCGCACCGGCGACGACGGGGATTTTCAAATCGCTCGGAAACCGGTCAAGAAACAGCTCGCGCTGCTCCAACCGGTTTACGACACCGACTATCCGTGCGAGCCTCTGGAGGCGATCGGTTTCCCGGATCGATTCGAGGAGTTCCTCCCCCAGGAAGAGCAGCCCACCGAGCCCGAGCGGACCTGGACTCGGGCCGACCAGGACGCCAAAGTCGCTTACGCCAGCAAGCCAAACGGTCAGGAGATCGGGTGGCTGCGGTACCGTCACTTGCTGCCGGAAAATGGTTCCGACACCACCTACTGGACCGCCGCCCAGCGGGGGTTGCCGATCGACGGCGATGAGGCGCGGCGGCATCTCAGCCAATTGATCACCGATTTCAACGCCTACAATACCTACATGTCCTCGTTCAGCGGTCCGCCCCAGCGAAGCGGCGAGTGGGGCATGCACTGGGTGGGCGATCTCACCCTGGAAGCGACCCTCGACATCGCCTCGGATCAAGGCACACTGATCCTCGACTTGGTTGAAGGGGGAGTCCACTTCCAATGTGAAATCGACGTCGCCTCCGGCCAAGCGGTCCTCTCCGCTGATTCCGCTGAAATCCGGTTCGACGCCGATCAACCGATCGAAGGGACCACCCCGATCCGCGGTCCAGGCCAGTACCGCGTCCGCTACTCCAACAGCGATGACGAATTGCGCTTGTGGGTGGATGATCGGCTGATTCAACTGAATCACCCGGCCACCTACGCACCGACCGGCGAGGTCGTGCCGAAATGGTCTGAAGAGGACCAAGGGGATTTGCTGCCGGTGGGTATCGGTACGTCTGATGTCCAACTGACCGCCACCAGCTTGCGAGTCCTGCGTGATATTTACTACATCGCCAGCGATAGCAACCTCGACGGGATGATGGACTACGGCAATGAATCCCACCCCGGTTGGAACCAGCCTTCGTTGCATCGTGTTCTGCGTATCATGCGGAGCCCCGCGGAGTGGGGCACTACCGAGCTGTTTAATAGTCGTCGCGAGGTTCTGTTTGATTTGGAGCAGGATCAGTTTTTCCCGCTCGGAGATAACAGTGCCCACAGCAAAGATGGCCGGCTTTGGCCGAGCGGAGAGCGCTACGTCCCCCGGCGTCTGATGATTGGGAAGGCGATTTTCATCTACTATCCCAGTTCGACCAACCGGCCGTTTGTACACGCCCCTAATTTCAGCCGGATGAAGTTCATCCGCTAAAGCCCCCTAACGCAGCCATGCTCATCGGCCTGGTTCCCGCGGGGAAAAGTCGAGGGTTGGATTAAGTTAGACGCACTAAAACCTTTGAGATACGGAAAGTTCGGATTCATGGACGAATCGATCATTCTCTCCGCCAGCGACCTGGTCAAAACCTACGCCCGCCGTCGTGTGGTCGACGGGGTTAGTTATGAGGTCCATCGGGGCGAGATTGTCGGCCTGTTGGGTTCCAACGGAGCGGGCAAAACCACCAGCTTCCGCATGACCTGCGGGATGGTTGAACCGGACCAGGGGACGGTCTTCCTCAATGGCAAGAACGTCACCAAATGGCCGATGTTCCGCCGCTGCCGCGATGGCGGCATGGGCTACCTGGCCCAAGACTCCAGCGTTTTCCAAAAGCTGACCGTGGAGCAAAATTTGCTCGGCGTGATGGAGCTCCTACGGATGGACGCCTATACGCGGAAGACCCGCTGCCAGGAACTGCTGGAGCAGTTCGACATTACTCATATCCGCAAATCGCTCGCCAAGTCACTCTCCGGCGGTGAACGCCGGCGTCTGGAGATCGCTCGCTGCTTGGTCTCCGATCCGGAGATCATCATGCTCGACGAACCGTTCACCGGGATCGACCCGGTCACGGTCGATAATATCCAGGAGGTCATTCGTCATCTTCAAAAAAGCGGCATCTCGATTCTGATTACCGATCACCAGGCGGAAAAGACGCTAGAGATCGTCGACCGCTGCTATGTCGTGCATCGCGGCCAGATTTTGTGCCAAGGCAAACCGGACGAGGTCGTCCGGCATCCCGAAGCGGTGAAATACTACTTCGGCAATCTCTCCCGCTCTCGATTCGACGACGATCAAGCAGATGCCGCCGCGTAGGGGGCCTAGTGTCGCGTCCAGCTAGAGTTTACGGGCGATGTCTGGGTGCCATGCCCACGCCCTCCAACGTGGGCATGAGAAGTGAGAGAGGATTCGGCCTTCTCCGGGAAGTCGGGATGCCGTCTTGGGTTCCACTACGCGGCGTTGCTGTTGGAAAACTTTCACGCCAAACGACCGGAGGGCTCGCGCCCTTCCGCTTTTATTTTGCATTTTTCAATCTCCATTTTTCATTCTCCAATGGTAGCGGAGCAGCGCGTTTGCCCCGACTTTGCGGATTTTGTTGATTTTTGCCCCTCGCTTGGCCGATGGTACTTCAGCCGAGTCCACTAGCGGAAAACAGAACCGCTAGCAAGCCTTTCGCGAAGTTCCAGTGTTTGGATTGTTTTTCGCAAGGCCCGAGTTCGCAACAATCGGCGCGGAGCACAACCGAGATGACGCAGCAATTTTGGGATGGAGTCGACGGGACGCGCGGACAACGCATTCAGGCCACGATCCCCTGTCTGTTAACCGGCGGACGAGACGCCGTCGTGGTCGCCACTAAAGACCGCCATGGAAACCCCTTGCGATCCGTCATATCCACCGCGAGCGGCTTGGTCTACACCGATCCGCGCCCCGATCAAGCGTGGTTCAAGCAGTTCTACCGAGACAAGTATCGCGAAAGCTACAAAGGAAGCGCCACCCCGGTCGCCAAACATACCGCGAGGGCCGCGAAGGTCGCGCGGAACCGGATCAATGAATTGGCGGAACACATTCCGGCCGGTTCCCGGGTCCTCGATCTAGGTAGCGGCTCCGGTGAATTCGTCTACCTCGGCGGTAAGCTGGGGTTTGATACCGTCGGAGTGGAATTGGACGCGGCCTACGCCCAGTTCGCACGGGATAACTATCAGGTGGAAATCCACTCGACCGACGCCGAGTCGCTGGCCTTGCCTCACGAATCGCTCGACTGCATTACCAGCTTCCATGTGCTAGAGCATATCGTCGATCCGCTTTCGCTCCTGAAGAGCATGGCCCGGTTTCTCCGGCCTGGGGGGATCTTCCGCCTGGAGGTTCCCTGTGTCGAGACGCAGCACTCGACCTTCCGGAGTCGCTGGCATGTGGGGCACCTGTATCATTTCAACCCCGCCACCTTCCAGGCGATGGCGGTGCGCGCTGGCTTGGTCCCGACCAAGGTTTGGACGAACGAGGGGAGCCGCGTGGTCCATGCCATTTTGACCAAACCGGAGGTTCCGCATAGCGAACCGATCGAGCGGATTCTGGCCGGTAACTTCGACCGCATCTGGCCGCAGCTCGACACCCAAGCGACTTGGTCCGGCTGGCAAGTCGCCAGAAGCCTCGACCGATTCCGATCCCGGATTGCCCGGACGCTGCGGGAAAAGTGCGAATGTTATGGCCAAACGAACCGGCGACAGCTAGTCGATGACATCGTCGCCCGAGCCTCGCATCCCGGCTCGAAAGCCGCCTAAACACCCGGATCAGCGCGTCGTAGCCACGCTCGCGTAGACCGTGGGGACATGACCTCTTCTCGTAGCCACGCTCGCGTAGACCGTGGGGACTTCGCGGGTTGGGTTGCCCCTGGGGCGAAGCGGGTTAGCACTCCCCCCACGCTTTTGGAAGCGTGGCTACGACGCGCTTTGCGTTGCTCCGACACGATGCTATAGCAAAGCCACCGCTACGCTGTCGCTCAATAATAACCCTTCCCGGGTCAGCCGGAGTTGATTTCCCTCGCGCTCGATTAGCCCCCACGTCACGAAGTTCTCGATTTCTTTAGCGGCGAGGTTCTCCACGGAGAAACCGACCTCCGCGGCGAACCGCTCGATATCGATCCCTTCCACCCGCCGCAAGCCAAACACCAAACGCTCCCGCGCGCGTTGCTCTGGCGTGAGTGCATCGCGTTCTGCAATGGGCGATTCCCCCGCGAGCACCTTTTTGATGTAGGTGGTGGTGCTGCGGTGGTTGGTTTCGCGGACACCCTCCAAAAACCGGGCCGCCCCTGGGCCGGCGGCGTGGAACGATTCCCCTAGCCAATACCGCTCGTTATGCCGACAGGCATAGCCTGGCTGGGCGAAGTTGGAGATCTCGTATTGCCGATGTCCGGCGGCGGTGATGGTATCGATCGCCGTCAGGTACATGGCCCGCTGGAGTTCCTCGTCCGCTTCGGAGAGCTCCGCCCGACGCAACCGGCTCCAGAAGGCGGTCCCTTGTTCGTAGGTCAGGCCGTAGGTCGAAAGATGCCGAATGGGGGCTTTTAGCGCCTCGTCGAGATCGGCTTGCCACTGGTCTAAGGTTTCGCCTGGGGTGGCGAAGATCAAATCGAGGCTCAGGTTGTCGATCCGCCGAACTACCTGCTCAATCGCCTGCTGCACCTCTTCCCGGCGGTGATCCCGCTCTAAGATCTTCAACTTTTCGGCCCGGAACGATTGCACCCCGAGACTGACGCGGTTCACGCCATGATCCGCCAGCACGGCCACCTTTTCCGCAGTAATATCGGCCGGGTTCGCCTCCACGCTGAACTCATGCCCCGCGGCGAGCGGGAACTGGTCGGTCGCCAACTTCAGAAGCTGGGCCAGTTGCGTGGCATCCAGAAACGTTGGTGTGCCGCCGCCGATGAACAGGGTATCGACCTCGCACGGACCGTCGAGCCGCGAGAGCTCAAGCTCTAGGGCCTCCAGATACGCCGGCACCAGATCTCCCCGACCGGCGACTAGCGTGAAGTTGCAGTACCCGCACCGATGGGTGCAAAACGGAACATGCAAGTAAGCGCCGCGGGGAGGGGTCATCACGCTCCGTTACAACCAGAGGTACAGGCGGTCGTCCAGCATGTCGGGCAGTTTCTCTTTGACATGCTGCAGGATCTGCTTGTCGGTATACCGCGTACTGAAGTGCCCGGCGATGATCCGCTGGTTCTGGAATCGCTCACGCCGCTGCACGACATCGTCCAGGTGGATGTGCCCCATTTTGTGGATCAGCTCAGGCCGATGGTCCGGGGCGAAGAAGGTGATCTCCATGATCAAGATATCGGCCTGGTAGAACTCCGGGTTGTCGTCCAGCGACACCGGCCGGCTATCGCCCAGGTAGGCAAGCTGCGGGTGCCGGGTCTCGTGGCTCACCTCGGTCCCGGCCAATCGCAGGTCGCGGATTTGATCGCCGCTGAGCCCCTGGAATTCCGGCTTCAACTTCTTCCGCCGCTGCGAGACGATGTATCCGACCGACGGAATCGTGTGCTTGGTTTCCTTGACATTGACGACCAACTCCCGCGAGAGCTCGATCTCATCCCCCGGCTGCACGCCGATCAGCTCGCACGGCATCTTCCCCCGGTCCAAGCGGCTAAAGGCGTTCAGCAGTTGCTGAACCGGCCCGACGGCATGCTCCGGCAGGTAGATGGTGGGTGGCGGCATCTTCATGAGCCGTCGCCGCGAGACATACACCGGCAGGGCCGCGATATGGTCGAGATGCGTGTGCGAGACGAACCAGGTGGGGGTTCCCATGAAATCCCACGGCTGAAGCCCGAAATCGAACCCCAGTTTCATCTCCGGAATCCGCCAATACGACTGCACCGCCGCGCGGGAATACCCTTCGATCGTCAACCCGTTATGTACCAACTGCCGCAATGGCGCGTTGTCCAGCATAAGATCCCGCTTGCTCAAAAAAACCGCTCAATCTATCCCCTCGCCCCCTGGCGCGAAAGGGTGGAGATTCCATTCTAGCGAATTGCGGCGTCTGCTCCGAGGTGGCGGTGAAGAAAGGGGTCAGGACTCTTTTTAACGACCCGCTGACCATTGGTGAGCGTGTTCCTAAAAAGAGTCCTGACCCCTTTCTTCACCCTTTGGCCGCTTCGATCCGCTCACGCAGCAGTGGCAGGAAACGAGTCAGGTCTCCCTGCGTGATCCGCTGCTTGGGAATGACGTGGGCCTGGAGGGGCGACATGAAAATGAAGGCATGGTTGGGGGATTCTTCAACGGAATGCAATTTGTCGTAGGCGTGACGAGAAACATTTACGGTAGTGACTTCGATTAGGAATTCGTCCTCCTGACGCAATTCATGGTCACAAATGAGTGCTGAAAGATCCATGTTTCTCAGGTTATTGCGTGACTGGTAGAAATAGCTCCACTTGTTCAAAATGACATAAAAAGTGGTAGCAATTGTTGTCAGTGCGATGGTAAATGTGAGTTGCAGAAACCAATGCATTTCCCTGAACAAGAGGTAGTTCATTGCGAAAAAGGCGAAACCCCAAATCGCCATCGAAATGTATCTTCGCTTCCGCATGGCCCGCGAGTGTCGGTAGTAATACTGCTGAAACGCCTTCACATCCTCTATTTGGACCTCGAACCGCAGTACCGCATCATCGGCATCCGGTTCGAGTCCAGGCGATGTAGATTCCGACGGAGACTCGTAGGGATTGATGGACATGGCAGAGGATGATCCGGTTGACGTAAAAAGGTGCGAAGCGGGGATTCATCATTCTGACCACTCAGCCGAGTTGGTTCAATCCTCCCGCACCTTCGTCAAAAACAACACCAGCTCTTCGTTGACGCGCTCGGCCTCTTCTCTTTGAATCCAGTGCCGAGCCTCTTCCATGATTACCACTTTGGCACGATCGCACATTGCCAGGCTGGCCTCGGCCAGCCCTGGTTCTTCGGCCGGATCGTGGCGGCCGAAGAGGATGAGGGTCGGCATGGGGATGGGGAGCCGGAGTGATGCTTCGCGGCGGCGGGCGATCGCTCGGTAGTAGTTGAGCATCCCGGTCAGGGCACCCGGCTGGGACCACCCGGCGATCAGGTAGCGCCAGTCGCTCTCGTCGAAGGTGCCAGGCAGGCTGGTCGACTCGACCGCCTTTCTCAACAGGGCGTAGTTCTTGGCCCTGAGGAGCGTCTCTGGCAGCCACGGAATCTGAAACGAGCCAATGTACCAACTGCGGAGGATCTGCATCGGGTGCCGCAGCAGATAGGTTTTGAAGATCCCAGGGTGCGGGGCGGCCAGGACCGCCAGCCGCTCAATCCGCTCCGGAAATCGCGCCGCGACCCACCAAGCGACGATTCCGCCCCAGTCGTGCCCCACGAGATAAAATTTGTCGCGGCCTTGGGAGTCGGCCAGTGCAACAATATCTTCGGCCAACCGGTCGAGATCGTAAGCCGCAATCCCCTGCGGCTTGTCGCTCTCTCCGTAGCCCCGCAGGTTCGGCAGCAGCAGGTGAAAACCGGCAGTGGTGAGGGGCTCGATCTGAAAGTGCCAGCCCTGCCACAAATCGGGAAACCCATGCAGGAGAATCACCAGCGGCCCCTCGGCCGGGCCCGCCTCGGCCACTTCCAGGTTCAGGCCTTGGGCCGGGAGTTGCGATATTTGAACGGGGATCTCTTCCGGAGTCATCCGATTCCTCTCATCCCAGCGTCACCAGGGTGACCGTCAACAACGTCTACTTGGGGATTCTACGCCAGACGCCGTGGCAGGCCAGAGACTGAAAAGCGGAAGACTGGCCGCCTGAGTTCCCGAGTCTATAATGCTGACGAGCCGCCCCCTTTCCCTTTGTAGAACGAAATTTGCCTGGAGGCAGCCGATCGATGTCGCACCGCTTGCCCTTGCTTTATTCGCCGGACGTCGAATCCGTCCCGCCTGACGAGGTGGAGGAGATTCACAAGGTAGTTCAGGCCCTGCGCAACCTTCTGAAACGTGACGAGGGCACTAGCGGAGAGCGCCGCCGGGATGTGCATGTCAAATCGCACGGCTGCCCCGTCGCCGAACTAAAGGTCTTGCCTGGCTTGGATTCAACGCTCCGCGAGGGGCTCTTCCGAGATGAGACGACCTATCCGGCGGTGATTCGGTTTTCCAGTTCCAGCCCCTGGGCCCAGCCGGACGCTGTGCCGGATGCCCGTGGGGTGGCGATCAAGGTCCAAGGGGTCGCGGGAACGTTTCTTCTGCCGGGTGTCGTGGAGCCCTCGACCCAGGACTTTGTCTTTGCCAATCATCCCACCTTTGTGGCGAAGGACGTGAAAGATTATCTCCGCCTGCAACAGGTGCGGCTCCAGGGAGTTCGCCTACCGCTGGCCGCGGCGGAGACATTCACCGCTGGAAGCTGGAACCCGAGCGACTGGCGGTGGCGAGAGGCCTTAGCGGCCGCGCAGGTCGCCACTCAGTTCTCAAGCTCCCCGGCGGCCCTCACGTATTACAGCATGGCTCCCTTTCGATTCGGGCAGTACGTCGCCAAGTTTCGCCTCCGACCGGCCGCCGGAGTCCCGAATTCACAAAAGAGCCTCTTCCCCGCTTTGGCAACTCGGCCCGAGGCGTTTCGAGAAGCCCTGGCCAAAACGCTACGAGGCGGCGCTTTGACTTTCGAGTTTCAGGTCCAATTATGGACGAACCGCGACTCGATGCCGATCGAGGATGCAACCGTCGAATGGCCCGAGGCGGAGTCGCCTTACCAGAGCGTCGCCCATCTGGAGATTCCGGCACAACGGCTCGACACCTCCCCGCAGGGACTCGGCGACGATCTCTCGTTCAACCCTTGGAACGCCCTCGTCGAGCATCAACCGTTAGGAGGAATCAATCGAGTGAGGCGGGCAGCCTATGAGACCTCAGCGGCCTGGCGAACCGCTTAAACCGCCCAGGTCCCAAACCCTTCGCTCGCATCAAGCTTACTGTGGATCGCGCGGAAGTTTTTTGTGCATTGTCGGCATTCCACGATGCCATGTTTGGGCATGTACGAGGTGGGATGGTTGCACACGGGGCAGGGGCCGGCCGAGCGGCGGCGGTCGACGGTGACTTGGCCATTGCCCAGTTCTGAGAGGTCCCGCATCGCCGTTTCGAACTGGTCGATCGTCTGCATCAGGTAGTTCACGTTGCCGGTGAATTGGTCCATCGCGAGCTGTCTCAGGTCGTGGAAGTCCGCGAGCGAATCTTTCAGCATCTTTTTGCGGGCGGCGGTCGGACTGACCGACATCTTTTGGCCCGTCTTTTTGAGCTTGGTGAGCAGTTTGGCGGCATGGGTGACATGCTCGGCGGCGGGATTGTTGGAGTCGAGCATGGTCGCGTTTTTGGTTTCGATAATGGGTTTAGCCTTGGGGTGTCCTCCGCATCCGCTGGGAAGGACCACGATGGTGAAAAATTGCCCGCGGTAGGGCTCGTGGTTTTCATCGTTGGGCAAAGCAAGCGGGCAAGTTAAGCCCATGCATCACTTCGGCCTGGAGAGACGTGATACGTTGTCCTCCGTAGAATCCACCTTCGTACCGGAAACATAGGTAACCGATCAGCAGAAGGTGCCGGGCAAAGAGACCCGGATCGCTGGCCACAATCCAGCGAGCGGCGGCGACATGTGTCCCTTTTGTGAAGGGACGTACAGCCGCGAAAATTCATCAATTACGGTAGTATACGCCGTGCGGGCCAGTTTGGGTACCCGGATTGTGCCAGCGGCCAAAATTAGAGGCAACAGCGCTGACGATCGATCAAATCGCCGACCAGTGACTTGTATTCCAAAATCTGGCAATCGAGCAGCTGCTGCTGCTGCTCGGCCGATGTGGCAAGTAGCCCAATCCCGAACAAGGTAAACAGCCCAATCAAAACCATCTGGCAAGCAAACAATCGACGCGGGTTCATGGCGGAATCCTTCCTAGTGAGTAACGTTCCAGGTTGAATTAGACCTGTGCAGGTCGGTTTTGTCGAGCGGAATGGGGTTGTTGCTTTTCCGTCGCTCCTAAAACGAGGCGATCTCTTGGGCGGGGACGTTTAATCGCTTGGCGAGTGCCGCCAAGGTCGTGGATCGAACGCGTTTTATCTTTCCTTGTTCGATCCGCGCAATCGACTTGGCCGATAGATCGGGCTCAAAATCTTCGCGGCGGAGGCCACGCTGTTTCCGCAATCGGCGGAGCGCGGCCCCGAAGGTTCGGTCTTCGGTCAGCCGCTGTTTCGAAATTTCACGGCGATACCGCGGGTCATGCTCATACAGAATGGCATCGACCGCCGCTTCATAGGTTCCGAGTTGAACGGTTTGCCCGCAATCAATGATTGAAAACTGGCCAAAATTGGGCTTGGTGCCATCGCCCGATTTCTCAAAGGACGAGAAGGGTACGGTAAGCGACTTCAGGTCGCCGCGCCAGAAGGTGATGGTCCGTGTGCTGTTGTTCACAACGCCGCCAATAAACAAATTCGCGCGGTGCTCCGCCTGAAGTACCTCGGCCAGATCGTCGGCGGAAATAAAACCACCATCTGTTGCAAACGCAATCCGCCGGAATGCCGAGTTCAGAGGCGGAATCGCTTTCATGTCGAGAGCATGAACGAATAGCCCGCATCCCAAAACGTGAGGACTCTCAGAGACGCTGCTTACCAGTCCGTCCGTGAGATCACTGGAGTAGCTCACCCACAAAGAATCTTTCGTGGCCAGGCTGACCGAATTCCGTAAGTCTGTCAGTGATGTGACCACACGGGGACTTAGCGGCGCGAAGAGGGCAGGGCGTTGCTTGGCGCGGTCAAGCAGAATCAAGTCGGATTGTTGTGTTGTTGGAGCTATTTTCATCGCCTACCCTTCATCTTCACTTTCAGTGACCGGATTGTTGGGATACATGCGATCCCACTCTCGGCGAAGTCGCTGCCAAGTATCATCTTGCCGAATGAAGTTGACGAGCTCGGTTGGCACTTCCGAAGGATCGGGCCGGGAATCCATGAACTCGCCAGTCCGCAGGTCGATTCGCCAAGCCCTCGTGCCATGGATGATGGTCGCATGGGGTGGCTCGCGAGTCTCTTTATCCCGGATTTTGACTTTCCAGCGAGCCCTGCTATAGACGAGGGCGATTCGTAGGCTAAAGGCCACAACCTCTCCTCGCTATTGTGTGGAGACGCTGGCTCCACAGTTGGATTATATGTCCTTTTTTTAGTTCGTCAATAGAGGACATTTTCCCGCTCTCCTATCCCCGCGAAAGTCGCCCTCTCAGCTTCTTCACCTCCGCTTGAAACGCCACGCGGCGTTCCGCGAATTCCGTGGCGGATTTTTCGCCGGGGGCCCAGACGTAGTCGAGCATGATCTGCTCCGCCGTCACAAAGTCTTTCGCGGCTTGCGGGATCTCGTCGGCGATTTCCATCGGGATTCGCGTCACGCCGTTGGCGTCGCCGTGCAAGAGTTCCCCTTGGCTGATGTTCAGGCCGCCGACGCGGACCGGCATGCCGAGGTGCAGGATGTGGCAGTAGGCGTGCGAGCAGATCGTGCCGCCGGTGAACACGGGGTAGTCGAGCCGGCGGACCTGTTCGATATCGCGGCCCGCGCCGGAGGTGATCAGGCCGGACGAGCCAAACGCTTTGTAGGTGGAGCACATCACTTCGCCGAAGGTGGCCGAGACCGGTGGGTCGTCGATGTCTTGAAACACCACCACCGCCGGGCCACCCATGGCGGCGATCTGCTCTACCTGCCGCTCTAAGCTGGCGTAGGCATCGCCGCCGGCCGGTGGTTGATCGGAGCGGAACGTGGCCGTCGCCGCGAAACCGACCATCGGTTCCAGGTCCGGGAACTGGGCCTTGATGCGGCCATCAGTGTAGCCACGGTTGCGGGGAATCACATCGAACAGCTCGATGACGTTGCTGACCGTGGGGGTATCGATCTGCCGGAGCGCGTCTAGCAGTTGGCTCGTTTTGTCCATGAGAAGAAACGGGTGCCTGTGAGAAGGGGAAGGGGGGAGTTTCGTCGGTCCCTCATCTTCGCCTTGGCGGCATCGTAACGCAAGAGTGCCGTGTCGGAGGTTCCGACACGGCGGGGTTCAACACGATAAATGAGCGGCGGGGTTCAACCCCGCCGCTCATTTATGCTGTCCAGCGCGCCGTGTCCATCCTAGAAGCTAGGGCCATTCGCGTCGTCGGCGTCTTCGTCATACCGAAACGGGATCGGCGGATAGTCTCGGGTCGAACGGCCCGGGAGGGGTTCCTGCTTTTCGGAGCTGTTCGAATCCATGGGGGTTTGTTGCGTTTCCGGTTGATCCTCGTCGGCTTGCTCTTCGCTGCCGTTTAGCTCCGGACGATCGGCCCGCAGGCTCGGCGGTTGATCGGCCGCTTCGCTGCTGCTGCCGTTAGTCGAAGGAGCCGCCTTTTGGCTCTCCGCGGGGGCCGCGGGGCGGATGATCGTCTGCGGGGCCGGTTCGATGATCTGGGACCTTGAGGTGATGGTACTCGGGGCGACCCGGATCTCGTTGCCGAATTCATCTAGCGGAATCCGCATTCGAACCGTCCGAGGAGTGCGACGGATCGCATCGTGTTCAACCCACCGAGGTTCGCGGAAGGTTTCCTGCACGGTGCTGGTCTCGGCCACCCACTTCTGAACGGTTACCGGAACCTGCTCTACTTTTTCCTCGTAGACCATGCGGGTAGTCGTGATGGGAACCTTGCGAACCACTTCCTCTTCCACCCAGCGGCAGACCCGAACCGGCACCTTGTTCTCGACTCGCTCGACCACCTGACGCTGCACGGTGACTGGCACCTGACGGACTTCCTCGGCAGCTTCAAAACGGGTCACTTGGACCGGCACGCGGCGAACCTGGACTTCGTCCTCGTATCGCATTCGCTGGACCGGCGTCTGGGTAACCACTTCTTGCGGCACGTAGTTGGTGACCGCGACCTGCGTTTCCACCACATTGGGCACGTACTGGGTTTGCATCTCCAGCCGTCCCGGTTGCTGCTGCGGCACCCAGTGCAAGCCGGCTCGATCGTACATCACCCGCTGTGAGGTCTGATCGAAGTAGTAGGTTCCCTGGGTCCACCGCAATCGATTACGGACAGCGCCGGGTTGTTGCACCCATTGGTTGACATAGCCACCCTGGTCCTGCATTTGCGTTTGCATGGTGGTTTGCGGCTGATAGACCGTGTGGGTCTGGCTTTGCATGACCGTCTCGGTCACCGGACGACGAACCGTCCGCTGCTCTTCGCGGAATTGGGTTTCCTGAACCGGTCGCATCACCGTGCGGCGTTCTTCCCGCATTTCGGTCTCAGAGACCATCCGGACGCGGTCGAAGCTCTCGTCTCGGATCTGCTCTTCCCAAACGGGCCGCAGCACGCGGTGACGTTCCTCCCGCTCGGAGGTCTCGGTCACCGGTCGCGCGACAGTCACCCTGCGCTCGCGCATTTGGGTTTCGGTCACCGGACGGTAGGTGGTCACCTCCCGCGGCCGCGTAACGGTTTCGTACTCCAACCGCCGGACCGTGACCGGTTCCTCTTCGTAGATGACCTTGGTCACGACACGGTAGGAAGGCCCGCACAACTGCGCGGAGGCCTCGGTGGTCAGCCATCCGCAGAGGGCGATTGTCATGAATGTGGAAAATGCGATTTTCATAGCTCTATATTCCTGCGACCTATGGGGCCATGCGAAACATGTCCAACGGTAACCGACTCGTTTCGAAGTCCATTTCGCTCGCGGCGGGCATTTCCCTTATCCCTGCTCCGAGTTGCTTGCCCATATCTCTTTAAGAATCTCAAAGTTGGGGCGGGACTGCAAACGGAAAATTTTACCAATTGGCGCGTTTAACGCTGGAAAAGCATACGTCACCGGGGGTTATGTCCACAGAAATTCCTTCAAGATTTCCTGGTGAATTGCCGACGAACTAATCGACGTTTTCCGTATAATCCGCATTGCTGGCAAAGTCGTCATTGCTAGCCTACGCAGTCGGAAAGGTTGAACAAAGGCAACAGGACACCCGGCGGACATGATGCCGAAACGCCACCGGGGTTGTGCCGACGCAACCGAAGACGCCGCTTGTGTCCCGTTCACCCCGAGCTTATTGGTTCCACGTACCGGAGAGATCATCGGGTGCCATGCCCACGCCCTCCAACGTGGGCATGCGAAGTGCGAAAGGATCAAGCCTTTTCCGAGAAGCCTGGACGCCATCTCGGGTTTCATCAGGCGGCGTTGCCATTGGGGAAATTTCACGCCCAAACATGCCCACGTTGGAGGGCGTGGGCATGGCACCCAGCTACCAAAGAACTTGGCGACATCCGTCATGAACCCCCAGGCCCTGGTTCGTTCCCACGCATTGCCCTTGCACCATTTTGCCGGTTTTGCTGCAATCCCACCTAACTTGGACGGGGTGCCTGCTTTCGGGGATGGGACTGGCGATGGATCGCACGATGAACAAATGGCTGACGGTTTGGTTGCTGGCCGCGGTTTTGCTCACCGGGGGATGTTCGCGTGCGACCCCAGGGGCTTCCGCCGAAGAGAAGCAGCTCAACGCGTTGATCGATATGCTGATCGGCGACCGCCCGGCGACCGAGCGGTTCGCGGCGGCTTACCAATTGGGCCTGTTGCACCAAGATGCCGAACCGGCGGTGCCCCACTTGGTTAGTGCCCTGCGGGAAATCGCCAATCCACGCCCTCCGGCGGAGCAGTTCATCTCCACCGCGGAGCAGTCAACTCAGGATCCGCACATGGTCGCCACGATGGCGGCCAGCGCCTTGGCCAACATCCGGCCCGGCGGCATCTCCGCCCTGATCGATGAATTGGAACATGAATCCCCCGCCGTCCGAGCCTTGGCCGCTTGGGGGCTCGGTGCCGTTCGCCGCGATACCGAGGAAGTGGTGGCAGCGCTAACAGACCTGCGGGGACGCGAACAAGACTCGATCGTGATCAAGGCGATCGACGAATCGATCGAGGAAATCGCCAACCCGCCCAGCATCGAACCGGGTCAGGTTTCGGCGTCCACCAAGGAAGATTCATCGCCGGCAGACGACGTAAATCCCGAGGGATCGATCTAGGTCGCCCGGATTCCGTTTCCCTCCAGCGGGTGAGGCGCGCCGTTTGATGCGGTTTGCCGAGTGGCTGGACTATCTGTCCAAACTTTGCTCAGAGACCCCAATTATGGCAGGGGGTGCAAGGGGGAAATCCGGCATTTAACTGCGAATAGTCGCAGTTTTCCCCCACGATTGATTGAACGGAACCGGTGTTGGTGGCTAGGATGAATAGTGAAGAAACCATGAAGCCCGTCATGATTGGAGGGCACCAACGTGGATTCACCCTCAGGTGACGGAAGGAGAAGATTCCCATGTCTACCGCGATCGATTTACCTGACCAATTCGATCCTCGGGCCAAACGGCTGCAAGAGTTGGTCGACACCCTCGGGGCTTGGTCCCAGCAGCAAGGCTGGGATGTCCGGATGTGGTCGGTCACGCTGGAGACCCAGCGTCTGGGCACCTTTGAGGCTCCTGCTCTGGAAGTTTTTCGAGCGTCTCGGCACCTCCTGTTAGAACCGGTTGCCAGGGCCTGTGCCGGAACCGAGGGAGTGGTCGACCTTTACCTGATGCCGGACCGAGACGATATTGGCAGCTTCTATCTGTATGATGACGAATGGCACGTGCAGTTCATTCCGTTGGAGTCCTCCGCAACGCAGGCAAGGCGAATCCGCGACGCGATGCCGCTAGATCTCGCCGCTTGGCGTGAGATTCTGGCGGAAGCCAGTCACGTTGAAGCTTAATTGACCGGTAGAACGCCGGTCATTTTTGTTTCTTGGGCTGGATATCCGCAACGATCCGCCGCTCTAGGAAAATTCTTTAGCCTGGGTGCCATGCCCACGCCCGTAAGCGAGGGCCTGTTTGGGCGGGAAAATCCTCCACCGGCAGCTTCCGTTTCCCCAAAAACCAACGCGGCCCCGCCGTTGATAAGGAAGAATTTAGCCACGGATTAACGCGGATTAACACGGATAAGAGGGGCGCTCGGCAGTGGCGGGTTTCAGGGGAAGGAATAACCACGAAATACACGAAGGCCCCATCGCGGCCTTTGCCCGCAACCAAAATCAGAAGAACGTGACGAGGGCCATCCGCGCTGAATCCCGGCCGCTTGTCGGTTTGGCAGCGGTATTAAGAAAAGAATTTCTCTCGCAAAGGCGCAAAGTCGCGAAGAGGAGAGTCGCTCGGGGGTGTTGGTTTTCTGATTCGATCATTGCCTGGAAGTGACGAGAAATATCAAGACCTAGGAAATTAAACCCCTTTGCGTCTTTGCGGCTTTGCGAGAGATTTAAAGAGCGGCTTTTAATCCCGCTAAGACACGAAGCAGCGTCCGGAAAATGCCCGTCGGATTTAAAGAATTGGAAACGCGATTCTGAATGGATGGACCACTAACTCTGAACCCGGTGCGCTTGGTCGTCCCGCAAAATCTTCTGCAGGCGGAGGGCTTCGTCGCGGACTTCTAACGGAAGGGGCTCTTTGAGCATCTGGTCGACCTGCTGCGACATTTCGGTCAGGTCGAGCGATTCGTTTTGCTTGGCCAGCAGAATGCAGGCCTTTAGGCCGTTGCCCATGACCAACGTTTTATGCCCCTCCTGAAACCGTGGATTCGTCTTTTCCAAGCCACCGAGGTCGCTGGGATCGAGCATTGTCATCAGGACCGGCATCGCCCGCTCGTCACCTTGCCGAGCTAGTCCGAGGGCCGCGTTGTAGCGGACGTCGTTGGCCTGATCGGAAGTGAGGTTCGCCAAGATTTCCAGCGAGTCCTCCGAGCCCAACACCCCCAGGGCAAACGCCCCTCGGCTGCGAAGCTGGTCGATTAGTTCGGCCATCTCCTTGTCGTCGGGCCGAGGTTTGACCGCTTCGAGCAAAACCTGCTGGACACTTTCGGGGTCGGAGAGGTTTTCGACCCCGATGTTATCGATCGCCTGGGCGATCGCCTCGACCGCGAAAATTCGGACTTGGATCTCCGCCGGCTCGCGCTCGGTGGTGGCCGCCCGCAAGAGAATCGGCAGGCCATCTTCGATCTCCAAGAGGCCAATCGCGCGGCAGAGAAAACTGCGGAGGCGGATGGAGTCGTTGTCCATTGCCTCGGTCTTCATCTGTTGGTCGAGCAGGGCGACCAACTGCGTGGCGAACTGGGGGTCGCTGCGGAGGTGTTGCTGCCGCGTGTCCTGCAAATCCTTGGCCAGGTTGTAAGCGGTTTGCCAGGTGATTTGCGAGCCGCCGGCCATCTGATTGAGTCGCTCGTCGGGCGAGACATCGAGGTGGCTGAGGAACTTGGGAATCATCACCACCAGCACGGCCCCCGCCACAATCACAAACGGGATCACGAACAGTTGCATCAGAAACTTGCTGTTCGGTGGTGAGACCTCCGGCAAGGCGTCGTCGGCGCGGAAGGTCGTCTGTCCCAGGTTTTCGTGGGGGGGCTTCGTCTCGATGATCTCGTCACGCTGGGAGTCGCTGTAGTCGTTCATGCATCCGGGCCGGATAGGGGGTAAAAACGCTGAGCGGAAAAGAGTGTGGCCCCGCGGTGGTGAAGGGGGGGGCCGACGCTTTGCGACCTTTCTCCCCCTGCCCACAGTGTAAGAAGGCGTTTATGCTGCATCAACCTCCGGTACCGCCGTCAGTTCCCTGTGGGCAGCCTCGCGAGGCCCGCCGATACGCCCCTTGATTCGATCATCTGAAGCCTCCGATGCAGCGACTTGACCTAACCCTCGCGACCCCGGCCGAGAACGTCGCTCTGGACGAGGCCCTGCTGACCGCGGCGGAAGAATCCGCCACTGAGGTCGGTTTGCTCCGTTTGTGGGAGGCGGATTCTCCCTTTGTCGTGCTAGGGCGAGCCTCGCAAGCAGGCCGTGAGGTCAACCGCGAAGCTTGCCGGAACCGGGGTGTCCCGGTCCTTCGCCGGGCCAGTGGCGGGGCGACGGTGGTCGCAGGCCCGGGGTGTTTGATGTATGCCGTAATTCTCCCGTACGAGGGGAATCCACAATTGCGGCAACTCGATCTTTGCCATCAATTTGTGATGACCAAGCTGCGCTCCGCGGCCACCGCGGCAATTTCACCGTTGGAATCACCTCAGATCGACCTACAAGGCATTTGCGATCTGACGCTCGCCGGGCGAAAATTCTCCGGCAATAGCCTCCGCTGCCGGCGGACGCATTTTCTGTACCACGGAACCGTGCTGTACGACTATGATCTGACGCTCATTGGCGACCTGTTGGGCACACCAACTCGGATGCCCGACTACCGCGAGAACCGTGACCACGCCGATTTCGTCACTAATTTCCCCTCCACCGCGGCGAAGCTGCGAGACGCGATCATCCACGCATGGGACGCTACCGAGCCGGTGACCGATTGGCCCCAAGCGGAGGTGCAGCGACTCGTCCAGGAAAAATACACCCAGGACGCCTGGACTTGGTCGCGGTAAGCGGGGCCGGGAACCGGGGGGCGGATCCACGGTCCACCCATATCCCCGTGCCCCGTGGGACGATAAAACGGAGTGGTGGCAATCACCTGCCGGACGGTTGATTTTTCGGCCATCCTGAAGCAGGCTAAAGGCTTGCCACGGGCCCGCACCGACAACCACTTCTCCCTATCAAATCATTCGCGTTTCGAGAGACACCGATGAACGATCAAGAACCCTTTCCGGAAGTCGTGGCCTGGTTGCGTGAGCAAGGTTACCAGGACCAACAAATTGCCCGGATCGTGACGCAGCTCCACGAACGGGACGTCGACATCATGGTCGAAGTGATCATGGAATCGATCCAATCGGGCGACTTGGACTTGGATGAAATGGCGCGAGAGGTGTTAGAAGATGGTGGGGTGTAGCGTGGCCTCGCTACGCCATCTCTCTCGGGTAGAGATACGCCTCGTCGATGATCATTTTTCCGAGGGTCCGGCCCTTAAACTTAAGGGGCACCTTTTGGTGTCGAAATTGGACCGCTCTGGCGACCATCGGGTTTTGGCTTCCGATGAGGCGGATATCGCTGTGAGTAATCGAAGGAAATCTTCCCGGCAGCAAATGGGGCAAGACTTGTCCAAACGCCTCCGAGAGTCCTTGGTTTTCGACAACTGGCGAGGCGATGTAAAGGTGCCAATCCCCTTCGTCGGTCGGTAGTACCCAAAACGCGGCGGTAATTTCAAATCCAGCCAACTCAAGTGCTTTGATGAGCCGCGCTCCATCTTCGACTTGGTCACTTACCAGTGTTGCTGTATCCATCGCAATACTCAGTTAGGGTCGTGTGTCACCGCTTCGTATAGCTGCCTGGCGGCTTGTTCCGATTTCTGTTCGTACCGACTGACCTCCGACCAAACCTCGATGGTTCCCCAATATCCATCGAACGCCGAATAATCCCACCTACTCCGTATCCAACTTCGCAATATTCGGCGCGATGTCTTCCAGTTCCATCCGGAGGAAGCGTTTGACCTGGTTGGTGGTTTTCATTTTGAGGATGCGCGAGACGATCCGTTCGGCGCGGTCGATTGTGGTGAGGCTGGCTAGTTCCTTGATCGTGGGGACGAACGAGGGGCTCATGCTGAAGCTCCGCAGGCCCATGCCCAAGAGGGCGATGAAGGCCCGAGGTTGGCCCGCCATTTCGCCGCACAGGGTGATCGGTTTCCCGGCCGCGTTGCAGGCTTTGATCACGTGATTCAAGGTCAAAACCACCGCCGGGGCTAGCGGCTGGCACAACTGGCTCACCTTGGGGTTGTCGCGGTCGGCGGCGGTCAGGTACTGGACCAAGTCGTTCGAGCCGATCGAAACGAAGTCCGAAAGCTCCAACAGGTGGTCGATCGAAACCGCCGCCGCGGGGACCTCCAGCATCATCCCCACCTTCACCTCACCGAACGGGATGCCCGCCTTGGCGAGTGACTTTTCCGCCTTGCGGACCAAGTGCCGCGCCTTGCGCATCTCCTCGACATTGGTGACCATCGGGAACATCATCCGAACCTCACCCTCGTCCGGCTGGAGGTCGGCGGCGCACCGCATGATGGCCCGCATTTGCGACATGAAGAACTCAGGGTGCTCGAACGAAAGCCGAATGCTTCGCCAACCCATGAACGGGTTGGCCTCGTTATGACTGTGCCCCAAGTAAGCGACCGTTTTGTCTCCGCCGATATCCAACGTCCGGATGGTGATGGAGTGATTCGGGCTTTTGGCGAGGATCTCGCGATAGACCTGAAGCTGTTCCTCTTCGTCCGGGACGTTCTCGTGAGTCAGGTACAGGTACTCGGTCCGGTAGAGCCCAATGCCGGAAGCGCCCATTGCCACGGCCGATTCGGTATCTTTACTGTTGTTGATGTTGGCCAGCAGGGCCAGGTTAACGCCATCCTTGGTCACCGCCGGATGGTCTCGGTTGGCGGCCAGTTGATCCTTCAGATCGAAGAATTCCCGTTCCAACTTGCGATAGGCGGAAAGCTCTTCCGCCTCGGGATTGACGACCACAATCCCTTCGCTGCCATTGACGACGATTGTATCGCCCGACTTGATCTGCTTGAGCACACCATGGACACCCGACACCGCCGGAATGCCCCGACTGCGGGCAATGATCGCCGCGTGGCTGGTTTGGCTACCGGCCTGAGTCACAATCCCGACGACGTCGGCATCTCCCAAGGCGACCGCCTGAGAGGGCAACAACTCGTCCGCCACGACGATCAACGGGCCGGACATTCCGGACGACTCGGTGTCGTGCAGGACATCGGAAAGGTACGCGCTGAGCCGGATCACGACATCGCGGACATCCTGCAATCGCTCGCGGAGGTATTCGTCGGTGGTGCGAGAAAAGATGACGGTGTACTCTTCCAGCAGCCGCGCCAAGGCGGCCGAGGCGGCCATCCGCTCGTCGACGATCCAGTGCCGTACCTTGTTGGTGAAGGCGGGGTCGCGGAGGATCGACTGATGCACGGCGAAGATCGCCGCTTCGCTTTGCCCCACCTGACTCTCGACCTTCGCCTTCAGGCTCGCCAAATCAGCAGCCGTTTGATCACGCGCCGTTTCGTACCGCGCAAGCTCGTGCGTGATCTCGTGACCCTCCAGACGCTTGCGATCTGGATTGACGAAGATCTCGAGAATGCAGTAGGCCGTCCCGACCGCGACGCCCGGCGAGACGGCGATTCCTTTTTCGATTCCCGGCACAACGTTCCTTTTCGGTAGGGCCCCGGTCAGGGAGGCGGAGCGGAAGTTTCGCACCGCCTCATTATAACGACTCGCGCCAGCCAGTGCCGCATGGGGAACCCTATGCGGTTGGTTTATGGCGAGTATTCCGCTAGAAAACCTGATTTTAGCGGGGCGGAGTCGCCCCAGAGAGGCGTTTCGCCGCCATGCGAATATCGCGATTCGGCGGACGATTGCTGGTCAGTTGCGCAGGCGGCTTCGTCGACGATTCCCCCACCGCCACGTAGCCACGCTCGCGTAGATCGTGGGGACTTTGCGGGTTGGGTCTGCCCCTGGGGCGGAGCGGGTTCGCACTTCCCCCACGCTTTTGGAAGCGTGGCTACGTAAATCTTTCGTAGCCACGCTCGCGTAGAGCGTGGGGGCTTCGTGGGTTGGGTCTGCCCCCGGGCGGAGCGGGTTTGCACTTCCCCCACGCTTTTAGCAAGCGTGGCTACGACGCGCGTTACCACTTTAGGCCGAACTTGGCCCCTTCGCTCTGGTCGTTGGTGATGCCACCCTTGAGCGATTGGCCTGGCTGCTTCTTGACCTTGAGCTCGCGGTCGATGTCCTCTTCCTCGGCCTGCTTCTTGCCACCCTTGCCATCGGCCGGGGCGGACATCAGGGCCTTCATCGAGAGGCTGATCCGGCGTTTGGCTTGGTCGATGGAGAGGACCTTCACGTCGACCTCCTGTCCCACCTTGGCGACCGACTCGACTCGGGAAACCCGCTGGTGGCTGACCTCGGAGATATGGACCAAACCTTCCACGCCAGGGGTCAGTTCCACAAACGCGCCGAACTCCATGATCTTGGTGATCGTGCCGTGGGCAACGCTCCCGACCGGGTACTCGCCAATCAACTTCTGCCAAGGGTTCTCCAACGTGTCGCGGATCGAGAGGCCGATCTTGTGGGTCTCGGGGTCGATCTTCGTCACCTTCACCCGGACTGCCTGCCCTTCAGAGAGGGCGTCGCTGGGGTGTTGGACGCGCTGCCAGCCGATCTGGCTGACATGGACCAACCCGTCGACTCCGCCGACATCGACGAACGCCCCGAAGTCCTGAATCCGGGTGACCGTGCCATCCAAAATCTGGCCGACCGCCAAAGTCCCCATCAGGTTCTTGCGGTTGTCTTCCTTGGTCTTTTCCATCACGGCCCGAGCGGAGAGCACCAGATTCCGCTTCTCCGGTTTGGCCTCGGTCACCAGGCACTGCATTTTTTTGCCCAGGAACTCATCCAACTTCTCAACATGGTAGGTGGCGACTTGGCTGGCCGGGATAAAACCTCGGGCGGTCCCCACGGCACATTCCAAGCCACCCTTGTTCACGCCATCGATCACGGCGTCGACAACCATTCCCTCTTCGATATCGTCCCAGTCCGAAACGGAGACCGAGGCCCCGGGAATTCCCAGGTCGTACAGCCCCTCGCCCGGATCGAACTTGCGGACCACCACCTCCATTTTGTCACCCACGTTGGGCAGCGCGACGAAGTTGCGGATCGAAGCCATCCCCTGGTTGCGGCCGGGGAGGTCGAAGAAGACATCCTCGCGATGAATGCGGATGATGGTGGCGTTGACACGCGTGTCCGCCTCCAACCGCTGGGCCCCTTGGGCGACGTTTTCCGCCGAGACCACGTCGTCCAGCGACATCCCGCCGAGGGCCGCCTCGAGTTCGGCCTCGATATCCTCCATCCGCTCGCGAATGTTGGGGACCTCCACCTTGCCATCCCGGCCGACAAACAAGCGGTGCTCGTCCGGGTTGGACGCAGTCAGTGCGGGGTCATTGATGGATTTAGCGGCCTCCGCTTCGGCGGTATTCGAATCGGCCATGGCCTGTTCCGCCTCGTCAGCCGACTCCGATTTGGCCGACTCTGGCTTTTGAGGGCGAACCGGCGCCTGCTTGGGACGTTCCTGAGGGACCGACTGCTCCCGCTGCGACCCGATCAGGCGACTTTGCTTGGCGGTATCCTCAGGCGATTCCGTGGGAGACGATTCCGCTTGGGGTGCATCGGCCTGCGGTGGGGCCGATTCCGCCGGGCTGGATTGCTGTGCCGCGGGAGTGCTCGACTCCGTAGTGCCAGGCTCCGTTGTGCTCGGGTTGGGGGAATCGTGGGCATGCGGATCCTGGTTCGGATCGTGAGACATGGTCGAGACCTTGACTGGGTTGATGGGGTCGGAAACCTAAGGGGCTTAAGCCCGCTCGGCGGTTTCCTCGGACTGCCGAAAAATTCGCCGGCGCTATACCGGCGGTCAACAAACGGGTGAACCGGTCGCAATCGCGAACCGACCCGTAATTCGCCGAGCTGCCCAAGCGACGATGGATGGCGGACCACACCGCATCGCGGCCTGCCCTCACGCGGGATTTTCGGCGAAACCGTGTAGTCTACCAACGGTAATTCCGCCTGAATAGGGATTATTGAGTTTCCCCCGTGGCGGATCTCGGAGAGGTTTTCAGGGGAAGGCTTTCGGCGATTAGCCCTAACTTGAATCAGGAACTGACAGCAAAACGGCCATTTGAGTCGGTGTATTCCGCCTTTCGTTCGGAAAACTAGATAGAAAAACGTTCCCCCCGGATTTTTCGGGATTGAGTTCACTGGCCAAGGCGAGTTCGCGTCCAACGGCAGGCGATTCCCTTCGAAAACGATCACCCTGTCAGCGATGAACACCACCAAAAAACCGAACGCCAAAGACGTGCCCCCATATCAGGGAGCCGCTCTAGTGGTTTTTCGTTTATTTTGCATTTTTCATTTGCCAATACTCGTTTTCCAATAATAGCGGAGCAGCGCGAGTTGCCCGGTGAAGTGCGAGCAGATGCTGTCTCTTCCGAGAAGTCCGGACGCCGTCTCTCATTCCACGCACCGGCTTGTCCGTAAGCGAGTGCTACCCAAATGTTTAAGGATGACCACGAAACACACGAATGACACGAATACGGGGAGAGGTTTTGGGGGTGCTTACAATTCTGGGTGGGCTATTCGTGTCATTCGTGTCATTCGTGGTTAAAAAAATCGTCCTTCGAGAGATTCGAATCGCAGGAATGGGGCCGGGCCTCCAGCCCTCACGTTTCCATTGGATTTCGGGGCCACGTCCCCACCCCCTAGCGGAGTACCGCGACTGCTCGATTTTCCCGGGGCCAGCCCGGTCCCCGAAAGGTGTAAAACCTGTTAAACTATGGCAGGGGAAAGTCAGGGAAATTCGACAAAAAAGGCAGCCTCCCCACCTTTATTCGTGGCGTTACCCCCTATGATTGCAGCGAATTATCCACCTAAGATTACGGACCTGATCCAGTCCGCCCCGCTGTGTCCCTTGGGCCCGGGGCAGCCGATCCGCTCGGCCTATCCGCTGCTCCGCGAGCTTGATGTCGAGACCTTGGAGGGCGATTACTCCCTGGTCGATCCGGAAATGGCCTCCGCTTGTATCAGTGGGTTGTGGCTCTTGATGAATTTCCTGGACGAGTCGCACACGATCAGTCAAGATTTATCTAGCTCCACCGGCAGCTATTGGCATGGCCTCATGCATCGCCGCGAGCCCGATTATTCCAACGCCAAGTATTGGTTCCGCCGCGCCGGCGATCATCCGGTGATGGCTGACTTGGCCCAGGAGGCCGCCACTTTAGCGGAAGCAATGGCCTTGGATCCAACGGTGCGGTTTCTCGCCGACGCTAATTCGTGGGGGCCTGATGCCATGGTCGATGCCTGTGAAGCGGCGGCCCGCAGTAAGACCCAACAGGAAACGCTCCTCAGAGAAGTGGCTCAGGCGGAGTGGCGATTGCTCTTCGACCACTGCTATCGCCAAGCCTTTGGGCTGTAATTTACCGTCTCCGCGGATTGCCGGAAGAACCGGCGACGTGATAATTCAAGCAACCAGACTCCAGCGAAGAGAGCACGGAATGCTACGGTTTGATTTTGAAGAAAGCCTCGGTTACTGGGTTTACTCGGTCGCGCATGTGATGACTCGAGCCATGAACGAAGAACTCGGCTCGCTCGGCATCACCTACCGGCAATGGGAGGTGCTCTGCTGGCTCTCGTTTTTGGGCGAAATCACCCAGAGCGAGCTGGCGGACCAGATGCGGATTGAGGCCCCGACCTTGGTCGGCGTGATCGACCGAATGGAACGAGATGGCTGGATTACGCGGGATGTCGACCCGCACGACCGCCGCAAGAAGATCATCCGCGCTACCGAGAAGGTGGAACCGATGTGGGAAAAAATGGTCGATTGCGCGATGCGCGTCCGGGCCAAAACCTTGAAGGACATCCCCGAAGAGCAAATCGCCGCCGTCCGCGAATGCCTCGGCCAAATGCGAAACAATCTGCTGCAGGAACACCCCTTAGCGATCCCCACCCGACCGGTTGGCCAGGACAAAAAGTAAAGCATTCCATGGAACTTCATCCCCTGCATACCCAACACGAGCGCGGTTTTGAGGCGAACAAGTTCGTCTATCCGGTGCTGTCGCGGCGGAGCAAGGGGATTTCGCTCGGGGTGAATCTCAACCCCGACAAGCGGTGCAACTTTGATTGCATTTACTGCCAGGTCGATCGGCGGAGCGAGAGCGAGACCCGGTTTGTGGAGACCGAGCGGTACTTCACCGAACTCGACGCGATGCTCGACCTGGCCTCCACTGGGCGGCTGTTCGAAACCGCCAAGTTCCGAGAAACACCCCCGCACCTGCGGCGGATCAACGACATCGCCTTCAGCGGCGATGGCGAACCGACCACCTACAAAAATTTCGACACCCTGATCGAACGGTCCGCCGAGATCAAACAGGCCCACCACCTGCACGACGTGAAGATGGTACTGATCACCAACGCCAGCATGTTCCACCGAACGCATGTCCAACGCGGGCTAGAAATTTTGGACGCCAACCAGGGTGAAATCTGGGCCAAACTCGACGCCGGAACCGAAGCCTACTATCACACAATCGAGCGGACCAAGATCCCGTTTTCGCAAATCCTGGACAACCTGCTGGTCGCCTCGCAAGTTCGGCCGATCGTAATCCAATCGATGTTCCTGCGGCTGGGCGGCGATGGCCCGGACGAGACGGAGATCGCCGCCTATTGCGATCGGCTAAGTGAGATCACCGCCGCCGGCGGAAAAATTCGCCTAGTCCAGGTTTATACCGTGGCCCGACGTCCGGCGGAGAGCATCGTGAGCAGCCTCTCCGATGCGGAGGTAGACAACATCGCCGCGGAAGTCCGCCGCCGCACCGGCCTAACGGCCGAAGTATACTACGGCAACAGCGAGTATTAGTCTCGCTCCTGAGATGACTCGCCCTCCCGCACTTTCCTCCTGTTTCCCGGTCACACCCACCATGAACCGCCCCGAAGCCTCTCCCAAGACCATCCTGCTTTGCCTGATCGGTGGCTTGGCCCTCTGGGGACTCTACCTGGCGGTCGGCTCGTTCCTGGGGCAAACCTTCGAAACAGGCGAGCGCCAATACGACTTCCGCCGCGGGGCAATCGTGCTGGGCTGCATGGCGGCGTTTCTTGGTGCTTGGGCCAGACTCCTCCTAAGGCCCCGCCGAGCGAGGATTGAGTATAGGCCGATTCATGAGGACGAGGATTTGGAAGAGAACAAAAGGCAAAGCCGGGATTAGTGCGTGGCTCCTGGCAACACCGTCGCCAACTCCGGCCACTCGGTGATGGCGGTCGTTTTGTCGCGAGCAAGGTTTCAGACAATGATCGATTGGGATAAGTATCGTTCCCCCTTAGAATTGGCTAGGCAGCTTTGGCACATTCCGAATATGACGGAATTGACGTGCCTGCCACCGAGCCGATTTCAAACGCTTTTCGATCGAGTCTATCAGTCCACAGATGATGAAGAGGCCCTCTGGAGACTCGGGGGTGCGACAAATGATTACCTTCGAGCAAACCCCGGTTCCTTTTGTGTTCCTGCTGAACTGCCGCGCCGGTTGCTTGCCTCGCAAAACGTTGATGCCCGTGTCGTGGGACTCAAGCTGTTAAACCGCTGTAGTGCTTCAGACGAAGAAGTAGTGGCAGCAATTACAAATGCCCTCCGCAGACGTGACGATTACGAGAGTAACGGCGGAATGGTTGAGTTGAGCAATTTCCTGGACCGTCGGATTCCGATGGAAGCAAAACTTGAGCAATCGATGGCAGAGACACTACTCTGCGCCCTTGAGCCTCTCGTTGAGGACGGTGACAATAGGCATTTCGGTGCCCCGCAAGTCATGGCAAGAATCAAAGATCTCCTGATTTGAAGACGGTGAGCAGTGCGAGGAACTTCGACAACATCCCATTCCAAACGGGACGGACCGTGGGACCCCCGATGAACGAAAGAAATCGCCAACTGACCGATCAGGAGCGGAGTCTCGTGCAATGGATGCTCGAGCACGGCAGTCCCGAGGCGGCCGCGTTTTTGCTGCAGCTTGATCAAGCCGAAGTTACGCCCTGGAAGTGCGGGTGCGGTTGCGCGAGCATCAACTTTCAGGTTCGCTGGCAGCCCGAATCGCCGCCAGGCGTTCACCCCATCGCGGATTTCGTCTTCGGCGAAGGGGACATGCTTAGCGGTATCTTCGTGTTTGAGCAGGACGGGATTCTGAGCGGGGTTGAAGTATACGGGTTCGAGGGGGAAGCACCGAAATCGTTGCCGCGGCCCGAAGAGTTACAGCCGTTCGACGATGGGACGAAGGTGTGACGAAGCGGTCAACCTCTCAGGGGTTGAGTCCCCTCACTCAGCGTTTCGAAAAAATGAAAACCCGTGCGCGGAGTTTCCAACTTGGGACTTATCCCCCTTCCGCGCGACTGGCCAAGGGCGGATCCATTTTCCTGCCGCATCGTCATTTCAACGCGGCGAGGGGGATAAGTCCAATTATCGCTGGGCACACGGGGCTACGTGCCTTGCCAGTTCTAGATAATCGGACTCATCCCCTGAGAGGCGAAACCTCCAGTCAGGGGCTATCGGCACCCAACCACCCCGTTACCTTTTGCGAAAGTGAATCAAACAGCAATGGCCAACCGCAAGAGACGTGCTGAGATCGCGAATGAAACCGTCGAGTTACTCCAGCGGGAATCGTATACTCTGGATGGCACGGAAATCTCGCTTTCCGCAATGCTTAAATCCATGCGAGATGGCACGGTTCTTTATACACCAAATGATCTTGCAGCCCTTGGGCAGTCGTTGACGCCACCTGACTCTAGGAACACAAGGATTGAAGTCAGAAACTGCACGACGTTCGCGGCCGCGAAATCGCTTGTAGACGATGGCTATCCCAATCCTCTTTGTCTCAACTTCGCCTCGGCTAAGAATCCGGGTGGCGGATTTCTTTCCGGTTCCCAAGCTCAAGAGGAATGTCTGGCGCGAGCCTCTGGATTATTCCAATCGCTGAATCGCGAAATGGCCTACTACAACATAAACCGCTCATACGATTCTTCGCTGTATACAAACCACATCATCTATTCACCAAGTGTGCCTGTTTTTCGCAATGAAGATGACGCACTGATCTCCCCTCCTTACACGGTGTCGATTGTGACATCTCCAGCAGTAAACGCGGGCGCTGTTCGCAAGAACGAACCTGAACGGGTATCGCAAATCCGTCCGACGATGGAAGAGAGAATTCGATCGGTTCTGGCCGTTGGGCGGCAAAACGGCCACGAGGCAATTGTTTTGGGTGCGTGGGGCTGCGGGGTATTCGGCAATGATCCGTCGGATGTTGCACAATGGTTCGCGGACGCTCTGCAATCCGATAGCAACTTTGTTGGTGCGTTTGATCGGGTCGTATTCGCCGTCCTCGATTACGCAGACGGTACGCCATCGTTCAATGCGTTTCGCGAAATTTTCGCAGACAATCGCACATAGCCAACCTGCCCCGGTACGGGTTGGCTTGAACATCAGCCGAGTTGCCGCCGCAACATGGGTTGGCGATGGTGGGTTACGCCCTATCGGGCTTCACCCACCCTACCTCCAGCGCTAATCACCCCGTCCCAGGTATCTTTCAAGGTTTGGGCCAAGGGGATTCTCTCCACAGGCCCGATCCAACTTTGCAGCCGGCTCAAGTCGGCGATTGGCTGGTGGCTCACTTCGTCGGTCTCGGCAAGGACTTCTCCTTGGTAACCGCTGATCTCGCACAGGCCGCGCCAGATTTCGGCGGTGGTGGTTGGGTGGCCGCTGCCGACGTTGACGATTCCGCTTGCTTGCTCGGTGTTCATCAAGCGGCGGTAGATTTGCACCACGTCGCGGACGTCGCTTAGGTCTAGGGTGGTGTTGAGGGAGCGGACGTGGACCGGTGACTCAGCCTGGTGTTGTTTTTGGCACCACTGCGGCACCAGGTAAACCGGTTCCTGCCCGGGGCCGGTGTGGTTGAAGGCTCTGGCGATGACCAGCGGCAGGCCTTGCTCGGCCAACGCGAGCAGGCGCTCTTCCGCCAGGTGTTTGGTGAGACCGTAGCCACCGGCTGGGTGGAGCGGGGCGTTCTCGTCGACCAAGTAGGTCGACTCGTCCCGGGGGCCGTATACTTTCGAACTGCTGACGAACAGCAGCTTCGGCCGAGTGGGCAACTCCAGCGCGAGTTTGGCGACGCGGACCGATCCTTCGACATTCACCGCCAAACTGGCCGGCGTGGGGGAATCGGCACCGCAGGCGGCTGGGAGGCTGATGGCGGCCAGATGGTAGATCGCCTCGGGGGCGAAGTCTTCAATCACTCGCCGGGCCGATTCGCCGAGGTCTTGCGAGAGATCCCACGCCACCAAAGGCACGCCCGACTTGGCTAAATCTCCTAAGCATGGCGGCCACTCGGCCGAGAGCGTGACCCCCAGCACCGAATCCCCCGCGGCGAGCAGATGCCGCGTCAAATGCGATCCGGCGAAACCGGCCGACCCTGTCACCAAGGCTCTCACACGTTTGCCTCACGGGGTGGGAGGTATTCAGGAGCAATCTGCCCACGCTGTACGCCAGCGTGGCTACGTCAAATTTTCCCGTAGCTAGTGTCCGTCCGGAAATTCGGATCTCTCGTAAATTGTCGCATAAAAT